>CANRIW010000027.1 GCA_947630785.1 uncultured Oscillospiraceae bacterium | reverse complement strand
TCTCTCACCTCATTCCCATTTTACCTCATCTATGCAAAAAAGTCTGCCTCTAGGCAGACTTTTTCGACAGACTGAGACGGGACGCGGACGCGTCCCGTCTTTTTTGCGCGGACCGCGGGATGGTATAAAACAGCCCTTGACGCAATAATAATTATGTGATATGATTTTGCAAATCATATTTGGAGGTGTTCCCATGGAGGAACTGGCTCAGCTGAAACAGCGTCTGGCCGAGGTGCGCCCCGACCCCTTTGAGCGCCTGCCCGACATCCCTCTGTATATGGACCAGGTGGTGTCTTATCTGGCCCGGCAGTCGGTCTCTCTGGACGCGGGGGACAGCCTCACCCCCGCCATGATCAACAACTACATCAAGGACGGTCTGCTCCACCGGGCCAACGGCAAGAAGTACGACCAGGAGCATCTGGGCCTGCTCACCGCCATCACCGCCCTGAAGCAGGTGCTGTCGGTGCGGGAGATGAAGGTGCTCACCGCCGTGGGCCGGGAGGGCTGGGAGTCCAAGAAGCAGTACGACTACTTCTGCAAGTACCTGGACGAGTCCATGACCGCCGTGGCGGGCCAGCTGGACCCGGAGACCTCGGACTACGATCTGCCCAAACTGGTGCTGCGCCTCGCCACCCAGAGCTACGCCAGCGGTCTGGCCTGCCGGCAGGTCCTGTCCATCCTGGCCAGACACACCGGCCACGAGGATATGCTGGAGAAAAAATAGTTTCCCCGGGGCGGACGCCCCTCAAATAACCGCCCCGGCGCGGCCGCGGCAAAATACCACACGGAGGTTTCCCCCATGAACAAATTCGTCATCATGACCGACTCGTCCTGCGACACTCCCCTGGACATCGTCAAGGAGCTGGAGCTGGAGGTGCTGCCCCTGTCCTTTATCCTGGGCGGGCAGACCTATCACAACTACCCCGACAACCGGGAGATGTCCCCAAAGGAGTTTTACGATCAGCTGCGGAACGGCTCCCTGGCCACCACCAACGCCGTCAACATGAACCAGGCCCTGGAGGCCATGGAGCCCATCCTCAAGTCCGGGACCGATATCCTGGTGCTGGCCTTCGCCTCCGGGCTGTCGGCCACCTGCTCCTCCTTCCAGATGGCGGCCGCCGAGCTGGCCCCCAAATACCCGGAGCGGAAGCTGTACGTGGTAGACACCCAGAGCGCCACCGGGGCCCAGAGCATCCTGATCATGATGGCGGGCCGGATGCGGGCGGCGGGCAAGTCCATTGAGGAGGTCCGGGACTGGGCGGAGACCTGGAAGATGCGGGCCCATCACTGGGTCACGGTGAATGATCTGTTCTTCCTGAAAAAGGGCGGGCGGGTGTCCGCCGCCACCGCCGTGGTGGGCACGATGTTACAGATCAAGCCCATCCTCTACCTGGACAGGAACGGCAAGCTCCAGACCCCGGATAAGGTCCGGGGCCGCAAGGGCGCGCTGGAGTATATCATCAATAAAGTGGGGGAATATGGGGATGAGCTGGACAAATACCCCGTTTTCGTCAGCCATTCGGACAGCGAAGAGGAGGCCCGGTGGGTGGCCGACGAGATCAAAAAGCGCTTCGGCGCCACGGAGGTCTACCTGAACGACATCGGCCCGGTCATCGGCGCGCACACCGGCCCAGGCTGCGTCGTGACCTGCTTCCTGGGCAGGGAACGGCCCATGTGATGCAAGCCCCTGTTCCGTATTCGGGACAGGGGCTTTTTCTCTCCCCTGAAAAATTCCTGAAATTCCCCTTGACAAACCCCCGGCAACTGTCTATACTGTGCATATCGTATATATACAATATTTCACGAGGTGGACCATGGACATCATCATCAGCAATTCCTCCGGCGTCCCCATCTACGACCAGATCGTCCGGCAGGTGAAGGGCCTCATCCTGTCGGGCGCGCTGGCGGAGGGCACGGCCCTGCCCTCCATGCGGGCGCTGGCCAGGGACCTTCGCATCTCCGTCATCACCACCAAGCGTGCCTACGAGGAGCTGGAGCGGGACGGGTTCCTGCTCACCGTCCCCGGCAAGGGCTGCTTCGTGGCCGCCCAGAACCGGGAGACCCGCCGGGAGGCGGTGCTCTGCCACATCGAGGAGCGCCTGTCCCAAGCGGTGGAGGCCGCGAAAACGGGCGCCGTCGGCCTGGACGAGCTGACGGAGATGCTGACCACTCTCTACAACGAGGAGTAAAGGAGCGAATCATGACGAACAGTATCGAGATCAGGGGCCTGGTGAAGGAGTACAAGGACTTCACCCTGGGGCCCATCGACCTGACCCTGCCCGGCGGGGCCATCCTGGGCCTCATCGGGGAGAACGGGGCGGGCAAGACCACCCTCATGCGGTGTATGCTGGGGGTGACCGTCCCCAGCGCCGGCACGGTATCCCTCCTGGGCGTGCCCTGGGAGGAGGCCAAGGCCGACGTGGGCGTGGTGATGGACGACTGCTTTTTCTATGAGCAGCTGCGGCCCAAGGACGTAAATTCCGTGCTGAAACGGGTCTACAGGACCTGGGACGGCGGGCTGTTCCGGGACTATCTGGACAAGTTCCGCCTGCCGGAGACCAAGCTCATCAAGGAGTTCTCCCGGGGGATGCGGATGAAGCTGTCCCTGGCCTCCGCCCTGGCCCACCGGCCCCGTCTGCTGCTGCTGGACGAGGCCACGGCAGGGCTGGACCCGGTGGTGCGGGACGAGATTTTGGACGAATTCCTGGGCTTCGTGTCCGACGAGGACCACGGCATTCTCATCTCCAGCCACATCACCACCGACCTGGAGAAGGTGACGGACTACATCGCCTATCTCCACCACGGGAAAATCGTCCTGTGCGGGGAGAAGGACCGGCTGCTGGAGACCTACGGCCGGCTGGCCTGCACCAGAGAGGACCTGACGTCCATCGACAAAAACGATCTGGTGGCGGTGCGGCGGAGCCAGTACGCCACCGAGGGGCTGGTGAGGGACCGGACGGCCTTCGCCCGCAAGTATCCCGGTCTGACGGTGGAGCCCGTCAGCCTGGACGAGATCATGGTGTTCATGGAAAAGGGGGAGCGGCTATGACTGGTCTGATTCTGAAGGACTTTCTGTGCCTTCGCAAGGTGCTGAAAAGCTATCTCATCATCCTGGTCATCTACGTGGGGCTGACGGTGTTCGGCGTGTGGAGCCCCGCCTTCACCGTCGGGTTCTTCTCGGTGATGGCGGCCATGCTGCCCTTCACCTGCTTCAACCTGGACTACACCGCCAAGTGGGAGCCCTACGGGGCCGCCCTGCCGGTGAGCCGGAACCAGACCGTGGCCGCCCGGTACTGCACCCTGCTGATCATGCAGGGGGTAGTGGCCGCGCTGGAGCTGGTCACCGCCGGGGTCTTCTGGCTGGCGGGAGACCGGGAGGAGGCCCTGTCCACCCTGCTGGCCGGGTGCCTCTGTCTGGGGATGGGGGCGGTGCTCAACGCCATCATCCTGCCCCTGATCTACAAATTCGGGGCGGAGCGGGCCAGGGTCATCTTCTACGCCGCGTTTCTGGGCCTCATCGGGCTGGCCGTCCTGTGGCTGGTGCCCCTGGGGGGCGCGGAGTGGCTGATGGACACCCTCAACTGGCTGGAGGGCCGGAACATGATGGGGCTGCTGGTGGCCATTCCTTTCCTGTTCGTGGCGGTGTGCTTCCTGCTGCTGGTGCCGTCCTGGTTCATCTCCTGCGCCATCTACCGGCGGAAGGAACTTTGAGTGGATTTTTCTTCCGCTCCGTGGTATGATAGTTCCATCAACCTGATCGGGAGGACAAAGCTATGAGCAGCGGCAAATCGAAGCTCCATCTGCCCCGGGGCAGGGCCGGACGGATCGTGTTCAGCCTCATCATCACTATCCTGGCGGGATTCATCTACTTTTACGTGAGCCTGCCCGCCATCAACCCCCACGACGGGGAGTTCTATGGCTTTCTGATCTTCCTGTGCGTGGTGTATATCGCGTGCGTCATCCTCACCACCGCCGGGGGGAGCCTGCGGGAGCGGCTGGCCAGCTCCGAGCGGCCCAAGCTGCGGGACGGCTGGAACTTTCTGAAAAAGCACTGCCTGCCGGTGGTCATCGCCCTGGGGCTGGTGCTGCTGGCCGCCCTCATCGGGGAGATCATCTCCCTGCCCATCTTCCGGGCGGCGGCCTATCGGGACCTGCTCACCGTCCAGACCGGCGATTTTGCCTCCGACGTGGCGCAGATCTCCTTCAACGACATCCCCACCCTGGACCGGGACTCCGCCAACTACCTGGGGGACCGGCAGATGGGCACCCTCAGCGATATGGTGAGCCAGTATGAGTACTCCAACGACTCCACCCAGATCAATTACCAGGGCCGGCCCGTCCGGGTGGCCCCCATCGCCTACGCCGACCTGATCAAGTGGTTCACCAACCGGGACAGGGGCCTGCCCGCCTATGTGGTGGTGGACATGGTCACCCAGGAGGCCACCGTCACCCGGCTGGAGGAGGGGATCAAATACTCCTTCTCCGAGCCGCTGAACCGGAACATCTACCGTCATCTGCGGTTCCACTACCCCACCATGATGTTCTCCACCCCGGAGTTCGAGATCGACGAGGACGGCCACCCCTGGTGGATCGCCCCCAGGCTGGTCAAGACCATCGGCCTGTTCGGGGGCCGGGACATCCAGGGGGCGGTGCTGGTGGACGCCGTCACCGGCGAGAGCCAGTACTATGAGGAGGTCCCCACCTGGGTGGACACTCTCTACACCCCCGACCTCATCATGGAGCAGTACGACTACCACGGCACCCTCATCAACGGCTTCATCAACTCCATCCTGGGCCAGCGGGACGTGACCATGACCACCGACGGGTATAACTACATCGCCATGAACGACGATGTGTACGTCTACACCGGGGTCACCTCCGCCAACGCGGACCAGTCTAATCTGGGCTTCCTCCTCTGCAATATGCGCACCAAGGAGACCCACTACTATGTGGCCCCCGGCGCCACCGAGAACGCCGCCAGGGCCTCCGCCGAGGGCGTGGTCCAGGACCTGGGCTACCGCTCCACCTTCCCCCTGCTGCTGAACATCTCCGGCCAGCCCACCTACTTCATCCCTCTGATGGACGCCACCAGCCTGGTGAAGAGCTACGCCATGGTCAACGTGGCCCAGTATCAGCTGGTGGCCACCGGCTCCACCGTGTCCGCCTGTGAGCGGACCTATGTGCAGATGCTCTCTGACCGGGGCGTCACCGACGGGCCGGGCCTGCCGGCGGACCAGGTGGAGTCCAGCGGGACCGTGGCCGAGATCCGCACCGCCGTGCTCAGCGGCACAAGCTGGTACTATATCCGTCTGACCGGGGAGGACGTGTTCTACGCCCTCTCCGCCGAGGAGGACCGGAACGTGATCGTCCTCAATGAAGGGGACCGGGTGACCATCACCCACGCTCCGGCGGATCAGGCGGAGGGGCCCATCGTGGACGCCTACGCTCTGGCCCTGGGATAGCGAAAACCATATCGACAGCGCGGGAGGGGCCCTTGGGGTCCCTCCCTTTTCGCGGCGATTTTAGCACTCTCGTGTTGAGAGTGCTAAAATTTACAATTTGTTCAAATCGGCGCAACAAAATATGCGATTTCAGGCAATATAGTAAAGGCGTAAACAGAAAGGACCCACAGCCCCAACGCCCCAGGCGCGAAACGCCGCGGCGCGGGCCACAAATCAAAAACAAAACGGAGGTATTTACCATGTTTGAACTGAGACCCTTCAATCGCCGCAATCAGATGACCTACAACCCCTTCCGGGAGATGGACGAATTCGAGAAGCGGTTCTTCGGCGAGCCCTTCAACAGCTTCTTCCGGGACGGCGGTCTGAGCGAGTTCAAGACCGACATCAAGGACGAGGGCGACTCCTTCGTGCTGGAGGCCGACCTGCCCGGCTTCGACAAGAAGGACATCCACCTGGACCTGAATGACGGCGTCCTCACCATCCAGGCCGAGCGCCACTCGGAGCACGAGGAGGAGGACAAGAAGTCCAAGTACGTGCGGGTGGAGCGCTCCTACGGCCAGTACAGCCGCCAGTTCGACGTGTCCGGCGTGGACACCGACAACATCAAGGCCAAGTACGACAACGGCGTGCTGAAGGTGACCCTGCCCAAACAGCAGGCCGTCCTGCCCGAGCCCAAGCGGCTGGAGATCGAATAATGGCACAGCAAAAGAGGCGGCGCAGTTCACTTGAACTGCGCCGCCTCTTTTTTATATCCGCTCCAGTTTCGCCTTGAAGGAGATCATCCGGGGGGTGGCCATGCCGTCGAACCGCACCAGGTGGGCGGACTTGTCCCGGTCAACATCCAGTACAGCGCCCTCCCCGAACAGGGGGTGGCGCACCCGGGTCCCGATGGGGAAGATATACGCCTCCCGGTCCTCCGGCAGGGCCCGGGCGCTGGCCTCGATCCAGCTCCGGGCCTCCTCCACCAGCCCCTGGGGCGGCGGCCGGGTGAAGGTGAGCAGGGGCGGGTCGATGTCCAGCAGGAAACGGGAGGGATACCGGGGGGCGTTGTCGAAGGTGCGGCCCCCCGCCTCGGAGAGATACAGGGCCTTTTTCGCCCTCGTCATGGCCACAAAGGCCAGGCGGCGTTCCTCCTCCATCCCCGCCAGGGTGGCGGTCTTCCGGGAGGGGAAGACCCCCTCGTTCATACCGCAGAGGAACACGTACGGGAATTCCAGCCCCTTGGCGGCGTGGACGGTCATCATCTTGATCTTATCGCCCGCGTCGGCCTCGTCGGCGTTGGTGAGCAGGGCCACGTGGGACAGGTAGTGCTCCAGCGTGACCTCCTCGCCGCAGGTGGTCTCGTACTCGTGGACGGACTGCTTCAGCTCCGCCAAATCGTCCAGCCGGTCCTGGGCCCCCTCGGTGCGAAGCATCTTCTCGTAGCCGCTGTCGTTCAAAAGGGCGGAGAGCACCTCGGACACGGGCCGGCCCTCGTACCCGGCGGCGTACCGCTCCACCAGGGAGACCAGGGCGGCGGCCCTGGTGCCCTTGAAGATGTCGTCCTCCAGGGTTTGGGTCAGGGCCTCGTAGAGGGTGCAGCCGCGCGACGCAGCGTAGTCCTGCAAAAAGGCCATCCGGCGCTTGCCCAGGTTCCGCTTGGGCACGTTGGCCACCCGGAGGAAGGACAGGTCGTCCTTATAGGCGATGAGCCGCAGATAGCTGAGGGCGTCCTTGACCTCCTTCCGGGCGAAAAACTGCACCCCGCTGTAGATGTGATAGGGCAGCTTCTCCCGAAGGAGGGCCTCCTCCACCGTCCGGGTGACGTAGTGGGCCCGGTAGAGCACCGCCATGTCCCCCCAAGGCGCCCCCCGGTCATGGAGCTGCCGGGCCCGCTCGGCGATCATGGCGGCCTCCTCCTCAGCGGTGGCGGCGTAGCCGCAGAGCACCTCCTCCCCGGAGGGCAGGGTGGGGATCAGCTCCTTTTTCAGCCGGTTCCGGTTCTTGTCGATGAGAGAGTTGGCCGCCGCCAATATCTCCGGGGTGGAGCGGTAGTTCTCCATCATCATAATGGTCCTGCACGGGGCGAAGTGCCTGTCGAAGTCCAGCAGATACTTCACGTCGGCCCCCCGCCAGGTGTAGATGGTCTGGTCCGGGTCCCCCACGATGAACAGGTTTTTGTGATACCCGCACAGGACCTCCATCAGCTCGTACTGGAGAGAGTCGATGTCCTGGAACTCGTCGACCATGATGTACTCCAGCCGCCGCTGCCACTTGAGTTTGATGTCCTTGTGCTCTTTGAAAATATACAGAGTGAATTTGATGAGGTCGTTGTAGTCCAGGCCGAAGCACTTCTTTTCCTGGTACAGGTAGCCGTAGAAGATGATATCTTTGGCCCCCACGGCCCGGTCGTACTTCTCCCGCAGCTCGTCCAGGGACAGGGCGATCATATCCAGATAGTAGTCGGGCCGCTTGTACAGCTTCTGGATCTCGATCATGTCCCGGGCGGCGGAGAAAGTCATGTCCCGGAGGGACAGCCCCCGCTCCTCGTAGATAATGCGGAGCATGTCGTCGATGTCCGAGTTGTCCAGCACCAGAAAGCTTTTGGGGTACTGCACCGCGTGGCTGTCCTCCTGGAGGATGGACACGCAGAAGCCGTGGAAGGTGTTGATGTAGCCGGTGTCGTTGTCCCCGGTGAGGGCGTGGATGCGCTGGCGCATCTCGTGGGCGGATTTATTGGTAAAGGTGACGCACAGGATGTTCCCCGGCAGGATGCCCAGCTCGTTCACCAGGTACGCGAACCGGTGGGACAGGGCTCTCGTCTTGCCCGAGCCCGCCCCGGCGATGACCCGCACGAACCCCTCAGTGGAGGTCACCGCCTCCCGCTGGGCGCTGTTCAGTTGTTCCAGCAGGTCTTCCACACGGTCACCCCCAAATGTCTCCTCACAGGCCCAGCTGCCCCAGCAGCAGCTGGGTCAGCAGGTTGGTCAGCAGCGTCTTGCCGATCTTCCCGAACAGGTCCTTCAGCTCCGCCCCGCTCAGACTGCTGACGTCCACCGGGATCTGGGTGGGCCAGGAGACGGAGCTGCCGCCGTCGTCGTCTACGGCGTTGACGTTGACGGTCCAATGGCTGGTCTTGCCCTCGTCGTCCGCCCTGTCGATGGACAGGATGTGGTCCACGCCGCCCTCCGCGCCGGGGGCCACCTCCAGGCCCAGGGTGCGGTCGGGGGTGGAGAGACGGTAGGTGCCATAGGGGACGCCGAACAGGGACTTGTTGGCGGTGTCCAGGTCGAATTCCAGGGCGGTGTCCCCATTCCCGCCGGCGAGGACGACGCTGCCGCTCTGGCGGCTGCTCCCCTGGGTATAGGTCCGCCGGCCGGTGAGGGCCCGTTTCCCCCTGACCACCGCGGAGAGCGCCCCCTGCCGCTGGCCGGGGTCCTCCCCAAGCGTCTCATAGATCAGGCCGCTGTCCTCCCTGTTGGATAGGTGGATCCTCCGCACGGCGTCCCCCTCCACGCACAGGGTCCAGGTGAAGCCGGAGTCCTCTACCTCCCGGCCGATCCGGGCGGCGTTGTCCCGCATCTCCCCCACCAGGTCCAGAAGCAGCTGATCGGACAGCACCTCCGTATCCAGGGCCTCCTCCGAGCCGGTGAACCAGCGGTGGAGGAACCGGAGCAGAACGTCCGCGTGGGGGATCTCCAGCACCAGGGCCCGCAGCTCCGGGCCGTCCTCCAGGTGGCCGGCCAGCTTGACCAGCATGGACTCGATATCTCCGGCTCTGGGGGCGAAGGTATACACCGTGCCGGTGAAGCCGCCCTCCAGCCCGTCCAAAGTGACGGACCGGTCCTTCTCCGCCTTCACGTTTTTGTCGTTGACGGCGGTGTAGACCACGTCCAGATATGCCTGGATCAGGGCCCGCAGCTCCTTGCCCGACAGCTGGGGCCGCTGGATGTCCTCCGAGCGGTTGCCCCGCAGGCGGGCGGTGTCCACCACATAGTAGTTGTCGTCCACGCCGGGCAGCAGGAAGCCCAGCCGCCCGTCCTCATGGGTCACGGTGACGTCCAGCACATCCTTCCCCATCAGCAGCAGGTCCCCCGCGGCCACCAGACTGCCCTCCTGCCGGTCCACGTCCATGCGGAGGGAGATGTTCTCCATCAGGACGCTGAGCTTGGGGTCGTCTGTCTGGCCGGTGACGATCAGCGTGCCGGAGAAGTCGCGGGTCTTTGGCTCATCCGCCGCGCGCTCCATCCAGGAGAGCGCCTTATCCACGATAAAGTTCTGGTGGTAGGCCACGAACTTTTTGGCGGGGGAGTTGAGCCAGCCGTACCCCAGCCAGAGGGCCGCGGCCAGCGCCGCGATGGCCGCCCCGATTCCGACGCCGATGCCGATCCAGAGCGATTTTTTCTTCACAGCGGATCACTCCTGTCTTTTTTGTCCGTTTAACGGTCACCACTCGCGGGTGAGGTCCTCCTCCCGGAAGCCGTAAGCGTCCAGGAATTCCCGCAGGTCCTTCTCGTTTCGGATGAGCATGACCTCGGTGAATTTTCCGCCCGGGCCCTCCCGATAGCCGGCGGTCTTCTCCCCCGTACAGATGCTGGAGCGGATGACGGGGACCTTCCCGGCGGGGTCGAAGCCGGGGACGGTCCTCTTTTTGAAGCGGAACATGCCGGTCACACCCCTTCCCTGAAGATTCGGTTCAAAAACCCGATCCGCCGGTCCACGCAGGAACGGACGATGGGGCTTTCCAGCACGATGTCGAAGCCGTGCATGGTGCCCTCGGTGCTGTTGAGCTCCGCCGGAACGCCCTCCCGCTCCAGCCGCCGGGCGTAGAGGATGCCGTCGTCCCGGAGGCAGTCGAACTCGGCGGTCTCCACATAGGCGGGGGGCATGGCCGCCAGGGAGGGGGCGTCGATGGGGGCGGACCAGATGTGCTCCCCGGCGGACGGATCCTGAAGGTAATACTTGCCGTACTTCTCCATGTCCCGGCTGCTGCACATGGGAGTGTCGGTGTACTTCTTCCGGGACTCGGTGCCCTCCGCCCCGGTGACGGGGTAGATCAGCATCTGTCCCCGGGGCATGGGCACGCCCCGCTCCCCCGCCATCAGGCAGACCGCCGCCGCCAGGGCACCGCCGGCGCTGTCCCCGGCCACCGCCACCCGGCCGGGGTCGATACCCAGCGCGTCCGCGTGGTCCAGCGCCCATGTATAGGCCGCGAAGCAGTCCCCCGGCGCGGTGGGAAAGGGGTGCCTGGGGGCCAGGCGGTACTCCGGGAGCAGGACTTTACATCCGGCCCGGAGAGCGTACTCCCTGGCCAGGGCGTAGTGATAGGGAGCGGCGGGGAGGACGTATCCGCCCCCGTGGTAGTCCACCAGGCAGGGGGCGGGCTCCTCCAGTCCTCTGGGAACATACCACAGCGCCCGGATGGAGGCCCCGTCCCCCACGGGGATGGCTGTTCGCTCCACAGTCACGTCCTCGGTGGACCTCTCCCGGTCAAAGAGCAGCCGCAGAAGGGCCTGCATGGCCGGGAGCATCGCCCGGTTCAGGGGCGGGCGCATGTGCGCCCAGGCCCGGAAATCCGAATGGATGGGATACTCGGTCCGTTTCATGGCGTCTCCCCTCCCCGCGGGGTCAGGTCTCCGCCCGCAGGCGGAGCCGGATACACTCATACTCCCCCATGGAGGGGACAGGCCAGCCGGCGGCCATGAGCACATCGCCGGGCCAGGACCTTCCATCGCCCTCCACCAGGTAGTTCAGCGCGGGGTCCAGCCCCCTCAGGCGCAGGGTACGGAAGGGGCGGGCCGCCCCGGCGGGGCCGGCCACGATGGACACCAGGGCCTCCCGGCGGTCGGGGGACACATGGGCCCAGGCGGCGGGGACGCCCTCCGCCCCCGGCGGGGACAGGCGGTAGTAGTCCCCTCGCCGGATCAGATCGTAATTCTCCTGATACTCCGCGATCTGCCGGGAGATGAGTTTCTTTTCCTCCGGGGGCAGTTCCCGCACATCCAGCTCATAGCCGAAGGCCCCGGACATGGCCGCCGTCCCCCGGGTCTCCAGGGGGGTGGTCCGCCCGTTCTGCCCGTTGGGGCAGGCGGACACATGGGCGCCCATCACACAGGGGGGATAGGCAAAGGAGGTGCCGTACTGGATGCGGAGGCGGTCCACGGCGTCGGTGTTGTCACTGCACCAGATCTGAGGGGCGTAGTAGAGCATCCCGGCGTCGAACCGGCCGCCGCCGCCGGCGCAGCCCTCGATGAGCGCCTGGGGCCACTCCCGCCGGAAGCGCTCCAGCAGGTCGTAGACCCCCAGCACATAGCGGTGATAGAATTCTCCCTGCCGCTCCGGGGGCAGAGAGGGGGACCAGACCTGAGCGAGGGGGCGGTTCATGTCCCACTTGATGTATTTTATATCGACGCCCTCCAGGGCGGCCCGGATGGAGCGGAACACGTACTCCCGCACCTCAGGCCGGGTGAAGTCCAGCACCAGCTGCTGCCGGCTCCTGATGTGGGGGCGGCCCGGCGGGCACAGGGCCCAGTCCGGGTGGGCCCTGTACAGCTCGCTGTCCTCGCTGACCATCTCCGGCTCGATCCAGAGGCCGAGCCCCATCCCCATACCGCGCAGCTTTTCGCACAGTCCCCTGAGACCGTCCGGGAGCTTTTCCAGGTTCACAGACCAGTCCCCCAGGCTGGTGGTGTCGTCGTTCCGGCGGCCGAACCAGCCGTCGTCCAGCACAAAGAGCTCCACCCCCAGCTCCCGCGCGGCCCCGGCCAGGGAGAGCAGCTTCTCCTGGTCGAAGTCCATGCAGAACGCCTCCCAGCTGTTGAGCAGCACGGGCTTGGGGCGGTCCTGATAGGGGTCCCGGAGCAGACGCTCCCGGATGGCCCGGTGGAATTGGCGGCTCATGGGGCCGAGGCCGCCGGGAGAGCACACCAGGGCCGTCTCCGGGGCGGTGAAGGTCTCCCCCGGTCCCAAGGTCCAGCGGAAATGGAAGGGGTGTATCCCCATGGTGAGCCGGGCGTCCTCGAACTGGCCCCGCTCCACGGCTGCCTCGAAATTGCCGCTGTACAGCAGTATGGCGCCCCAGCACAGGCCGTGCTCCTCTCCGGCGTCCCGGTCGCAGAGGACGGCGAAGGGGTTGTGCTGGTGGCTGGACATCCCCCGGACGCTGCCCACCGACTGGACGCCGGGGCGCAGCGGGGCCCGGTGGAGGCGTCGCTCCATCGCGTAGCTTCCGTCAAGGGTGATAAGGTCAAGGTCGGCGCGGGGAAGGTCCAGGCACAGGGAGGCGATCCGGCACAGGCACACCGGGGCCTCCCCCCGGTTAATTACCCGGACCGCCCGGGTGATGAGGTCGTACTCCTCAAATACGCCGTAAAGCAGTTCCACGGACACGCCGGCGGCCCTGTCCTCCAGGGTGACGATAAGGGTGTCCGCGTCCTCAGCCCCGCTGAAAAAGGCGGGCAGGCCCTCAAGGGCGTATTTTCCCGGTCTGATCTCGTGTCTCACATAGCGCAGATCGGCCGCGTGGCTGCCGTCGGGCAGCTCCAGCTCCAGCGCGGGCAGACGGAAATCCCCCGCGCCAGCGCAGGAGAACTCCTGGGGCAGCGTGTCCAGGGAGTAGGTCCGGTCCCGGCCCGCCTCGGCGGGGTTGGGGGAGAACCCCCGGTCGGCATAGCGGATCAGGCGGGACAGGTCCCCGCCGCCGATTCGGGGGCCGTACCAGGTGTGCAGCAGTACGCCATACCCGTCCACCTTCATCTGATAGGTGGCGTTTTTGGTGTGGAGGGTGATAAGCCGGTCTCTTTGTTCCCAGACGATCATGGCGATCTCCTCACAGATTTTTTCAGCGGGATATCGGGCCCACCGTAAAAATTTTAAGCGATTTCAGAGCGGATTGCAACAGGTTTTTCCCGGCGGCGGCAGGAAGGCGCGCCTTCAGGCAAAAAACGGGACAATTCCTTCGTTTTCGGCGGCTAAAGGGTTGAAAACCGTCGGATAATCCTGTATATTACTTTTGTATGAGATGGCGCCGGCCGCGGGGAACGCCGCCGGGCCATCTGTCAGAGGGAGAGGGAGGTCGTCTTATGCGCTGCGCCAAATGCGGAAGAGAGCTGGATGCCGGGGTGCTGTTCTGTCCATTTTGCGGAGAAAGGGTCTCCGCCGGGGACCCGGGGGACGATGCCCCCATCTACCAGACTGAGGTAAAGGGACTGCTGAAGTCCGGCAGGCTGCTCGTCTACCCTGACCGGGTGGAGTTCGTCATGAGCGATGTGCAGAAGATGGTCTTTCGCTTTGCCTCCCTCGTATCCGTCAAAAAGGGCATGAACCAGATCAGCTTCGTGATGGAAGACGGGCGGACAGAGTCCTGCGCGGTGAACCGGAAGGACCTCCACGAGGCCTTCTATACCATCGAGCAGGCCAGCCGGTCCTTCCTGGCCGAGCGGACCCGCCGACTCCAGTCCGCGGGCATCCGCTGCTCCTTCCCCAGCAGCCCCTGGGGCCTGGGCGGCGTGCTGAACAGCGGGCTGCTGGACATCATGGACGACCGGAGCGAGTACCGCTCCCCCTCGGGGAAAAACGAGACCATCCTCTACCAGGACGTGAAGGCGGCCCGGGTGTCCTCCATGGGAGCTCTGGAGTTCGTCTATTACGACGGGACCCGCAAGGCGTTCACCGTGGGCAAGGAGCTCCGGGCGGAGGTCGCCGCCTTCTTCCAGACGGCGCTGACCCCTTTTATCGAGGCGCGGAAGGCCGCCCTTCTGGCCCAGGGCATCTACTTCTCCTTCCCCAGCGGCCAGGGCGCCGGACGGGGCGTGCTCAACATCTTCGCGGACCGGCTGGAGTATACCACTGAAGCGGGCCGGAACGACGTAGTCCCCTTCCGGACCGTCCGCGCCGTGTATGCCTCCGACAGCAGCCTGGAGACCGCGCTGACCGACGGAACCTCCAGGCTCTTCCCCTTCGACTGGGACTACCGGGACGAGGTGCTGGCCTTTTTGAACGAGGCCATCGCGCCCTTCGTGGAGGAGCGGACCAAGGGGTTCGACCTGTCCTTTGGCACCGAGGAGCGGCTGGAGATCCATGAGGAGCGGGGCGTCTTCCATGTGCTCCGGCAGAGCGGGCGTGAGATCTCCGAAGCCTGTCGTCTGGCGGACATCGCGAAGGCCGAGATCGTCGAGGCAAAGGTCACGCGGGATATCGTCGGTACCCTGCTCTCCGTCCGGGGAGGCGGCAAAAACGCCGCCCCGCCCGAGGAGAGGTTCGCCTCCATGGGCGTGACGCTGACCGTCCGGACCGGGCAGGAAACGGAGAGCGTCCCGGTCCGGTTCGCCAGCTTCGCCTTCGGCGCCGTCCGGACAAGTCCCGAGTACCAGCGGTGCGCGGCGGAGCAGGCCGCGTTCGCCTCCTATCTCGCGGAACACTGTCCGAACTGCGAGGTGATCCTGCCCCCGCCGCCGGCGGAGCGCGAGGCCCCGGAGGACCAGGCATCCGCCCTTCCGTCCGCCCCGGCGGAACTCCCGGCGGAACTCCCGGCGGAGGAAAACACCGGGGCGCGGGAGACGGTCTCCATCGGCGCGGTGGAGCGGAGCCAGTTCGGCACGCTCATCGACGGGATCGCCGACTTTGTGGAGCACTGCGGCACCCCTATGACCATCGCCATCCAGGGGGATTGGGAAAACGGCAGCGGCGGTTTCATCCATATGGTCTGCGACGCCCTGGAGGAGAGCTTCCGGGAAAACGTCCTGTGGCTGCACACCTGGCAGCTCTCCCAGCCCGGCCAGAACGAGCAGCTGCCCCGCCTTCTGGCGGACAAGCTGATAGAGCAGCTGGGCGCCGCCGTGAACGAGGAGGCGAAAAAGCGGGTAAAGCTGTTCGCCAAGGGGATGATCGACATCGCCTCCGGCCTGCTCACCAACGGCTCCGCGGGCGGACAGTCGGTGGCCGAGGCCATCTTCGGGACCGGCCAGGCCGGCACGCTGGAACAAAAGATGCAGCAGTTCGCCGAGCTGGTCCGCCGCAGGAGCGCCGGCGGGGGAAAGGTCATCTTCCTTGTGGACGATCTGAACCGGCTCGCCCCCGCCCGGGCGGTGGAGGTGCTGGACGCCATGCGCCCCTTCTTTGACTGTCCGGGCTGCCTCTTTATCGTCTCTGTGGACCAGGAGACGGTGGTCCGGGGAAGGCAGGCGCTGGGGGACGGGAGCGGGGACGCCTATTTCGACAGGCTCTTCAAGACGGTGTTCCGGGTGCCCAAAAGCAGCTTCGATGTCCAAAAATATATCGCGGACAACCTGGGCCGGGTCAATATCCCCACCGGCGGCGAGGAGGAGCTGCGCCACTACGGTCAGCTGGCCCGCCTGTCTGTGGGCGGCGAGCCCAAGGCGCTGGAGCGCCTGTTCAACTCCTTCCTGCTCCTGAAAAGCGTGGCGGGCGAGGACGCCTTTGCCAGCGGCGAGCGCCGGCTGGCCCTGTTCGCCCTGCTGTGTATGCAAAGCCGGTTTTTCGGCGCGTACCGCTGCCTGGTGCGGATGAAGGACCAGCTCACCCCGGAGCTGCTGTCCTCCCTGCCCTCCGGCTCCGTGCTGGAGGAACAGGCCGGGCTCAGCGATACAGACCGCGCGGCGTTCCGCGCCTTCGCGGAAGAGATGTGCGCCGCCGCCAATACGGACGGCGCGGCGGGGATCACGGAACAGGAGTGCCTCGCCTTTGCCAACGCCTTGGCCATCTCGGCCATCACCTCCTCAAAATGACCCTACGCAGCGAAAAAATACGCAGAAAAGGATGTCGTTATGGAAAACTTCCTCAGACTGATCGACTACTGCCGGTCGAAAAAAGTGTACATCCAGACCCACAACTTTCCCGATCCGGACGCCATCGCCTCGGCGTTCGGGCTCCAGGCGCTGCTGGACCACTACGGGGTCCCCTCTACCCTGTGCTACCACGGAAAGATCGACAAACTCAGCACCAGAAAGATGACAGAGCTGCTCCACATCGACATTTTCTCCTATGCTGAGATCGCGGACGGTATGCGGCCGGAGGACCCCATCATCTGCGTGGACTCCCAGAAAAACGGCGGGAACATTCTGGATTTCACCGGGGATGAGGTCGCCTGCATCGACCACCACCCGACTTATTCCAGGGTGGACTACCGGTATTCGGATATCCGCATGGTGGGCAGCTGCTCCACGCTGATCGCGGAATACTATCAGAGACTGGACGTGCCCATGCCGGAGGACGTGGCCACGGCCCTGCTGTACGGTCTGGAGATGGACACCGCCCACTTCACCCGGGGCGTCACCCCGCTGGACCTGGACGTGTTTCGGGCCCTGTTCCCCCAGGCCGACCACGATAAGCTGGACGATCTGGGTAAGAATACCATGGAATTCAGCGATTTGAAAGCCTACGGCTCCGCCATCGAGAACATCCAGCTGTACGGCACGGTGGGGATCGCGGCTATCTCCTTCGAGTGTCCCGACGCGCTCATCGCCCTGGTGGCCGACTTTATCCTCAGCCTGGAGGAGGTGGAGATCGCCATCATCTACTCCTACCGGAAGAAGGAGATCAAGTTCTCCGTCCGCTCGGAGCTGCCCTCCGTCCATGCGGGGGAGCTGATCAACCGGGCCCTCCAGGGGCTGGGCAGCGGCGGCGGCCACGCCGAAATGGCCGGCGGGAGCATCGGCCTGGAGAATCTGGAACAGCTGGGTCCCTATCCCGACGCCGCCATCCGGGACCGCTTCCTCCGGGTGATCGAAGGGCAGTGACAGCCGCCTCACAAACCAAAAAATACCGCTCAAATCCAATGATTTGAGCGGTATTTTTGCGCCCGCCGGCGGCAAAAAGGGAGGTCAGTCCCTGCCGACGCTGACTCTGTCGGTAAAGGTATAGCTCTTCCCCCACACCTCCACGGTGACGGGGGCGGAGCCGGTCTCGTTGACGATCTCCACGGAATCGGCCGCCGCGGTGACGGAGAGCTTCTGGCCCTTCCACAGGATGGTGTAGCGCAGAGAGTTCCACGCCTTGGGCATGTTGGGGCTGATGCGGAGCTTTCCGCCCAGCATCCGCAGGCCGCCGAAGCCGTAGACCACGCACTGCCACAGCCCGCCGTAGGATGCGGCGTGGATGCCCGCGTCGGAGGAGTGGGGGTTGGCGTTGTCCAGGTCGATGAGACACGCCTTCTCGAACATCCGGTAGCCCAGCTCCGGATCCCCGATGTCGCTGGCCAGCACCGAGTGGGTGGACAGGGACAGGGAGGAATCGTGGAGGCAGCGGGGCTCGTAGTAGTCCCAGCTGGCCAGCTTGACCTCCCTGGGGAACAGGTCCTCCATCAGATAGAACAGCACCATCACGTCGGCCTGCTTGGACACCTGGATCTTGGTGATCTGCTCCTGGTTGTAGTCCTTGTAGATGCCGCCCACATGGGCCTGGGCCTTGTACTTGCTGAGGTCGATGTCCTTCAGGGTCAGGTAGGTGGAGTCCTGGGGCAGTACATTGTGCTCGTTGGGCCGGGTCAGGAAGATCCTGTCCACCTTGTCCGCCCACTGTCCCCGCAGATCGGCCAGGCCCAGCCTGGCGTCCAGCGCGGCGTACAGCTCCGGCTTTTCCGCCTCCAGTTTGGCGGCATACTCCATGGCCTTCTGGATATTCCAGCGGGCCAGGTAGTTGGTGTAGGCGTTGTCATTGACGTGCTCCTTGTACTCGTCGGGGCCCACCACGTCGTTGATGTGGAGCAACCCGTCGGCGCCCGCCTCCAGACGGCTGTTCCAGAACCTGGCGCAGTCGAAGATCAGCTCGTAGCCGTACCTGTCCATGTAGTCCTCGTCGCCGGTGCACATATAGTACTGCCACACGCCGAAGGCCACGTCGGAGGTGATGTGGATCTCGATGAAGCCGGTCCACACCTTGATGAGCTGGCCGGTGACAATGTCGGTGCCCATGTACTCCGGGGTGACCTCGCCGTCGTCCAGCCAGGCGGACTCCCAGGGGAACTGGGCGCCCTCATACCCGTTGTGTTTCGCCTTGGCGTGGGCGCCGGGCAGGGACAGATAGCGGTACTCCTCCAGGCTGCGGGCCACCTCGGGCATGGTGAAGATGAAATAGGGCAGCAGGAAGATCTCGGTGTCCCAGAAGGTATGGCCCTTGTACCCCTCGCCGGAGAAGCCCTTGGCGCCGATGTTCATGCGGTTGTCGTGGGCGGGGGTCATCAGCTGCATGTGGTACTGGGCGAAGCGGATCAGCAGCTGGTCGAAGGCGGGGCCGTCGATCTCGATGGGCACCCGGTCCCACACCTTGTCCTGCCAGGTCTGGGCGGACTCGGCCGCGATGACGTCGAACCCGTCCACCTCGTCCAGCTTCAGCTGTTCCAGGGCGTAAGCTTGGATGTCGGCCACGGTGAGCCGGTAGGCCCCCGCCTCCTTGTCCCGGGTGGTGTAAACGTTGGCGAACTTCTCCATCACCAGGGTCTGGCCGGCCTTCACGTCGAAGGAGAATTTGGAGAACATCCGCCGGCGCAGGATGTTGATGTCGCTACCGGGGGTGACCTCCGCGCCGTCCACGGTGAACTTGTGGGTGGCGTCGATGACGAAGGTGATGTCCGACTGGATGGTCCGGGGGACGTATTGCAGATACTTCTTGTCGTAGAATCGGGTCTGGCCCTCGGTGAAGTGCTGGGAGCCGTCGCAGGTGACCCGGCCGTCGATGCCGGACTGGACGGCCACGGAGGCGTCCTTCTCCGGCGTGACGGACACCCGCATGACGATGGTGTGCAGCCGCTCCAGGGACACCACCCGCTCAAATTTCAGGGTGAAGGTCTCCCCCCTGGGGGAGGTCCACACCACGTCCCGGGTGAGCAGGCCGGTTTTCAGGTCGATGGCCCGTTCATAGGACACGGTGGTCCCCTGGGTCAGGTCGAACCGGCAGCCGTTCAGGGTCAGTTCGATGTTGGTCACATCGGCGGCGTTGGGCAGCTCGGTGACCTCCTCCGGGGAGTACTGGTCAAAGGTGCCCGCCACCAGCAGGTCACGGGTCTCGTTCAGATATTTTTCCTCAGTGGCGGAGCGGAGGCCCAGATAGCCGTTGCCCAGGCAGAAGTTGGCCTCCACCTTGCCCAGGGCGTTGGGGTCGAAATTCGTCTCTACGATCTTCCACTCGCTTGCTCTGCTGAAATCAAGCATAAACGATCCTCCTCCTTAAAGTAACATCCTGACGCAGCCGTAGATGCCGGCGTCGTTGCCCAGCTGGGCCAGAGAGAACGGGGTATCCCGGTAGGCGTGGAAGGCGCATTTGCGGTAGCCCGTTTCGATGCGCTCCAGCAGGAACCGCCCCGCGTTGGACAGCCCCCCGCCGATGACGAAGACCTCCGGGTCGCAGGTGCCGGCCACGGCGGTGAGGGCCCAGCCCAGCCGGTCCCCCAGCTGGTCCAGCAGCTGGATGGCCAGGGGGTCGTCGGCCTTGGCCGCGTTGCAGATGCTCAGGGCCGACAGCTCCCCGTCGTCCCGGAGCGCGGTGGGGAGATGACCGCTCTCCCCCAGCTGACGCCGGGCGCAGCGCACCAGCCCGGTGGCGGAGCAGTACTGCTCCAGGCAGCCGCGGCCGCCGCACTTGCATGCCTCCGGCTCGTCCGGCACCACCCGGAAGTGGCCGATCTCTCCGGCGCCGCCGCCGGTGCCGTTGACGATGCGCTCATTGACCACCAGGCCGCCGCCGATGCCGGTGCCCAAGGTGATCATAAAGGCGCTTCTGTGGCCCTTGGCGCCCCCCTGCCACAGCTCGCCCAGGGTGGCGGCGTTCACGTCGTTGGTGACCCGAAAGCGGTCGATGCGGGGCTCCAGGCCCCGGACGGCCCGGGGGATGTTGAACACGCCCCAGCCCAGGTTGATGCACTGGTATACGGTACCGTCGCCGTCCACCGGGCCGGGCACGCCCATGCCCACCCCTTCGATGTGGTCCCAGGTGATGCCGCGGCGGTCCATGGCCCGGTTCAGGGCGGCCATCACGTCGGGCAGCACGTTCTCCCCGCCGTTCTCTGTGCGGGTGGGGATGCTGCCCTTCTCCATCAGCTGACCGGTGGTGCGGAACAGCCCCAGCTTGATGGCGGTGCCGCCGATGTCCACGCCGAACGCGTATGGTCTCATTTGACTTTCCTCCATCCGCGGACGGCCCGGGACAGCGGGTCCCGGGCCGCCGCCATTCCGCTGGTTACAGGATGTTCAGCAGGTCGGAGAAGGACTTCAGGTCATAGTCCTCCTCGCCGCAGCCCTTGGCGTCGCCAAACAGGGCCAGGGCGGTCATGCCGCCGGCCTTGGCCGCCTGGATGCCGGCCTTGGCGTCCTCCACCACGGCGCAGTCGGCGGGGGCCACGCCGATCTTCTCGGCGGACTTGAGGAACACCTCCGGGTCGGGCTTGGAATGGGTGATGTCGGTGCCGTCGGCGATGGCGTCGAAGAAGTCGCCCAGGCCGATCTGGCCCAGGATGAACTTGGTGTTCTTGCTGGAGGAGCCGATGGACAGCTTGTAGCCCCGGTTCCGCAGCTCCACCAGGGTGTCCCGGACCTCGTCGGTGAGATCGGCGGGGCTCATGTTCTTCAGCAGCTCCCGGTAGGTGTTGTTCTTCTCCTCGGCAAATGCCTCCTTCTGCTCCTGGGTGTAGGTCTCGGTGGCCCGCTCCAGGATGATCTCCAGGCTGGCCATCCGGCTGACGCCCCGCAGCCGGTCGTTGATCTTCTCGTCGAAGTAGATGCCCAGCCGGTCGGCCAGGGCCTTCCACGCCTGATAATGGAATTTATCGGTGAAGCAGATGACGCCGTCCAGGTCAAAAATGACCGCCTTTTTCTCGAATTTCATAAAAAGCACTCCTTTTGATGATCTTGATCCGAAACAGTTCCGTACGCCTGCTAATTTTCAAATCTCTGGTTCAAACGCCGGATGACAACAGAGGGGATGACGGCGGCCACGCAGATGACCACCATGATGACGGGCGGATAGTTCAGCAGGAGGGCCAGCGGGAGCGCGGCCACATTGACGCCCAGATCCACCCACATCCAGTGGTTCAGCACTCTGGCCGACGCCAGGAAGTCCGGGTCGTCCCGGTTGTAAAAGCCCAGCGCGTAGCCCTGGGCCATGATGTTGATGGTGGTCAGCAGGGAGACCGCCCAGTAGACCCCGAGGGCAAACATATTCATAAGGTTGCCCCCGGCAAAGCGGGTCACATAGGGAATCAGCGAGATGAAGAACAGCATCAGGACCGTGTGCCAGGCCACGCGGGTGGTGACGCGCCTCGCCATATGCCACTGATTGTGCAGATTGATCCACATGGCGCCGATCCAGAAGAAGGAGACGGCATAGGCAAAAAAGCTCTCCCGGAGCTCCCACAGAGCCTCCATGGTGGGCTCGGCCGGCAGTTCCAGATCCAGCGCCAGGATCGTGATCACAATGGCGATCACGGCGTCCGTAAAGGCGACCAATCGTCCCTTGCCCATTTCTGTCTCCCCCCTCACCACCGGTTTGAATGGCAGAGCTCAAGTATCAAACCAGCCACAGCCGAAATGACTGTGGCTGGTTTTGGCCGATAGAGCGCTCTATGGGCCTGACGCTGTGTAATGGGCGGGACCGCTCAGTCGGCCTTCTTCTGGCCCCAGCCGGGGGCAAAGATGGTCTTGTCCACGATGAAGATGATGACCATGGACACGCCGCCGGTGACCACGGTGGTCACGATAGCGCTGATGGTGTTCCGCAGGGCCTCGTTGTGGATCAGGGCCACGGTCACCGGGTTCCACACGCAGGTGAACAGGTTCATCACCAGGAACACCACCACGGTGGCCAGGAAATGGCAGATGATCTGCGGCACCACCGGGCCGTGGCTCTTGAAGGTCACGTTCCGCTGCAGCGGGAAGTTGATGCACTCGCCGAAGAAGATGGCGGTCAGGTTGGCCAAAGTGAAGGCCAGGCCGCTGTTCACCAGGAAGCTGCCGTCGGCGGCGGTCTCCAACGCGTTGCCCAGGATGGACAGCTTGAAGTCCACCCCGAACAGGGTCACGGGGATTCCGGGCCACAGCCACTCCACGTCGCCCACCAGGTTGTGGTAGAGGGTGGGCAGGAAGATCAGGATCAGGGCCTTGATGGCGGTGACCACGTAGCTGAAGATGATGAACAGGCCGCCCTCACGGATCCACTTTGCCGCCTTCGGATGCTTTTCCATCCATTCTTTCATGACTTTTGCCTCCTACAATAAAGATTACGGTGAAAGGCACGGCAGCCAGCCGTGTCTTTTTCCAACTCAAAGCCGAAGCT
>CANRIW010000026.1 GCA_947630785.1 uncultured Oscillospiraceae bacterium | reverse complement strand
AAGACCGGCGGCGTGACCATCAGCCACCTGCGCTTCGGCGACAAGCCCATCAAGAGCCCCTACTACATCAACAAGGCTGACTTCGTGGCCTGCCACGTGCCCGCCTACATCACCAAGGGCTTCCCCATCGTCCGGGACGTGAAGCCCGGCGGCACCTTCCTCATCAACTGCCAGTGGAGCGACGAGGAACTGAGCCACCACCTGGACGCCGCCTCCAAGCGGTATATCGCCAAGAACGATATCCAGGTCTACACCATCGACGCCATCGACCTGGCCCAGCAGATCGGCATGGGCAAGCGGACCAACACCATCCTCCAGTCCGCCTTCTTCGCCCTGGCCAAGGTGCTCCCCGCCGATCAGGCCATCGCCTACATGAAGGACGCCGCCACCCACTCCTACCTGAAGAAGGGCCAGGACGTGGTAGACCGCAACCACAAGGCCATCGACCTGGGCGCCACCGCCTTTAAGAAGTTCAACGTGCCCGCCGATTGGGCCGGCGCCGAGGACCACAAGGAGGCCGCCGCCCTGGAGGGCAAGGCCGACACCGTGAAGATGGTCCGGTCCATCATGGAGCCCGTGGGCCGCATGGACGGCGACTCCCTGCCCGTGTCCGCCTTCGCCGACCATGTGGACGGCACCTTCTGCCAGGGCGCCGCCGCCTACGAGAAGCGGGGCGTGGCCGTCTCCGTCCCCGCGTGGGACGCCTCCAAGTGCGCCCAGTGCAACCAGTGCGCCTTCGTCTGCCCCCACGCCACCATCCGCCCCTTCGCCCTGGACGAGGAGGAAGCCAAGAACGCCCCCGAGGGCGCTCAGCTGGTGGACTTCAAGGCCGGCAAGGGCAAGGGTGTCTACAAGTACACCCTTGCCGTCTCCCCCATGGACTGCATGGGCTGCTCCGTGTGCGTGGGCGTGTGCCCCACCAAGAGCCTGACCATGGTCCCGCTGGAGCAGGAGGCCGCCAGGCAGCCCGTGTTCGACTACATGGTGGCCAAGGTCACCGAGAAGCCCGAGGTCACCACCGTGGCCACCACCATCGGCAGCCAGTTCAAGCAGCCTCTGCTTGAGTTCTCCGGCTCCTGCGCCGGCTGCGCCGAGACCGCCTATGCCCGCCTGGTCACTCAGGTCTGCGGCGAGCGGATGTACATCTCCAATGCCACCGGCTGCTCCTCCATCTGGGGCGGCCCCGCGGCCACCTCTCCCTACACCGTCAACAAGGACGGCAAGGGTCCCGCCTGGGCCAACTCCCTGTTCGAGGACAACGCCGAGCACGGCCTGGGCCTGCTGCTGGGCCAGAAGGCCATCCGCAACGCTCTGAAGGGCAAGGTGGAGGAACTGCTGACCGTCAACGCCTGCCCCGCCGTCAAGGAGGCCGCTCAGGCATGGCTGGATACCTATGATGACGGCGACGCCAACCAGGAGCCTGCCCAGGCCCTGATCAAGGCGCTGGAGGAAAACGTCAACTCCATCGACGACACCATCGCGTTCTTTGCCTCCGACAAGGCCAAGGAGATCTTCGGTGCCGAGCAGCCGGAGCGTCTGGCGGGCGCCAAGGCCGCCAAGGAAGCCGGCCAGACCGTGTGCCCGTGCCCCGCCTGCACTCTGGCGACCCAGATCCTGGCCCAGAAGGAGTACCTGAACAAGAAGGCCGTGTGGATCTTCGGCGGCGACGGCTGGGCCTACGACATTGGCTACGGCGGACTGGACCACGTGCTGGCCTCCGGCGAGGACGTCAACGTGTTCGTGTTCGACACCGAGGTCTATTCCAACACCGGCGGCCAGGCCTCCAAGGCATCCAACATCGGCCAGGTAGCGCAGTTCGCCGCCGCTGGCAAGGAAGTCGCCAAGAAGTCCCTGGCGGAGATCGCCATGCAGTACGGCTACGTGTATGTGGCCCAGGTGGCCATGGGCGCCAATCCCAACCAGACGCTGGCGGCCATCCGGGAGGCCGTCTCCTACAAGGGCCCGTCCCTGGTCATCGGCTACTCCCCCTGCGAGATGCACTCCATCAAGGGCGGCATGGCCAACTGCCAGCAGGAGATGAAGAAGGCCGTGGCCTGCGGCTACTGGAACCTGTTCCGCTACAATCCCGCCAACAAGGCCGAGGGCAAGAACCCCTTCACCCTGGACTCCAAGGCCCCCGCCGGCGGCTATCAGGAGTTCCTGATGAACGAGGCCCGCTACTCCAGCCTGACCCGCTCCTTCCCCGAGCGCGCCGAAAAGCTGTTCAAGGAGAACGAGCAGGCTGCCATGGCCCGCTGGGAGCATCTGCAGAAACTCATCCAGCTCTACGCCTGAGCGTCGGTTTCTCAACAATGACGGAGGCCCCCGCTGTGTTTTCACAGCGGGGGCCTTTTTACGCCTGTTTGTCCAGTTTGTTCAGCCGGTACAGCATGGCGGCCACTTCCTCCCGGGTGGCGAAGCTCCTGTAGCGTTTCGCTCCGCCGTCCCCCTGGATGACGCCGCTCTCCTCCGCCCAGGCCCGCTCGTTGGCCGACCATCCGGCGGGCTCCTTTTTCGCCCGCCGGACCAGCCAGTCCTCCAGCATGGCGTCGAACTGTTCCTGGGTCACCTCGTCGTCCTCCTCTCCCGTCAGTTCACGGGCCACATCGGCCCGAAAATCGTCCATAGTCTTGCCGAACCTGGGGAACCAGTGCTCCACGTCCCCGTGATTGGAGGCGATCCCCCGGCTGTATCCCTCGCTGTGGCAGAGGACCACCCCATCGGCCAGGGGATCCAGGCCGTACCGCCTGCACAGCATGGCGGTGAGCTCCGCCGCCGCCCGGTAGACCTCGGCGAAGTAGTCCCCGTCCGTCAAATCGTCCTCACAGATCTCGAAGCTGATGTGGGTGTCGTTGGCGCTCCGACCGGAGGTGCCGTCCCCGGCGTGCCAGCCCCGGTGGTCCCATGGCAGCGTCTGGGCGGCGGCCACAGCGCCGTCGTCCATTTTTCCGATGAAGGCGTGGACCCCCACGTCCAGACCGGGGCGGTTCCAGTCGTTGCCGTTTTGGTTGATCCCCAGCGCTTTCAGCAGAGCTTCACGGTTTGGGTCGTCCTCCGCCGGCTGGACGTACCGCCGGAGCATGGGGTTATTGGCCCCGGTGGAGTGGACCATCACCCCTTTGGGCACGATGGTCCGGCCGGTTTTGTAGCAGTCGCTCTCCGTGAGCAGGCACTCAAGCGTCTCCATTTGCCCCCTCCTTCTCCCGCCGGTCACCGTCCTCTTTGATCTGGGTACCGAAATAGAAGGCCACAATCACCGAGTAGATGGTCATAAAGTCCTGGTTCACCTGGCCTTGGAGGGCCAGCGCGGCAAACACCGCCGTCAGCGCCAGCGTCACGATGGACTTCACGCACAGCAGCCGGGCCAGCCGTTTTGCCAGCAGATCTTTCATGGCGCCCCCTCCTTCCGTCTCCGTTCTGCCCCCCGGTCATTCCTATGCGGAGGCGGCCGAAAGGGTGCCGCAGGGCGACGAAAAGCGCCTCCGTCCGGGTGGGCGAAGGCGCGTTCGACGATATGGGGTTTGACTTACTTCAAATTCTGAACAAAACACATGATTTTTTCGTTTACCAATACCGGGTTATCGACATTGGAATTATGGGCGGCGCCAGGAATCCATATCAACGGATAACCGGTCCGTTTTGCCCACTCTCTGTTGTAGGCTTTGACCTTCCCCGTATGGTCCTTTTCTCCGACGAGCAGAAGGACGGGGCAGGGAATTTCACATACCCTGTTATCATCCAAAAAGCCGACATACCCGACCCCCATAAGATGACACAGCTCCGCTTTACCGTACCCGTCGATCATGGCCGCCATATTTGCCCGGCCGGTTTCCGTGGCCGCGTTTTGCGCTGCCATCGCTGATTTCAGCAGTTTTAGCGGAAACAGCTTTGCCATCCACTCGATCTGCCTGAGCCACCACAGATCAGACTTTGAATAATAATCTCCATACGGCGTTGAGTCGATGGCCACAAACCCTTTCACCAGTTCTGGATACCTGCAAATAAAGGCCTGTGAAATAAATCCGCCCATGGACTGCCCGATCAGTATAACTGCGGCAACTCCGCACTCATCAAGGATCTTCTTCATCCCATTGGCCGCGTTTTCATAGGTAAACTCCGGGTATGGCCGCGATTCCCCGTGAGCGGGAGCATCCCACGCAATGATATTGTGGCTTTCCGCAAAAGCAGAAACCTGCTGTTCGAACATGGTGTGGTCCCCGGTCAGCCCATGGAGAAAGAACAGCGTATCCCTGGACAGATCAAAAACATCCGATCTCCAGTAGACGATACGCCCTATGGAGTCTTCAATCTTCCGCTTTTGCATCACTCTACACCTTTCAGCGAGGCCAGATAGTCCGCCCGGCCCGTCTCGTAGAGGTTGTTCCCCCGGCTGTCGATGACCACCGTCAGGGGCATGTCCTCCACCTCCAGCCGGCGGACGGCCTCCGCCCCCAGGTCCTCATAACACACCAGCTCCGCGAACTTGACGCACCGGCTGAGCAGGGCCCCCGCCCCGCCGATGGCCCCGAAGTACACCGCCCCGGTCTCCTTCATGGCGGCGATGACCTCCCCGTTCCGGCGGCCCTTGCCGATCATGCCCAGCTCCCCCAGCCGCAGCAGGGTGGGAGTGTAGGCGTCCATGCGGTAGCTGGTGGTGGGCCCGGCGGAGCCGATAGGCTGTCCGGGTCGGGCCGGCGTCGGCCCCACGTAGTAGATGACGGAGCCCTCCACCGGGAAGGGCAGGGGCTTCCCATCCGCCGCCAACTGGCAGAGGCGCTTGTGGGCGGCGTCTCTTGCAGTGTAAACGGTGCCGGACAGCAGCACGCTGTCCCCCGCTCTCAGCTTCGCCGCCGCCTCTTTCGTCAGCGGCGCGGTCACGCGTTTTACCATCTCACAGCACCTCCGTCACATGGCGGGTCACGTGGCAGTTGATGTTCACCGCGCAGGGCAGCCCCGCGATGTGGGTGGCCATGGTCTCAATGTGCACAGCCAACGCGGTGGTCCGCCCGCCGAACCCCTGGGGGCCGATGCCCAGGGCGTTGATCTTCTCCAGCATCTCCCGCTCCAACTCGGCGTAGAAGGGGTCGGGGTGATGGCTCCCCATCTCCCGGAGCAGGGCCTTTTTGGCCATCAGCGCGCACTTGTCGAAGGTGCCGCCGACCCCCACCCCCACCACGATGGGGGGGCAGGGGTTGGGCCCCGCCAGCTCCACCGTCTCCAGGATGAACTGCTTGACCCCCTCCACCCCGTCGGAGGGCTTCAGCATGGCGATGCGGCTCATGTTCTCGCTGCCGAACCCCTTGGGGGCCACGGTGATCCTGACCCGCTCGCCGGGAACCAGCTCCGTGTAGAGCATGGCGGGGGTGTTGTCCCCGGTGTTCACCCGGCGCAGGGGGTCGCCCACGATGGATTTCCGCAGATACCCCTCTTTGTAGCCCTTTCGGACGCCCTCATTCACCGCATCTGTCAAATCCCCGTTGATGTGTACGTCCTGCCCCACCTCCAGGAACACGCAGGCCGCCCCGGTGTCCTGGCAGATTGGGGTGCCGCCCCCCACCGAGTAGTTCTCCGCGATCCGATCCAGGATATCCCTGGCCACCGGCCATTTCTCCGCCTGCCGTGCGGCCTCGATGGCGCACTTCACGTCCTCCGGCAGATTTACGTTGGCCTCCACGCACATCCGCGCCACGGTCTCCGCGATCAGACCGGCGTCGATCTCCCGCATGGTATCACTCCCCATCCGCTTTTTGACAACATTATAAAATCCAAATCCGCCCCTGTCAATCGAAAGGGGCGGCGCGGGGCGTTTTTTGGCTCTTTCGTGGTTGACTTTCCCCCGGTAAAGCGTATACAATAGAGCCAATGATTTTACCGGCGATAAGGAGGCACACCCCCATGATCAAACTGTACGACGGCGGCGTCTATCTGCGGAATGGGACCGAACTGATCCCCGAGGCGGAGGCGAACGCCCTCTCCGTGAACAAGGCGGACGCCAAAAAGGGCACCATGGCCTACAATATTCTGGCCGCCCACAACACCTCCGGCGATATGGAGAATCTGCGCCTGCGGTTCGACGCCATGGCCTCCCACGACATCACCTTCGTGGGCATCGTCCAGACCGCCAAGGCCTCCGGCATGACCGAGTTCCCCCTCCCCTACGTGCTCACCAACTGCCACAACTCCCTGTGCGCCGTGGGCGGCACCATCAACGAGGACGACCATATGTTCGGCCTGTCCGCCGCCAAGAAGTACGGCGGCATCTACGTGCCCCCCCACATCGCCGTCATCCACCAGTACATGCGGGAGATGCACGCCGGCTGCGGGAAGATGATCCTGGGCTCCGACTCCCACACCCGCTACGGTGCGCTGGGGACCATGGCCATCGGCGAGGGCGGCGGCGAGCTGGTAAAGCAGCTTTTGCGGGACACCTACGACGTGAAATACCCCGGCGTGGTGGCCATCTACCTCACCGGGAAGCCCCGGCCCTACGTGGGCCCCCAGGACATCGCCCTGGCCATCATCGGCGCCGTGTTCAAAAACGGCTATGTGAAGAACAAGGTGATGGAGTTCGTGGGCCCCGGCGTGTCCTCCATGGACGCGGACTACCGTAACGGCGTGGACGTGATGACCACCGAGACCACCTGCCTCACCTCCATCTGGCGCACCGACGACGCCACCAGGGACTACCTCACCGCCCACGGCCGCCCCGAGGACTACAGGGAGCTGAACCCGGCGGATGTGGCCTACTACGACGGCTGCGTCTATGTGGACCTGTCCACCATCAAGCCCATGATCGCCCTGCCCTTCCACCCCTCCAACGCCTATGAGATCGACACTCTCAACGCCAACCTCACCGACATTCTGGCCGAGGTGGAGAAGGAGGCGGCCAAGGTCAGCGGCGGCCGCGCCCCCTACACCCTGTTGGACAAGGTGAAGGACGGCAAACTCCACGTGCAGCAGGGGGTCATCGCCGGCTGCGCCGGCGGCGGCTACACCAACCTGGTGGAGGCGGCAAACGCCCTCCGGGGCAAGAGCTGCGGCAACGGGGAGTTCTCCCTGGCAGTGTACCCCTCCTCCCAGCCGGTGTTCATCGACCTGACCCGCAAGGGCTATGTGGCCGAGCTGATGGAGGCGGGGGCTATCGTCCGCACCGCCTTCTGCGGCCCCTGCTTTGGCGCGGGAGACACCCCCTGCAACAACGGTCTGTCCATCCGCCACGCCACCCGGAACTTCCCCAACCGGGAGGGCTCCAAGCCTGGGAACGCCCAGATGGCCGCCGTGGCCCTCATGGACGCCCGCTCCATCGCGGCGACGGCCGCCAACGGCGGCGTGCTCACCAGCGCGGAGGCCTTGGACTGCTGGGGCGACGTGCCCGCCTATCACTTCGATAGGACGGTCTACGACCGCCGGGTGTATCAGGGCTTCGGCAGGGCCGGGGCCGGGGAACTGGTCTACGGCCCCAACATCAAGGACTGGCCCGACATGAGCGCCCTGACGGACAACATCCTGCTGAAGGTGTGTTCCAAAATCATGGATCCCGTCACCACCACCGACGAGCTCATTCCCTCCGGCGAGACCTCCTCTTACCGCTCCAACCCCCTGGGGCTGGCGGAGTTCACCCTGTCCCGCCGGGACCCGGAGTACGTGGGCCGCTCCAAGGCGGTGGACAGGCTGGAGAAGGCCCGGGTGGCCGGCCAGGACGTGCTGTCCGTCGACCCGAAGCTGGCCGCAGTGTTCACCGCCATCTGCCTCATCCCCGGCCAGGAGGACGTGGACCCCGCCGCCACCGAGATTGGCTCCGTGATCTACGCCGTCAAGCCCGGGGACGGCTCCGCCCGGGAACAGGCCGCCTCCTGCCAGCGGGTCATCGGGGGTCTTGCCAACATCACAAAGGAGTACGCCACCAAGCGCTACCGCTCCAACGTGATGAACTGGGGCATGCTCCCCTTCCAGATGGAGGGCGAGCCCAGTTTTGACGTGGGGGACTACATCTACGTCCCCGGCGTCCGCGCCGCCCTGGACGGCGACCTGTCCCGCATCCCCGCCTATGTCATCAAGGGCGGCAAGGCGGAGCAGATCGACCTGTATATCGCCGATATGACCGCCGATGAGCGGGCCATCGTCAAGGCCGGGTGCCTTATCAATTACAACCGGGACCGGAAACGGTGAAAAAAGCAGCAGGCCCCCGGCGCTTGAGCGCCGGGGGCCCTTTCGTTCTGAAAAGATACTCACATCATGAACTGCACCGCGCAGAAGGCCGCGTAGATCAGCAGCAGGACGATGCCCTGCACCCGGTACAGCTTTTTCTTCGCCAGGGCGGGGACGGTGAGCAGCAGCATGACGGCGAACATCACCGGGATATCCAGCACCAGGGAGGCGTTGATGCCGAAGATGGTGGAGTTCTGGGGGATGGTAAAGGGGGACAGGGTCACCGACACGCCGGACACCAGCACCAGATTGAACAGGTTGGCGCCGATGACGTTCCCCAGGGACAGCGCCCCGTGGCCCTTGGCCAGGGAGGTGATGGCGGTGACCAGCTCCGGCAAAGAGGTGCCCAGGGCCACGAAGGTCAGGGCGATGACCGACTCGGGGACCCCCAGAGCCTCGGCGATGAGGGTGCCGTTGTCTACCAGCAGCTTGGCCCCCACGGCGATGAGCACCGCCCCCACCACCAGCAGGAGCAGACACTTGGACAGGGACATCTCCTCCCCGGCCTCCTCCCCGCTGTCAGAGGCGGCGGCCCTGGAGTCCCCCGTCATCTGTTTGACGGTGACCAGCATATAGACGATGAACATACATAGCAGGATGATGCCGATGATCCGGCTGAAATAGCCGGTGGTGTAGGCCACGCCGGCGTAGATGGCCGCCGCCACGAAAAAGAAGCACACCGGGGTGGTGAGGGCCTTCCGGTCCACCGGGCCGGGCCGCACGGCGATGGTGATGGCGGCGATGAGGGCGGTGTTGCAGATCACCGAGCCGATGGCGTTGCCATAGGCGATCTCACCGTGTCCGGTGACGGCGGAGGTGGCGGACACCATCACCTCCGGCAGGGTGGTGCCGATGGACACCACTGTGGCCCCGATGAGCAACTCGGGCAGGTGGAACCGGCGGGCAAGGCCGGTGGCCCCGTCCACGAACCAGTCGCCCCCCTTGATGAGGCACACCAGCCCCACCACAAACAGCAGTACAGGCACTATCATTGGTAAAACTCCTTATTCGGTCAGCGGGCGGCCACGGCCTCGATCTCCACCAGCACGTCCTTGGGCAGACGGGCCACCTCCACCGCGGAGCGGGCGGGATAGCTCCCCTCTGTGAAGAACTCGGCGTACACGGCGTTCATGGCGGCAAAGTCGTTCATATCCTTCAGGAACACGGTGGTCTTCACCACCTGGTCCATCCCCATTCCGGCGGCGGCCAGGATGGCCTTCACGTTGGTGAGGGACTGGCGAGCCTGGGCCTCGATGCCCCGGGCGATGGTGCCGGTGGCGGGGTCGATGGGGATCTGCCCGGAGGTGAACACCAGATCGCCCAGGTCGATGGCCTGGGAATATGGGCCGATGGCCGCAGGGGCGTTTGCTGTGCTGACGATCTTTTTCATGGGGGTGACCTCGCTTTCCAGTTTCTGCACCAACATTACCACGGTTTTCCCCGTCTGTCAAAGGATTTCGTCAAGGGGTTGCGCAAAAGCGAAAGCTGTGGTAAACTGTGCCAAGAGAGCGCGGCGCAAAGCCGCGGAAAAAAGGGAGGAGTTCACCATGTGCTCGATCAAAAAGTACATCGCGGAATTCATAGGCACCTGCGCTCTGGCGGCGGTGGTCTACATGCCCCCTGTCCTCCAAGGATTGAGCCATGGCCGGATATCTGGATAAGCTTCAGGTCGGCACCTTCGCCACCCAGGGGAAGACGGTGTCCAGGAAGGATCTGTCCCCCCTGCCGCAGGACGGCTCCGTGGCCCCCGGCGAGGACCGCAGGACCAAATTCGGCGAGCCCATCCCCCAGGGGCTCATGTCCCCCGATCTCATCTTTGACGTGATCGGGACTTCCCTCCCCGCCCACGGCGCCGCCGTGACGGGGCAGGAGCTGACCTTCCTCAAGCCGGTGTACGCGGGGGACTTCGTCACCGCCATCGTCACCGTGAGGGACAAGGATGTATCCGCCCGGACCGTTATCCTGGACGCGGTCATCAACAACGACGAGTGCGACCCTGTGGTGGCCGGGCCCGTCACCGCCGTCCTGCCCGAGGGCGTGTGAACGTGTCAGAGGGGCCCTTCGCCCCCATCCTGGCGGAGCTCCGGCGGCTGACCGCCTCCGGTGAGCCTGTCGTCGCGGCCATCGACGGCCGGTGCGGCAGCGGCAAGACCACCCTTGCGGATATCATCGCGGGGCAGATGCCCTGCAATATCTGCCACATGGACGACTTCTATCTGCCCTTCCCCCGGCGAAAGTCCGGCTGGGAGGGAAAGGCGGCCGGCAACATGGATCTGGAGCGGTTCCTTCGGGAGGTGCTCCTCCCCGCCCGAGGCGGGCAACCCATCCTGTACCGGCCCTATGACTGCGGGAGCGGGACGTATCTTCCTGCCGCCGCCTTGTCCCCAGGGGGGCTCACGGTGGTGGAGGGCAGCTACTCCCTGCACCCCCTTTTGCGGCCTCACTACGGCTGGTCGCTGTTCCTCACCTGCTCCAAAGAGGAGCAGGCCCGCCGCCTGAAGGCGCGGGAGGGGGACCGCTGGCCGGCCTTTGAGGACAGGTGGATCCCCATGGAGGAGCGGTATATCCGCGCCTGCGCCGTGGAGGAGACCGCCTCCCTGGTGGTGGATACCACCGCGTTCCCCCTCTGACCTGCCGCCAGGAAGGCGGCGGCCCCCATTCCCCCGCGCCTTTGAAAAAAGCCATGAAGGTGCTGCCGCCCCGAAGGACGGCGCCAGAGACTTTTGAAAAGGAGACCCAAACATGGACCGTACCGCTCGTTCCGCACATATCCGCAACCTCGTCCTGTCCGCTCTGTTTATCGCTGTGGGCATGATCTTGCCCTTTTTCACCGGCCAGATCCCCCAGATCGGCAGGATGCTCTCCCCCATGCACCTGCCTGTGCTGCTGTGCGGGCTCATCTGCGGCTGGCCCTGGGGGCTGGCGGTGGGGCTGATTTTGCCCCTGTTCCGCCACTTTACCCTGGGGATGCCCATGCTGCTGGACGCAATCGCCATGACCCCCGAGCTGGCTGTCTACGGCGGGGTGGTGGGCTTTCTCTACCGCCGGTTCAAAAAGCAGGACCTGGCCGCCGTCTACATCTCGCTGATCACCGCCATGCTGGCGGGGCGCGTGGTGTGGGGGATCGCCCGGGTCCTCATGACCGGCGTGGCCCAGGAACCCTTCACTTGGCAGACGTTCCTGACCGTCGGCTTCGTCAACGCCGTGCCCGCCATCATCCTCCAGCTGGTGTTCATTCCCGTGATGATGCTGGCCCTGGACCGCACCGGCGTGGTGCGCTTCCGGAGAGAGGGCGAAGCGCCCCATCTGTCCCAGAACTGACCCATCTGTTGCAAACGCGGCGGGCCATCCGAAGATGGCCCGCCGCATCTCTCTGTCATTTCAGCAGCTCCTCCAGGGAGCGGACATATTCGGTACAGGCAGCCTTCAGCTCCTCCTGCCGGCTGTCGTAGTAGCGGTCATAGACGCCCACGGCGGCCATGCCGGAGCGGACGGCGGCAGCGCAGTTATCGGGGCTGTCGTCGATGAGGACGCAGTCCTCCGGGGGGGCGCCCAGCAGCTCCGCCAGACGGGCGAAGCACCGGGGGTCGTGCTTGTCCAGGCCGATCTCCTCCGCGTATACGATGTGGGAGAAACAGTCCGTCAGCCCGAACCGCTCCAGGGCCATCCGGCACAGGGCGGGCCGACAGGCGGTGAACAGGGCCAGCTTTTCGCCCTCCGCCCGATACCGGGCCAGCAGCTCTGCCGCTCCCGGCTTGAGGGGGGCCGTGTCCCGGTAGATGTGGGCGGCCAGCTCCTCCCACTCGGCCATGATGTCGTCCGGGCTGTCCGGCAGATGATAGTATTTCTTCGTGAAGTCCGCCGCCACGGGAAAAATCGCCTTGGCCACCGCCGCCTGGTATTCGTCGGTCATGGTCAGCCCCCGGCGGCCCAGGAACCGGTGGTCCACGTCGATCCACAGATCGTTGGTATCGGTGATGGTGCCGTCCAGATCAAAAATGTACATGAGATCACCTCGGTCTGATTCAGCATACCAAGCTCTGCCGCCGATTGCAAGTCCCAATATTGACTTGCGTCGTCCAAAACGGTAAAATGGACTGTACCGTATCAAGAGAGAAAGCGGGTGGGTCGATGCGCAGACTGGCGTGGTTTTCCGGCGGCTTCGGCCTGACCTGCCTGCTGGCGGTATATGGCTTTGGCGGGCCGATCGCCGCGGCCGCGGCCGCGTTTCTCCTCGCCGCCCTTTTGGTCTTATGGCAGGCCGTCCGCCCCAAAACGGAGGAGGAACGAATGGCCTCCCGCCGTCCGGCAAACCCCTTGTCCCGGCGTTGGCTGTGGCAGCTCTCCCGCCGGGGCGCGGCCCTCTGTCTGGGCGCTGTGCTGGCCTCTGGGTGGTCCGCCGCCTACACCGAGATTTTTTACACGCCCTCCCAGCGCTATGTGGGGGACGAGACGTCCCTGTCCGGCACGGTGGCCTCTTACCCCAAGGAGACCTCCATCGGCGGCTGGTCCATGACGGTGTCTCTGGATGGCGGCTTTGCCGCCCCCGACGTGCTGATCTACGGCTCGGAGGACTGGGGCGGACTGGAACCCGGGGACCGGGTCTCCTGCACGGCCCGGGTGACCCCCGCCACCCGCCTCCGGGGGGACGACACCACCTATTACACCGCCAAGGGGGTCTATCTGCTGGCCTACTGCAACGACCCGCCGGCGGTGGAAAAGGCGTCCGGCCTCCCCATCCGGTGCTGGCCCGCGGTCTGCGCTCAGAAACTGCGGGAGGGCATCGCCGCCGCCTTTGACGGCGTGGCCGCGCCCCTGGCCACTGCCGTGGTGCTGGGGGATCGGTCCGGCCTGTCCGACCAGCTGTACTCCGCCCTGAGCCGCGCCGGGCTCATGCTCGCCTCGGCGGTGTCCGGCCTGCACATCTCCTTTCTGGTGGCGGCGGCCCTGTTCCTGTTCCGTGGGAAGAAAAAGGCCGCCGTGGCGGTCATCCCCTTCCTGCTGTTCTACGCCCTCATGGCGGGCGGGTCCCCGTCGGCCATCAGGGCGGTGATCATGCAGGCGGCCCTGCTGGCCGCTCCCTTTGCTGAGAGTGAGAGCGACCCGCCCTGCGCCCTGGCCCTGGCGCTGATGATCCTGCTGATCCAGAACCCCTTCGCCGCCGCCAGCGTCAGTCTGCAGATGTCCTTTGCCTCGGTGGCGGGCATCCTGCTGGCCACCGGGCCCGTCTACCGGTATCTGGAGGGACTGACCGCCTCCGCCAGGAAAGCACACAGGAACGGCCTGTGGAAAGCGGTGTGGGCGGTATATCTGGCCCTGGCCGCCAGCGTGTCCACCTCCCTGGGAGCCATGGTGTTCACCGCGCCCCTCACCGCCCTGTACTTCGGGCAGATCTCCCTGCTGTCCCCCTTCGCCAACATCCTGACCTTGTGGGCGCTGACCCTGCTGATGATCTCCGGCCTGCTCATCGGCGTGCTGGGGATCTTCCTGCCGGGGGCGGCGGCCATCCCCGGCGCGGTGGCCGGTCTCTTTGCCCATTATGCCGGTGGGACAGCGCTCTTTCTGGGCCGGAAGCCCTTTGCCTCCCTCAGCGCCGGAGACCCCTACTGCCTCATCTGGCTGATTGCCGTCTACCTGGTGCTGCTGGTGCGCCTGCTGTCAAAGAAACGGCTCCGTCCGGTGGTAGCCGTGGTCTCCCTGGTGTTCCTGCTGTGTGCCTCGGTGGGCCTCGGCGCTCTGTCCGTGTCCTCTGCCGATCTGACGGTCACCGCCCTGGACGTGGGCCAGGGGGCCTCCACCGCCCTGCTCTCTGGAAAGATGACCGCCCTGGTGGACTGCGGCGGCAACAACTCCGCCTCCGCCGGGGACACCGCCGCCGACTGGTTCGCCTCTGTAGGCCGCACCCGCCTGGACCTGCTGGCCCTCACCCACCTGGACGACGACCATTTCAACGGCGTGGAGCAGCTCTTCTACCGGATGGAGGTGGACACGGTGGCCATCCCCGACCCGGAGGGACTGGACCCGGACAAGCTGATCCTGCTGCTGTCCCTGGCGGCGGAGGAAAACGCCTCGGTGGTCTATGTGGACGAGATCACCGACATCCCTTTCGGGAACGGGTCCATCACCCTGTTCCCGCCTCTGGGCAGCGGCACCTCCAATGAGTCCGGCCAGTTCGTCCTCTGCTCCGCCGGGGACTTTGACGCCCTCATCACTGGGGACGCCGATTCCTTCGTGGAGAAGATGCTGGTGAAATACTACGACATCCCCGATATCGAGCTGCTGATGGTGGGCCACCACGGCTCCAACGGCTCCACCTGCGAGGAATTTCTGAACGCCGTCCGCCCGGAGCTGGCCGTCATATCGGTGGGCTACAACTCCTACGGCCATCCCCGGCAGGAGGTGCTGGATCGGCTGGAGGCGCTGGGCTCAGAGGTCCATCGCACCGACGAGGAGGGGGCCGTCACCGTGTCCGTCCGGGACGGGAACGTCATCACCTATTGAGGAAGGGGGAGGCACCATGCCGTCCAAAACCAAAACTGACAACTCCGCCATGCAGGCCCTGAAGCGGGACCTGCGCCAAGGCGCGCCCAAAAACCTCTACGTGTTCCACGGGGAGGAGGCATACCTCCGGGAGTTCTACCTGGGGGAACTGCGGAAGTCCGTCCTCCCGGCGGGGCTGGAGGACTTCAACCACCACACGGCGGAGGGGAAGGACTGCTCGGTAGAGTGGCTGGAGCAGGCGGTGGACTATCTCCCCATGATGAGCGAGAAAACGTTGGTAGAGGTCACCGACTTTGATCTGTTCGCCTCCAAGGACCAGCAGGAGAAACTGGTGAAGCTGCTGGGCGACCTGCCCGACTACTGCTGCGTGGTGTTCGTGTACGACCTGATCCCCTACAAGGCGGACGGCCGCTCCAAACTGGCCGCCCTGCTGAAGGAAAAACAGGCGGTGGTGGACTTCCAGCGGCAGGAGCAGGGGGATCTCACCGACTGGATCGTCCGCCGATTCAAGGCCGCGGGCCACACCATCGACACCGGAGACGCCCGGTATCTCATCTTCCTCTGCGGGGACCTGATGAACAACCTGGCCGCCGAGATCGGCAAGATCGCCGCCTACGCGGAGCACCAGCGGGTCACCCGGGAGGACATCGACGCGGTGGCCATCCCGGTGATCGAGGCGGTGGTGTTCCAGATGACCGACGCCATGGCCCGGAAGGACTTTGACAAGGCCGCCTCGGTGCTGGCCGACCTGCTCCACTCCCAGGAGGCCCCGGTGATGGTGCTGTCCGTCATGGGCAAATACTTCCGGCAGCTCTACACCGCCCGGCTGGGGCTGGAGCGGAACATGAGCCGGGAGGAGTTCATGGCCCTGTGGGGCATGAAGAACGCATACCCCGCCGACAAGATCATGGACGCCGCCCGGCGGTTCTCCCTGCCCTGGTGCCGGTACGCGGTGCGCCGCTGCGCCGAGACCGACCTGACCCTGAAGGCCAATTACGGCCGGGAGGGGGAGATCCTCACCGCCCTGCTGGTGGAGCTGGCCTCCGGCCGGAGGGCGGCGTGATGGACCGGCTCCGCGTCAAAGAGGCCGTGGTGGTGGAGGGCCGTTACGACAAAAACGCCCTGTCCCAGGTGGTGGACGCCCTCATTTTGGAAACGGCCGGCTTCGGCGTGTTCAGGGACGACGAGCGGCTGGCTCTCCTCCGCCGGCTGGCGGAGACAAGGGGCCTCATCGTCCTCACCGACTCCGACGGGGCGGGGTTCGTCATCCGGAACTTTTTGAAGGGGGCCATCCCCAAGGACCGGGTGAAGCACGCCTACATCCCCGACGTATACGGCAAGGAGCGCCGCAAGCGTTCCCCCGGCAGGGAGGGCAAGCTTGGCGTGGAGGGGATGCCCCCCGAGGTGCTGCGGGACGCCCTGCTCCGGGCCGGGGCCATGGTGATCGGCCAGGAGGAACCATCCCGCGCCGTGGGAGGGATCACCCCCGCGGACCTGATGGCCTGGGGGCTGTCCGGGACCCCGGATGCCTCTCAAAACCGGGCCGCCCTTCTGAAACAGCTGGACCTGCCGGAGCATATGAGCGCGAAAGCCCTGCTGGCCGTCCTCAACGCCCTGTACGACCGCCGGGAGGCGGAAGAACTGGTCAAAAACGTATGAAAGAGCCCCCGCCGGAGTGCTCCGGCGGGGGCTTGCCGCATTATTGGGTCGGATCAGTCCTTCTCCAGGGCCATGACCTTGTCCACCCGGCGCTGGTGACGGCCGCCTTCGAACCCGGTGGACAGGAACACATCGGCGATGCGCTCCGCCAGGTTGGGCCCCACCACGCCCGCCCCCATGGCAAGCATGTTGGCGTCGTTGTGGCGGCGGGTCATCTCGGCGGACCAGGGGTCGTGGCACAGGGCGCAGCGGATGCCCTTCACCTTGTTGGCGGTGATGGAGATGCCAATGCCGGTGGTGCAGAGGACGATGCCCCGCTCGCAGGCGCCGGAGGCCACCATCCGGGCGGCGGCCGCGCCGAAATCCGGGTAGTCGCAGCTCTCGGCGGAGTGGGTGCCGCAGTCGGACAGCTCATGGCCCTGTGCGGTGAGATATTCTTTCAGATGTTCTTTCAGCGCGTAGGCGCCGTGGTCGGACGCGATGGCGATCTTCATGGTATGGTCCCCTTTCTGTTTACAGCGGATGGGTGACGGGCCTGCGCTTCTCGAATGTGGCGATGTGGTCAAATCCGGCGGCTTTGATGAGCGCCAGCGCCTCCGGGACGCCTTTGGCCACGTCGCCGGGCCTGTGGGCGTCGGACCCCACGGTGATCAGCTCCCCGCCGCACTCTTTGAACCAGCGGAGCAGCAGGGGCCAGTCGTCCATGTCCAGACCGTGGTGGGTATTCACTTCCAGGGCGCGGCCGGTTTTGGCCACTTCGGTGAAAATGGCCCGGAGTGCCTCCTCATAGTCGGTCAGGGGCAGATCCATGCCGTCCCGGCGGATGTACCGCATGGGATAGAGCACGTGGGCCAGGCTGTCGTAGCAGTCGGGATACCGGGCCACCAGCGCCCAGGCGTGGGAGAGGGCGTTATCCATGGCCTTGCGGCACAGGGCCATGTCCCCGGCGAACCTGCTGAAATAGAGGTCGATGTTCCCCTGGTCCCCGATCCAGTTGTGGAGGGAGCCCAGCACGAAATCCAGCTCCTCCCCGCCTCCGGCGATGACCGCCCGGGCCTTGTCCGGGTCAAAGGGGGCGGAACCCAGCTCCAGTCCCAGCCGGAGGGCGAGCCGCCCGTCAAAGGCGGCTTTGACCGCCCGGTACTGCTCTTTGGCGGCAGTCCAGTCGAAGGAGCCGTCGGGCCGGCCCTCCCAGTCCAGCAGGTCGCAGTGGTCGGTGACGCACAGCTCTTCCAGCCCCGCGGACACCGACGCCTCCGCCATGGCGGTCAGCGGCGCCTCGCTGTCCGGGGAGATGAGGCTGTGGGTATGGACATCGCAGAGATACATGGGCTCACCTCACAGGGGCCAGCTGGGGAACCAGCGGAGGAAATAGGCGCCGTACCACAGGGGGGTGTACAGTCCGATCAAAGCGGGATAGAACACCGCGTACAGCAGCACCGCGCAGCCGGTGAAGCCGTACACCGCCAGACGGTACCCCTCCCGGCGGCGGTCGAAGATATCGTTCATCAGATAGGTGATGGCGAACACCAGGAACAGGATGGTGGGGAAGTAGTGGTAGGCGAACAGGACGCGCCCGATGCCCAGCCATGGGAGAAACTGGGACAGGACGGCGATGACGATGAACAGACCGGTCCCGCTCTTTTTGCGGGCGGTGCGGATCAGCACCGCGAAAAAGGCCGCCAGCCCCAGCCAGGACACCAGGGGGTTGTTGAAGGAGGCGAACAGAGACACCGTCTGTTCCCCGCCGGCGGCACGGCCATAGTCCCGGTAGTAGAGAATGGGCCGCCCGTCCACGATCCACTCATACCAGTCGGACTGATAAGGGTGAGGGCTGTGTACTCCCTGATGGTAGGTGAGCATGAAATACTGGTTGTGCATCATAATGTCCACCGGATCGTCGGAATCGGCGGGGATGGCGTCGAAAAGGGCTTTGATCTTGTTCTCCTCGCTGCTGTTCGCGGCCTGCTCCAGATAGCCGGGCAACTTCTCCGCCGGCCAGGAGAGAGATTGAGCCGCCATGCCGCCGAAGCCGCCCTCGTTCCCCCGGGCGGAGGCGTATGGGAAATAGGAGACGGTGTAGACAGACAGGGGGATGATCACAAAGAATACCACGGACAGCAGGGTGGTGGCCAGGGCGTGGACCCAGAACCGGGGAATGGAAGGATAGAGCATGGTCTGGTGCTCCTCGTCCCATGCGGGGCGGGACAGGTCGGCCCACTCCCGGCCCTTGAAGACGAGTCCCAGCAGCCACATGACCGCCAGACCCGCTCCGGCGTACACCGCCGTCCACTTGGAGGCGCAGCCGATCCCCCAGAACAGCCCGCTGAGGAAAAGCGGCGGGATGTGCCAGCGGAGCTTTTTCCCGGCGGGCACCGCCAGCCAGCGGTACATAAAGTAATAGGAGAGCAGAATGAAGAACACTCCGTAGGTGTCGATGGTGGCGATGCGGGTCTGGACCAGGTGCATGAAGTCGAAGGCGAACAGGGCGGTCCCGCACAGGGCCACCGGGGTCTTGCCGAACAGGTTTTTCAGGAAGATGTAGAGCACAGGCACCATCAGCACCCCGAACAGCGTCCCCATGAACCGCCAGCCGAAGGGCACCATGCCAAAGAGCAGGATGCCGACGGAGATGATGAGCTTGCCCAGGGGGGGATGGGACACCTCGTAGGGGTAGACGTTCCTCAGATGTTCCAGAGCGGTGCGGGCGTGATAGATCTCGTCGAAGTAAGAGGAGTCCATGTAGGTGGAATGTTCCGGCACGGTGTTCTGCTCGTCGAACAGGGCGTCCGCCCCGTCAGCGGAGACAGTGAGCATGCCGCCGTCCGCGCCGTAGAGGGCCAGCTCCCCCAGGTCCATGGGGGACTTGCCGCTGTCAGGGTCGCCGGTGAGTCGGAAGTATCTGGCCCGGACGGTGGCGCCCCCCTCCGCCGCAGCCTTGTGCCATTTCAGCAGGGTGCTGTACCCCTGCCGCATGGACTGGACGGTCCCCTCCCCGCCGGGAAGGGCCTCCTCCCAGTAGTAGGCCAGACGGGTGCTCTTGCCGTCGGTGTTCTCCCCCGGCTCCTGAGCCCGCCAGGCGCCGTCCTCCCAGACCTCGTCCACCACCTTCAGGGCGGTCCAGGTCTCTCCGTCGGCGGACAGCTCCAAGGAGTAATCCCCGGTGCCGATGCCGGCGAACCAGCCCACGCCCCCCACCGTGACCTCCTCGGTCAGCTCAAAGGAGACGGTCTCCCGCTGGTCAAAGGATTTGGCGGACTGGGGATCGGTGAAGCCGCCCAGCCAGAAGAAGGCGGTGAGGGCGTACACCGCCGTCAACAGCACTATGGGCAGGATGTCCCTTCGGGTCAGCTTGTGACGGGGCAGCGTGAGGGTCATCCGCCGGGGCCCGGCGTCTTTCTCCGCCATGGACACCCACTCCAGGGAATGAGGCCGGGGCTTGAGACACCACCAGTAATACACGAAAAAGCCCACGCAAACGGCGACGCCCAAAACGGCCCAGGCAGCCGCCGGAGACACGTTGGTAAAAAACCAGGTCAGGCCGTCCGCGACATCGGTCCAGAGATTTGGAGAGTTTTCAGCGGCGAGCAAAAACACGTTCATAGCGGCCTCCATTATGCGCCCGGAGGCGCGGAAGTGTTCAAATCGTCAGCGCAAATCACAGTATTTTATATTTTACTACGGATCATCTCGAAAGAAAAGAGTTTTTTGCCAAAAGGCCCGTCCTTGCACTGGAACGGGCAATCATGTCGGGCCAGCGGATTAGCAATCGGAGGCAAGAGCTGCAAAACGCAGCCTCTTTTCTCGCAGACAGGGCCATTCACATTTAATTTACAAACTGGGGGATTGACAATTACGGCAAGGAGTGGTACATTGTCTTTAGCACTCAGGTAGTTTGAGTGCTAAGTCTCTGGAGGGGAGGGCCTTCGTTGGAATTGACCGAGCGAAAAAAGAAAATTTTGCGCGCCGTGGTGGAACGCTATATCCAGACGGCGGAGCCCATCGGTTCCAAGGCCCTCCAGGAGCTCACCGGACTGAACGTGTCCTCCGCCACCATCCGCAACGAGCTGGCCGATCTCACTGAACTGGGCTACCTGGAGCAGCCCCACACCTCTGCGGGGCGGATCCCATCCCCCAAGGGCTATCGGCTGTACGTAAACGAGCTGATGGAGGAACAGCGGCTCAGCCTGGAGGAGACGAAGCAGATCAACGACGCCCTGCACCTGAAGATGCGGGAGCTGGACAAGGTCATCGACCAGGCGGGGCGGATGGTGTCCCAGCTGACCAACTACCCGGCCTTCGCCCTGGCTGGCAACGCCCGCCGGCCCACCATCAAGCGGTTCGACCTGATCCTGGTGGACAGCGCCTCTTTCATCGCCGTGGTGATGACCGACGGGAACCTGGTGAAGAACAAGCTGTTCCGACTGCCTACCGACCTGTCGGAGCCCCAGCTCCAGCTGCTCACCACCCTTCTGAACACCGCCTTCGTGGGCAAGACCCTGGACCAGCTCACCCCGGAACTCATGCGGGTGGCGGAGCACGCCGCCGGCAGCTCCTACGGGCTCATCTCCCTGGTGGTGTCCTTCGCCATGGAGGTGCTGGATTCCATGGAGAACAGCGCGGTCTACACCGCCGGGACCAGCCACATCCTGGACCACCCTGAATATCAGGATGTGGGCAAAGCCCAGAAGCTGATGGCCTATCTCTCGGAGGAGCAGACCATCGCCCAGTCGCTGGCCCTGCCCGCACTGAACGACGACGGGGCCAAGATCCTCATCGGCCCGGAGAACGTGGCCGAAGAGCTGAAGGATTCCAGTGTGGTGCTGGCCAGTTACGACATCGGCGACGGCATGAAGGGGGTCATCGGCGTGGTGGGCCCCACCCGGATGGACTACGCCAAGGTGGCCGCCAAGCTGTCCTACGTGGCGGACGGGCTCTCCAAGCTGTTCGGCACACCGGAGCTGCCCCCCGCCAGTCCCGCCCAGGAAAAGGAGGAGTAAACACCCATGTCTGATAAAAAGAAAAAGCACGACAAGTCCGAACCTGAAACTCCCGAGGTCAAGGAGGAGCAGCCCAAACAGGAGGAGGCCCCCCAGGAGGTCCCAAAGAAGGAGTCTCCGAAGGACGACAGCGCGGAAAAACTGGCCGCCGCCGAGGACAAATACCTGCGTCTGGCCGCCGAGTACGACAACTACCGCAAGCGCACCGCCAAGGAGAAGGAATCCCTCTGGACCGACGCCAAGACCCAGACGGTGGCCGCCTTCCTGCCGGTGTACGACAATCTGGAGCGGGCCCTGAAGCAGGAGACCGCTGACGAGGCATTCAAGAAGGGTGTGCAGATGACCATGAAGGGCCTGCAGGACGCCCTGACCGGTCTGGGTGTAGAGGTCATCCCCGCCATGGGGGAGGCTTTTGACCCCAACCGCCACAACGCGGCCATGCACGTGGAGGACGAGAGCGCCGGGGAGAACACCATCGTGGACGTGTTCCAGCAGGGCTTCATCTGCGGCGACAAGGTCATCCGCTTCGCCATGGTGAAGGTGGCCAATTAGGCTGTCGGCCTGAGCCGGCGGGCCGCCGAGGACGGCGGCCCTACAAATCGTTAAAAAACAAATTTCTATAAATGGAGGAAACAACAATGTCTAAAATCATCGGTATCGATCTGGGCACCACCAACTCCTGCGTCTCCGTCATGGAGGGCGGCGAGACCGTCGTCATCCCCAACGCGGAGGGCAGCCGCACCACCCCGTCCGTGGTGGCCTTCACCAAGGACGGCCAGCGTCTGGTGGGCCAGGTGGCCAAGCGCCAGGCCATCACCAATCCCGACCGCACCATCAGCTCCATCAAGCGTGAGATGGGCTCCGACTACAAGGTGAACATCGACGGCAAGCGCTACACCCCCCAGGAGATCAGCGCCATGATCCTGCAGAAGCTGAAGGCCGACGCCGAGGCGTACCTGGGCCAGACCATCACCGAGGCGGTCATCACCGTCCCCGCCTACTTCACCGACGCCCAGCGCCAGGCCACCAAGGACGCCGGCAAGATCGCCGGGCTGGACGTGAAGCGCATCATCAACGAGCCCACCGCCGCAGCCCTGGCCTATGGCGTGGACAAGGAGCAGGCCCAGAAGATCATGGTGTACGACCTGGGCGGCGGCACCTTCGACGTGTCCGTGCTGGACATCGACGACGGCGTCATCGAGGTGCTGGCCACCGCCGGCAACAACCGCCTGGGCGGCGACGACTTCGACAAGTGCGTCATGGACTGGATGGCCGCCGAGTTCAAGCGGAAAGAGGGCATCGACCTGACCGTGGACAAGAACGCCATGCAGCGCTTGAAGGAGGCCGCTGAGAAGGCTAAGATCGAGTTGTCCGGCGTCACCTCCACCGACATCAACCTGCCCTATATCACCGCCGACGCCACCGGCCCCAAGCACCTGGAGCTGACCCTGACCCGGGCCAAGTTCGACCAGCTCACCGCCCATCTGGTGGAGGCCACTGCCGGCCCCGTGCGCCAGGCCATGAGCGACGCCGGCCTCTCCGGCAGTCAGATCAACAAGGTCCTGATGGTGGGCGGCTCCAGCCGCATCCCCGCCGTTCAGGAGATGGTGAAGAAGCTCACCGGCAAGGAGGGCTTCAAGGGCATCAACCCCGACGAGTGCGTGGCCATGGGCGCTGCCCTCCAGGGCGGCGTGTTCACCGGCGACGTGAAGGACCTGCTGCTGCTGGACGTGACCCCCCTGTCTCTGGGCATCGAGACCATGGGCGGCGTGATGACCAAGCTCATCGACCGCAACACCACCATCCCCGTGAAGAAGAGCCAGATCTTCTCCACCGCCGCCGACAACCAGACCTCCGTGGAGGTCCACGTGCTCCAGGGCGAGCG
>CANRIW010000025.1 GCA_947630785.1 uncultured Oscillospiraceae bacterium | reverse complement strand
GTTTTCAGGTTGAACTTTTCGATGAAGGAAGAAAATGCGGGATTCATTTTGTTTCACCAGGAAAGTACAAGAAGCAATCTGTACAGTGGATATCTAACTTCATTTTGGACAGCAATAATAAGCTATTTGCATTTCAACTAAATTGTGAAGGTTATGTTGGAACGGACTTGCCGAGGAATATACCATCAGTGGTTGGAACAATCATTTTGCAAGGGTACTGCTCAATTGATGGTGATTTAAAGTTATCAAATAGGCCGCTTCTTGTTAATTCGGGAGATGAAAAATGGATAGATGATATATTACTCCATAAGGCAAAACATGCCTTACCAATTATATATATTTCGAGAGATCAGGATGGTAATAGTATAATTGATCCAACACAATTTGCTATGCAAATTTATGGCCTTGCCCATGTAGTTTTTGAGGAGAAAGGGCTATTCAAATACGGATTACAGCATCTTACAAGCAATAAATACCCCAGTAAAGGTGAAGTAGCGATTATTTTTCCTGATGATATTACCATCTATACTCCGTCACAACTTTTGATGGGAGAAACAGTAAATACATGGATAGTAATAGACAAAGTAAGTGAATATTTTCGGTGCATTTCCGATAAAAATGATCTTTTATGGAATCAATTACAGTCGGGAAAAGGAAACATTAAAAACATAGAAAGAATCAATGAAAAACAAAAAGAGGCGATAAGAATGGGAAAATATATTGGGAGCATAAAGCGTGAAGGCGAGAACGCGGAGTTTTTTAATTTCAAACCTATTGCACAAATAGTGGATTCGCAAGTGATTGAACTATCAATTAGTCAGCGAGAGGAATTGCTCCCGGATTCCGAAAAACGAGATATTAATTTTTCATATAATCCCAGAAATCAAGATGATTGCCGCAGAATGGATGAAGCATTCCCAATAGATGATTCTCTTGTCGTTTTTGAGTTTGCGTTTGATGATCTGCACGATAATTTTTATTATAAAAATGGAACCCGCGAAAGAAATCGCACGGGCTATAAAGTACAAGCACTGGAAATGATTGAGCGAGGGAGAATCTACAGTATTAATGAGGCTAACATATATTATGCTGTAAATAATGAAAAACTGCTTTCTGATTTTGAAAGTACCGTACTAATTCAAATTGATATACCTTATATTTGTTCGGGCAACAGAGTATTTGTAGAATATGGTGATAGTTTTTGGGCTGGGCCATACGAAGTAAACTATAGTAGGGATTATGGGATCTTCATCAGGCCGCAAATTCAAGAAAACAAGTACGTTCTCAACGGCTATTATCAAAAAAATGTAGAATTGAAGAAAATAGGGAAATGGACCCTTTTTATTCCGAGTGATAATGCCAAAAGTCAAAAACTTGATGTGATAAATGATGATAGATTGTTAGAGGGTTTTCGCGAGAGTGTACAAAGCAATATAGGAGAGCAGGGCATGGTGAGCTTGGCTAATCTTTCAGCCCTGCTTAATGACTACGACAATTCTATCCTTACTGGTTCATCGTTGACAGATGAAATACGCCACAGTAGATTGGCACGGTTGAATAAGATTCTAACTTCAGAGATTGAGATCAGCGACACAATCGACAAAATATCTGGTTCGTTTTGCGATTTGCTGATAAAGAATCAAAGTGATCCGCATGTAGATAATTTCCTAAACGAGTTTATAAATAAGAATCCTGAGATATTGGAAAATGTGAAAGAAGTAAAGGCTGTTTCAATGCGCATTGAACAGCGGCACCGGGAATACGAAGAATTAGAGCATGAGGTTAATGAGTTAAGAGAGGAAAAAGAAAAGGCGACAGAAGAGCTTAAACAAAATGCACTCAAAGAAAAGGATGAGGAACTCCGCCAAAAGGCTTCTGAGTATGACGAATGGTGCGTCAAACTGACTGCAATTAGGAATGAATACAGCTTAGTGGAAGAGGTTGCTAAACTACAAGAGAAGCTGAATAACGATCGAGCAGAAGAAGCATATTTAGAAGAGCATAAAAGCCGTCTGAAAAGAGATACTGATGACCTCAGAGTAAAGTTCGATCAATTTCTCAATGAACAACGGGAAAAAATGGTTCAAATTTCTTTTGATGGTTTTATGTCAAGTAGGATGTTTCATGCTGCCGGCGAATGGGATGAAAGAGAGAGTAACTCGCAGCATCATGAATTGGTAGCAAAGGTGAACGCATTACCAATTGCCAATCTGGGAACGGATGCGTTAGTCGAGTATCTCTGCCAGACCGTTCAAGAGGTTCGTCCTTCCTATACCAGAAACACTATTATCAACATCGCAATCTGTCTTACCCAGGGGTTCCTTACAGTTTTTTCAGGCGACCCTGGTTGCGGTAAAACCTCAATATGCAATATATTTGGGGATGTGCTTGGACTAAAGCAGATTTCAAAATATGTGGATTGCAAAGATGCAGATAAAGACCGCGTCAATCGGTACATTCCTATCTCTGTGGAACGCGGTTGGACATCCAAACGGGATTTCATCGGATATTATAATCCGCTGTCTAAGACTTTTGACACGGCTAATCGCAGAGTTTATGATGCGCTTCGTGTGCTTGACACAGAGAAGAAAGAAAATATAAACAGATTACCCTTTGTAATTCTTTTGGATGAAGCAAATTTAAGCCCAATGGAATACTATTGGTCTGACTTTATGAATATTTGTGATGATTTGGGGCCGCAAAGTGTAGTAAACTTGGGCGAAAACTTTATATTTGGCATCCCTGAAACACTCCATTTCTTTGCTACAATCAATAATGATCACACCATAGAAATCCTGTCTCCAAGATTGATTGACCGTTCATGGGTTATATCGTTGCCACGCCAGAACAATTATGATTCTGGTATTAATGAAATTCCTTCAGAGCATATTAAAATAATTTCGTGGGAATCACTTTGTCAAGCCTTTATACCGAAAAAAGAAACTAAATGCGAGTTCTCTCCCGAAATCAAAAAAGTATATAATGCGATAGCTCTAAAAATGAAAGAGCAACGATTTCTGATTAGTCCGCGGGTTTATAATGCAATAAAACGCTATTGGGTCATTGCGAGCAAGCAATTTGAAATGGACGACACAAAGACTGATCCAGAGATTATAGCTATTGATTATGCTGTTGCACAGCGACTCCTGCCTAAAATTGAAGGCAACGGAGAGGATTTTGAAAAATGGTTAGACGAGTTCAAGAGCCTTTGTAGCAGGTACGGGTTGAACGAATCAGCGGATCGGCTTAATGACATAATTGAACGCGGGAAGAGACAAATGAAGTATTTTAAGTTCTTCTGCTGAGGAGACTGTATATGGGAACCTATGCCCTAATTATACAACCTTACAAAGGACAGCCCCTCAAAATCAGTTTATCTGAGGATGATGGCCACCAAGATACCATTGAGAGAGTAGTAGAAGCTTCAGCAACAGGCAACTTTGTTTTCTCAGATTTGACCTATAAGTTTACCCTTGTTTGTGAAGATAAGCATTTTATTCAGGGAGCACAAGTTTATATAAACGATACATATCAACCTTCGTCATATAACGAGGGAGAAATTGCATTTTGGGAAAAAGGAACTGAGTCGAGAATATTCTTGGATTGCTATGGCTTTGTTAAAATTGGCCTAAAGCTGTTTTATTATGACGGTAGCGAGCGAAGCCTCTCCTCTGAGTACCTCTCAGTTTTAGTTGAAAAGGGGCAACTGAATGAGTCAGTAGAGGCTATGGTGATGTATGTATATAATCATCAAGAATCGCTTTTGCTGAATGGCGAGTCAAAACCGAGAAATAACGCTACGTTAAAGGAAAATGGCTTTAGAAATCTTACAGCACAGATTGCACTTGCGGAAGAAATTGCCCGCGTGTACGAAAATAATTATGGCTTTTTTAAGGCAAATAGCCGGTTCCGTACAGAAAGAGCAGAAAAAATTGATTGCATAGAGCGGCTACAGTATGTAACCCCAGCAACACTAAGGTATGTAACATCTCACCCAGACCAGCTTAGAAATGTTTATTCAAATACAGGTATCCGTATTGGGTCGCAGACTTATGAGCCACGAAAAATTTTAACATTACATGATGTATGTTCCTTTGACATTTATGAAAACAGAATTGTTGTGGGTTTCCTAAGTAAAATATTGGATGATATTTACGATATGCGGGAACATTGCAAAAGTCTTTTACAAAATAGCCCAAAGGGGAAAGACCATGCCTCTGGATACGTCTACTCGTCCTATTTTATGTTTTCTGAGGCTATACAGACTTTGAAGAAAAAAGAACAACAACTCTCACGGCTCTATGAAAAGTTTTCTCAATTATGGCATATGTATTGTGATGCATTAATGATTTCACCCGAGCCGCTTCTCCATGAACCAAAACCCACGGCGGTGTTTATGTCTATAGCTCAGTACAACATCATTTTTGTGAGAATTTATGAATGGTTTAAATATGGAATTTATAGTTTTGAAAGCGAGAAATACATGCTTTCTTTTGTAAAAATATCTTCATTATATGAGAGCTATCTATTAGCAAAAATGTTAGAGTATTTTAAAAATCGTGATTATGTTCTTCAAAGTGCAACAAAATGCGTTTATCCTGTTCATCGGAGTTGGAAATACAGGAATACCCAATGCAATAACACTTTTATATTTAGAAGCAAAAAGAAACGTATTACGCTGTATTACCAGCCTGTGATTTTTGACGAGGATCGCCATAACATCAACGGCATCGGTCTGTATAGGAACAATTCCATCCCGGCGGATGGCGATACTACGAAAGAAGGAGCGCGTTACTATACTCCTGATTTTCTTATCAAATTTGACGAGGAGGATACGTCAAAATACTTAATTATTGATGCGAAGTTCAGCAAATTTGGAAATGTGCGAGTGCCTATTGTCAAAAATCTTGCATTTAAGTATCTTTTTTCACTAAGCCCAATTAAAAACAACCATATGATTGCTGGAATGGGTATCATATATGGGAAGTGCTGGAAAGGCGAACAGGTACAAAGTGCATATGACAAACAAATTGAAGGGAATGAAGTTTTCCCGTTTACAGACATCGTTCCATTGATAGAAGGGATTGATTCTGAGGATCACTTTAACAAATTAGATTTACTGTTTAAGAAACTGGAACGATAGCATGAATTGCAATAAGTATAGATTCTAATCGCGTTCGAAAAACACTGTAGAAAACGAGGGACGATAGCAAAGGTGTATTTTGAATGTATCTCAGGTTTAAAAAGGACATATTCTCTTAGTGCAACGATAGGTGACAGTGTTCTTGCCCAATGTATGAAGGAATCCCAGAAGAGCACTTCTGTCTCTCTGGGACTCCTTCATCGTTTCAGAAATATTTGAGGTTCGCTTTTATTACTACCTTACTTTATCCACGCCCTTGCCAAATCAAAGTTACTGATGGTGTAACCGTTCATCGCATTGGCGTTGCCCAGGGGGAGGTTGCCGTAGGAGAAGTACATCGTCACAGTGTAGCCCGGTACGAGTTCCTGGGCCTCTGCCGCCATCTTCTCGCACTCGGCCCGGATGGTGGAGAGGTCCATGGACTTCCACCATGCCATGAACTCCGCTTTGCTCATGGAGCCGGAGTAGTCGGCGTTGAAAATCTTTTCGGAGCCGTAGTTGGTAACGGGTGTCTCTGTGACCGTCCACTGGCTGGAGAAAGAGGACACGCTGGGCGAGGGAGCCGGAGCAGGTGTGGAAGCCTTGCCGGGGGCATTGACCACCGCCATGTTGCTGGAGCCGTCGTAGCTGACCTCCAGGCCGTAAGCCTCGGCCAGCGCCCGGAGGGGCGCGTAGGTGGTGCCATTGTAGACGAACACCAGCACATCGTTCCCGTTCACATCCTTGGGCTTGAACACCTCGCCGTTGACCATGACGTTGATGGGACTGCCGGTGATGGTGAACGCGCCGCTGGCGGCCAGAGCAGGCAGGGACAAGGAGCAGAGAATCAGGGCGGCGACAGCGCCCATGAGGAAAGAGAAAAGTCGAGTTCTGTTTTTCATGTGTATGTACCTCCGATTCGTAGTATTGTGTGGCTTGCTCAGGAATAGATCAGTTCGTCCAGAATCACCTCCTCAGCGGCGTTGCGGATGTTGTTCATAACGCCCACCCAGGCCATCTGATCCCTGGCCTTTAGCCGCTCTGTGACACCCTGCTTCGCTGCCATCTGCCGGGTCAGCCGCTCAAACATTTCCGTCGCCTGTCGGTCGATCTCCGCGAGATGGGCGTTGAGCTTGCCTGAAAGAAGCATCCCGGTATAGATTCCGTTGCGGTGCCGCTTCAGATAATCTCTCCGCCTCATACCCCAGATACCTGTCGGGATGTCCTCCGGGGCAGCCAAGTCTGGGATCAGGTAGTCACCTTCCCGGTGGTACGTCAGGTTTGCGCTCATTTTTTGACCTCCTTCCTTTGATGGCTTTATTGTAGCAGTCACCTTTCCAAAAGGCGAATGTGCGAAAAAGAAAACGCTCTAAAAAGCATTCCTGCCCTTTTGAGCGTTTTCATGGGATTTTTAATACAATTTGTGTCTGCTGTATTATGGATCGGTATGTGTGTTCAGCGCCGGATTTCTGATGTTTTGCGGAATCCCTTATGAATATCCGTACCAGCCGGACGCCAGTGTCATGACGGTCTCCTGGGAGAACTCGTCCCGGGTCAGGATACCGGTCTGATGTCCCTCGTGGAGGACTACGATGCGCTCGGACATGCCCAGCAGCTCCTCCATGTCGGAGGACACCATGAGGATGGACTTGCCCTGTTGGGTCAGATCGACCATCATCTGGTAGATCTCGTGGCGGGCGCCCACGTCGATGCCGCGGGTGGGCTCATCGAAGATGAGGATGTCGGGCAGGGCGGCCAGCATCTTGCCGATGACCACCTTCTGCTGGTTGCCGCCGGACAGGGACATGGCCAGCACTTTCATGTCGGGGGTCTTGATGCGCATGGCCTCCCGGTACTCCTCGGCCTGCTTCATCTCCGCCTTGCGGTCCACGAAGGTGCCGTGGCTCAGGGTGTCGATATCGGAGATGGAGATGTTCCAGTAAAGGGGCTTCTCCAGGAAGCAGCCCTGGAACTTGCGGTCCTCGGGCACCAGGCCGATGCCGGCCTTCATGCCGCCGCTGGGGTGGCGGAGCTCCAGGGACTTGCCGTCCATGACGATCTCGCCGCCGGTCTTTTTTGCGTTGCCGTAGATCAGGTGCATCAGCTCCGTGCGGCCCGCGCCCACCAGTCCGGCGAAGCCCAGGATCTCGCCCTTGTGGAGTTCGAAGTTGATGTGCTCCACCCCGTTGCCGGACAGGTCCTTCACCTGGAGGACCACCTCGTCCCCGCAGGGTGGCTTGGGCGGGTAGGTCTCGGTCAGCTCACGGCCCACCATCAGGTTGATGAGGCCCTGCTTGTCGGTCTCGCTGATGTCGATGGTGGTGATGTACTGGCCGTCCCGGAGGACGGAGACCCGGTCGCAGATCTCGAACAGCTCCTCCAGACGGTGGGAGATGTAGATGACGGTGACGTTGTTGGCCTTCAGCTCCTTGACGATCTCGAACAGGTGCTGCTGCTCCTCCACGGTGATGGCGGCGGTGGGCTCATCCATGATGACGATCTTGGCGTTCTTCACCACGGCCTTGATGATCTCGATGATCTGCCGGTTGGCGATGGACAGCTCCCGGATCAGCGCCTTGGGGGAGACGGGGCAGTTGAACCGGTCCAGCAGCTCCCGGGTCTTTTTGGCCCGGGCGGCGTCGTCCACGAATACGCCCTTCACGTCCTTCATGTCCATGAACAGATTGTCCATGACGGTCATGGCCTCGAACTGGATCAGCTCCTGGTAGACCACCGCCACCCCCAGGTCCAGGGCCTGGGCGGGGGTGAGGCGGTCATAGCTCTTGCCGTCGATCCAAATCTCGCCGGAGGTGGGCTGGATGGCGCCGGCGATGGTCTTGATAAAGGTGGACTTGCCGGCCCCGTTCTCGCCGATGAGGGCGTGGACCTCGCCCTGACGGAAGGAGATGGACACGTCATCCAGGGCGGTGACACCGGGGTATTCTTTGGTGATGTGCTTCAGTTCCAGCACTTCCAAGGGGAATGCCTCCTTTCAACTCGGTTTTCGCCTGGGGTCAGCGCAGCTCGTAGCCGCAGCTCTTATACTTGGGCGGAATGAAGGGGATCTGGAGATAGGCGGGGAAGTCGGGCCCGGTGTGGAGCGTCTGCACGCCGCCGTTCTCGGGAGCCCAGACCAGCCGCTCGAACCAGCCCTCGTCCCGGATGTACCGGCCGGCGATCTGGAGGCGCAGGGTCTCGCCCTTGTGCCAGATGCGGCTGTACGGGAAGAAGGTGACGGCGAACTCCACCGGCACGCCCTCCTCCAGCTTCTCGATGCGGTCGAAGGTCTGCTCGGGCTTCCAGCTCTTGGACTTGGGATCCAGGTGCCGCATGGACAGGCGGAGCTTGGTCCAGGCGCCGGGATGGGGCTCGCTGAGCACGTGGATGGGGATCTCCTGGCCGTCCTCGCCCAGCTTCTTCACGGTGAAGAACAGGTCCATATCGTCAAAGTCCTTGACGGAGGCCCAGGCGTACAGGGAGATGTAGCCGGTGAGCTCGGTCTCCTCGGGCACCACATAGTCGAAGTTGAGCACGTCCTTGGTGGCGTCGAAGGAGACGGCGGCGTTCTGAGCGGGGGCGTTGGGGGACATGGAGCCGTCGGCGGCGTTCAGATAGAGCTTCCGGTACTCGGTGCGGGCCAGGGGGAACTCCTTCTCGGGCCGGTTGACGCGGAAGTCATAGTCGTAGGCGTCCATGACCTCCACCCGGACCTTGGGCACGAACTCGAAGCCGTTGTTGATGTCCTTCAGGTAGCGGTCGAAGAAGGCGCGCAGCTCCTCGATATTATAATGATTATAGGTGTCGGGCCACTCGAACTCCCGGTGGGCCCGCATCCACTTCAGGCGGGACTTGATGCCCCGGAAGCCCTCGAAGGAGCCCCGGTCGTGGAAGTGGTTCCAGCAGGCGGTGTAGTAGGTGGGGATGCGGACCTTGGAGAACTCGGGCACCTTATCCGCCCAGTAGGCGTTGAACAGGGGGTAAGCCTCGGCCATGGCCAGGGGGTCCTCGATGTACCCGTCGCCGGCCACCATGCCGATGACGCTCTCGGCGTAGAAGCCGGGGATGCCGCCCTCCCGCATGGACTCGCGGTACAGGTCGCCAGTGGCCTCCCAGGGGGCGATGCACACCAGGTGGGGAGGCACCTGGGCGGCGATGCGGAGCTGAGCCATGCCCACGCCGGAGTTGCCGAAGAGGCCCACCTTGCCGTCGCACCAGGGCTGCTGGGCGCACCACTCTACGAAGTCGTAGCCGTCCCGGCCCTCCTGGGTGCCCATGAACACCGCGTCGCCCTCGCTGTGGCCAATGCCACGGGGGTCGATATTGGCGATGCCGTAGCCGTGGCGGCACCAGTAACCGGGGTCGGCGGACTCGAACTTGGACATCTTGGACACGGTACGGGGGGGCACGCCCATGAGCTGCCACTCGGCGAACCCGTCGCCGGGGCGCTTGCCGAAGGGGCTCCAGGAACCGATGATGGGCACCGGGCCGCTGTCCTTGGGCAGGAAGATGTCCACGTAGATGGTGGTGCCGTCCCGCAGGGGGACCGCCACGTCCTGGTGGCAGATGATGCCGGGGGCGGCGTCATAGGTGCGCTGGTTGAATTCCGCCACGAAGGTGAACATATCCCGCTCCTCGGGGGGCAGGGCGTCCTGCTCGGCCCGGGAGAGGGGCTTGCGCATCTTCCGGTAGATGACGTCGATGGTCTCGTCGCCGAATTTTGTGGGGACGATCTTGTATTTGGGGTCGTTCAGATACTTTTCGGGGATCATAGTATGGCAGCCCTCCTGTTGAAGTAATCGTTCCGAACGGAGCCCGCGGCTCCGCTGGGTGGGATTTCCCCTGTTGCTAACACTTTAAGTCTTTGAGGGCAAACTTTCTATTAAATTATTGCGGAATTTCGGGCCAATTATTTGAGTTTTCCAGGCGGGTACCCCAAAAACTGCCAGCAACCGAGGCAAACAGTCAAAAAAATGATGTTGATTTTTTGCTTTTCACAGCACAATGTTCAAAAGGGCGGGGACAGGCCGCAGAAAGTGTCCCCGAACGGCGCTCACGCCAAGGGACAGGCAAAAGGCAAAAAATCAGGGTGGATTTTTGCTCTTAATTTCAATTGTTTTCCGAAAGAACTGTGAGAAGGACATTTTTTGAGTGGAAAACTGACATGAATTCGGGTGCTGACCGGCGGAGTGAATGATATCCTTGAATCACAATACCGGCGCGCCGCGCCGTGACGGAGGGATATTATGGACTTTCAGGCATATAACAAAATTCTGATCTGCAAGGATGACATTCAGAACGTGACGGTGGACGGTGTGACCATCGGCTACCAGTTCAAGATCAAGTATCCGTCCTACCGGGGGGTGTTCCTGAGCTGCGTGGAGGACCTGCGCTTCAAGCTGGACGGCGAGGCGATCCCCGCCTCCAAGGTGACCTTCAAGCTCAACGGCAAGGACTTCCTGCTCTCCGAGCTGCCCGAGTGCTTCAAGGAGTACTGGTTCGTGCGCACCCCCGCCGTCATCTTCGTGCGGCAGGACGGCGGCATCGCCCCCGGCGAGCACAGCCTCAACGTGTACATGAAGCACCGCGTGCCCTACACCGGCTACTTCGGCCAGTATCTGGTGCTGGACAGCGACGTGACCGAGACCAGGAAAGCGGTTTGAGAAAGGACGGTAGATCACAATGAGCGATATCAAGATCGGCATCTCCCTGTACAGCTTTTCCACCGAATTCATCCATGAGAAGCTGGACTTTGAGGGCATTTTGAAGAAGGCCCACGACATGGGCTACCAGGGCGTGGAGATCGTGGCCGCCCAGATGGTCCCCGAGTACCCCTATCCCTCCGACGAGTGGCTGGCGGAGTGCAAGGCCCTGCTGAAGAAGTACGAGCTGGAGCCGGTGTGCTGGAGCGCCTACATCGACATGGGCATCCGCTCCGACCGGGATCTGACCGAGGAGGAGATCATCCAGTTCACCGTCAACGACCTGATCTATGCCAAGAAGGCGGGCTTCCCGCTGGTCCGCACCCAGCACGCCATCTCGCCGAAGATCTTCCGGCAGATGATTCCCTTCTGCAAGGAGCTGGGTGTCAAGCTGACCATCGAGATGCACCACCCCCACCACCCGGAGGTGCCCGTGTGGAAGGAGTACTTCGAGATCATGAAGGGCGAGGGCAAGGGCTGGCTGGGCTTCGTGCCCGACTTCTCCATCTTCCAGACCATGCCCCACAAGCTGTATCTGGACCAGGCCGTCTCCTTCGGCTGCCGTCCTGAGAAGCTGGCCGAGATCGTGGAGCTGCACCGCAACCACGCGGATTACTCTGTGGTGGAGAAGGGCGACTTCAACGACATCGAGAAGCACACCGCCGAGGAGATGTTCGGCAAGTTCTCCGCCCCCGCCAAGATGGAGCAGTGGAAGGACATGATCGACTGCGCCTTCTATATGCACGGCAAGTTCTACTATCTGGACAACGACGACCACGACCCCTGCATCCCCTTTGAAGAGATCATCGCCGAGGTGAAACGGCTGGGGTACAAGGGCTACATCGCCAGCGAGTACGAGGGCCACCACTTCGACGAGACCATCGACTCCGAGGAGCAGCTGCGGCACTTCGTGGCCCTGATGAACAAGAACCTGAACGCCTGACGCGTACATAATTGAGGAGGAAACGACAATGAAGAACGGGAAACTGCAGGTGGGCATCATCGGGTGCGGCGGCATCGCCAACAATAAGCACCTCCCCGCCCTGAAGAGCCAGAGCGACAAGTGCGACGTGGTGGCCTTCTGCGACATCATCGAGGAGCGGGCCGTGAAGGCCGCCAAGGAGTACGGCACCGCCGACGCCAAGGTCTATACCGACTATAACGAGCTGCTGGCAGACAAGGACATCGACGTGGTCCACGTCCTCACCCCCAACGTGGCCCACTGCCCCATCACCGTGGCCGCCTTTGAGGCCGGCAAGCACGTCATGTGCGAAAAGCCCATGGCCCACTGCTCCGCCGACGCCCAGAAGATGATCGACGCCTGGAAGAAGTCCGGCAAGAAGTTCACCATCGGCTATCAGAACCGGTTCCGCCCCGAGGTCCAGAACCTGAAAAAGGCCTGCGACGCCGGCGATCTGGGCGACATCTACTACGGCAAGGCCCACGCGGTGCGCCGTCGGGCCGTCCCCACCTGGGGCGTGTTCCCCAACAAGGCCCTCCAGGGCGGCGGCCCCCTCATCGACATCGGCACCCACGCCCTGGACATCACCCTGTGGTGCATGAACAACTATGAGCCCGACACCGTGTCCGGCAAGGTGTTCTACAAGCTGGGCGGTCTGGAGCAGGCCACCGAGGGCAACGAGTTCGGGCCCTGGGACCCGGAGACCTATGAGGTGGAGGACTCCGCCATGGGCTTCATCAAGATGAAGAACGGCGCCCTCATCAACCTGGAGGCCGCCTGGGCCATCAACCTGCGGGAGTCCAAGGAGGCCAGCACCACCCTCTGCGGCACCAAGGCCGGCGCAGAGATCCTGTCCGGCATGGGCTACCCCGTGGACCAGCTCATCTACAACCGGGGCCGCAACGGCCAGCTGATGGAGGAGCACATCTCCGCCAAGGGCAACGTGGCCTACTTCGAGGGCGCCAACGGCGAGCCCGGCGTGGTGGAGTGCAAGCAGTGGCTGGAGGCCATCCTGAACGACGGCGAGCCCCTGGTGAAGCCCCAGGAGGCCTATGTGGTGACCCGGATCCTGGAGGCCATTTACGACTCCGACAAGGCCGGCAAAGAGATCAAATTCTGAGACAAGGAGGCAGCGAACGATGAAATTAGGATTTGTCAGCGCCATCCTGGATCAGTCCAACTACGAGGAGATGATGGACATCGCCTCCTCCCTGGGCTTTGAGTGCGTAGAAGTCGCCTGCTGGCCCCAGGGCAAGGCGGAGCGCCGCTACGCCGGCGTCAGCCACATCGACGCGGAGCGGGTGCTGGAGGACGACGCTTATGCCGCTCACATCCTGTACTACGCCAAGGAGAAGAACGTGGAGATCTCCTCTCTGGCCTTCTATCCCAACACCATGGACGGCGACCTGGAGAAGCGGGCGGCCGCCATCGAGCATCTGAAGAACCTGATCCGGGCCTCCGCCAAGCTGGGCGTGGGCATGGTCACCACCTTCATCGGCCGGGACCAGACCAAGACCGTGGAGGCCAACCTGGAGCTGGTGAAGGAGATCTGGCCCCCCATCCTGGATCTGGCGAAGGAGCAGGGCGTGAAGGTGGCCATCGAGAACTGCCCCATGCTGTTCGGCCCCGACCAGTGGCCCGGCGGCCAGAACCTGATGACCACCCCCGCCATCTGGAAGAAGGTCTTCGAGTTGCTGCCCTACGACAACTTCGGCATCAACTACGACCCCTCCCACTTCGTGTGGCAGATGATCGACTACATCAAGCCCATCTATCAGTTTAAGGACAAGATCTTCCACGTCCACTACAAGGACATCAAGCTGTACCCCGACAAGCTGGACCGGGTGGGCATCATGGCCTATCCGCTGGATTTCATGAGCCCCAAGCTGCCGGGTCTCGGCGACGTGGACTGGGGCAAATATGTCTCCGCCCTCACCGACATCGGCTACGACGGCTACACCTGCATCGAGGTGGAGGACAAGGCCTTCGAAGGCTCCCTGGAGAACGTGGTGAAGAGCCTGAAGCTCTCCAAGCGGTATATGGAGCAGTTTGTGATCTGACACAGCACTGACATAGCAAAGGAATGAACCGAGCAATGAAAAACATCGCGATCCTGGGCTGCGGCGGCATGGGAGGCGGCCACGCCGCTGCTATCGCCTCCGGCACCGGCAACGCCATCTGGGCCGGTGTCCCCGGCCAGAAGGAGGGCAAGCTCCAGCCCACCGATACCGATATCGGCCCTCTGCTGTCCCTGGCGGGCATCTGCGACATCGACCCCGCCCGTGTGGCCTGGGCCAGAGAGCGGGGCTACCGCGTCTACGACACCTATCAGGACATCCTGGACGACCCCGCCGTGGACATCGTCCTCATCGCCACCCCCAACCACCTCCACAAGGAGGAGGCCATCTCCGCCATGCGCTCGGGCAAGCACGTGCTGTGCGAAAAGCCCGTGATGATGGACAGCCATGAGTTGGAAGAGGTCCTGGCGGTGTCCGCCGAGACCGGAAAGGTGTTCTATCCCCGGCAGAACCGCCGCTGGGACAAGGACTACATCATCGCCAAAAAGATCTTTGAGGACGGGACGCTGGGCAAAGTGTTCAACATCGAGTGCCGGGTCCAGGGGTCCCGGGGCATCCCCGGCGACTGGCGGGCCAAAAAGGAGTTCGGCGGCGGCATGATGCTGGACTGGGGGGTCCACCTGCTGGACCGGCTGCTGGTCATGGTGCCCGAAAAAGTGACCCGGGTGTTCTGCGACCTGACCCACGTCCTCAACGATGAGGTGGACGACGGCTTCAAGATGCACCTGACCTTTGAGAGCGGCCTCACCGCCGTGCTGGAGGTGGGCACGTGCCATTTCTCCACCCTGCCCCTGTGGTTCCTGGCGGGCAGCCAGGGCACAGCAGTCATCGACAACTGGGACTGCACCGGCAGGGTGACCCGTCTCCACTCCTGGGAGGACAAGGACGCCAGGCCCATTCTGGCGGGAGCCGGCCTGACCAAGACCATGGCCCCCCGGGGGGACAGCTCGGTGGAGACCCTGCCCCTGCCCGAAGTAAACTTCGACAACAACGAACTGTACGTGAACCTGGTGGACGCCATCGACGGCAAAGCCCCCCAGATCGTCACCGGGGAGCACGCCCTGCGGGTCATGCGGCTGATGGAGGCCGCGGTCCGCTCCGCAGGGACCCACGCCGTGGTGGAGTTCGAGCCCTCCCTGTCCGTCTGACCCGGGCAAACAAAGCAAGAAAGAGTGCGGAGCGGGGCCGGCCCTTTGGGGAGCCGGCCCGCGCCCGCTGTGAAAGGAGCGCTGCCACATGATCCAGATCACCATCAACGGCGCCCTCTGCCAGGTGGAGCCGGGCACCAAGGTGCTGAAAGCGGCCACCGACAACGGCGTCTATATCCCCACCCTGTGCAGCCACCCGGCTCTGGAGCCCTGGGGCGGCTGCCGGATGTGCGTGGTGGAGGTCCGCCGCCCCGGGGAGGATACCTCCTCCATCGTCACCGCCTGCACCCTGGACGCGGAGGACGGCATGGTCATCGAGACCGACACCGAGACGGTCAAAAACCAGCGGAAGCTGGCCATGGAGCTGATTCTGAGCAATCACCCCGCCGAGTGCGACGGCTGCCCCAAATACGGCAACTGCGAGCTCCAGAGCATGATCCAGTACATCGGCGTGTCCGCCGTGCGGACCGTCCACAAGCCCATGACCTCCCCCCGGAACGACGAGAACCCCATCATGAGCCACGACATGAAGCGCTGCATCAAGTGCGGCCGCTGCGTGCGGATGTGCCATGAGGTCCGGGGGGTCAAGGCCATCGATTTCACCCGGGGCAAGAAGAACACCGTGATCGTGGCCCCCACCGACGGCCTGCTCATCGACTCCGACTGCCGGTTCTGCACCGCCTGCGTGGCGGTGTGCCCCACCGGCTCCATCGTGGAGCGGCTCCGCAAGGAGGGCCAGGAACTGGTGCCCTGCCAGCAGGAGTGCCCCGCCCACACCGATATCCCCGGCTATATCCGAGCGGTCCGGGAGGGCCGGCCCGGCGACGCGGTGGCCATCATGCGGGAGAAGCTGACCTTCCCCCTGACCCTGGGCTACATCTGCAACCACCTCTGCGAGACCGGCTGCAAGCGCACCGACGTGAACGATCCCCTGTCCATCCGCAACCTGAAGCGCTTTGCCGTGGAGCACGACACCGAGCAGGCCTGGAAGGGCAAGGGCTTTATGAAACCCCGCACCGGCAAGCGGGTGGCGGTGGTGGGCTCCGGCCCCTGCGGCCTCACCGCGGCCTACTACCTGAACAAGCTGGGCCACGACGTGACCGTGCTGGAGAAGCGTCCCCAGCTGGGCGGCCCCATGACCAGCGGCATCCCGGCCTACCGGCTGCCCATCGAGGGGGTCAACGCCGAGATCGACTACATCATCCAGTCCGGCGTGAAGTACGAGGTGAACCACGAGGTCTCCGACGTGGCCGCCCTGAAAAAGGACTACGACGCCGTGCTGGTGGCGGTGGGCGTGTCCAAGGGCAAGAAGCTGGGCTTCCTGCCCGGCGCCAACTTCGACCAGGTCTACACCGCCATCGACGTGCTGGCCGACCTGCGGGCGAACAAGGATATCTCCTACCTGGGCAAGACCGTCTGCGTCATCGGCGGCGGCTCCGTGGGGTTCGACGCGGCCCGGTCCCTGGTGCGGAAGGGCCTGACGGTGAACCTGGCCTGCATCGAGCCGGCGGACAAAATCCTGGCCGACAAGGAGGACCAGGTGGAGGGGGCCGAGGAGGGCGTGAACATCCTGCCCGGCCGCTCCTTCGAGGAGATCGAGGGCACCCAGGAGAAGGTCACCGGCCTCCGGGTCCACACGGTGAAGTCCTCCACCTATGACCGGGCCACCGGCAAGGTGACGGAGGTGGCGGTAGAGGGGAGCCAGACTGTCATTCCCTGCGACAGCGTCATCTTCGCCACGGGCCAGTACACCGGTCTCCAGGACTTCGAGAACTTCGGCATCGAGCTGAACCGGATGGGGTATCCCATCGACCCGGAGACGGGCAAGAGCGGATTCAAGACCAGCGTGGAGGGCATTTTCGCGGCGGGCGACGCCATTACGGGCATCAGCTTCGTGATCAAGGCCATCGCGTCGGGGCGTGAGGTGACCTCCGTCATCGACAAATACCTGGGGGGCGACGGAGACATCGAGGAGACGCTGGTGGAGCGGACGGCCGATCCCCACATCGGGGAGTTCCCGGGGTTCGGGACGCTGCCCCGGGTGGAGATGGACGTGGTCGATCCGGAGGCCCGCGTGAAGAATGGCGACGAGAACGTCTACAGGACCTACACCTGCGAGCAGGCCCACTGCGAGGCCCAGCGTTGCCTCCAGTGCGACCTGCGGCGGGATATCCCCAGACCCGTGCTCTGGGCTGACGTGGCAAAGGAGGCGTAAGCGATGGAATTCGGCTATCAGGCGATGAAAAACCACGCCCGCCAGCAGGAGATCGACGCGCTGGAGCGGGTAAAGCCCCAGCTGTCCGCACCCCAGAACACCAAGCTGGTCCATGTGGGGGCCCCCCTGGGCCGCGTCCTCCCCGCGGAGCGGGCGGAGGAGCTGCTGGAGGGGCTGTATACCGACGGCACTATCCCCTATACCAATGAGGTCAGATACCTGGACAGCGCCGCCTGCGTGGTGGACTACCTTGTCAGGCTCACCTTGGAGCTGATGGAGCTGTCCTGCTCCAAGTGCGTGCTGTGCCGGGAGGGGCTGCGCCAGCTCCACCTGGTGTTTGAGGAGATCACCCGCGGCCGGGGCAGCCTGGAGCGGATGGAGTACGCCATGGACGTGGCCCAGGCCATGTCTCTGGGCTGTGACTGTGACTTTGGCCGGGGCGCCGGCAGGATGCTGGCCCTGGCTATGGAGGACTTTTCCTGGGAGATCGACCAGCACATCCGCAAAAAGCGCTGCCCCGCCCTGGTGTGCCGGCCCTATTTCACTGTCCATGTGCTGGCGGACCGCTGTGTGGGCTGCGGCAAATGTATGGAGGTGTGCCCGGAGGGCGCCATCATCGGCAAGGCGGGCTATGTCCATATGGTGGACCAGGATATGTGCGAGCACTGCGGAAAATGCCTTGCCGTCTGCCCCCAGCATGCCCGCGTCAAGGCGGGCCGCATCAAGCCCCGGACCCCCGACCATCTGGTCCGGGTGGGGACTTACGGCCACAAGGAATAAGAGCGAACTAATTTGCGCTTTTTTCGGAAACAGCGCCTGGGGCATGAGCTTCCATGAGGTCAGCCATTGAACGCGATCTCTCCGCCATCGCCTGTGTGTTCAGGAACGGCATAGCCGCGCTCAGAGGTTATTGAGCGCGGCTATGCCGTTCTTTTTGCTGATTTTAAAACTGATATTACGAAACATCATTCTTCTTTTTTGCAAACGGTCCCCCGCCCTGCCGCGCTGCGGACAGAACGGGGGACCGTGAAATGCTCAGATCAGTTTGCGGACGGTCAGGATATTCTGCCCGTCCCGATACTCATAGCGTACGTCATCCATGGCCTTCTTCACCAGGAAGATGCCCAGGCCGCCGGCCTGGCGCTCCTCTGCGGAGAGGGCCACGTCCGGGTCCTCTCTGGTCAACGGGTCATAGGGCTTTCCATGGTCAATAAAGGTGATGCGTACCGCCGGCGGCCGGCGCTCCGATTCCAGCCGCACGGTGACCGTGCCCTTGCCGGAGTCATATGCGTATTGGGCGATATTGGAGAGTACCTCGTCGATGGCCACATCGATTTTGGCCTTCGCCTTCGCGGAGCAGTTCAGGGCCTCCAGCCGCCCGTCCACAAAGTCGGTGACCGCGGGGATGCTCTTCAGCTCCGCGTCGACTGTGATCTCGCCGGCGCCCTCCGCTCCCATCCTCTCCCGGAACTCCAGGCAGAGCATGGTGATGTCGTCGAACTGGGGCGCGCCGCCCACAAAGGCGTCGATATCCGCCTTCACCGCCGGGAGCAGCTCCTCAGGCGTGGCGGCCGCGTTGGCGTTCAGCACCGCCGTCAGCCGCTCCATGCCGTACAGCTCGTTTTGACTGTTGGTGACCTCGGTCACCCCGTCGGTGTACTGGAACAGCTTGTCTCCCGGCTCCATGGTCAGGGTCCCCATCCGGTAGCGGGTCCCCTCCATCCCGGCCAGCACAAAGCCGGGGCGCACCTTGTAGGGCTCATATGTCCCGCCGGCCCGGAGGATAAAGGGCATCTCATGCCCGGCGTTCACAAAGTTGAACTGCCCGGTCTCCATGTCCAGCACCCCCTCGAAGGCGGTGATGAACATCTCCTCGGAGTTTCCCTCGCACAGCAGGCGGTTGACCTCCATGAACACCTCCCCCAGGTCCCGGCCCGGGGTGGTGTGGTCCTTGATGAGGGTCTTGCCGATGACCATGAACAGCGCCGCGGGGACCCCCTTGCCGGACACATCGGCCACCACAACGGCCAGATGGGTCTCATCCACCATAAAGAAGTCGTAGAAGTCGCCTCCCACCTCCTTGGCGGGGCCCATGGTGGCGTACACATCGATCTCCGGCCGGTCCGGGAAGGCGGGGAAGATGCAGGGGAGCATGGAGCTTTGGATGTTCCGGGCGATGTCCAGCTCCGCGCCGATCCGCTCCTTTTCCGCCGTAACGGCGGTCAGATCGTGGATGTACCGGTCCAGGGAGGAGGCCATGTCGTTGAAAGACAGAGCCAGATCGCCGATCTCATCGTTCTGGCGGACCTGGGCCTGGTGCAGCAGATCCCCTGTGCTGATGCGCTCCACGTCCTCCCGCAGCTCCAGCAGGGGACCGGTCAGCCGCTTGGTGAAGCTGCCGCTGAGGGCCACCACCGCCCCGACGACCACCGCGAACACAGCCAGGGAGATCAGTCCCGCCCGGAGGATGCTCCGGTCCATGGCCGCCCCGGTGGCGCCGGTCCTGGCGGTGATGTCCTCCCGAATGGCCTCGGCGGGGGCGGTGACCATGGTCTCGGGCACATGGACCACCAGGATCCAGCTGGCCGCGTCGATGGGGGCGTAGGCGTAATAGAGCCCGCCCGAGGTGGGAGCGACGCCCGCCTGCCCGCTCATGATGCTGTCCGCCGCCTCATAGGCCAGACACGACGGGTCCCGGATATTCTCAAAGTCCCCGGTGTACTCCATCTGAGGGGAGACGATGATATCCCCGCCGGCATCCACCAAAAAGGCGTAAGACCCCGCGCCAAAGTCGATGTCCAGCACCGAGCGGCACAGATCCTCCACCATCACGTCGATGCACACCACCCCGGCAAAGCGGTCCGCCCCGTCGTAGATGGGAGCGGCGCAGGTAAGCATCAGCCCCCGGCCGAAGGTGTCCAGGTATGGTACCGTGAACACGGCCCCACCGGCCTCTCTGGCCGCAGTGTACCAACTGGAGCCGGTATAGTCGAACTGGTCGGGCGTCAGGTCAGAGCGCTCGTCGTAGTTGATCATGAAGCCGCTCTCGGTGCAGAGATAGATAGAGGCGATGTTCCCTGAATCGCCGGTCATCACGGGCTCCCACATATGGACCAGGTTGGCCAGCAGGCCCATCTCGCCGGCCACGTCCTCCCGGTCCACGGTCCCGTCCCGGAGGACCAGCTGCATGGTATAGGTGTACTGGCTCTCCGCATCCGGCGGCAGGACCTCTTTGGGCACATAGGCCTCCGGCTCCTCATAGAGCCTGTGGGCAAAATAAGCGAAGTCCCGCACATGGCCCGCGTAGCGCTCCAGCTTTTCGTCCACCACGCCGGCCTCGCTCTGGGCGCCCTTATAGAGGTTCTGCTCCATCTGGTCCAGCAGGGCGTCGGCGCCGGCCGAAGCCGCGGCCCCGCCCAGGTCCTGGCTGTCCCGCAGCACGATGTCCCGCAGGGCGGTCAGGCTCCCCGCCCACAGCACCCCGGTGAGGACCAGCGCCGCCACGCACAGCAGCAGCACCATCCGCTGGACCTGCCGGCGGATGGGCTGCCGTTTCCCGTTCCGCTCATTTCGGTCCATGGCCGGCTCACTCGATGGTCAGGATGTCCGCGAAGCCCGTGACCTCGAAGATCTCCATGATGGTATCGTTCACATGGGTGAGCTTCATGGAGCCCTGGCGGTTCATGGTCTTTTGGGCGCTGAGCAGCACCCGCAGCCCCGCCGAGGACAGATAGTCCAGGCCGGCGAAGTCCAGCTCCAGCGCCGTCACGCCGGAGAGGCCGTTTTTCAGCTCCGCGTCCAGCGCCGGAGCGGTGGAGGTATCCAGCCTGCCCTCCAGAGCCAGGGCCAGCCGGCCGCCCTCCCGGGTCTTTGTGATCGTCATAGCTCGTTCCTCCTGTTCAAAATGTTTCCGGACCACTCAGTCCTCCGGCTCGTCCGGCAGGCGCATCCCCGGCACATGGACCGGGTATGGCCCGCTGACGGTGCAGTAGATCCCCTCCGCCTCCAGCGCCTCCACGAACCGGCGCACATAGGCGTCGTCCTCAAACTCCTGCATGAAGCAGTAGTCGAAGTAACCGTTGCAGGTGTTGATCTCGATGGCCACGCCGCTGCCGTTCGTGGTGACCGAGCAGTGGACCGATTCGATCATGGGGGCCATGCTGCCCCAGTCCGTGCGTCCCACGTAGCTGACCTTGAAGGTGACGGGATACGGCGCGGGCAGATTGCCGATGCCTGTGCGGGCCCCGGTGACCTGGGGCCGGAGCAGGGCGAACCGCTCCTCCAGCGTCAGGGGCTCCAGGGCCTTCTCCAGCTCCAGCTGCTCCCGGACCACGTTCCACACGTTTTCCGGCTGGCTCTGGAGCATCACCATGCCCCGGCTGCAGGTGGCAAGCCGCATCAGATCGGCGTTTCGCAGAGCGGCGGGATAGCGCAGCAGAATCAGGGCCACCATGCTCTGGTGAGCAAGAGGTTTGCCGATCACGTCCCGGATGTTGTGGGCCATACCGCATACGATGGGCTCCTCGGCGTCCGGGTGGAGGCTCCGCAGGGCCTTGGCCATAAAGGCTGAGGTGATGGTGGCGGGGCTGCCGTCCTGGGTGCGGGTGTACTTCATGAACGAAGTCTCGCCGATGCGGATGTGCCAGCACAGTTGCTTCCCCACGCCGGTGTGCTCCGTGATGGAAAAGGCTCTGTCGGTCCTGGGCGTGCCCAGGGGGTCCACCGCCGGGGCCTCTCTGGGGAAGGGATCCTCCAGCTCACCGGCGGGAATCTCCTCCCCCGCCAGCCGGACGCCCGCCGGGTCCAGCGCCCTGCCCTCGGTCTCACACAGATAGTAATACATCACGGTCTTGATCCAATGGAAGGCGCCCGCCCCGTCGGTCAGGGCGTGAAAGGCCCCGAAGGTGACGCTGGTGCGCTCATAGCTGACTCCGATCAAATGGTAGTTGGATTCCGCCGTATTCAACCGGGCGGGCACGGGGCCCTTCACCAGGGACACCGGCAGGGGATTGTCCTCCAGGTACAGTTCCCTGTCCGTGGCGCGCAGGCGCACGGCAAAATAGGGATAGCGCTCCATGGCCTTGTCCAGCGCCCGGCGCAGAGGGGCCTCCTCAACGGGGTTCTTCAGCGTGACGCGGATGCTGAACGCATTGGCGAAGTCCCGGTTTGCCCCATAAAACATGGCAAGGCTCACCGGCGCGAGTTTTGTCGTTCCCATATATCCTCCTTTAATCATTGCGGGCCGGGCGCGTCCGGCCTGTTGAGCGCGCCGCTTTTGTCATTTGTCTGCCGTCTCTGTCCAGAGCGGCGGCCGTCAGCTGAGCTGAGCGTACCGCGCGATCATCTGGGCCAGTTCCGCACGGGTGGTCTGGCCCTTGGGATTCAGAAGGCCGTCGTCTGTGCCGGTGATAACGCCGTTCATGGTGCACCAGCACATGGCCTCGTAGGCCCAGTCGGAGAGCTGCTCCACATCGGGGTAGTCCAGGCGGAACATCCACGCGCCGGTAAAGCCGCCGCCCCTGGATTGCTCGTAACGGTAGATCATGGCGGCCAGCTGCTCCCGGGTGACGGGATCGGCGGGGCGGAAGCTGCCGTCGCCATAGCCGTTCACCACACCTTCGGAGGATGCCCAGCGCACCGCCTCGGTGTACCACTGCTCCCCGGCCACATCGGAATAGGTCATCAGATAGTCCACCTCCGGCTTCTCCGCCAGATTCCACAGCACCTGGGCCGCCATGGCGCGGCTGGCGGCGCCGAGGGGATCAAAAGCGTCCTTGCTCATGCCGTTCATCAGATCCTTCTCATAGACATATTCCACCGCGCCGTGATACCATTCGTTCTCCGGCACATCGGTAAAGGGGAGATCACAGCCCTCCACCGAAAAGCTCAGACTGTAGTAGCCGGCCCTGGTAGTGACGGTGCCCGATCCGGAGTAGTTGTTCACATAGACCGTCTGGCCCTCCGCCTCCTGGAGGAAGAGCTGGTGGGGGCCCTTGGCGAGGCCGGTGACGGCCAGGGTCCCGTCCGTGCCGGTGGTCATCTCAGTGTACGCTCCGTCGTCCACTTTCAGGTGGACGGTCATGCCCGCCATGAGGACGCCTTGACCGGACAGCACAGGGATGGAGACGTCGTAGGTCTCAGGGGATTTGTCGTTTGCGATCTGGATACGGCCCTGGGTCATGGGGTAGTCCAAGGGAACGGTCCCGTTCCCGGTCTGACTGAGGATATAGTCCTCCACGATCAGGTCCTCGCCCCCCAGCTCGCCCAGCTGCTCGCCGTCCTTGAGGCCGGCGAAGGTGGCCACATAGTTGTTGGTGGCCAGCAGGAGCCGGGTGGTGGTGTCGTCCCGGGACAGCGTCTCCCCGCCGTCCAGGGTGACCTGGGTGACCTTAGCGCCGGCCTCGCCCGCCGGGTCATAGGTATAGGTGAACCCGCCGGCCTGGAGGAAGCTGCCGCTGACCCGCTCCCGGGCCAGCAGGCCGGTGTCATCCTGGCCGGTCATGGTCAGGCCCTGCTCCAGAGCGGTGTACAGCTGGGCAGGGGTGACGGACAGGGCCACCACCATATTCCCGTGGTTGAAGGCGTTGAGGATGTCACCTCGGGTGACGGTACCCATAGGCATGGTCTGGCCGATGCCGCCGCCGTTCTCCACGGCGATGACAGGCAAATCCAGATCGTTGTTCTCCGCAAAGGCCCGGGCGCTGTCCACGAAGGCGTCGGTGACGAAGTCGCCGTAGGCGGTCTCCACGATGCGGGACTCCACATAGTCGTAGTAGATGTATCCGCCCCAGAGGGGAGACACCGTCTCGCACAGCTCCTCCCCCAGGACAGCCTTCTGGCCCTCCTGGATGGCGGCCAGGGCATCCTCCACCTTCTTGGCGGCGGCCTTGCCCTCGTCCGTGAGCTCATAGGCCATGGCCTCGTCATAGGTCAGGACCTCCTCGCCGGAGGAGATGCCGCCGTCGTCGTACAGTTCCAGGGTGATCTTCCCCATGGCGGCGCCGTTCACGCCCGCCTGGAGGATGGGGATGTTGGCCACGCCGTCCTCATAGGTCTCGTGGCTGTGGCCGTCCACAATGGCGGACACCTGGTCGTGGGCCTCCGGGTCCATGTCGTGCATCAGCGTCATCAGCTGCTTGCTGGTGCAGGGTACGGCGGCCTCGTTCCCGCCCATGTGGCAGATCAGCACGATGGCGTCGGTCTCGTCCTCCAGCGCGTGGATCTGGGCGATGGCGGTCTGTACCTCATCCATAAATTCGATGCCGGTCAGTTGGCTGGGGTTGGTGGAGGAGGCGGTGGCGGTGGTGGTCAGGCCGATGAAGCCGATCCTCTTTCCGCCCGCCTCCACTACAGTGGAGGCTTCCAGCAGAGGTTCGCCGTCCCGCTGGACGTTGGCGGCCAGGATGGGGAAGTCCGCCGCCGCCGCGTTGGCCAGCAGAGTGCCGGCCCCGTAGTCGAACTCGTGGTTGCCGGCGGCCATCACGTCATACCCGGCGGCGTTCATAGCCTTGATGACATCCGCGCCCTTGGAGATGGTGGCGAAGGACGCGCCCTGAGTGGCGTCGCCGGCGTCCACCAGCAGGGAATTGGGGGTAGATGCTTTGATGGCCGCCACCTGGGCCAGGCCGATGGCGGTATCGCTGTGGACCACATTGCCGTGGAGGTCGTTGGTGGTGAAAATGGTCACAAGGACCGGCTGGTCCTCCAGCGCAGCGGCCAGGGCGGCTGCGGGCAGCAGGACCAGCACCATCACGATGGCGAGCAGGGTCCCGATCACTCTTTGTTTCATAATAATCACCATGCCGGTGCGGCGCCGGCACAAATAGAGATGAAAACAGAAGCCGCAAAATTTTCTGTTTT
>CANRIW010000024.1 GCA_947630785.1 uncultured Oscillospiraceae bacterium | reverse complement strand
AAGTCCAGCGGCAGGCGCAGGCAGAAGATAAAGATTTACTTCAACTTTCTGGACGAGGTTGAAATCCCCGCTCTTGAGCAGTCTGTCACCCTTGAACAGACCTACGGACGCAGAAAAACGGCGTGACACATTGTCACGCCGCCCTCTGCGGCAAAATAGTTACTTGTCACTATTAGCCCTTGAACCGCAAGGGTTTTCAGAACAGGATAAAACTGGATAACCTGATCGGTCCGCAATTCGACTCCCGCCTCGCGCACCAGTAGAAAACCCTTGAAAGCCGCGGCTTTCAAGGGTTTTCTCTATGCCCTGAAAGCAGTTCTCCCTTATTTTTCCCTTATGCGCTCTGTTTTTCGGGAACTTGCGGATTTTTTTAGAAGATCAAAGCATCCGGCGGTCTTGAAGTCTACGATCTGACTGCCCGTCCACACAGCCTGAATACCTCAAAAATCAAAAAATTGCACGCGGATTTGCACACGAAAAAGCGCCCGGAGGGATCATCTCCGGGCGCTTTCCATTTTACGGCGCATCAGTCCGGAACCGCGACCTTTCCACTGTTTGGCTCAGTCGATCAGATTTTTTTGCTCCTCGGGGGTCAGGGTGCCCTCCCGGGTGTGGTTCTCGTAGCGGATATATTCCTTTGGCTTTGACTCCTCTTTCTGCTCGGTCCACTTTTTGCGCACGGCGGTATATGCCCCTGCTCCCACCAAAATGGCCGTGCCGGCGGCGGCAGCGCCTGTGGAGAGGCCGCCGTTCTCCTCCGTCTCCGCGGCGGCGGGCTGTTCCGGCCCCTCCGGGATGGAGGGCGCCGGAGCGGCAAACGCGGGGCAGCTCAGCAGCAGGCACAGGGCGGCCGCGGCGGAGAGAAGGTCAATTTTTGCCCACGGGGACCTCATCCTCGTCATCCTCTTCCTCCTCGTCCTGGGAGAGCTTTTCCAGCGTCCGGTCCACTTCATTGGGCTTCGCCTCCTCCGGTACAGGCTTTTCGTCCTCCTTGAGATAGCTGACGGTGATCTGCGGGAAGGGCACGTTGATATCGTGCTTATTGAAGATCAGGTAGACCGCCCGGTACAGGTCGCGGCAGAGCTGGATGCGGTCGCCCTCCTTGCACAGGGCGGTGATCTTCAGGTCCACGCTGTTCTGGCCCAGGGCGGACACGCCCTTGTAGAAGGGGCCGTCCAGGATGGCGGGCAGGCGTTTTTTCACCTCGGGCAGCTCGGCGGCCAGCACCGCCTCCACCCGCTCCAGAGACTCGCCGTATTCGATGCTCACGTCCACGGCGGCGTAGGACGCCTCCTTGGTCATGTTGATGATGCCGGACAGGTTGGAGTTGTTGAACACCTTGATGTTCTTGGTGGGATCCTCGATCTTGGTGGTGCGCAGGCCGATCTCCAGCACATTGCCCCGGAAGTCGCCCACGGTGACGATGTCGCCCACCCGGAACTCGCCCTCGAACACGATGAAAAGGCCGGCCAGGATGTCCTGGATCATGCTCTGGGCGCCGAGGCCGACGATCAGGGAGAGGATGCCGGCGGAGGCGATAAGGCTGCCGGTGTCCAGTCCGAACAGGTACAGGGCGTAGAAGATGGAGACCAGGGCCGAGCCGTAGCGCACCACGGAGGACAGCAGGTGTCCCAGCGTCTCCGCCCGGCTGCCGATGTTGGCGGTAGCGGACTCGATGACGAACTCCACCAGCCTGGCGCCCACCAGCATCAGCAGCAGGGTGATGATACAGCGGGTCAGCGCGAAGATGTTCAGGCCCCTGGACCAAACGCCGTCATACACATAGTTGACCGCCTCGATCTTGATGAGCCCCAGCAAAGACCCCACGATGCACAGGAACACAAAGACGGCGAAAGCGCTCAGCACCCCCTTGGCCACGGCGCCGAACTTCTGGTCCGGCGTCATGTCCCTCCAGGCCACCTCCTCCGCGTCCCAGCGGGCGGCGGCGGAGCGCACCCGGCGGGTCTTGCCGGAGGGCATGGTCAGCAGGAAGGGCTCCTGCTCGTTGCGGACCCGGCTGTGGTCCGTCCCCTCGTTGTCCCAGTACATCTGCTCCTCTCCGGCGCCGAACAGGCACATATAGAGGGACACCGCCAGCAGAGCGATGACGGTCACCTCGACCACCACCGGCAGGAAGGAGTCGCCGGTGGAGAACACCGTGGAGGTGGGCACGGCGGCGCCGATGAAGTGCTCTCCGGCCAGCTTGGAGGTGAGCAGATATTCGGTGCCGTTGACGGTGACGATGCCGTTGAACATCTCGCCCAGCTCATTGAACGCCTCGGCGGAGTAGCCGATGCTCATGGCGGAGCGGCCGATGTCGTTGGGGTCCGGGGAGTAGACGCAAATGTGCTCGGGGCTGGTATCGCAGATCAGGATGCTGCCCGTGCCGTGGACGGTGGTGTGGCTGGCCACATAGTTCAGGGTGGCGGTCTCCATCACGGAGCGCAGCCGCTCCGGCGCGATGCTGATCTGAAGCAGGCCCCGGTGCTTCAGGATGGGGCCGCCGGCCCAGTTGCCGGCCAGCTGAGCCGTGTAATCCTCCCTGGTCACATAGAGGGTGGAGCCGTCCTCACCTTGGGTGGTATAGTAGTGGAACGCGGCGCCGATGTACTGGGAGAAGCCCCCCTCGTCGTCCTCTGCGTAGTCCTGAGCCGCGGTATCCCGGTGCTCGGCCAGAATCTCCCAGAAGGGGTAGGACTGGTCCTCAGGGTCCCCGGAGATGGTATAATACCAGTCCTCCTGATTGGTGGCCATGATCCGTCCGTACTCGTCAAAGACGGCGATGCGCGCGATGGCGTTGTTCTCGCACAGATCGATCAGAAACTCCTGCTGGCTCACCGACCAGCTGGGGTTGCCGTACACGTCCAGCCCAGAGACGATCTCGCCCGCCTCGTTCCGCTCCACCGGCTGGGGGTGGACGTTGTCCGCCTCCGGGTCGAAGTCCATGATGTACCGGGGATTCTCCTCCAGCATCCGGGCGATCTGGACGCATTTGTCCAAAAACAGCGCCTTATACTCGGTATTGAGGGTCTCCGCGTCCTCGGTGTTGCGCTCCAGTTTGTTGCCGATCTCCTCGGTGGCCCAGTTTGCCTCATAGGCGATGGCGGACAGGGAGTTCAGCGTCTGGATGTAAAACCCGATCAGCACCACCGCCAAAATGCCCATGATCATGATGGGCAGCACCTTTTGGGCCACTGTCAGGTTGAAATTCAGCAGATTCTTCTTCCTGCCCTCGCTGTCCTTCCCTCTCAGGAGGGTGACAAACCGGGGCATCGTCCCCATCCGAACGTTGTCCACATTGATGATGACCCCGTAGACGGTGACCATGCCCACGGCGATAGCCAGCACGATGGCGATGAGGAAGATGAGCAGGGAGTCGTTGGACAGGTTGGTGTCGGCCTTCGTCATGACGAACACCATGGCGTTGTTCCACTGCTTGCCCACGGCGCACCAGGTCTCGCCCCCGAAGGTGAGTTCGCCCTCATAGGTCTCCTGGAGGCACTCGATGGGCACGCCGTTCTGGAGAGCGTACTTGCCGGTCAGGTCGTCGATGGGATTGTAGAGGAACGTATAATCGTTCAGGGAGATGGCGATGGACACGGTGTCCACGCTGACCATTCCCCGCAGCACCGCCTCCCAGGAGGTCATCTGCTCGATGTTGGCCTTTGTGTCCGTCCAGTCCTCTACAAAGACCAGCACCCGGTCAAACCCGATGCGCCGGCCGAAGAACCGCTTCACCCCGTCCTCAAACTCGATGCTGAAGGGCTGGGAGACATTACTCGGGCCGGTCGCGCACGCCTTCAACATGTTGAACCGCTTCAGGGTGAAGTCATAGGGGCAGTTCCAGACGGCCTGGGTCGCCCCTCTCCTGTCGATGACGGCGGCGGAGTCCACGTCGGCGTACTCGCAGATATCCCTGAGGATGCTGTCATCGATCTCCTCGTCGAGCCTGCCGTAGCTGTACCAGGTGTTGGTCAGCTTGGCGATGTAGATCTTGTCGTACTCCTCGTTGAGGGTGTCCTGCTCCACCACGCCGTCGCCCAGGCCGGCCAGCACCGTGTCGATGCGCACCCAGTTGGTGTCATAGAGATGCCGCTCGCTGCTGTGCAGCCGCACCCCGGCGACCACCAGCACGGCCAGGACTGTCGCCGCCAGGGCGATAGCCACCACCAGCAGGAACCGCAGCCGGACGTGCCCCCGCTGCTTCTTGTCGTCCAAAAGGGACCAGAACAGACTCTTCTTCTTCGTCTCCACCGTCAGTTCCTCCATTTCTGGACAAGCTCATCCATGGTCCCGTCGGCCAGGACGGCCTGGACCGTCTTCTCCACACCGGCGGAGAGGCTGGAGCCCTTGGGGGTACACACGCCGTACTCCTGGGGGGAGAACTGGTCCGGCAGAAAGACCCGGCCGCCGTCCATATAGACGTTGAGAATGGAGCGGTCCGCCGCGAAGGCGTCTACCTCGCCGTACTCCAGCGCTTGGGAGATATCGGCATAGGTATCGTATTCCACGAAGGTGACGCCGCCGTCAAAGCCGGCGGGAGTAAAGCTGTCTTCGTCGAAGGCGGGGATGACCCTCTGCTCCGCCATGTACTCAGCCAGCGTCAGCGCGTGGGTGGAGCCCGACATCACGCCCACGCGGCAGCCCTTTAGCTCCCTCAGGGAGTCGATCAGCGAGGACTCCTCCACCATGACGCCCACGTAGTCGGTGTAATAGGTGCTGGAGAAGTCGTACTTTTCCAGCCGCTCCTCCGTCTTGGAGAAGGTGGCGATGACCATGTCCACATCGCCCCGGTCCAGCATCTGCTCACGGGTGGCGGCGGTGACGGTCACGAACTCCACGCCGCCGTAGCCCAGGTCCTCGGCGATGAGCCGGGCCAGGTCGATCTCCATGCCTGAGTATTCCTGAGACTCCGTGCTGTAAAGGCCAAAGTTGGTGGTGTCATCCTTCACGCCCACTTTGAGGGTGCCGCCCGCCGCCCCTCCGCAGGAGGCCAGCAGAAGCAGCGCCATGGCCGCCAGCAGGACGGCCGCGCCCCATCTTCTCTCTCTCATTGACGGTATCACTCTCTCTTTACCGGGGCCGGTCCGGCCCCTTTGATGGTCCGCGGCGGCCGATAGCCACAACCTGACCTAATCTAATAGTATATCATAGGATGCGGTTTTGTGCAACAGATCAGCCCGTTTTTCGACCGTTTCGACCGTTTTCACGGCGCGCGCGCTGTGATCCGGAGTCCGCCCTTCCCGCCGTCTTTCCCGCGTCCGGAGCCTCCCCGCCCCGGGTCCGAACAGTGTGAAAAGGCCCCGCGGGAACAGCACCCGCGGGGCCTTATCGCGATCACTTCCGCCGCAGCTCCTCCAGGGCGGGCAGGGCGTTGCCGTCGTAGTCGAACAGGGTCTGGTTGGCCCACTCGTTGCCGCCGGGGCCGGGGTCGCCCACATAGAGCCAGCCCTCCCGGTTGGCCCACTGGCTGCCGGGAATGGGCAGCCAGCAGGGCTCCCACCAGCAGAGGCCCGCCGCCCTGGAATTTTCCCGCAGCAGGGCGATCAGGTCGCGCAGGAACGCCCGCTGGCCCTCCGGGGTCATGGGGTAGTCGATCTTCTCCACCAGAGCGGGCTTGGTGGCCATGTCCTTCCGGTCCTCTGGGGCCAGGCCCTCGTACTCCCGGTAGTTCTCCATGGTGAAGCCCATGGAGGTCTCCACCACGATCAGGTCCTTGCCGTAGCGAACGGCCAGATCGGCCATGTTGTCCCGGAGGCCGGACATAGGCCCGTGCCAGAAGGGGTAGTAGCTGAGGCCGATCACGTCGAAGTCCGCGCCGCCGTTGGCGAAGTAGTTGTCGAACCACCGGCGGTAGAGGGCGTTGTCGCCGCCGGCGTCCAGGTGGAGCATCACCGGCAGGGCGGGGTCGCAGGCCCGCACGGCGCGGACGCCGGCGCTGACCAGCCGGGCGATGGCGCCCCAGTTGGGCGTCTTCCCCACCGGCCACAGCAGGCCGTTGGACAGCTCGTTGCCCACCGCGACCATCTGAGGGGGCACCCCGGCCTCCTTGAGGGCGGCCAGCGTTTTGGCGGTGAAGTCCCCCACCGCGGCGGCAAGGCCGTCCTCGTTCAGCCCCTGCCACCCCTTGGGGATGACCTGCTTGCCGGGGTCGGCCCAGAAGTCGGAGTAGTGGAAGTCCAGCAGCCAGTCCAGCCCCAGCCCCTTCGCCCGCTTTGCCAGGGCGATGACGCAGGCCAGATCGCAGCCCCCCGCGCCGTAGGGCACGCCGTCGGCGTTATAGGGGTCGTTCCACAGGCGCAGCCGGACGGTGTTCACCCCGTAACGCTTCAAAATGGCCATGGGGTCGTCCTGTACGCCTCTGTCATAGAACTTCCCGCCGAGGGCCTCCACCTCCAGCAGGGAGGACAGGTCCGCGCCGATCATCCAGTTCCTCATGCCCGCATCAGTCCTCCAGCGCGTCGAAATCGAACCGTTTGAGCATATCCCGGTAGCGGAACCGGACCAGCTGATTTGCCTTCAGCACCTCTTCCTCGGTGCCGGTGTACTCGCAGCGGATGCAGTAGTACTCGCCCTTGTCGGCGTCGTAGAACATATCGATGTCCAGCTCCCGCATGAAGCAGGAGGGGCAGCGGTAGTTCAGTCTGCCCTTTCCAGCCTGAGCCATGTGGCAAAGCCCTCCTTTTCCTCCAGTGTGCCGGTGTAGCCGATGGTGAACATGGGGCTGAACGCGTAGCCCTCCTTCACGTAGCCCGCCTTGTCCGGGCCTTCCGCGCCCATGGAGACCCGGGTGCGGATGGGGGGCAGGACGCAGGCGGCCTCCTCCGCCCCGGCCAGGGACAGCTCCCGGCAGCGGTACTCGTAGGGCAGCATCTCCACCGTATCCCCCGCCCTCAACGACAGGGTGAGGGAGCTCATGTCCTCGGTGTACTCGGTGGTGCCGTAGCAGCCCACCATGTACTCGTTGATGGTGACCTTTTCCGCCGGGTCGGAACTCTCCAGCAGCCTCCGCTGGATCTGGATGACGCTCTCCCCCTCCGGGAAGGACAGGACGGTCTGCACCTTGATCCTGAGCCCGCCGGCAAAGACGATCTCCACCGGATCCAGGGTGAGGATGCGGGTCTTGCCCTCTTGGGAGAACCGGGCCTTGGTGCGGCACTGGCACAGGTCCACCTCCTCGCCGTTCCAGCAGAGCTTGGCGCTGCGCACCGTGCCCTCCCCGGCGTAGTGGGTGAAGTAGCCCGCCCGGTACTTCTCCTGGATGAGGAAGGGATAGCTGGCGTCCTGGATGTGGGGGGTGCCGATGCCCACCGGCCACTCCAGCTTGGCGGCGTAGGGCCGCAGGTCCACGATGGCACCCCCCTGGTCCATGTTGACGCAGGCCCGCATAAAGGGGTCGCAGTACCAGAAGAGCTGCTTGTCGCTGCCGTAGAGGATGTCCCGCCACAGGGCGCACTCGGGCTCGGTGTAGCCCTTCACAGAGCGGTAGTGGTCGGCGAACTCCGCCATGGTCATGTCCACCAGCTTGCCCTCTTTTTTCAGCCTGCCGTAGTAGGCGCAGCCGTCCTCGTAGGACTTGAGCAGCAGCTCGTAGGGGGCCTCCCACCGGCCCATCTTGTTCATCCAGCCGGGGCCCACGAACATCATGTTGTAGGCGTAGCCGTTGTTGTACTTCGCCAGGTGGCGGTACTGGTCGATCAGGTTGTAGAGATAGGGGTACTCCCAGGTGGAGGTGTCGTAGATCATGCCCCGCAGCACGTTCTGGGGGTGGGTGCCGAAGTTGGAGCCGTTGCCGTCGTAGCAGGCGATGAGGTCCCGGCTCAGGTGGGGGATGGCCACGATGCCGCTGTCCTCCGCCTCACCCGCGGCAGGGGCGTGGGTGTTCACCTTACTGGGGATCCAGGGGGCCCAGGGGCCGCCGTCCATGAAGGTGTACCAGGAGTTGTTGCAGGTGTGGTAGGCCTTGGGGCCCTCCTCCCAGCAGGTGGCCACGGCGCACTTCACAGAGGGGTACTTCCCCTTGATGTAGTTGATGAGCGCCGCGTCCATGTAGTAGGAGCCGGTGGACTCGGGGTAGAACCCGAACCGCTCGTGGAACTTGCCGAACACGTCGTCCACGATGGCCATCTTGTCCTCCATAGAGAACATCCAGATGCAGAAGTCCTTGGTCTTGTACTTCTGCCGGAACTGCTCACAGGGCAGTCCCAGGAGAGTCAGGCCGATTTCGTCGCCGTACTTCTCGTGGTGCTCTTTGGCCAGGGACACCGCCTCGTCGTTGAACAGAGAGGCGTAGGTCATCTGGATAGTGGTCTTGAGACCGTTCTTGTGGGCACACTCCTGCTGGGTCTTGAAGATGTCCAGGCTCTCGGTGAGCAGGGCCTTGCGGCCCAGGTCCTCCGCCTTGCCGTGGCCGGTGACCTTCTCGGCGTACTCCGGCACCATCTCCGGGCGGTGGACGATGTTCAGAATGAGCTTGTCCATTCATCACCCTCCTTTTTTCGTTGATTTCGCCGCCATGGGCGGCGCTTGCGTCACGACTAAGATAACACTCCCCCTCGCCCCTTGTCAATCCCTCTGAAGGGCTGCTTCCCTTTGCGGGAGCGGAGAAAAACGTCCGGTTTCCCCCATTTTTGTGTGGTAATTTCGTCCAAAATGTGGTATGATGGGAAAAAGGGCGGCACAGCCGCCCAAAAGGAGGAATCGCAATGAAACGGAACGTCTCTCTGCTTCTCGCGCTGCTGTTCGTTCTGACCCTGGCCCTGTCCGCCTGCGGGCCCACCGGCCAGGCGGACCCCACCCAGGCCCCCGCCTCCACCCAGCCTGCCACGGCGGAGCCCACGGAGGAGCCCGCTCCCACCCAGGAGCCGGAGGAACCAGAGACCCCGCCCGATCCGGTAGAGGCCGACCTCTACGTGCCCTTTGTCACCGCCAAAGAGGACTTCATCCGGGGCACCGACGTGTCCTCCCTGCTCAGCATCCTGAACAGCGGCGCCCATTACTATGACGCCGACGGCGATCTGCTGGGTGACGCCGGCGACGTGGCTTCCCAGGGCGAGGCGTTCATGGCGCTGATGGCCGCCTCCGGCGTCAACTGGATCCGCCTCCGGGTGTGGAACGACCCCTATGACGCCGACGGCAACGGCTACGGCGGCGGCAACTGCGACATCGACGCCGCCGTCACCATGGGCGGCTGGGCCACCAAAGCCGGCCTGAAGGTGCTCATCGACTTCCACTACTCCGACTTCTGGGCCGACCCCGGCCGCCAGCTGGCCCCCAAGGCCTGGGAGGGCATGGACGTGGACGCCAAGGCCGACGCCATGAAGGCGTTCACCGTGGAGTCCCTCACCAAGCTGAAGGACGCGGGCGTGGACGTGGGCATGGTGCAGGTGGGCAACGAGACCGTCAACGCCATCAGCGGTGAGACGAACTGGACAAACGTCTGCAAGCTGATGAGCGCGGGCTCCGCCGGCGTGCGGGAGGTGTTCCCGGAGGCGCTGGTGGCTCTGCACTTTACCAACGCCCAGAACGCCGGGTTCTACGCGGAGACCGCCGCCTCTCTGGCCAAAAACGGCGTGGACTACGACGTGTTCGCCTCCTCCTACTATCCCATCTGGCACGGCAGTATCGAGAATCTGACCAGCGTGCTCAAAGAGGTGGCCGACACCTATGGCAAGAAGGTGATGGTGGCCGAGACCGCCTGGGCCTACACCCTGGAGGACGGCGACGACAACGGCAACACCATGGGCGAGGGCTACGATGACACCAACGGCTACCCCATCTCCGTCCAGGGCCAGGCGCTGGAGTTCGCCGCCGTGGCCCAGGCCGTGAAGGACGTGGGCAGCGCCGGCCTCGGCCTGTTCTACTGGGAGAACGCCTGGATCCCCGTGGGCTCCACCCGGGCGCAGAATCTCCCCCTGTGGGAGGAATACGGCTCCGGCTGGGCCACCTCCTACGCCAAAGCTTATGACCCGGACAATGTGGGCGATTGGTACGGCGGCTCCGCCTGCGACAACTGGGCCATGTTCGACTTCAGCGGCAAGGCCCTGCCCTCCCTCAACGTCTTCAACTACATCACCACCGGCACCACCGGCTATGTGAACGCCATCCTCAGCGCGGAGTCCCCGGCGTTCACCGTGCCGGTGAACAGCGGCTCCGTCCCGGCCCTCCCCGAGACCGTCACCGTGACCTACACCGACGGTACCGCCGCCGCCCTGACCGTTGCCTGGAATGAGACCGATGTGAGCGCCATCGACATCGCCTCCGCCGGGAAATACACTGTAAACGGCACCGTCACCGACGCGTCCGGCGAGACCTTTGACGTCCGCTGCACCGTCACCGTCGCGGCGGCGAATCTGCTCAGCAACCCCGGCTTTGAGGAGGAGGATATGTCTATGTATACCGCCTCTGGCTGGCACGGGGACGCCCGCGCCAACAGGGAGGACAACGCCTACTCCGGCGAGTATTACTACCACTTCTGGGCCGAAAGCGCCTTTGAGGGCGCCACCGTTCAGCAGACCGTCTCCCTGGAGCCGGGCGAGTACACCTTCTCCCTCTACGCCCAGGGCGGCGACACCGGCGATAAGGACATCCACATCTTCGTCAGCTACGACGGCGCGGAGCAGGCCACAAAGAGCATCACCCTCGACGGCTGGCACAACTGGAAGAACCCCTCCGTCACCTTCACCCTTGACGCGGCGAAGGAGGTATCCGTGGGCGTCAGCGTCAGCTCCGCGTCCGGCGGCTGGGGCACCGTGGACGACCTGGCCCTCTTCGCCAACTGATCATGCCTTTTAGAAGGAGGGCTTTCCGTGCGCCGGATCGATCTCAATGAGGGCTGGACCTTCACCATGGACGGCGCGTCCTGTCCGGTCACTCTGCCCCACGACTTCTCCGTCGGCCAGCCCCGCTCGCCCCAAAGCCCCATGGGGGGGCCGGGGGGCTGGTTCCAGGGGGGCATGGGGATCTATGAGCGCCCCCTGTCCCTCCCCCCCGCCGCCAAAACGGTGCTGGTGTTCGAGGGCAGTATGGGTGTCACCACCGTGGCCCTCAACGGCGAGGTGTTGTGCGTCCACCCCTACGGCTATACCGAGTTCCATGTGGACGTCACCGGCAAACTCACCGGAAACGACACCCTCACCGTCACCGTGGATCACACCGCCCTCCCCGACAGCCGGTGGTACCCCGGCAGCGGCCTCTACCGCCCGGTGTGGGCCGCCCTGGGAGGGGAGGTCCACATCCCCCTGTGGCATACCTGCATTACCACGGAGGAGCTGACGGATGAGCGGGCGGTGATCCGGGCGGCCTCCGCCATCGAGAATTTGGGCAAGGCCCAGGACGTACCCGTGTCCCTGGAGATCATCGGCCCGGACGGCGCCCCCGCCGCCCGGCTGGACTGGACCGAAAAGGCCGCCCCAGGTATCACCGGGTTTTCCCGGCGGCTGGAGCTGCCCCGTCCCGCCCCCTGGGGCCCGGACAGCCCCGCCCTGTACACCGCCGGCCTCACCGTTGGGGACGACACGGAGCGGACCGCCTTCGGCCTGCGGACCTTTACCCTCTCCCCGGAGGTGGGGCTTGCCCTCAACGGCCGGCCGCTGAAGCTCCGGGGAGGGTGCGTCCACCACGACAACGGCCCCCTGGGGGCCTGCGCCCACCCCGACGCGGAGCGGCGCAAGGCCGCCAAACTGCAGGCCACCGGCTTCAACGCCGTCCGCTGCGCTCATGATCCTCCCAGCGCCGCCTTTCTGGACGCCTGCGACGCCCTCGGCCTGCTGGTCGTGGACGAGGCCTTCGACTGCTGGCAGATCGGCAAGAATCCCCACGACTACCACCGCTGGTTCCCCGACTGGTGGCAGACCGACCTGTCCGCCATGGTCCTCCGGGACCGGAACCACCCCTCGGTGCTGCTGTACAGCATCGGCAACGAGATCCGTGACCGGTCCTCCCCCCGGTGCGCGGCCCTGTCCCGGCAGCTGGCGGACTTTGCCCGCAGCCTGGACCCCACCCGCCCCGTCACCTGCGGGGTGGACGGCATCTTCATCGAGGGGGGACAATGGCAGGAGACGCTGTCCGGTGTGGTGAACGGGGACGGCCTCTCCCCGGAGGACGCGCCCCCGGAGGTGCTGGAGCTGATGGAGCAGGCCGGCTTTCAGCCCCACGACTGGGGGGCCGCCACGGAACAGCTCATCGCCCCGCTGGACGTGGCGGGCTACAACTATCTGGACTACCGCTACTCCTCCGACCGCCGCCGCTTCCCGGAGCGGATCATCCTGGGCACCGAGAGCTTCCCCAAGCTGATGGCCCGGGTGTGGCGGCACACCCTGGAGAACCCCAATGTCATCGGGGACTTCACCTGGACTGCTTGGGACTACCTGGGGGAGAGCTCCGTGGGCCACGCCGCCTACGGGGACGGCGCCCCCCTGTACGCCGCTGACTTCCCCTATCACCTGGCCACCTGCGGCGATTTCGACATCTGCGGCCGCCTCCGGCCCCAGGGGAAATGCCGCCGGGTGGTGTGGGGGCTGGAGCCCTCCCCCGTGCTGGCGGTGCTGCCCCCGGAGCGCGCCGCCCTGCCTGAGCGGATCACCGCCTGGGGCTGGCCCGACGTTGAGGAGTCCTGGACCTTCCCCGGACAGGAGGAAAAACCCGCCCGGGTGGAGGTGTACTCCAACGCGCCGGAGGTGGAGCTGTCCCTAGATGGCGAGATCCTGGGCCGGGCCGCGCCTGTCGACTGCAAGGCGGTGTTTCCCGTGCCCTACCGGCCCGGCGTCCTCCGGGCGTTGAACCTGCGGGATGGCCACCCCGCCGAGGCGGCGGAGCTGTCCACCGCCGGCCCCCCCGCCGCGCTGGCCCTCGTCCCGGAGGCAGAGAACTGCCGGACGGGCGGCCTGCTCTACCTCTGGGCGGAGGTACGGGACGCCGACGGAAATACCGTCCCCTGGGCGGAAGTGGACCTCTCCCCCGCCGTCACCGGCCCGGCGGAGATCATCGCCTCCGCCTCCGGCGACCCGGAGACGGAACACGTCTACACCGACCCCTCCTGCCGGACCTGGCGGGGCCGCGCCCTGTTTATTCTCCGGGGGACCGCCCCCGGCACAGCGGAGGTCACCCTCTCCGCCCCCGGCCTCGCCCCGGCAAAACTGACCTTCCCCGTCCTGCCTTGAGCTGACGGGAAAAGAGGACCCCGGCTCGTTAGCTGGTACTCCGTAAAACAGTAATCGAAGAATGAACGGCAATCGCCATACAGGATCGGTTAAAAATAAAACTGTTTTACGGAGGAAACACCATGAAAGAGTTAAAATCCTGCCAGTTCAATATGGACAGCGGCTGTGTGGAGCTTTGTTACTCGGATGGGTCGATGCTTGCCATCGACTGCACCGCCGTGGAGAACAGCATCGAAACTACCATGAATCAGCGGTCTGAGATGGACTGGCTGATCTACAACGCCCCGCTGGACTATGCCGAACTGGTGCTGAACGGGGAGCTTGAGGACTATCTCAAAAGGGTGTCCGGCCCCTAAAGCGGCATCGGCTGGGATTCCTGAAACACAGGACGCCCGCCCCTTCAGGCTTTGCCTGACTGGGGCGGGCGTCTTTCTATATCCGTTATCTTTTCCGGTGCCCCTTGCCCCGCTGACTGCCCTGCCGAATTTGCAGTTTCCGGGACTTTTTCAGAATGCCGATCAGCGTGACGAACTCCTCCCTGGAGAGCGCGTCATAGTCAATCCCCAGACTGGCCAGATATACCCTGGCCTGCTTTTCCTGGGGGCTGCCCTCATAGCTCATGGCCTCTTGCAGCCGGCGGCCCGCTTCCGCGGCGGGAGAGTCCTCGTCGGCGGTGGTGGTGTCCTTCCTGTGGGCATCCCGGATGTCGTTCAGGATCGCCGTGAGGTCGTCTGAGATGACCGAGGGGAAGTAGCCCTCCGGCTGTACCCGCGCCAGCTCCAGCGTCCGCATATAGAGGTCGCCGCTCTCTGCGCTTTGCTGTTCCATCACCTGCTTCCGCGCCATATCCAACATCACATTCAGGTCGTTGATCCTCATATCCGCAATGCGGTCTATGTAGATCTCGGCATCTGTCAGGAAACGCCGGAACCCCTCGTGGGTCACCATCTCACAGAGAAGCCGGTTGTTCAGCTTCCCGCTTTTCAATACGTCGATCATATCGTCACTCAAATGCAGCTCGTCCAGGGCTGTATTTGGGTGCTTTTTTGTTTCCGTCAAGCCCATCAGGTAGTCCGCCGAGACGCCGTAGAATCCGGCCAGCGTCGCTACGGCGAAGGGGCTGATGTCCTTGTAATCGTCAGCCTCATAGTTGCCCAGGGCCGACCTGGACAGGCCCGTCTTTTCCGCAAGCTGCTCCAGGGTCAGGTGGCGCTCCACCCGCAGATCCTTCAGCCGCTCCGGGATCGTCAGCTTCACATACATCCCGCATACCCCCTTTTCGCCATTATATCACAGCTTGTCCAAGAGCGTGGATATTTTTGATTTATCGCCCGATCTCCAATCTTTTGGATATACGGGCGAGGGCGTATTTTTTCGCTACAATGGCCTTGTAGAACGGAATCGCAGCTTGAAAACCACATGACCGTCTGAAAGGGATATGCTCTCCGGGGAAGTCCGGCATTACGGGAAAGGAGGGCGAAACGCCGCCGCGAAATTCGGGGGCAGGAACGGCTTTCAGGGAGAACGGCAAAACAGAACAAATGAGAGGAGGTTTTTTATGGACATCAGAAATGAGATCAAATCCTACATCGTCCGGGAGGGTGTGACCATGACGGAGATCGTGGAGAAGCTGGCCTATAACTATGGATGGAGTGAAAGCGTACCGAACTTTTCCGGCAAGCTGGCGAGGGGTTCGCTGAGGTACACCGAGGCAGTGGAACTGGCTGATGCGCTGGGATATGACATTGTTTGGTGGAAACGGAAAAGGGACTGATGGCAGGTCACCGCAAGTTCCCGAATTGGTAACTTGCGGTGGGTCATATGTTCCACAAGGGTGGTAGCGGGCAACATTTGCCCACTACCAGGTGAATATTTCATCGGGACAATTTGCCCCTTAAAATTGATGGTTAGGGGCGATTTTGGCCCCGTTAGCAGAATTGCGAAAATCCGGTAAAGGTTCATTTTGAACCTTTACCGGGTGCCACAGCAAGTTCCCCGTCTCACTGAAAATTGACGGGTCACTTCATGTGGGTAAAGTGGGATGGGTCAAACTGACCCACCCCACACTTAAAAATCAGTGGAGCATTCTGATCCACTGATTTTCAATCCACGATGATGAAGTGGTGGGGGTCAACGTGACCCCCACCACTCTGCTTGATGAAAGTGGGATGGTTCAAAGTGAACCACCCCACATACAAGACATTTGCATGGGAGGAGGACTGATATTATAGCGATTTATGGCTACATCCGCGTAAGCACGCGGGAACAAAACGAGGATCGACAGTTGATCGCGCTCCACGAACTGAACATCCCGGAGAAAAACATCTATATGGACAAGCAGTCCGGCAAGGACTTTGAGCGCCCACAGTATAAGCGGCTGGTGCGGCGCATGAAAAGGGATGATCTGCTCTATATCAAGAGCATTGACCGCCTTGGACGCAACTATGGAGAGATCTTGGAGCAATGGCGGGTACTTACGAAGGAGAAGGGCATCGACATCGTGGTGCTGGATATGCCTCTGCTGGACACCCGCCGGGGCAAAGATCTGATGGGGACGTTTCTGTCAGATATTGTGCTTCAAGTTCTGAGCTTTGTCGCTGAAAATGAGCGGGTCAACATCCGCCAGCGGCAGGCAGAGGGTATCGCCGCCGCCAAAGCCCGTGGGGTGCGCTTTGGACGGCCGCCCCGCCCTCTGCCCGGGAACTTTCACAGCGCCTACCAGCGGTGGAAGGCAAAGAAAATCACCGGCACGGCTGCGGCGAAGGAGTGCGGGATGGCGCTCTCCACGTTCCGCTACCGGGCGGCGATCTACGAAAATGCCAAGTTGTTGTAGGGGGGGTGTTTTTGCAGAATTGTGTACCTTTTTGTAAAGCAACCAATACAAAGTACATTTACATTATAGCATGGTATAAGCAGGATTTCCATACCTTTTTGGCAATTCTTTTCGTTTCTCGGCGAACGTCATTATTTCACTATAAATGTTGCCAAATTGTACACTTTTTTGAGGAGAAAGCTGTGGGTACAACCCGGGACCTCGGCCCGGGCTGTACCCGAGAGGGGGAAAATGACGTGACCCATACCGATGTGTCCGACCAGATCAGGCGGCTGTTTTATATCGGGTTCACTGTTTGCTTCGTGTTTGTGCTGGCAAGCGCCCTTTTCCGGGGGGTGGCCCAAACCGGCCCAGAGCGGCTGGCCCTGGCGGCGGGGACGGTCTTGTGGGCCGCTGCCCTTTATGGTTTCTCCCGTCTGGCCGTCCGGTATGAAAAGATGTTGGAGGCCCGGTTTGGCATCATCCTGGCGGCGTGTACGGCGGCCATGTTCTTGCTGGAATTCGCCCTGGCTCTCACCCTGCGTCACGACGTCTGGTTCGACGCCGCCGCCCTGTTTGACGGCGCGGCGGAATGGGTGGAAACCGGGTCCTTCCCCTCTTTTTACGAGTATTACGGCTGGTTCCCCAACAACCTGGGCGGAATGGCCTTCCTATATGTGTTTTTCAAAGCGGCATCACTGGTGAGCTTCACAGACTGGTACGCCGTGGCCGCTCTGGTGAACAGCGCCCTGCTCACCGCCTCCATGACGGTATCCGCCCTGACCTGCCGGAACTTAGCCGGGACGCGGGCGGGCATTTTGGCTCTGGGGGCCTTCGCTCTCAGTCCGCAGTTCTGCTTTCTGGGAGGTGCGGTGTACACTGACACCCTGTCCATGCTGTTTCCCAGCCTGATTTTCTACCTCTATCTCCTCTCCCGAGAGGCCCGGGGCGGGAAAAAACTCCTGTTTTATCTGCTCATCGGCCTCGCCGCCGGAATAGGTGGTCTTATCAAGATCACGGTGGTCATCATGGTCATCGCCCTGGTCATCGATCCTGCTCCTCCGTCGGGATTGGAAGGATCTCTTGGCCTTGGCGGCCTGCGCGCTGGCCCTTACTCTGGCCCTCAGTGGGGCGCTGAACGCCTGTATGTACTCCCGCCACCTCAGCAGGGAAGATGCGGAGAAGAACAATACCCCCCTGCTTCACTGGGTGATGATGGGTCTAAAGGATGACGGTTACTACAACCCGGAGGACTACGAATTCACACGCTCCCTGTCATCGGAGGGCCGGAACGGGGTTCTGCTGGGGGAGATCGCCCGCCGGGTGGGAGAGCGGGGCCCCTTGGGAATGGTGGACTTGTTCAGCAAAAAATCTGCCGCCGACTTCGGAGACGGCACCTACGGGGCTGACGATTTCCTGAAAATCTATCCTGAGACGAACACTCCCCTCCATAAGTTTCTCCTGCCCGACGGGGAGAAGTTCGGCCTCTACCGGGGAACCGTGTCCGCCCTCCATCTGGCCCTACTGGGGTGGATGCTGGCCGGGGCCTGCCGCTTCGTCCGCCGCGGCGAACGGGAGACGTGCCGGGACCGACTGCCCCTATATCTGGCTTTTTTCGGGGTGTGGCTGTTTCTGATGTTCTGGGAAACCAACCGGCGGTACTTCTCTAACTTCGCCCCGGTGATGATCTCCTGCGCTGTGCTGACGTTGGCTGATCTCGGCCCGCTGGGCCTCACCAACGAGCGATAAAAGAGGACCTGCTTCATGGAGATTGCTTCGTTTTTTCAGGCGCATAAGGAAAAGAGGTTAATTCTCGTTTGTCGGGGATCACAAACTGAATAAAGGATTAAAGCAAAGCGTCCAAGCGAAAAATTGGGCGCTTTTCTTTTTCAGAGCTTACCGGATTTTTATAGCTGAACACAAAGGCGTATTTGAAAAATGTGCCCACAGGAAAATAGCAGGCAAACCCTTTGGAACAAAGGGCGCACTTCTATACGGGTCAAGCCCGTATCTCGTGCGCTCTGCGAGGCTGAACCGCCCTGACACCCGAGTGTCAGGGCGGTTTCCCGTCGCTGCGCTCCGAACAGGGGGGCGCTGCCCCCTTGTTTGCGCCGCTTCGCGGCTATCCCCAATATACATAGTCCGCTTGCCGTATCTGTCGGTAAGCGGGCTTCAATTTTTATCTCAAAGGAGGCCAATCTATGGATCAAAAAATCGAAAAGCTGAAACAGGAAAAGACCGAGACCGAACAGAAGCTGGCCCAATACCAGCGCCGAAAGGCCCGCCTGGAAAACCGTATCCGCTACCTTTCCGACGGGGAGCGGAAGAAGCGGAACCACCGATTGATCACTAGAGGGGCCGCCGTGGAAAGCATCGTCCCGGCGGTGAAAGGCATGGGTGAACCGGACTTCTTCAGCCTCATGGATCGGGTGTTCTCTCTGCCGGAGGTCAGGAAGCTGGTGAAGGATGCCACACCGGAGGAGGCCGGCTGATGCCCCTCTTTCACTTCCACGTCGCCCAGATCAGGCGGAGCAAGGGCCAGTCCGCCGTGGCCGCTGCCGCCTACCGCGCCGGGGAAAAACTCCGCAGCGAGTATTACGGCGAGGACAGCGACTACACCCGCAAGGGCGGCGTGGTGTGTTCCGAGATACTTCGGCCCTCCCACGCTCCCGCGGAGTACGCGGATCGGGAGACGCTATGGAACGCAGTCGAGAAAGCGGAGCCGCACCCCAAGGCGCAACTTGCGTACAGCTTCGATATTGCCTTGCAGAACGAGTTTTCCATGGAGGAGAACATCGCCCTTGCAAGGCAATTTCTATCGGACGAGTTTGTGAGCCGGGGCATGATCGTGGACTTTGCCGTCCACCAGCCGGACAAAAAGGCCGGCATTCCCAATCCCCACATCCATGTAATGTGCCCCATCCGTCCGCTTGAACCGGATGGCACATGGGGCGCGAAACAGCACCGGGTCTATGCGCTGGACGAGAGCGGGAACCGTGTCCGCGACGAGGTGGGCAATTACGTTTTCAACGCCATCCCCACCACCGATTGGGGCAAACCGGAAACTCTGGAACACTGGCGGCAGACATGGGCGAATCGGTGTAATCAGAGGTTTGCGGAAAAGGGAATCCCCGTCCATATCGACCACCGCAGCTATGAGCGCCAGGGTATCGACCAGATTCCCACCGTCCATGAGGGCCCCGCTGTCCGGCAGATGGAGGCGAAGGGCATCCCCACCGGAAAGGGCGACCTCAACCGTTGGATCAGGGCCACCAATGCCCTGCTGAAGAAGATACGGGCAGAGATCGACCAGCTCACCGGCTGGCTTAAAGAAAATTCCGGGAACCGGAATGCTCCCGGCCTTGCGGAACTGCTGGGAGAATACTACTCCATCCGAAATGCCGGAGCATACTCCGCCAAGGCCAAGGTCGGGAATCTGAAACGCTATGCCGGGGACTTCAACTTCCTGCAGGCCAGAGGGATCAACAACGTGGATCAGCTCCGCGACCATGTTTCCAGGATCAGTGACAAGTACAGCGCCTTGAATGCCTCCCTCAAAAAGAAGGAGGCACGGATGAAAGAACTGAAAGACCTGCTCCGTCTGTCCGGCGACTACGCCCGCCTCAAGCCTACGGTGGATGGTATCCCTCCCAAGGGCGGCTTCGGGAAGAAGAGGGAGAAGTATAAGGCGGAGCATGACAGTGAGATCCGCCAGTATTACGCCGTCAGGCGCAAGTTGGAGAGCGCCCTGTCGGAAAAGAAACTGAATCCCACGGAGTGGCAGGCCGAGCTTGACCGGCTCAGTCGGGAATACGCCGCCGGTCAGGGCGAAGCCAGGGCCCTGTGTGACGAGCTGAAAAAACTGCGGGACATCCGGTACAAGGCGGACACCGCCCTGCACGATCAAAACAAACATCTGAAAATCATTGAACACGAGAGATAGGAGGTCATGCCTATAATGAATGAAACTTACACTCACATTGACGAAAACGGACAGCTCCATGTAAAGAACCCGTCCGCCTACTGGATACCGGAACTGACCGTGACCGAGAAGATCGGCAACACGGTTTACACTGTCACCGGCAGCTACGAGGGGGCCGGCAGCTTCCTTCGGAAGCTGGAGCGCATCGTCACAAAAAAAGCTGCGGAAAATTTGGAGAAACCCGATGACAAATGAAAAAAGTTATGTTAACATGAAGCCGACCGATCCTGTACCGGCGGTTGCTCCACCGAAGGAGGTAAATGAATTGTCAGGAGCAACCCATAAAATCACAGCATTGTACTGTAGACTATCCCAGGAGGATGAAAGGCTTGGCGAGAGTTTGTCGGTAGAAAACCAAAAGGATATGCTGATGAGCTACGCCAGAGAACATCACTTCCCGAACCCGGTTTTCTTCATCGACGATGGGTGGTCTGGCTTCACCTATGAGCGCCCCGGGTTTCAGGAAATGCTCAGGGAGATCGAGGCGGGCCATGTGGCTGTCTGCCTCACCAAAGACCTCTCGCGACTGGGTCGAAATTCCGCGCTGACGGGTCTGTATACCAACTACACGTTCCCCCAATACGGAGTGCGTTATATCGCTGTCAACGACAATTTCGACAGTGCAGACATGAACAGCGTGAATAACGACTTTGCGGGAATTAAGAACTGGTTCAACGAGTTTTATTGCCGGGATACCAGTCGAAAGATCCGGGCAGTCCAAAAGGCAAAGGGTGAACGCGGGATGACGTTGACCTACAACGTCCCCTATGGCTATGTGAAAGATCCGGAGAATCCCGGACGGTGGAAGATAGACCCGGAGGCTGCCGCCATCGTGAAGCGCATCTTTGACCTGTGCATGGAGGGGCGGGGGCCACAACAAATTGCCAATCTGCTCAAGGCAGAAAAGGTATTGACGCCTACGGCCTATAAAAAACAGCAGGGACGCAATACACCAAATCCTGTCTCGGAAAACCCGTTTGGCTGGCAGGACAGCTCCGTAGTCAAGATCCTGGAACGCCGGGAGTACACCGGCTGCACGGTGAACTTCAAGACCTACACCAATTCCATCTGGGACAAAAAACGCCGGGAGAATCCCGAGGAGAAACAGGCCATCTTTCCCAATACCCACAAGGCCATTGTTGACGATGATGTGTTCGAGAAAGTCCAGGAGATCCGGCAGCAGCGGCACCGTATGACGAGAACGGGGAAAAGCAGTATCTTTTCCGGGCTGGTCTACTGTTCCGACTGCGGCTCCAAAATGCAGTATGGCTCTTCCAATAACGGCGACTTTGATCAGGACTTCTTCGACTGCTCCCTGCACAAAAAAGACAGGGAGAAGTGCGGAGGTCACTTCATCCGAGTGAAGGTTTTGGAGTCGATGGTCTTGAAACACATCCAGGCAGTCACAGAGTACATCCTACGGTACGAGGCCCACTTCCGGGCGGTGATGGAACGCCAAATGCGGCTGGAGAGCGATGAGAAAATCAGAGCCGACCGCAAGAAGTTGGAGCGCGGCGAGAAGCGCATCGCGGAGCTGAAACGGCTGTTCATGAAGATCTATGAGGACAACGCCGGCGGACGTCTGAACGATGAGCGGTTCGAAATGTTGAGCCAGAGCTACGAAGCCGAGCAGAAACAGTTGGAGTTGGAAGTCGCGAACCTACGGAAAGAGATCGAGGTACAGGCAGAACAAAACGAGAGCCTTGACAAGTTTATCCAGAAGGCAAAGAAGTATGTTGCCATCACCGCCCTTGACGCCTACACTCTGCATGAGCTGGTGTCCGCGATCTATGTGGACGCGCCGGACAAGAGCAGCGGCAAGCGACGGCAGCACATCCACATCAAATACGATGGGCCGGGTTTCATCCCGCTGGATGAACTGATGAAAGAGGAAACGGCGTGACCGAAGTCACGCCGTAACCCCTTGAAATCATTGGGCTTTCACAATTTCACGTTAATACTGTTTTACGACCACCCGGCTTTGAGCCGGGGTCCTCTTTGTCTCATGGGTCACCGATCACTGGTTTTTTTCTTTTTGTTGTAGACCACAACGCCCACAATGACCGCAATGATCACCACCACTACGGCGATGATGGCGGCGATCATGCCGCCGTTCCCGGGGGCAGGAGGGGCCTCCGGGGCCGCGGTGGGCGGAGCGCTCTCCTCGGGGGCGCCGGGGGCGGGCGCGGAGGCCCGGGTCAGCACCAGGGCCGAGATGGGGGCCACCTGGACTGTGCCGCTGACGGTGTTCAGGACCTCTGTCCCGGCGCACTCCCCGTCGATGTACACATCCCAGTCGCCCTCCGGGAGGGTGACGCTCTCCGAACCGTTGTTGGGATTGAAGACCGCGAAGATGGCGTCCGCCGTCTCCCCGTTGATCCCGCCGCTGATCTGGAGGGCCACCACGTTCTCGGGCAGGTCCTCTATGGTGGTGATGTGCGCCTTCACGTCCTCGGCGGTGGTGAGGCGCAAGGCGCCGTGGGCCTTGCGGAAGGCGATCAGGCCCTTGTAATACTGGAACACACTGTCGTACTCCGCCTCGTCCAGATCAGACCACTTGATGGCGTTGACCTCGTCGGAGGCGTTATAGCTGTTCTCGTTGAAGGTGCCGTCGGGGTTCACCTTGGTGCGGAGCATCTCCTCCCCCGCCTGCATGAAGGGGATGCCCTCGGCGGTCAGGTAGAAGGCCGCGGCCAGGTTGTTCATCTTCACCTGGTCCGCCCGGTCCGCGTTGGGGGTGGAGAGGGTGATGCGGTCGATGAGGGTGTTGTTGTCGTGGCAGGAGGCGTAGTTCACGCTCTGGGCCGGGGTCTTGCACCAGGAGTTGAGCCCGTAGAACAGCTGGCTCATGATGGTGGCCTTGCCGGTGGCCCCGGAGACGAAGCCGGGGGCCCGGTCGAACACGCTGCCCTTCAGGGCGTCCCGGATGTTGTCGCTGAAGAAGGCAAAGCCGGGGGTCCTGCCAGAGCTGGGCTGGGTGGCCATGATCACGTCGTCCTTGGTCACCGCGGTGGTCATGCTCCAGCCCTCGCCGTAGAAGATTACGTCGGGGTGCTTGGCGTGGACCGTCTCCACGATCTCGTTGATGGTGTCGATGTCCAGCAGCCCCACCAGGTCGAAGCGGAAGCCGTCCATGTGGTACTCGTCCGCCCAGTAGTTCACGCTGTCCACGATGTACTTGCTCACCATGGAGCGCTCAGAGGCGGTGTCGTTGCCGCAGCCGGAGCCGTTGGAGTAGACCCCCGTGTCGGAGACGCGGCTGAAGTAGCCGGGGACGATCTGGTTGAAGCAGAAGTTCTCGGCGCTCTGGACGTGGTTATACACCACGTCCATGACCACGCTGAGGCCGTTGTCGTGCATGGCCTTGATCATCTGCTTCATCTCGGCCACCCGCACCTCGCCGTGATAGGGGTCGGTGGAGTAGGAGCCCTCGGGCACGTTGTAGTTCACCGGGTCATAGCCCCAGTTGAACTGGGGGGTGTCCAGTTTGGTCTCGTCGATGGAGCCGAAGTCGTAGACGGGCAGCAGGTGAACGTGGGTGGCGCCCAGCTCCTTGATGTGGTCCAGGCCGGTGGCCGCCCCGCCGGGGGTCTTTGTGCCGGTCTCAGCGAGACCCAGGTACTTGCCCTTGTTGGTGATGCCGGAGCTCTCGTCGATGGAGGCGTCCCGCACATGGAGCTCGTAGATCACCGCGTCGTTATAGGTGCCGCCGGCGTTGGGATTCGTGTCCGCGTCCCAGCCCTCCGGGTCGGTGGAGTCCAGGTCGATCACCATGGCCCGCTGGCCGTTGACGCCGGTGGCCCTGGCGTAGGGGTCGCATGCCTCGTGGACCTGGCCGCCCAGCGTCACCTCATAGGTGTAGTAGACGCCGTTCAGGTCGCCCTCCTTCTCCGCCGTCCAGGTACCGTTCTCCCCGGCGGTCATGGGGACCCGCTCGATCAGGTCGTCCTTCCCGGCCTCGCCGCCGGTATACAGGTCCACTGACACCGCCGACGCCGTGGGCGCCCACACCCGGAAGGTGGTCCCCTCCTCCGTCCAGACGGCCCCCAGATCATCGCCGTCATAGGTGTACTCCGCCTCGAACTCCTCCGTGGAGTAGAGGATGGGCATGATCACGTCGTAGGCCGTGCCGTCGTACTCCAGCTGATAGGACTTGTTCCCGTCCAGGGCCGCGGCGGGGGTCAGGGTGTAGACCTTGTCGCCGGTCTTCTCCGCGGACTGGATGCCAATCTTCTCCCCGCCCGCCTCGGTGAGGGTAAAGGCGGAGGCGGGGTCGCCGGGCAGCGTGCCCGACGTGGTCACCACCACCGTCCCCGCGTCGCGGTCGTACTTGACGCTGGAGACCTTCACGCCCGTCACGGCGTCGCCGCCGTTTTCACGGGTATAGCCCGCCACGCCGGACTCTACGTAGACGTGGATGGTCCCGGAGACCACGTCTGAGATGTCGATGAACTGGTCCTCCGCGATGTCCTTGTCCCAGCTCGCCGTCCTGACGATGTAGCCGATGCTGGTCACGCCGGGCTCAGCCACAAAGGTGGCCACCATATCCCCGTCCTCCTCGGCGAAGGGATAGCCGGCGCCGTCCTTGCCCTCGGCCCAGAACCAGACGTACCAGCCGTCATAGGCGCCGTCGGGCCTGTGGTAGTGGAGCTTGACGGTGACGCCGCCGCCCGCCGCCTGGGCACAGGCGGGGCCCATCCCGGCCAGGGCCAGCGACAGCAGCAGAACGGCCGCGAGAAGGACGCAGCCCAGGCGCCTGCCGGCGCCCGCGAATTTGTAACTCATATGCACCTCCATATTCTGATGTCATCGGGTCTTTCCCGTCTCTTTCAGGTCCTTTGAACGACAAAAGGCGCACTTTTTACCGTGCGCCTTTTGTCCCGTGCTTTTACAAAACTTATACCAACAGGTTCTCAGAGCTCTCGGGGTCGAAGAAGTGCATGACCTTGCCCTCGAAGGTGACGGCCAGCTCGTGTCCGGCCACCATGGCGCTACGCTCCTCCTTGGAGAGGTCCACGGTGGGGATGCGGACGATCAGCCGGGTCCCGTCCTCGGTGGAGGCGTGGAGATGGATCTCGGAGCCCATCATCTCGTTCACCAGCAGCTTGGTGTGGATGGCGGGCTCGCCGGCCTCGGCCAGGCGGATGTGCTCGGGCCGCACGCCCAGGACGATGTCCTTGGTCTGGACCTTCCGCTCCGCCAGCATCTCGGCCTTCTCGCCCTCCACGGGGAGCTTCACGCCGAAGGGGGTCACATAGTACTTGCCGCCCTCGTTGATAAGCTTGGTGTTGATGAAGTTCATCTGGGGGGCGCCGATAAAGCCGGCCACGAACAGGTTCTTGGGCATCTCGAACACCTCGGTGGGGGTGCCGACCTGCATGATGTAGCCGTCCTTCATGATGACGATCCGGTCGCCCAGGGTCATGGCCTCGGTCTGGTCATGGGTGAC
>CANRIW010000023.1 GCA_947630785.1 uncultured Oscillospiraceae bacterium | reverse complement strand
TCGGGGCCCACGCGGACCACGTCGGACATATTGGCGTCCGCCATGCCGGTGGCCACCACCAGGGGGCCGGAGACCTTAACAACTTTTCCCATAGATTGTCAAACCTTCTTTCTAAGGTCGATTTTAGAGGATATCAGCGCCCACGGCGCGCTCCACCGCTTTTTTGATATTGGCCATGCCCATGCCGAGGCTGCCCTCCTTGCCGGGGATCAGAATGACGGCGGGGGTAAGGGCGTCCTTGTAGCGGTTCACGTCGGACTCCATCTGGGCGGCCAGCTGCTCGGTGAGATAGACCACGGCGTAGTCCTCCTTGGCGATGCGGTGGAGGATGTGCCGCGCCTCGTCCACGCTCTCCACAGGAAACACGTCCAGCCCCAGGGCCTTGAAGCCCAGCACGCTGTCCTTGTCGCCCATCACGGCGATGCGGTAATCAGCCATTTCACCCACCTCCTCAGCAGTAGCCGCGGCGGAGCCGCTGGCGGATGGTGGCCCCGTCCAGTCCGGCCATGCGGCCGGCCAGGATGATGCGGATGGCGGTAGCCTCCGCCTCCCGGGCGTACAGGTAGCCGATGACCGGCTCCACTCCGAAGGGGACCATGCGGGCTTTGGCCAGATAGGCCATCACCGCGTCGTCGCACGCCCGCTCAAAGTCGGTGAGGGGCCCGCCGCCCGGATGGGCCAGGGCCGCCCCCGTCTCGGCGGCCTCCCGGAGGGCCGTGCCCTTAAAGAGCCGGTCCAGCTGCTCGCCGGGGGCGTTGGCAATGGCCTCGGGATCCACATCCCCGCCGGGGACCAGCACCTGCCGCAGGAATTGGGGGCCCTTGTCCAACCGGGCGGCCCGGACGGCGGCGCGGAGGTTGGCCCCATCTACAGCCGTTCTGGCGTAGCCCGCCAGAAATTCGCTGCCGGACTGCTTTGCCAGGGCGGTCAGCTCCTCGTAGTAGGCCCGGTCCAGAGCGAAGTCGGCCAGCTGGGGGTCGCCGGTGGAGCCCAGCACCTCCCGGGCCCGGGCCACGCCCTTTCGGAAGATGTCCGAACAGGCGGACAGGTCCTCCCGGCGGTAGTCCTCCGCCAGTCTGGACGGCTCATACCGCCCGCCGCCCAGCAGGAGCCGGTCCTGCTCGACTCCCAAAGCGCCGGCCTTCACCAGCACCTTGGCGTTGTGATAGTCATACTTGCAGCGGGACACATCCAGCAGGGCCGGATCGTTCACAGCGCTCCCCAGGTCGGCGAACACATCGGCCTGGGCCCGGGCCAGCATGTCCTCCAGGGCGGAGGGGGTGGGGGCCGCCAGTTCGGGGTAGCCGCACTCGGTGAGCACCTTGGCGGCCTCGGCCGCGTCCCGGGCGTCGATCATCCGCTCCATCCGCTCAGTGGTGAGCAGCCTGGTCTCCAGCACCCGGACCCGGGCGGAGATATACAGATAGTCGGTGTCTTTGATCTTTTTTGACAAGGTGTTTCCCCCTTTCATCGGATGTCAGGGGGTCGTCAGTCGAACAGCACTTTGGCCACCTGGCCGGCCAGCGCGCCCCGCTGGAGCCGGATCAGGGTGTCAAAGGTGCAGTTGACCTCCGTGGCGCCGCCGCTGAGGATGAAGCCGCCGTCCATGGGGCGGGTCTCCTCCGAGAGGGTGAGGGCGGCGGAGGGGCCCAGCTTATCATTGGCGGCCACCACCACGGCCTTGCCCACCCGGGCCCGGTCGGCCTGGGAGAAGATGAGCTTTTCCCGCCCGGTGGAGGACGCCTTCACCGCCAGGGAGGCCAGCAGGGCCACATACTCCTCCTGGGGCAGGGCCAGCAGCTTTTCCTTGGCCCGCCGGAAGGCCAGTTCGATGACCTCCTGCTTAGCGGCCAGCACGGCCTTGCGGCACTCCAGCTGATCTACGCTGGCCAGACGGCTTTCCCGTTCGGCGGCGGCCTTCTCGCCCCGGGCCACGATGTCGGCGGCCTCGGCGTCCGCCTGAGCCTGATAGCGGGCGGCGATCTCCGCCGCCTGGGCCTGGGCCTGGGCCAGCAGAGCGTCGATCTCCTTCTGGCTGTCCTCCTCAATGCGGGCGGTGATCTTTTCGATTCCGTTCATACAGTCAATACCGCCTTTCCGAGGGGATCAGCCCAGCGGATAGAGCATGACCAGCAGGATGGTGGCCAGCAGGGACAGGATGGCGTAGAACTCCACGATGCCGCAGAGGATGATGCCCTTGGTGGACTCCTCCGGGCGCTTGGCGACGATGTTGATGGAGGCGGTGGCCACGCGGCCCTGGGCGATGGCGGAGAGCAGGCCGCCGAGGGCGATGGGCAGGCAGGCGCAGAAGATGGCCAGACCGTTCTGGATGGTGAGGGTGGCCACGCCGCCGCCGAACACGCCGATCTTCAGCAGGACCATGAACCAGGCCACGATGCCGTACAGGCCCTGGGTGCCGGGCAGCACCTGGAGGATCAGACACTTGGAGAACTGCTCGGGGGCCTCGCTGATGACGCCGGTGGCGGCCTCGCCGGTCATGCCGGTGCCCTTGGCGGAGCCGACGCAGCACAGGGCGACGGCCAGGGCGGCGCCCAGATAGGCCAGGCCGATGCCGCCGAAAGACTCAAAAAACGCTTGCATGTTAGTTTTCCTCCTTAATGATATCAGTGTATTTTGTCTCTATTGCCAGGGGACGGTAAGGTTTGCCGCCCTCCTTGTAGAAGCGGTTGAAGAACTCCAGACATTGGAGCCGCAGGTCGTGGACGTAGCAACCCAGCAGATTCAGGGCCATGTTCAGGGCGTTGCCCACCATGGAGATGACCACGAACAGGACGATCCCCACCACGGGGACGGCCCCCACCGTGGCCCCTAGGGTGTTGAACACCGAGGCGATGACGCTGCCGGACAGCATCAGGGCCATGAGCCGGATGTAGGACAGCGCGTCGCTGAAATAGCCGGTGACGCCGTTATACACCAGACCGATGAAGGACGTGACCTTGCCGAACCCCTTTGCCTCCCTGGTGCCGCCGATGGCCAGCATCAGGAAGCCCACAATGATGACCGCCGTGCCCACAGCGGTGGGGAGAGGAGCCAGGCCCATGGCGGCTACCACCAGCAAGGCCACCCCCGCCAGGATGATCCACCAGGTGAACTCGTCGAACAGGGCGTCGATGAAGTTCCCGTCCCTGATCTTCTTGACCACGCTCACTGTCATACCGGTGAAGATCTGGATGACGCCCAGCACGATGGAGCCCACCATGATGGCCACCGTGTCATCCAGGGGGGTGAACAGGGCGGGCATCTCAAAGGTGCTGTTTGGATCGATGAGCGTGAGCAGCTGGGGGATGAAATCCCCGAAGAAGCCGCCGGTGAGCGCCCCGATGATGAAGGTGCTGATGCCGCACCAGAACACCAGCTCCATGAAGTTGCGGGTGCCCTCTCTGGGCTTCATCTTCAGCAGGACCACCAGGGCGGCGGCGATCATCAGGAGGCCGTAGCCCATGTCGGCCATCATAAAGCCGAAGAAAAAGATGAAGAAGGGGGCCATCAGGGGGTTGGGGTCGATGCCGTCGTAGGCAGGCAGAGAGTACATCTCGGTGACCACGTTCATGCAACGGTCGAAGATGTTGTTCTTCAGCTTGACGGGCACCTGGGGATACTCCTCCTCGGTGGGATCGGCGGCCTCACAGGCGCAGGCGAAGGGGGCCAGGGCCTTTTCCAGCCTGGGCAGCTGATCGGCGGGCAGCCAGCCGTCCAGATAGAAGGCGGCCTCCGTGTCCACCAGCCGGGCCTTGCCCTCCTCCCGGCCGATCTCCTGGGCGGAGCGGTCCGCGCACTGGCGCAGGTCCTCCCGCCGGTCCGCGAAGGAGGCGATGCGGTCTTTGTGCTCCTGTTCCTCCCGCTCCAGGGCGGCCAGCTTATTGTCGATGGAGCAGATGTTGTCCTCCGCCGTGCCGCTCCAGCCCCGCAGATTCACGCGGGAGAAGCCCAGGGGCCGCAGGGCCTCGGCGCAGTCGTGCTCAACGCTTGTGTGGCACACCAGCAGGAAGTACCTGAGTTCCCGGTCATTCCCGGCGGGATAGAGCTGGGCCAGCTCGGTGGTCTCGGCCACCGCGCCCTCCAGGGCGGTGAAGTCCGTCTTGGAGGGGGCCGCGGCGAAGATCACCGACACATTGGCGGTGTTCTCCTGATCCAGCGGCACGTCCAGGGATGACCAGGGCTCCAGGGAGGCCCGCTGGGTCTTCAGCTTGCTCTGTTCCGCCTGACAGACGGCCAGCGCCTTCTCCTGCTCCGCGATCTGCCCGGCGGCCTCCAGCCCGGAGGCATAGGCCCCGTCATCAAAGAGCTCCGCCTCGCTGACTGTGGGGCGGGCGGCAAAAAGCCCGTCCTTGGCTGGGACGTATCTGCTGAGGGACGTGAGCGCGCCTGCCAGCAGCTGGTTCTGCTCCTTTGCCCTGCTGAGACCGGAGCTCTCCGGCTTCGCCAGCGCGGCCCACTCCGGGTCGCTCAGGTCGATCTCCGGCTCCCTCAGCTCCACGCAACCCATGCTCTGGAGCAGGCGGAGCAGTTCCTCCCTGTCCGAGCGCAGGCCCATGAGCCGCAGCCGTTTCATTTTGACGATCGCCATCAGCCGCCCACCTTTCCCACGATCAGGTCAGCGGCCTTGTCCAGACGGCTCATGGCCGCCTGCTTCAACGCCTCGCACTTTGCGGCGTTGTCGGCCAGCGTCTGCCTGGAGGTCTCGCCAGCCCTGGCCTCGGCCTGGGAGAGCAGCTCCTTTGCCCTTGCCTCCGCCCGGTCCCGGGCGTCCATCACCGACTGCTTCCCGGCCCGCTCCGCCTCGGCGACGAGCCGTTTGCACTCCTCCGCCGCCTGGGCTTTGCGCTGCTGGACGGCCTGTTCCGCCGCCGTGACCTGTTGAATGGCCTCAAAGGACATATTCCTCACCTCGCTCAAATTGCCCTGAATTCTCTGTTAAGACGCGGGGCCGATATTACCCCAAGTCTAACGATGATTTTACCATATCACTGAAACGGGCGCAAGCATTGTTTTCCTTTCCAGCGAAAAAAGGCAACAAAAAAGCGCCTGCGTGACAGACGCCCATGCGCCCCTTCCGGGTCGCGGTGCGGGGGAAGAAACGCGGCGACGAGGCTCGAACTCGCTTCTGCCGAGCATATGTAATCAAAAGGGTGGAGCCGCCAACGGCGGCGGAACCCAAAATAAAACCCCATCCTGTCGGATGGGGTTTTATTTTGGAGCGAGTGACGAGGCTCGAACTCGCTACCTCCACCTTGGCAAGGTGGCGCTCTACCAGATGAGCTACACTCGCAGGAACAAAGGGAGTGTACCAGAAAAACATCCCCTTGTCAAGGGGCGGGCGCGAAATTTTTACGCTTCCCCTGCCTCCGCCGGCTCCACAGGCTCCCCGGTCTCCGCCGGAGCGGGTTCCGGGTCCGGGCACGGAGGATACAGCTCCGCCGTCCACTGCCGCCCCAGCGCCTCCAGTTCCCGGTCGGTGTACAGCAGCTGCCCCGGCTCCCCCTCCGGGTCGGCGGGCGGGATCAGCCCCTGGGGGATCAGATGACGCCAGCCCTCCTGGGCGGGCACGATGAGCCACAGAGCGCCGTCCCACCCCACCACGGGAAGGGCCTCCACCCCGCACCGGCGGCACAGATACTCCATGGCCAGAATGAGTCCCTTGTCCGAGACGGGCTCCCCGGTAAGGGCGGCCAGGGCCAGCGCGGAGCCGTCTTCCGCATAGACGGCGCCGCCCCGCAGGATCGCGGCCAGCTCCTCCGGCGTATAGCCCTCCCCGCCGGCAGGCGGGTTGGCGTCCAGCAGGGCGGACGCGGATGCCTCCAGCCGGGCGGCATAGTCCCCGCTCCCCTCTGGGGGCTCCTCCCAGCTGAGGGAGAGTTCAGCGATGCGGCGGGTCCCCGATTCAGGGTAGAACACGGTCTGGAGGGCGGGGGGAGACTGGTCGCTGCGGGTGGGATCGCCGTACCAGACAAGCTGGAACAGCTCGTCCACCAGGACGCCGTCTCCGGAAAAGCCGGACAGCAGCAGCGCCTCCCCGCTCACCCGCTCCTCCGCCAGCCGCTCCAGCTCGGCGGTAAGCCCCGTCTGCCCGGAGACGATATGAAGGGCGTCCACCTCCTGGGCGGTGTGGGCGTAGGTGAGGCGCACCTCCACCTCGTAATAGGTGAGGACGGGGGTGACGGTATAAGTCAGGCTCCGCACGGCATAGGCCGCCAGGGGGTCCTGCTCCGTCACCTGGACGCGGGCCCGCTCCAGGTCCTCTTCCGCCTCGCCGGCATAGTTGTAGAGGCGGATGGACCCGGCGGCGCTGTGCTCGTTTACAAAATACAACAGGGCGTTGACCAGATTCTGATAGGTCTCCACCCGCAGGGTGGAGTCGTCCTCCACCACAGGGTAGTCCATGTGGGTCTCGGAGCCGGTGTAGGTCCGCTCCAGCATGGCGGCGCATCCGGACAGCGGCAGGCATGCCGCCAGTAGCAGGGCCAGCGCGGGGATGAGCCTTTTCACGGTCTGCGCCTCCTCTCCTGCAAGATCCGGCTTACAGGTCGTCTTTTTTATAGTCCCGGAAGCCCTCGCCCAGCACCTCATGGGCGTCGCACACGATGAGGAAGGCGTCCGGGTCGATCTCCTTCACGGCGGCCTTGATGGCGGCGATCTCCCGCTGCTTGAAGGCGCACAGGAGCACCCGCTTGGGGTCGCCGGTGTAGCCGCCCTGGCCGTGGAGGATAGTGACCCCCCGGTCCAGGCCGTCCACGATGGCCCGGGCAATCTCTTCATTGTGCCCGCTGATGATATAGGCCACCTTGGCGGTGTCCAGGCCGTAGAGCACGCCGTCCATGACGAGGGTGGAGATATACAGGGCCACCAGGCCGTAGAGGGCGGATTCCAGCGTGCGGAAGGTGAGGGCCACCGCCAGGATCACTGCCAGGTCGATGCCCATGAGCAGCCGGCCCATGGGCAGCCAGGCCAGCTTCAGCTTCAGCAGCCGGGCGATGAGGTCAGTGCCGCCGGTAGTGGCCCCCTGCTGGAACACCAGCCCCAGGGACAGGCCCAGCAGCAGCCCGCCGAAAATGCAGGCCAGCATGGGCTCCATTGGCTGCCAGTCCCACAGGGGGGTGAGTACGTCGATGAACACCGAGGACAGGAACATGGCATACAGGGAGGACACCAGCAGCCGCCCGCCGATGAACTTCCACCCCAGCAGGAACAGCGGGATGTTCATCACGATGACAGTGACGCCGATGGGAGCGGCGGGGATCAGGTAGTTGACGATCTGCGCCACGCCGGTGAGCCCGCCGAAGGCGATGCCGTTGGGGTCATAGCACCAAACAAAGCCCACCGCGTAGATGAGAGAGGCCGCCGCGATGACCAGCGCCGGTACGATATACTGTTTCCACACAGAATGCTTCATACTGCCTCCGTTGGCGCTGTATATCCGTTTTCAGTAGCCCAGTTCCTGGTCGATGAGGACCACCTCGGCCCGTTTGATGCCGTTGGGTTTTTTCCACAGCACAGTCAGCGCCTTGCAGATGCGCTCGGGGCTGTCGCAGTCATAGCACTTGTCGCCCCTGGCGGCGCAGGGGGTCTTGCGGCCCAGCCGCTGGGCGTTCTTGGGGGAGGCGATGTTCCTGGCCCGCCACAGGGCTCCGGCGTAGTCGGGTGCGATCTTGTTCCTGCCCACCACCAGGTACAGTTCGTCGTGGCCGAAGATGGTGGAGCACACCCGGTTGCCGGTGCCGTCGATGTTGACGATCTCGCCCGTCTCGGCCAGGCCGTTGACGGAGCAGAGGTATGCGTCGGTAAAGGCGGCCTTCTCGATGGGGTCTCCCTGCCAGTGGCTCACCACGGTGGACTTTTCACCCAGCCGCTCGGTCAGGCCCATCTCGGACAGGGTCATGGAGCCGCCATAGCCCACCGTCTTGCCCGCCAGCTTCTCCAGCAGATAGTCCCTGGCCTCTGCCGCGGTGGCGAAGCAGGACACGTCGAAGCCGTTCTTCTCCAGATTGCCCTTCAATTTCGCAAAGTCTGCCATATGTGTGCGCTCCTTCCTATTATTATGCGTTTTCCAGAGTCATCTGTTCCTCGCCCCGGTCCTGTTCTTTCAGCAGGGCCCCGGCGATGGGCAGGGACCGGGCCCGGTAACGGGCGGCGTTGACGATGGCGGTGTCCTCCAGGGGCAGGGCCCGCTCCACCCGATACCTGGGCTTCAGGGTCATCACGTTGACCCCCTGGGTGTTCCGGGTGGTCTTGGGGTTGAGAGAGGCGGTGTGGAACACCACGCAACGGCCCTCGGTGGAGATGACCGCCATCTCCCGGTCCTCCGCCAGCAGGTACGCCGAGGCCAGGGGGGATTTGTCCGAATAGGCCCCGGTGAGCTTCCGCCGGTTGGAGGTGGTGGCGTAGGCGGACAGCTCCACCCGGGCGGCCTTGCCGTTCTCGAAGAAGAACAGCAGATGGGCGGAGTAGTCCCCGGGGGCGCAGACCCACACGAACTTCTCGTCGGGGTCCATGCCCAGCTTGGTGGGGAGGTAATCCCCCAGCACGCTGGCCTTGGAATCCTCGAACTCGCTGAGGCGGGTCTTGTAGCATTGCTGTTTGTCGGTGAACACCAGCAATTCGTCGGCGCTGGTCCCCTCCCACCGGAGGAAGGGGCCGTCCCCCTCCTTGTACTTCTGCTCGCCGGACATCCGCAGGGACAGGGGTGTGATCTTTTTCAGATAGCCCTCTTTGGAGATAAACACGTTCACCGGGTAGGAGGGGGTCTCCTCCGCGGCGGCCTTCTCCTCCTCCACCGCCTGCTGGTACTCGTAGACGATCTCGGTGCGGCGGGGGACGGCGTATTTCTTCTTCACGTTCTCCAGTTCGGCGGTGATGATGGCCTTGATCCGCTTCGGGGAGTTGATGACGTCCCGCAGGTCGGCGATCTCCTCCTCCAGGGCGGAGACCTCCTCGGTGCGCTTGAGGATATATTCCTTGTTGATGTTCCGCAGGCGGATGTCCGCCACGAACTCCGCCTGGACCTGGTCGATGCCGAACCCGATGATCAGGTTGGGCACCACCTCCTCGTCGGACTCGGTCTCCCGGATGATCCTGATGGCCTTGTCGATGTCCAGCAGGATGCGCCGGAGGCCCTTGAGCAGGTGGAGCTTTTCCTCCTTCTTCTTGCACACGAAATAGGTGCGGCGGCGGACGCCGTCCATCCGCCAGGCGGTCCACTCGTCCAGAATTTCGGCCACGCCCATCACCCGGGGCATGCCGGCAATGAGGATGTTGAAGTTGCAGGAGAAGGCGTCCTGGAGGGGGGTGGCCTGGAACAGCCGGGCCATCAGCTTGTCGGGGTCGGCCCCCCGTTTCAGGTCGATGGTCAGCTTCAGGCCGTTCAGGTCGGTCTCGTCCCGCATGTCGGAGATTTCCTTCGCTTTTCCCGCCTTCACCAGCTCGGCCACCTTGTCCAGGATGGCCTCCGCCGTGGCGGTGTAGGGGATCTCATAAATTTCAATGAGGTTCTCCTCTTTCACATACCGCCATTTGGCCCGCAGCCTGAAGCTGCCCCGGCCCGTCCGATAAATTTCCGCCAGGGCGGCCCCGTCGTACAGGAGCTGCCCGCCGGTGGAGAAGTCGGGGGCTTTCAGAATGGCCATCAGGTCCACATTGGGGTCCTTCATGTAGGCGATGGCGGCGTCGCACACCTCCCCCAGGTTGAAGCCGCACAGGTTGGAGGCCATGCCCACGGCGATGCCCTGGTTGGCCGCCACCAGCACGTTGGGGAAGGTGGTGGGCAGCAGGGTGGGCTCCATCAGCTTGCCGTCGTAGTTGGGCACGAAGTCCACCGCGTCCTGGTCGATGTCCCGGAACAGCTCGGCGCAGATGGGATCCAGCCGCACCTCGGTGTACCGGGAGGCGGCCCAGGCCATATCCCTTGAGTACACCTTGCCGAAGTTGCCCTTGGAGTCCACCAGCGGGTGGAGGAGGGCGCCGTAGCCACGGGAGAGGCGGACCATGGTGTCGTAGATGGCGGCGTCCCCGTGGGGGTTCAGCTTCATGGTGGCACCGACGACGTTGGCGCTCTTGGTCCGGGGCTTGGTGAGCAGGCCCATGTCGTACATGGTGTAGAGCAGCTTCCGGTGGGAGGGCTTGAAGCCGTCGATCTCCGGGATGGCCCGTGACACGATGACGCTCATGGCGTAGGGCATGAAGTTCAGCTCCAGCGTCTCGGTGATGGGCTGCTCCAGCATCTGGGCCCGCAGGCCCATGACGTTGGTGGTATCCACTTTTTTGGGGCCCGACTGCTCGGGAGGCTTTTTCCTTGCCATTCAGTTCAGTCCTTGTCAGATATTACGAGATATCGGCCATGTCCAGGTATTTATACCCGTTATCGGCGATGTGGTCCTTCCGGCCCTGGAGATTGTTCCCCAGCAGCAGGTCGAACACCTGGGCGGTGCGCTCCGCGTCCTCGGGCATCACCTTGATGAGCCGGCGGGTCTCCGGGTTCATGGTGGTGAGCCACATCATGTCGGGCTCGTTTTCGCCCAGGCCCTTGGAGCGCTGGACCTCATACTTCTTCCCCTCCAGGGAGGCGGTGATCTCGTTGCGCTCCTTGTCCGAGTAGGCGAACCAGGTCTTCTCCTTATAGGTGATCTCGTACAGGGGGGACTCGGCGATATACACGTAGCCCTTCTGGATCAGGGTGGGGATCAACCGGTAGATCATGGCCAGCACCAGGGTCCTGATCTGGAAGCCGTCCTCGTCGCCGTCGGTGCAGATGACGATCTTGTTCCAGCGGAGGTTGTTGAGGTCAAAGGCGGCCAGGTCCTTCACGTGCTTGTCCTTGACCTCCACCCCGCAGCCGATGACCTTCAGCAGGTCGGTGATGATCTCGCTTTTGAAGATGCGGGCGTAGTCCACCTTCAGGCAGTTCAATATCTTGCCCCGGATGGGCATGATGCCCTGGAACTCCGCGTCCCGCCCCAGCTTCACGCTGCCCAGGGCGGAGTCGCCCTCCACGATGTAGAGCTCCCGCCGGTCCACGTCCTTGGTGCGGCAGTCCACGAACTTCTGCACCCGGTTGGAGATGTCCAGCGACCCGGACAGCTTCTTTTTTATGCCAAGCCGGGTCTGCTCCGCCTTCTCCCGGGACCGCTTGTTGATCAGCACCTGGGCGCCGATCTTCTCCGCGTCCTGGGGGTTCTCGATGAAATAGACCTCGAACTGGCTTTTCAGGAAGTCGGCCATGGCCTCCTGGACGAACTTGTTGGTGATGGACTTCTTCGTCTGGTTCTCGTAGGAGGTCTGGGTGGAGAAGTTGTTGGACACCAGCACCAGGGCGTCCTGGATATCGTTCCAGGAGATCTTGGACTCGTTCTTGGTGTACTTGTTGTTCCGCTTGAGCCACCCGTCGATGGCAGAGACGAAGGCGGAGCGCATGGCCTTTTCCGGAGAGCCGCCGTGCTCCAGCCAGGAGGAGTTGTGGTAGTGCTCGATGACCTGCACCGTGTTGGAAAAGCAGAAGGACACCGACAGCTTCACCTTGTACTCCGGCTTGTCCTCCCGGTCCCGGCCCTTCCGCTCCGCCTGCCAGAACACCGGCTGAGTCAGGGGGTCCCCCCCGGCCAGTTCAGTGACGTAGTCCACGATGCCGTTCTCATATTTGAAGTCGGTGGTCTCGAATTTGTTCCCCACCTGATTGCGGAACCGGAAGGTCACCCCGGCGTTGACCACTGCCTGGCGCTTCATCACGTCCAGATAGTAGTCCACCGGGATGTCGATGTCGGTGAACACCTCCAAATCGGGCTTCCAGCGGAATTTGGAGCCGGTCTTCCGGCCGGAGTAGGGGGCGCTCTGGAGGAACTTCTCCTTGGGCGCGGTGATCTCGCCCTTCTCGAAGTGGAGGGTGTACTCCTTCCCGTCCCGGTGGATCACCGCGTCGAAGTACTCGGAGGCGTACTGGGTGGCGCAGGTGCCCAGGCCGTTGAGCCCCAGGGAGTACTCATAGTTGTCGCCCGCGCCGTCCTTATATTTGCCACCGGCGTACAGCTCGCAGAACACCAGCTCCCAGTTCCAGCGGCCCTCCGCCCCGTTCCAGTCCACCGGGCAGCCCCGGCCGAAGTCCTCCACCTCGATGGACCTGTCCTCGTACCGGGTGACGGTGATGAGGTCGCCATAGCCCTCCCTCGCCTCGTCGATGGCGTTGGAGAGGATCTCGAACACCGCGTGCTCGCAGCCCTCCAGCCCGTCGGAGCCGAAGATGACGCCGGGGCGCTTGCGGACCCGGTCGGCCCCCTTCAGGGCGGAGATGGACTCGTTGCCGTAATTCTGCTTGGATGGTTTGGCCATAACTGCACCTGCCAGACGGCCGGGAACCGGCCGGAGATAGCGGGAGAAGGAGGCGTCTCAGCCCATTTCTCACCAATTTGATAGTATACCGCAAAATGCCCCGGCCAGTCAAGCGGGCGGGGCAAGTTTCCCGCCGCGGGTATATGGATTGGAATATTTGTCCAAACTGGACATACAGTGTGGTACGGAGGTGACACGGATGACACAGACCATCTTTGGCCGGCGGCGGGCGGCGTCGGAGGCGGAATCGGAGCGGGAGCAGCTGATGGAGGGCCTGCGGCAGACCCGGAGCCTGCTCAACTGCGCCTACTCCCAGTTCAATACCTACAGCGACCCCGACCTGGTGGAGGCCTGCGTGTATGAGATCAACGCCCTGCGCAGCCGGTACGCCTACTACGTCCGGCAGGTGAAGCGGCTGGAGGCCCAAAGGGAGGCGGATCCATGATCCCGCCCGCGCTTTGGGGCGGCGTGCTGGCGGCCCTGCTGCTGGCCGCGTTCCTCTTCCGCCGGCCCCTGTCCGCCCTGCTGGGGCTGCTGCTCCGCTCGGGAGTGGGCCTGGTATTCCTCTGGCTGTTCCAGGGGGTGGGCGGCCTGCTGGGGGTGCGGCTGGGGGTGAACCTCCTGAACGGGCTGGTGCTGGGCCTGCTGGGGACGCCCGGCTTCGCCCTGCTGCTCATGGCCCAGTGGGCCGTGCGGTAGGATTCCCCTCCCGTCTCAAAAAATTTACAAAAAACCCGGTTTTTCGGGTGGAAAAGGCCCCGTCTCTGTGATATGATGGTACCGCTTTGAAGAAAACCGCTTGGGAGGGGCCTATGGCCGGACGGGACGAGAGAACCAGATATCAGGGCTACCGGGGAAGGGGCGGCGGAAGCCGCTTCCTCAAGGTGGTGATCATCCTGCTGGCGCTGCTGCTGCTGGCGGGTCTGGTCTTTGTGTTCTTCTTCATGGGGGAGTACATGGAGTACACCGAAAACGGCCCCCAGTTCCGCCCGCCCTGGGTCCACCAGGAGTCCGCCCCCCCGACGATCCCCTCTGACCCGGTGGTGGTGGACGACCCCGTGGTGGTGGTGTCCGGCTCCCCCGCCGCCAGTCCGGCGGTCCCCACCAGCCCCCCCGCCCCCGCCCCCATCCGGGCGGTAGAGCTCACCCCGGAGCAGCTGGCCGGCGGCCAGGCCGTCCAGCTGGCCGCCGACGCCGGGGCCGGAGCCGTCGTCGTGGAGATGAAGGCCCCCTCCGGCAGGCTGGCCTGGCAGTCGGGCACAGAACTTGCCGCCGACCTGAAGGTCAACGCCGCCGACGATACCGCCGCCGACGCCGTGCGTACCCTGGCCGCCGGGGGCGGCCTGTACCTGGTCGCCCGCGTCCAGTGCTTCCGGGATCAGGCCCTCTCCCTCAGCGGGACGGGCGCGCTGAAAAACGAGTCCGGAGGCATCTGGACCGACGGGGAGGGCCTCAGTTGGGCCGACCCCGCCAGCGAATCCGCGTCCGATTACCTGGCTGCCCTGTGCCGGGAACTGGCCGATATGGGCTTCGACGAGATCGTCCTCGCCTCCTCCGGCTATCCCTCCGGGGCCGGCCTGCCCCCCTGGGGAGACGATCTCTCCGCCCCGGTGGCCGCCCTCTACGCCAAGGCGGAGGCCGCCCTCAGCCCCACCGGCGCTCACCTGTCCGTCGCCGCCGGGGAGGACGCCGTCCGGGACGGCCAGAGCGGAGGGGTCACCGCCGCCCTGCTGGCCCGGTACGCCCAGCGGGTGTGGCTGCCCGCCCCCACCTGGGACGACACCGACTACGCCGCCCTGCTCACCGCCGCCGGCATGGATAACGCCGCCGCCCGCGTGACGGTGGCCGGGGACGGCCTCTGGGCCACCCCCTGACCCTCCCCGCGCAAACGCGGCGCGGACATGAGAAAAGCCCACCCCCCGGGGTGGGCTTTGCCGTACAACGTTGACTTGTGGGGGGTAGGACAGAGTAAATCCCCCGCCCCTTCGGGGCACCCCCTTTTGCGAAAGGGGGCGGGTACGGGATTCGCAGCGCGGTGCAGACAACGTACCCGGCTCCCTTCGCAAAGGGAGCTGGCACGGCGAAGCCGTGACTGAGGGTTTTCTCTTATTTTTTCGTTGCACGTTCCCCGGCAACAGCCGGGGCCTTATCCCTCCCTTGCGGGAGGGATAAAAAATGCAACACACTACCAAGTACCAGCTCAACCTCATCGAACCGTCCGACGAGTTTTCCCCGGACCCGCTCAACCAGAACACGCAGAAGGTGGAGGACGAACTGGCCAGGCGGCCCTGCATCGTGTACGGCACCTACACCGGCACCGGCGAGTACGGGCCGGAGCACCCCTGCAAGCTGGAGTTCGACTTCAAGCCGCTGATCTTCATTCCATATTCGACAGGCACGTACAACTCTACCGGGCATGTGTGGACGTATGGGATCAAAAAGGGAATCATCTATGAAGTCAGCGATTCGGTGTTCCTGGCAAACATCAGCTGGACGGAAAACAGCGTCAGCTGGTATAGTACGGATTCCGTCGGGGACCAGTTGAATTCCAAAGGTATCGAACATCCCTACATAGCGATTGGCCTCCGGTGATCAAAAAAACCAGCCCCGGCTCTTTTGAGCCGGGGCTGGTTTTTTGCGTTGGTTCAGTTCCCGATCAGAAGTTACGCAGCAGCGTCCACGATATAGATGATGGAAGCAGTCGCGGTGCCGGATTCGTAGATGTTGTCGTCGTTCTTGATGATGACCACGGTGTCGCCGGCCTTGACGGTGCCAGCAGCGCCAACCACGGTGGCGGCGGAGCGCACGTCATAGACCTTCGTGTTCTCGGTGATGGTCACAGTGTCAGACCCGATCACGAGGAACGACGTGTCAGCAACGGCAACCGTCTTATCGTTCGTGTGGTCAGAGGTTATAACTTTTCCTTCATCAACCTTATAGGTCCCCTCAGTCGTGGTGGAAGGAGTCAGCGTATACGCGTTGCCGAGCGTAACAGAACCCTCGCTGACGACATAGGGTTGCTGGGCCCCGTTCACGGCAAAGACATACTCGGTGCCCTGAGCGGTGGTCTGGCCTTGGCTCACGGCATAGGCGAACACGGTGCCGGAGATAGGAGCCGTCTGGTTCACTGCATAGAGCGCGGTGACAGTTTTGTTGGTATTGTCGTAGACAGCCAGGACGTTGTGGGTGTCGCCGACAGTAAGCGTGGTCCCCACCAGGCCCTTGGCGCTGGTGCGCACATAGGTGTCCTTGATGATGGTAACGACTTCAGTGTTGGAGGTCGTGTAGTAGCTGGTTTCGATCGCCTTAGTCGAGCCGGCGGTCAGTTCCACGTTGGCGCCCTGGACCGCGGCCTTGGTAGCCATTACATCGCTCAGCGTGTAGGCGTTGCCCACCTTAACATAGGCGTACCAGTAGCCCACGGTGACCTTGCCGCCGGCCCGGTTCGCGCCGCCGGTCCCGACTTCAACGGCGGCAACGGTGAACTCATCCTGGGAGCCGTCGATCTTACCGTCGGGGTTACCATCCTTAGAAGAACTGCCGTTCGCGTCCTTCGGAGCCTGGAACTTGCCCTCGCCGTTCACAGCCAGGTCAATGATGGAGTGAGTGCCGTCGGGGAAGATGACCTCGGCCACGGCGCGGTCCTCGGTAGCGGTGCTGGTCACCTGGCCGAACAGATCGGTGGTGGACCCGCCCTTCTTCTGAGACTGATAGGCGATCACATACACATAGTCACTGGGATCGACCTGCTCACCCACAAATCCGAGAACGGTGTCGCCGCTCACATAGTAGGTGCCCTTAGCGGTAAAGATCGTGGAGGCAAGTGTGATCTTGACTGCGCTGGAACCGCCACTCGACTGTGCGGCCAGAGTGTAGGCAGTCCCGCCAATGGTCAGGGTGCCGGCGGTGTAAGAGGTCACGGGGCCGGCCACGGCGGTGGCGGCCTCCATGCTCTGGATCGTATAGTCGGTGCTGTTCGCCTTCGTCAGGGTGACCACCACGTAGGCGTCCCTGGCAAAGTCGGCGGTCTCATAAGTGATCTTAGAAGAGCCGGTCGCGTTCTGGTTCGCGTCAGCATTGCTCGCGGCAGCGCCGTAAACGGTCAGCTCCACGTTTGCCTTCACGTCGCCCTTGGCCTCGTTCACCTTGTCCACTTTGGCCAGGTACTCAGTGATGGTGTAGATTTCCACCGTGGTGGCGCCGGTCTTGTACACATAGGTCTTGGCGCCGAGCGCACCGATGCTGGTGGTGGTGCTGGTCAGATCATTCAAAGCGCTGCTGTAACCGGTAACGCCGTCGGTCTTGCCGGAAGCGGTGATCGTGCCCTTCAGGCCGAGGTCCTTGGCGATGGTGGCGGGAGCCACGGGGCCCTCATAGACCGCGTCGGCCTCGGAGGCCACGTCAAGGACGGTGGTGGACTCGTCAGCGCCCTGGGTCCACTTGTCGGCGGGACGGCCAAAGGGATCGTCCGCGGTCTTGTTTTTCTTCAGGTGGTTATAGGTGGTGTCGGCCAGGGAGCCGGTGTTGTCGGTGTCAGGAACGATCACATAGTCGGTCCCATAAACCAGCACCACGTCGTGCCCCCCGCCCTTCCGCGCGGCCTGTGCGATCAGCAGGGCCTCCACGCGGGAGTCATACACGCCGGCAATGCCGACATCATCGGCCACACTGCCAACACTGCCGTTCGTGATCTTGTACTTGCCGGTGGCGGCGCCGGTCTCGGTGTACATCAGGCCGGCCAGAGCCAGCTGGCAGGCGGCGTCACGGGTGATGGCCTCGCCGTTCAAATCGCCCTCGTTCACGGGGAAGTCGCCGTAGATGGTCTTCACGTCCTTAGCGATGTTGATGGCCCAATCGGGGGTGTTGGTGTACTTGGCGGGGTCGAAGCCCAGGGCCACCAGCACCATCTTGCCGAACTCATAGCCGGTGACGGAGGCGGTGGGGCGATAGTTCACGTTGGCGGGATCAACGATCTCCTTCAGGGAGACATAGTTGATGTACCGGTTGCCCCAGTAGGTGGTGGGCACGTCGGCGTAGACGGCGGCGGTGCCCAGCTGGTCGGCGTCGGGGCCGATCAGCATGTAGGAGACCAGCTTGGCGGCCTCAGCGCGGTTCAGGGGGCCCTTCGGGTCGAAGGTGCCGTCCCCGCGCCCGGTCAGCACGCCGACGGAGGTCAGGACCTCGACGGCCTCGGCATAGTCGGGGTCGATCTTGTCCGCGTCGGTGAAGTCGGCGGCGGAGACGGTGACCATCACGGAGACGACCATCATCAGCGCCAGGACCAGCGCGAGGAACTTTTTCAAGTTTCTCATGGGATATTTTCCTCCTCAACAAAAATTTGCCGTATTTCGGGCCGGCCCGCAGCCGAAGCCGGGGATGAGCCATCCTCTGAACGAGTGGGCAGCAAATATATGGAAAACAGTGGCGAAAAAAAGAAGCCCCTCCGGCGGCGGAGGGACTTCTGAATAATGGGAAAAATTTCAATATTCCAGGCGATTCTCAGACCACGCTGAAATGACGCTAAAATAGCTTAAAATCGCGTTTTTTGCGTCAAAAAGGCTCAAATTTGCGCAATTACCGCACTCGCGTACACTGTTGCCCGGCATGGGCCCGTCGTAGTCCAGGGCCTGCCGGCAGGCGTCCTTTACCAGTTGCACCACGTCGGCGTCGGTCAGGAGCCTTGAGTTTGTGAGGAGGTAAAACCCCGTTTGGCAGCCCATGGGGCCGAAGTAGACGATTCCGTCACTTTTCGGGCCGTTTCGAAGGATGGTGGCCAGCAGGTGTTCCACGGAGTGAAGCTCGGAATTTGTGAGCAGATTGCCGGTATTTGGACGTTTGAACCGCAGATCGTAGGTGGAAACGTCCCCGTCCCGGCGGGAGAGGTACAGTCCGGGCAGGAGGGTGGTGTGGTCGACCTGGAAACTTTTTATGGTCATTGTTTGGGGGCTGGAGTCCTCTTTTTTGTCCAGGAGGGCCTCCGCGGCGGCCAGGGCCACCTGGTTGAGGGCCTCCATGGCGGATGCAAAGTTGAAAAACTCTTCCTCGTTTTTTTCGCTGGTGAGCCGGTCTGAGACGGCCTTCAGGGCGGTGAAGTTGACTTTATTGCGCAGGCAGACCTGGGCGATAGCGCCGCCCTCCATCTCGCAAAGGGTGGGTTGGAAGGTGGTTTCGACCCAGTTTGCGCGGGTTCCGGGGGTCATGAAAACGTCCCCCGTGGCGACGGTACCGGTAATAAATGGAATGTTTAAATTCCGCAAAATGTTCTGGATTTTGTCGAAATTGGAGGTTTTGAACTGGATTTGGTTGACGGTAGAGACGAACCCCACGGGGTCGCCCATAGGGGAGGTGTCCACGTCGTGCTGGACGAAGGATTCCGCCGCGACGACGGTGCCGATGGGCAGATCGAGGAAACTTCCCGCCACGCCGACGTTGATGATCCAATCGGGATGGCAATGGTCGATGAAACATTGCGCGCTCATGGCGGCGTTGACCTTGCCGACGCCGCCGGCGTAGGCGAGGATGCCGGGCTCGATCTGATAGATTTGCACGCCGGCAGCGGGCTCCAGGGGTTTGGCTCCGCACGCCCTGATGAGGCTGTCGATCTCGCCCTCCATGGCGTAAGCCAGTCCGATCAGCATAGAGAACGCCTCCTGAAAATGATATAAAGGTGGGGATATAGCAGGGAAAACGCGCTGTCAAGGGAGAAAATGTGCCTGGCGGAGTCTTCGCCTCACCGGCACGCCGATGGAGACGGCGGCGGCCATTTTGACCAGGTCGAAGGGCACGAACGGGGCGACACAGACGGCCAGGGCGGTGTGCAAAGGATTACCGCTGAGGGCGCAGAACCATGCGGTCCCCAGGGCGTAGAGGGCGGCGGTGCCCAGGATCATCCCGCCCAGACGGATGGCGGCGGATGCAACAGGGGAGCGGCCCTGGGCGGCCAGGGCGCACCATCCCGCGATGATGGCCATGGGGAGATAGCCCACCAGGTAGCCGCCGGTGGGGCCGAACAGGGGCCCCGCGCCCCCCTGATACCCTGAAAACACCGGCAGTCCTGCCAGGCCCAGCAGGAGATAGGCGGCCACCGAAGCGGCGCCCCACTTCCAGCCCAGCAGTTCCACGGACAGGTAGATGAGCAGCGTTGCAAGGGTCACCGGCACCGGCCCCACGGGGATGGCGAAGGGGGCCAGGACGCACAGAAGCGCCGTCATCACGGCGCAGGCCGCCAGGGGATAGACGCGGCCTCTGGTCTGTTCAGACGTAGACATGGGGATACCTCCCGACAGGATGGATCTGACGGTTTCAGTATACAATCGGAGGGGAGGGAAAGTCAATCGTCGGCTTGCCCATTGCGTTTTATCACAGGATGTGATACCATATCCAAAATGTACGAAAGAGCTTGGCAGGGCGATCCTCCGGGCGGGAAAGAGGTTCATATGGGAAAGCTGAAATACCTGGTCCAGCGGGTGCTGAACATGAACTACAAGGCCATGCTGGACAAGATTAACTCCATCCACCAGAAGACAGGGAAGGGGAGGCTGGCCATCTTCTGGGACATGAAGGACTGCGCGGTGAAGTACGGCGCGGGCTACATGGACTACGACCTGTTCGAGATGTACGATCTCACACCGAAGCAGCGGGACACCTATCTGACCCGGGGCCGCAACAACGAACTGGTGAAGCGGTACAACGACCCCGCCCATATGGACGACTTCGGCGACAAGATCAAATTCAACAGCAAGTTCGGCCCCTTCCTCCACCGGGAGTGGATCCCCGTCACCGGGGACAACCGGGAGGCCGTCATGGCCTTTGTGGAGCGGCACCCCACCTTTATGGCCAAGCCCGCCAGGGGCAGCTGCGGCTGGGGCATCGAGAAGCTGAACGTCTCCGATTTCGAGAGCGCGGACGCTCTCTACGCCCATCTGCTGGAGAAGGCCCCGCTGCTGGAGCTGGAGCAGGTCATCGTCCAGCACCCGGCGGTGTCGGCCATCTATCCCGGCGCCATTAACACCGTGCGGATGGTGACCATCCGGGGCAAGAGTGGGCGCGTCTACCTGGTCACCGCCATGTTCCGCATCGGCAACGGCAAGTTCGTGGACAACTTCAACTCCGGCGGCATGGTGGCCCCCATGGACCCGGAGACGGGGACCGTCATCGACCGGGCGCTGGACAAGAAGAAGAACCTATACGTCGACCATCCCGCCACGGGGACGCCCATCAAGGGCTTCGTGTTCCCCGACTGGGACAGGGCCCGGAAGCTGGTGGAGGAGGCCGCCCAGGTGGTGCCCGAGCTGGGCTACGTGGGCTGGGACGTGTGCTTCACCCCCGACGGTCCCTGCATCGTGGAGGGCAACCAGTTTCCCGGCCACGATATCTACCAGCTGCCCGTCCACACCCCGGACAAGATCGGCATCATGCCCCGGTTCCGGGCCATCGAGGAGGCGGAGCGGAAACTGGCCGGCGGTTGAACTGAAAGTGGGGTATCTCCCATCCTGGTCGGGGTGGGAGATATTTTTGCACTTTTTGCAACCATTTTGCCCCATTCGGTGTTATATAAAGTGAAACGTGTTTCAGTCTGAACAAACGAGGTGATACCGTGGACGAGACCGCGCTGGCCGCCACCCTCCGCCGGGGGGAGACGGCGGCTTTGGAGGAGCTGATCGGGCGCTATACCCCTTGCGTCACGGCGGTGCTGGCCCGGGTCCTGCCCCAGAGGAGGGAGGAGTGGGAGGAGCTGGCCGCTGACGTGTTCCTGGCCGCCTGGGAGGGCGGAACCTGCGTGATGTGTGTGAAGACCCTCCCCGACGACGCGATCCCTTGTATTCTGGACCCGGATACCCTTGAACTCAGGGTGGGACCGGACGATCCTCTGTTTGTCCAATGGTTCGAGGAACGTAAATTGCCCGGTCTCACCGCCGAGGATATCATAGCGAGCGACCAGGAATATTTCACGCTGGCCCGCTCCATCAAGGACATCCGGCTGGTGCTGAACGGCGTCGTGGCCGACGCCCTGGGCAGCGCGGATGAATAGGCCGCGCACATGGCATGGCAGGAGCCCGGCGCGTTGATACGCCGGGCTCCTTTGCGTTATTCCACAGTCTTCAGGCTCTCCACCATGTCCACTTTCTTCAGCTTGAAGTGGGCGGCGATGTTGACGATGACCGAGAACACCGCCGTGAGGGCGGCTGCCAGGATGTAGGCGTAGGGGGGCGCGGTGCGGCCGAACATGACGATCTCCACCTCCACGGTACGTACCATCCAGGCGTGGAAGAACCGGCCCAGCACCAGGCCCAGGATGACGCCGAACAGGGTGAGGAAGATGTTCTCCCGGTAGACGTAGGCGGTGGTCTCCATGTCGTAGAACCCCAGCACCTTTAGGGTGGCCAGCTCCCGGATGCGCTCGGTGATGTTGATGTTGGTCAGGTTGTAGAGCACCACGAAGGCCAGGGCCGCCGCCGAGATGATGATGATGACCACCGCGTAGTCGATGGCCTCCATGCTGTTGGTGAAGGTGTCCCGCAGGGTGGCGATGAAGGAGTAGGACTCCACCGCGTCCATGGCCATGAGGGCGGCGGACACCGTATCGGACTGCTCCGGGCCGGCGGCGTCCACATACCGCAGGAGCAGGGAGTTCTCCTCCGGGGCCTCGCCGAACAGCTCCTCATAGAACGTGTCGGACAGGTAAAGGCTGTGGCGGACATACTGCTCCACGATGTCAACGATCTCCACGGTGACCCGCTCATCGCCCTTCTCCAGGGTGACAGTGTCCCCCACCGACACGTCCAGCAGCTCGGACAGCTTTTCCGAGATGACCGCGCCCCGCTCCGGCACGGAGACGGCCTGGCCGTCCAGCCGGTGGCGGAGGGTGACGAATTTGGCGAACTGCTCCCCGTCGCCCACGGCGTACAGGGCGGCGGAGTAGGCGGGCCCGCCGGAAGAGACCTCCGCCGTGGTCTGGCTGGTGACAGCCCAGCCCTCCACGTCGGCGGCACCGTCCAGATACCGCTCCACCTCCGACCACCTTTCCGGGTCGGCGTCAGGGTCCAGGCCCACGGTGGCGTCGTACAGGGAGATCTCGTCGAACTGCTTGTTCAGGATGGAGAAAATGGATTCGTGGAGGCCAAAGCCGGTGACGATGAGGGCGGTGCAGCCGCCGATGCCTATGACCGTCATCCAGAACCGCCGCTGATAGCGGAACAGGTTCCGCATGGTCACCTTCCAGGTGAAAGACAGCCGGCTCCACAGGGGCTTGACGTACTCCAGGAACACCCGCTTGCCCGCCTTGGGGGCCTTGGGCCGCATCAGGTTGGCGGGGGTGTCCACCAGGGTGGACAGACAGGCCCACAGGGCCGCCCCGGTGGTACACAGCACCGCCGCCAGCACGGCCAGGGCATACATCCCCGCCTGATTTTTGAACTGGAGGGGCGGGATGTCGTACATGATGTTGAAGGCGTTGGCGATGACCCAGGGGAACAGGGTGGCGCCCACGGCCAGACCCAGCAGGCCGCCGATGAGGCTGGCGGCGAAGGCGTAGCCGATGTACTTTTTGGAGATGGCGAAGCGGGAGAAGCCCAAGGCCTTCAGCGCGCCGATCTGGGTGCGCTGCTCCTCCACCATGCGGGTCATGGTGGTCAGGCAGGCCAGGGCCGCCACCAGGAAGAAGATGATGGGGAAGATGGCGGCCAGATTGCCCACCCGCTCCGCGTCCTGGGCATAGCCCTCGAAGCCCATATTGGTGTTCCGGCCCAGCACGTACCACTCGCAGTCCTTCAGGTCGGCCAGTTCGCTCCGGGCGTCGTCCAGCTTCTTCTGGGCGTCGGCGATCTTCTCGTCCGCCTCGGTCTTGCCGTCCTCGTATTCCTTCAGGCCGTCGGCGTACTCCCGCTCGCCGTCCTCCAGCTCGGCCAGGGCGTCGTCCAGCTCCTTCTGCCCGTCGGCCTTGGCTTTGTTCAGGTCGGCCGCGCCGCTGTTGTAGTCCGCCCAGCCGTCGTCGATCTCCTTTTGCCCGTCGTTGATCTCCTCCTGGGCGCTCTGGAGCTGGGCCAGCGCGTCGCTGAGCTGGGCCTGGGCGGCGTCCAGCTCGGCCCTGCCCTCGTCCAGGGTGGCCCGCGTGGCGTCCAGCTGGGCCTTGGCCTCGTCTAACTGTGCTTTCGTCTCGTCCAGGGCGGCCTTGGCGGCATCCAGCTGCTCCTTCACCGGGGCCAGCTGGGCATAGGCCACGTCCAGCTGTTCCTTTACCGGGGCGAGCTGCTCCCAGGCGGCGTCCAGCTGGGCCTGAGCGGCATCCAGCTGGGCCTTCTGCTCTGCGGCGGCGGCCACGGCCTGATCGTAGTAGGGGGTGCCCACGTAGGGCTCCAGGGCCGCCCAATATTGGGCGTATCCCTCCTCCAGCCGGTACTGCTGCTCTTCCAGCTGGGCGGCGGTCTCATCATACTGGGCCAGACCCGCCTGGTACTGGTCCCAGCCGGGCTGGAACTGGGCCAGACCGTCCTCATATTCGGCGAGGCCCGCCTCATACCGGGCCAGCCCGTCCTCATATTGGGCTTTCCCGTCCTCGTACTGGGCCAGCCCGTCCTGATATGCCGCCAGATTGTCCTGATAGAGAGCCAGCCCGTCGTTATACTCGCGCACGCCGGAGGCGTACTGCTGTCTGGCGTCAGCCAGGGCCTTTTCGGCGTCCCTCAGCTGCCGGTAGGCGTCGTTCAGCTCCTTCTGGGCGTCGGCGATCTCCCGGTCATAGGTCTCCTTGCCGTCCTCGTACTCCGCCCAGCCGTCGTCCAGCTCTTTGCGGGCGTCGTCCAACTCCTGTTTGGCGTCGCTGAGCTCCTGGTCCGCGTCGGCCCTGGCGTCGTCCAGCTCCTTCTGGGCGTCGTCGATCTCGGTTTGGGCGTCCCTGACGACGGACTCGGTGCGGAGGGCGGCCCGCTCCTCCGCGAAGCCGTCCAGCCCGTCCAGGAAGGAGTCCAGCTGGTCGTCATACTCGTCCGAGTAGCTGTCCATGGCGGCAAAGCCGTCCAGGGTGAAGTAGGCGGCAGTGTAGTAGTCGTAGTGGAAGTTCTCTCCGGGGATGTACATGAAGCCGTCCACCGAGCCGCGCCCCAGGGAGGAGGTGCCCCGGTCGGTGCCCACATACAGGGGGCTGGTCACGATCCCCACGACGGTGAAGGAGGTGTTCTCCAGGTCGTCCTCGCTGTCCGGCTCCATGGTCAGCTCGATGGTGTCCCCGATGCCCAGCCCCAACTCGGTCAGCAGCAGGGACTCGGCCACGCACTCGTCCGCCTTTTCGGGCAGGCGGCCCTCGGTGACCCTGGGCAGGTTCAGCTTTTGGGGCAGGGAGCCCACGTTGACGATGGCGTCCACTGCGGTGGCGTCCACCGTCCAGACCCCCTCCACGTCGGCCACGCCCTCCGTTTTGGACAGAGCGTCCAGGTCGTCATCGGTGAGCCCCAGGGTGGACAGCACATAGGCGTCCATGAAATGGGAGTCGTCGAAATAGTTGTCGGCGGTGTACTCCATATCGGGGGCCGCCGCCCGCAGGCCGGCCAGAAAGGCCACTGCCAGACCGGACAGCACCAGGATGGACAAAAACCGGCTGAAGGTGTTCTTGACCTCCCGGAGGGCGTCGGTGGTCAAACGGTTTTTCTTCCGCCTTACCATTCGATGTCCTCCACCGGGGTGGGCCGGTCGTTCAGTTCCATGGCGGCCACTTTGCCGTTCTTGATGTGGATGACCCGGTCAGCCATGGGGGTGATGGCGGTGTTGTGGGTGATGACCACCACCGTCATGCCGTGCTGGCGGCAGGTGTCCTGGAGCAGCTTCAGAATGGCCTTGCCGGTGACATAGTCCAACGCGCCGGTGGGCTCGTCGCACAGGAGCAGCTTGGGGTTTTTGGCGAGAGCCCTGGCGATGGCCACCCGCTGCTGTTCGCCGCCGGAGAGCTGGGCGGGGAAGTTGTCCAGCCGGCCGGCCAGGCCCACGTGTTCCAGCACCTCCCGGGCGTCTAGGGGGTGGGCGCAGATCTGGGCGGCCAGCTCCACGTTTTCCAGGGCGGTCAGGTTCTGCACCAGGTTGTAGAACTGGAACACGAAGCCGATGTCCTGCCGCCGGTAGGTGGTGAGCTGGCGGGAGTTATAGCTGTCCACCCGGGCGCCGTCCACGGTGATGGAGCCGCCGGAGCAGGCGTCCATGCCCCCCAGCATATTCAGCACCGTGGTCTTGCCCGCGCCGGAGGGGCCCACGATGACGGCGAACTCGCCCTTCTCGATGTCGAAGTCAACGCCGTCCACCGCGTTGATGGTGACCTCGCCCATCCGATAGATCTTTTTCACGTCTTTGAAGGAGATGTAGCTCATACAGATCACCGTCTCAAATATATGTGTTTAATATCTTACACCGGCCGGCCGGTCGGGTGCAAGTGGTTCGGGCCATAATTCAAAGATTGTTTACCAAAGGCTTACCGTTGACTAACCGGAGGGGAAGTCATAATATAGTCTTTGATCCGCATAGGCTGAAAAACGGACATACACAGAGGGGAGGGCGTGCCTTGGGGCTGTTGGATCTGTTTATCCTGGCCGTGGGCCTGTCCATGGACGCGCTGGCGGTGGCCATCTGCAAGGGCCTGTCCCAGCCGAAGCTGAAGCTGCGCCACTGCCTCATCGTGGGGGCCTGGTTCGGCGGCTTTCAGGCGCTGATGCCGCTGATCGGCTGGCTGCTGGGCTCTGCCTTCGCGGATATGATTACCTCCATCGACCACTGGATCGCCTTTGTGCTGCTGCTCATCATCGGCGGCAACATGATCCGGGAGTCCTTCAGTCGGGAGGACGGGGACTGCGACCCCTCTCTGGCCCCTCTGGGGATGCTGCTGCTGGCGGTGGCCACCTCCATCGACGCGCTGGCGGTGGGGGTCACCTTTGCCTTCCTCCGGGTGGACATCGTCCCGGCGGTGGCGTTCATCGGCGCGTGTACCTTTGTCATCTCCGCCGCGGGGGTGAAGATCGGCAATGTGTTCGGGATGCGCTACCGGTCCAAAGCGGAGCTGGCCGGCGGCGTGGTGCTGATCCTGATCGGCGTGAAAATACTGCTGGAACACCTGGGGCTGGCCCCCTGGCTGTGACGGGACGATAAAGAGGTCCCCCGCCGCGTGTCGCGGCGGGGGACCTTTCTGCGTTTGACGGATGGGATCACTCCTCGTCGCCCTCAAGGGAGACGGACAGGACCTCGTCCTCCTCGGGAGCGGCGGCGTCCTCCGCGGCGCTCTCGTCGGGCGGGAGGGGAGCATCGTCCTCGTCGCTGTCGTCCGACAGGGAGACGTTGGCCACGTTGCGGTAGCGGCTCTCCTCGTGGACCTCGTCCACGATCTGGTCGAACTTGCGGTAGGCGGCAAGACCGGAGCCCGCGGGGATCAGCTTACCGATGATCACGTTCTCCTTCAGGCCCAGCAGGTGGTCCACCTTGCCCTTGATGGCGGCCTCGGTGAGCACCTTGGTGGTCTCCTGGAAGGAGGCGGCGGACAGGAAGGACTCGGTGGCCAGGGAGGCCTTGGTGATGCCCAGCAG
>CANRIW010000022.1 GCA_947630785.1 uncultured Oscillospiraceae bacterium | reverse complement strand
CGTGCCTTGACGCGGTCACCGATCTGTGCTATCTATGCCGCGGTAATGTAATTGTCAGTCATCATCCCCCAGATAAAGCAAGCCAGTTCCCTTGCTACGGCAGTTTTCGCAACATTTGGTTTGGATCTGGCCGCGATCCTGCGGTACTTACGCTTCAGCCGCTCAGTTGCCTTGTCCGCGTATGCGATTGCTTGAGGCGGGCCGCCCGATTGTTTCTGTTTCAACGCCCATGTCTTTTTCCCGATTTGTCCCATGCCGTATCTCTGAGCAGCCTCGATCAGAAGTCGGCGAAGGTGCGAGTTGCCCGCCTTAGTGATCCCGGTATGGACCTGTTTGGCTCCGCTGGAGGATTCTCCAGGGACGAGTCCAAGATAGGCGGCGAATTGTGGCGCTGCCTTGAAACGATAGAAATCACCCACCTCGGTGAGCAGCGACATCGCCGCATGGGTAGAGATGCCTGTGAAACAAACCAGTTTCGAGACGTTATCTTCATAGCGCTCTTTATGAGAGAACTCCTCGATTCGGTGATCCAGAACCGCGATCTTTTCGTCCAGTTGGTAATACAGGCAGAGATATTCCTGGAACACTTCCGTATAGATTTCGTTCTGAAATGTAAGGTGCTCCAGCCAGTGCAGATGCGCCACGGTCCAGTTGGAACGTCCGGTATAACGGAACCCGTGCCGGAGACAGAACGCGTTGATCCACTGCTTGGTTCGTTTCAGATTCGCTTTTACCTCGTCCCGCATCCGGATGTATTCCTTTACCGCGTCATCCTCCTCATCCGGGACGTACACCGGGCGGTAGGTGTGGTAGGCCAGACACCTGCTGATCAGCTCAGCATCCCTGCGGTCTGTTTTGATCCGCTTCCCAGGGACGACAGGCATGGTACTCGGCGCCAGGATCACGCATTCAACACCGTGATCTGTCAATTGGCGGTACAGGGTATAGCCAAGGCAGCCTGCCTCATAACCGCACACAAACCGATACTCATCTCCCCGGGTATTCCTGATGCGTTCCAGATATTTCAGGACCTCATGATAATCCGGCGCTACCTGGACGCGGGCAAAGGCCGTATCTTCCTCAATCGTATAGCAGCACATGGTGTAATTTGTGGTATGGACATCCATCCCTACATAGATTATACTTGCCATAATGACTCCTCCTTGTATGTGGTAATCCCTGTTCGCTTTTGTGCCAACTTAAGTATACAGGTTAATCCACGCTTTACAAGGCGGAGTCATTTTATATTATCTTTGCAGGGCGGAGAGCTTCTGTGCCGCCTTGCGCCGCTGCTCCGCCAGCTTCAGTTCCGCCAGCAGAGCCTTGTTGCGCCGCGCCAGCACATCTTTGATCGGGATGAGCGTGTAGCAGAGATTGCCGTTGTAGGTGTGGCCGCCCCAGCGGACGGTGGTGTTCTCCGTCTCGACCAGTCCGGCGTCCACCAGGGAGCAGACGTGCTTGCGAATGGTTTTTCGATCCAGTCCCACCGCCTTGCCGATGTCCCGGTAGCTGGGCCAGCACTTTCCGCTGCGGTTGTTCTTGCGGTAGAGGAGATAGACGTAGACCAGCAGGTCGCCGGGACCGAGACCGAGATCGAACACCGCGCGGGGGATCAGGAAGATGTTTTGGAACACCTCGCCTGTGAGCCAGGTTTGCTTCACGAGTTCGCCTCCTCATTCACAGCGGTAGCGGTTCCCAGTCGTCGTCCCGGCGCGCCGAGCGGACACGTTCACGCCATACTCTCGGTGTGCGCGGCATCCGGATCTGGAGCTGCTCCGCTTCTTCCTTCTGGACTTTGTCCGCGATAGGACAGAGGGTGACGGCGAGATCGTCGCCCTGTTCCTCGAGCAGAATGAGACCGTCCGTTACCAGAGCATGGAGATGTTTTTTGACCGTCCGTTTACCCAAGTGCAGAGACTGACTGATGACGGAGTAGCTGAGACCGTCGCGCTGTTCGCTCAGCCAGCGGACGAGAAAAAGATACACCGCCAGCCTGCCGCGCTTCGGCGGGATACGGAACACCTCGCCGGGCAGAGGAAAATCAGATGAGATGTTTTGCTTGCAGAGCAGATCGTGATTCATTCCGCGCCTCCCGTGTGTTGCTCCACCCAGCGGATGAACTCATCCTTGGGGACCACGATACGGTTGCCGATCCGCAGAGACGGGAAATCTTTTTCGCGGAGCAGTTCATAGCCGCTGGACGGAGAGATGCCCAGCACCTTTGCCACTGTTTGCGCGTTGAGGAACAGCGGCAGTTCGTCGTAGGTCTTGTAGGTCGATTCTTTCATGAGATTTTCCTCCATTATTTTTTGGAATCGTTTTAGAGATACTGCTATCCCCAGATTAGATAATCTTCAAATAATAAAATTATCTATCACAGATGGTAACAGCCCTCTTGCATTCTGTCAATAGAAAATGTATAATAAATCAGCATACACGATTGCGGGAGATAGATTATCTATTGGAGGGACGGTCTATGGGGGTTTTGGGAAAAGACCTTTTTGACATTGGACGACCGATCGATCACGTGAAGGTGCGGTTTGGCGATCAGCAGTACTGGATCGAGCATTGCGAACTGCCGCAGACCTATGGGGCCATACTGACGGAACTGCTCAACTACGATGCCAGCGAGTACTGTCAGGCTATAGACCGTTTGCTGCTGGAGAAAGGGAGGCGGGACAGCCATGAGACTCTGACTGCGTTTGAAGAGGTCATACGGAAGTTTGCTCACCTGCCGTATTACCGTTTGTATGTAGAGGACTACGATACGCTGGAGCCCGGGATCATTGGCGGCTTGATCAATGACGCAAACGCACTGACGCTGGCAGACAAGATCATTGCAGATGACGGACACATTTTGAACAGGTATGTGTGGGCCCGTGACGATATCCTGTTTATCCAGTGCCGGTATACATGGTTTCTGGATGAGTTGGCGAAGGGACAGACACCGGAAAAGAAAAAGGGCCAGAGAAAGCATTCTCTGGCCGAGCAGATAGTGGAGCGGACGCTGGAACCTTACGTCAGTGGGCGGAGCTTGGGCGAGGATCGAGAGGTGGATGCGCCGCGGGTCAACGTGCAGTACATGATCTACGAACCGACGAACAGTAAGCCGGAGGCAGTGGAACAGGTGTATTTTGACCGGCTGGTGGATTTTGTCTATGTGGAATTTATGAAGGGGATACAGAAAGGGTTTATTCCCAAGCGGTGTGGCAACTGTGGCAGATGGTTTTTGCAGGAACCGGGAGCGACGTATGCCTATTGTGACAGGATCGCTCCAGGAGAGTCAGAGAAGACCTGCCGGGACGTAGGTGCTGCCGTCAGCTTTCAGGCTAAGGTACGCAACAACGATATCTGGAAGCTCCACCAACGGGCCTACAAAAAATACCACGCCAGGGTCCGGAAGGGAACAATGACCAAGGGGGAGTTTGAGATTTGGGCTCGGGGGGCGGAGGAACTGCGGGATCAGGCGTTGGAGAAATATGAGTGTGCGGAAGCGAGTGAGCGGGCGGCGATCACAGAGGAACTTCGGCGGAAGTTGAACGCTCGGTGACGCTTATCTTGGGAGGCAACGGCTCAAATGGGATTGCATTTTTCCCCCCTTTCGCTTACAATAGGATACAAACCGGCTTATTATTTGCGCGGAGGGTGGTATTATGCTTCGCATCGCCATCGTGGAGGACGACGAGTCCTGCGCCCAGCAGCTTCAGGAGTATATTGACCGGTGGTGCCAGGAGACTGGCGCGGAAGCCCAAGCCACCCATTTCCCCGACGGTATGGAAATCGCAGAGGATTACCGCCCGGTGTGGGACATCATCCTCATGGACATCGAGATGCCCTATCTGGACGGCATGAGTGCCGCCCGGCGCATCCGGGACATGGACCCAGCGGTGGTGCTGATCTTCATCACCAATATGGCCCGGTTTGCCATCAAGGGCTACGAGGTGGACGCACTGGACTTTGTCCTCAAGCCGGTGAAGTATCCACAGTTCGCCCTCAAGCTGAAAAAGGCGGCAGGGATAGCCGCGCGGCGAGTGCGCCGATACATTCTGGTGACGGTGGACGGCGTTGGTCAGCGAGTGGCCGCCGATGAAATCATCTACATCGAGGTCATCAATCACCAGCTGCGCATCCACACCCTTGGCCCCACCTATGCCGTCCGTGGCTCCTTGCAGGACATGGAGACCCACCTCACCGGCCTGCCTTTTGTGCGGTGCAGCCACAGTTTTCTGGTGAACCTGGCCAATGTCACCGGGGTTCGGAAGGGCTCTTTACTGGTACCTGGGCAGGAGATTCCCATCAGCCGTCCGAAGCAGAAGGAAGTGCTTCAGTTTCTGTCCGACTATATGGGGGGCGGCCTACGATGATGGAAATTATCTTGAATTATCTACGGATTTTTATCCTGCCTGCGGAAGTCCTGGCAGCTGCGTTGCTCTACATGCAGCCTCTTCGCCACCGATCCCATTATATCCTGCGGATTGTACTTGGAGCCCTTTTTTTGGTGGTCGCGTTCCTGGCAACTTCTTTCTTCCTGCTTCAGGGCATTCTTGCTCCGCTGGGAATCCCAAGCTCCGGCTTTGTTAGGACTCTGCTGTACAGCTTCGGCTCCTATGCGCTGGCAGCCCTGCTGTCTCTGTTTAGTTGCTCGGTGACACCGCCTGAGGCTCTCTACTGCGCTACCTGTGCCTATTTGACCCAGCATGTGGCCTACAGCCTCAACCGTCTGCTCACTCCGGGTATCGTGGAAGGAAATTTAAGCAGCTACTCTCCGCGGTATTTTCTGATCTATGGCGGAGGAGATTGATATTATTAACCGAAAATGTCACGATCTGCGGCACCAACTTCTGCTTCTAAACACAGAGGGAGGTAGCCTTCAAGAATTTAAGATAGAGGCAGAACAGGCAATCCAGATTTATGACAGCTCAATTAAAACCGGTAATGAGGTGTTGGATGTAGTCCTGATGGAGAAAAAGCTCTACTGCGAAGAGTATAAAATCGACCTAACTTTCCTGGTGGATGGCAAAGAGCTGTCTATGATGAGGGCTGGAGATATTGCTTCTCTGTTTGGCAATCTTTTGGAGAATGCTATTGAGTATGTCAAATCGCTTTCAGAGGAGCAGAGAATTATCCGGCTCCGAGTAGCAAAAAACGGAGACTTTCTATGTATTCATTGCGAAAATCCCTTTGAGGGCACACTGGTTCTACATGATGGTCTCCCGGTAACTACCAAAACCGACAAGAATAATCACGGTTTCGGAATGATGAGCATAAGCTATATAGTAAAGCATTATGGTGGCGTTTGTTCCGTACAGCAGCAGGACGGGAAATTTATATTAAATATCCTGATTCCTCTTGGGGAGCATTAGGACCTACATATGATCTTTGATTATACGGGGTAAATATGGGGTCGCTGAGAGAGATAGAACCCACGGACTAGCATCCTAAGCATTCGCAAATGGTTCTTGACAAACTGCTTGTGTCAAGCCAAAATTACTTTGACCTGACGATAAGAGATCAGCCCTGAATTGGCTAGACTGCCGATAACTATACTTTTTGGGGTGATGCATTATGTTTAGAATAGCCATAATTGAAGACGAAGCTGAATACTCAAAGACGCTTTCAGAGTATGTTGCCCGTTATGCGGCAGAACAGCGCATTTCGTATGATATTGCCTTTTTCTCGGACGGCGTATCTTTTTTGAACGGTTATCAGCCCAACTATGATATCATCTTTATGGATATTCAGATGCCGTATATCAACGGCTTTGAGGCTTCTCAGCGGCTACGCGAATTGGACCCAAAGGTCAGGCTCGTTTTTGTCACGAGTCATACCCAGTTTGCACCCAGCGGCTATGAGGTGGAAGCCTCCGGGTTTCTGGTCAAACCCGTAAGTTATCTCAGCTTTTTTACACTGATGAACCGGCTCATCCGCACTGGCCTGCGGGACAAGGGCTGTGAACTGGTGGTTCGCCTGCGGGACGGTGTTCGGGTTATTCCCTATGCTGAGTTGATGTACATTGAGATCTCTGGCCACAGCATTAAATATGTGACCGAGAAAGGTCCTATAGAAGCCAGCGGCTCCTTTTCTAAGCTGGAGGCAAAATTGCCTGAGGACAGTTTTGCAAGACCGTCTAACAGCTTTATTGTACATCTCAAATTTGTTAAGGGCGTTGTAGGAAATACCGTACAGGTAGGGACAGAGACTGTCCCTATCAGCCGCGCACGCAAAAAAGAGTTTATGATAAATGTAATGCGCTATTTCGGAGATAGATTATCATGAATTACACATCCTACGTTTCTGTGAAATTTCTCACTGAGCTCATCGTAGTCGTCGCGCTCTACGTTTTGCCGTATGAGCGCAGACACCTTTTTTGGCTGAAGCTGCCCATATGCCTTGCAGTATGTTACACATTTTCTTATTGTACCTCACCGATGCTGACCAGATACCATCAGTGGGAAAGGCTCGCGGTTGTAGCCATTGATGTATTGAGATATACAGCGATTTTTTCAATAGTTGCTCTGGCCATATGCTGTTTATTCTGCCTCAGCTTCCGAGCGTCGTTTTTTATCTGCTCCGGAGCCTATGCTGTCCAGCACATGACGATTAAGCTCTATAAGTTTATTGAGACGCTATACATAGACCAAGTGTCTATCGTTGTTTTATCAGTTATTTATGTAGGATTTCTTGCATTGTGTTATACCTGTATGTATTTCCTTGTGATTCGGCGGCTCCAGAAGCAGGATGATATAAAACTCAAGGCCAACGACTCCTTTACGGTCAATATTCTCACCGTAGTTAGCCTAATCGTAATCAACGTGCTTGCCGGCGATCTGTCCCCTGTTTCCGTCCTGGGTGAAATAGCCTCTGTGGGCTATGGCATGATATGCGGAATTTTTCTTCTGTCTCTGCAAATGAACATTTTTAAGCGAGGAGCAATAGAGTGGGAGAACGAGCAGATTGAGTACATTCTGGAACAGGAGCGAAAACGATTTGAGTCCTTTCGGGACGGCGTGGACTACCTGAATATTAAATGTCATGACCTGAAACACCAGATCCACCGGCTAAAGCAGGTGTCATCAGTACGGGCCGAAACAATCGCTGAGTTAGAGGACGGCCTTTCCCAGTATGAAAGCTACTACAATACAGGGTGTCCTGCGTTGGATATCATACTTGGCGAAAAGTATCTCGCCTGTAAGGCAAAAGGAATCGAATTCACCGCTCTGGTAGATGGAGAAAAACTATCAAAGCTGTCTGAATCGGATATTTATTCCCTGTTTGGAAATGCCCTAGACAACGCTGTCGAATATGAGGAAAAACTTCCGGAGGGCAGCCGTTTGATCCGTCTCAGCATAAAGGATATTGGAAATATGCTTTTCATTCGGGTGGAAAACACCTACAACGGGCCGAACGTTGCAGACAGAGAATTGGGAACCAGCAAAGAGGACAAACAGTATCACGGGTTCGGAATAAAAAGTATGCGCCACATTGTCAAAAAGTACGGCGGGGAAATGGATGTGAATGCAACGAACGGTCTGTTCTGCCTCACCTGTATGTTTACCTTCTGACTTACCATTCGCGCTGTGAAAACAATCAAATTTGAAACGAAGAGATAATTTGCACCTCGAAATGACCGGTTGCGAATTATCTCTTTTTTTATTCAACTCAGAAGATACAATGAAACTGGCAAAGGCTAAACGAAGACTAAAAGGAGGAGCTACCGTACAATGAAAAGAAGAGTGTGGAAAGCGCTGTCACTGGTGACGATTTTTCTCACTGTGGCGTGCCTCATCGTGACCAATGTCGCAGGTACCTATGAAAATATGGTCAACCAAGCTTTAGACATTGAAACCAGCAGGATTGAAGGCGGCAGCGGGATTTCCGTGTATTACACCTCCGACTACGATGACCTCCAGGATATGTACCAGGCGAAGGTGCAGACGCTGCGGGAGATTGCAGATGAAGGTGTGGTTTTGCTGAAGAATGACGGAACCCTGCCGTTACGCACCGGGAAAATCGCCGTATTGGGTGAGGAAAACTTTCTTTTTTCCACCGGCTCGGGCGGCGGCTCCATTACCGGAGAGATGAAGGCGCGGAGTACTACCCTTTCCAGCGCATTGAGCCAGGTAGGACTCACTGTGTCCGATGACCCCGCAAGTTGCGATATGGCGCTGGTGGTCATTGGCAGAGTGGCTGGCGAAGGCACGGACATGGAGTCGGGGCGCTTGTCCATAACTGATGACGAGCAAGCCCTCATTGATACCGCAAAGGCATCCGGTACCAAGGTTGTAGTTCTGCTCAGTGGCGATCACCCCATTGAAGTGGGGGATTTGGAGAGTGATGCCGGCATATCGGCAATCCTCCGCTTCGGCAATGCGGGCTACCGGGGCGCCTACGGCATCGCTGATGTCATCAGTGGGGTCATCTCCCCTTCTGGCAAGCTGGTGGAAACCTATACGGTGGATACCAACGCCAGCCCTGCCATGATGAACTTTGGAAACTATACATACACGAACGGTTCCAGAATCAAGGCTTCTCAGGCTAAAAACTATGTGGTATATGCCGAGGGCATCTATTCCGACTATCGATACTTTGAAACTAGGTATGAGGACTGCGTGCTGGGCCAGGGCTCGGCAAACTCCTCTGCGGGTGTGTGTGCGGGAAACGGCAGTTGGAACTATGCGGACGAGGTGCTCTATCCCTTCGGCTATGGTCTGAGCTATACCACATTCAGCAAAGAATTGATGGGCGATCCTGTCTTTGACAACGACACCCATACCGCAGTTCTGACGGTCAAGGTCACCAACACCGGTACGGTAGCAGGCAAAGAAGTAGTCACCGTGTTCGCCCAGTCGCCATATACCGACTACGACGTACAGAACAAAGTTGAAAAAGCATCCGTACAGCTTGTGGGCTTTGAGAAAACAAAAGAGCTTGTACCCGGTGCTTCTGAAACACTTGAAATCACGATCCATCTTCAGTGGCTGGCCTCCTATGACTATGTGTCAGCCAAAACCTACATTATGGATGCCGGAGATTACTACTTCTCCGTGGGCGGCAGCGCCCATGAGGCGCTCAATAATATTTTGGCCGCAAAGGGGAAAACCACTGCAGACGGGATGACGGAAGACGGCGATCCCTCGCTGACCTACCATTGGAGGCAGGACAGCCTGGACACCACCACCTACGCCAACTCAATCTACACTGGGTATGCCATCACCAACACCTTTGCTGAGGCGGATCTCAATTACTGGGCTCCCGGCAGCGTGACCTACCTCTCCAGAAGCGACTGGGCAGGAACTTATCCCGAGGCCGTGGTAATCGAGGCCACCGATGATATGCTGGCTGCGCTGAATGACACCAAAAAATATGAAAACGCCCAATGGAACGATACCGCTGACCGTGCTCAGGCCACTGATGTGACCTATCAGGACTACATTACGCTGGACGAAGTCAACCGCAAAATGGTGCCGCTCAATGTTGTGAGTATGCGGGATAAGGACTACTCTGACCCGGGCTGGGATGAGATTTTGGACAACCTTTCCATCTATGAGATGAGCCGTTTGGTAGCGCAGGGCCGATACCATGTTCAGACTGCTCCCTCCGTGACCTTCCCGGAGAGCAACGGAGGCGATTCCCCCATCGGACTGAATATCCCCTATCTCAATCTCTCCGTCGATCCCATCACGGGTGAAAAAAACGCAATTCCCGCCGGGTACACCATGACTGACGGTATTACTGAGGAGCCAGTCGCTGTAGACGGGACGCTGGACGCAAATATGTTTGCCTCTGAACCGGTACTGGGTGCCACCTTCAACAAGTCCCTGGCCGCCCGTCAGGGAGACTTTATGGGGGAGGATGGCCTATACTGCGGCGCCAGCTTTACATACGCTCCTGGCGCCAACCTGCACCGCACTCCCTACGGCGGCAGGCTCTCCGAGTACCTTTCCGCCGATCCCGTGCATACCTCTCTCATGCTGGCTGAACTCACCAAGGGTGCCGGAGCGAAGGGTCAGGTCATCACAGTGAAGCACTTCGTCCTCAATGATCAGGAGCAAAACCGAATCGGCGTGGGTACCTTCACCAACGAGCAGGCGCTTCGCGAGGTCTATATGCGGGCTTTTGAAGGCGTTATGACTTACGGCGAGGCAAACGGTATGATGAGCTCCTATAACCGAATCGGTTTGATTTCTACCAGCGCCGAGTATGACCTGCTGACGGTAGCGCTCCGGCAGGAGTGGGGTTCTCAGGCATATGTCATCACCGATCTGGGATCTCCCACAGCAGGCCTTTACGACGGGAATGCTGCTATTGCCGCCGGTGTCAGCACGATGATGAACAACGGCGTATATGACGATTCCTCCAAGGCCTATGTAAATCAGACGCTCACTCCCGAAAGCATCAAGGCTGACCCGGTGCTACTCTCCGCCACCCGTGATGCCTGCCACCGCATTCTCTACAGTTTCATCCATTCCAATGCGGTCAACGGAATCGACGCAGAGTCTAAGATTGTGCTGATTACTCCTTGGTGGAAAACGCTGTTCAATACACTCGATATTGTCTTTGTCATATCTGCGGTGGCTACAACTGCGCTATATCTATTCAATGCGAACAAAAAAGTCAAGGGAGGTTCTGAAAAATGAAAGAGTTCTTTTCTAAAAAGGGGAAAGGCTATCTGTTTTCCCTGGCTGCGCTACTGTTCACGGCCATCGGCCTCATTTTCTTCCGTATGCTTACCGCTGTGTCGGTGGAGCAGTCCGAACACCCCGCTTTAATCATCGGCTTGGCTTTCGGGTCGATTTTCCTGAATCTGATCGCGACCTACAAGGACTATGCTAAGGTGCCTTCCATCGCGGCATACGCTACCACCACGGCGCTGTTCTTCTCGCTGATTGAAGGCCGTGTCAGCTATCTCGCGTTTTACTTCAGTGGCGACGTGATGAACACTGGTCTTTCTCCTTATCTGGTGACAGCACTGGTTCTGTTCCTGCTGGCCATGGTCTGTGCACTCTTTTCCGTCATCTGCAAGCAGGAGAAGGATGAGCAGTATTCCTTCCGTCCATCGGATCTGAAAGTCGTCATTCCCATGGTGGTACTAGTGGCCGTCCTCTGCGGCGTTGCGCTCTTAAACAGTAGTGGGAGTCCCATCGATACCGACCCTTCCACAGAAAGCACAGGGAGTTTGGTGTCTGAACCCGCAGGTGCCACGAACAATCCGCAGAGTGAGGGAAACTACAAGACCCCGACGGTGGCGGAGGATGTCTGGCAGGGTTATACTCCTGAGGATTATCTGGCAGAAGATGTTTCGGCAAAAACGATTGTGTACCAGTTGACCGGATCAGCAACGATTGAAGGTGGCGGTGAAGCAAAGCAATTCGATGCCATTCTTAATCTTTGTGAGGATGGTGAGTCGGTACTGAGTGTTTATGGCAGAGGACACCGGTACGATTATTATGGATACTGGACAAACGAGGAGGACGATCACTTGTGGTTCTGCGTGGCCTGCTATACCATAGAGGGTATGGACGGCGTATGCACGATTGATTACTCCTATGACTTGACCGGTCATTTTGACGAGATCACCATCAACATTGCCTTGGGCTTTGCTGATGGCGGCCAGTTTGTCCGCAATATGCCCATTGGCGGCAACGGCAGTGTAAGCTACGCCTCCGCTGAAGACTTCCTCCGGGAAAAGGGATGGGAACCCACGCAAGCACCATCCGGCTCCGGAAACCCCGTCGGCGGAGATGGAGGGAACGATGCCGAGGGTGAGCCTCTGTTCAGATTCACCTCCGATTCTGAGAATTACCTTCTTGACTGCTATGCGGACGGCACCTACAAATTTACTTTCGTCACGGCAGGGCTGGTAGAGAGCGGCGAGTGGACCTGGAAAGACTGGACCTTTAGCTTGACGGACTCTAACGGCAAAGTGACCGTCGCCGATAAGGATGACGAGAGTCACGCGCTCAGCCTACATTTTGTCGCTGCAATCGATGAACGTGTGAACCGCGATTTTACTTGCGATGCCACTACTTGGGGTACAGCGCTGGGCACAACGGGAAATTATGAGCCTGTAAGCGAGGCATCTGTGCTCTTCAGTTTTGCCTCTGATTCTGAGAACTATCTTCTTGACTGCTATGCGGACGGCACCTACAAATTTACTTTCGTCACGGCAGGGCTGGTAGAGAGCGGCGAGTGGACCTGGAAAGACTGGACCTTTAGCTTGACGGACTCTAACGGCAAAGTGACCGTCGCCGATAAGGATGACGAGAGTCATGCGCTTAGCCTACATTTTGTCGCTGCAATCGATGAACGTGTGAATCGTGATTTTACCTGCGACGCCACTACTTGGGGTACAGCCCTCGGCCTGACCGGCAATTACGGAGATTGATTTTTAATCGCAAACCAACTTAGGGCTGGTACAATGGAGCAATCCATGCTGTTATCTCCAAGAGGGCGATAGGACTGTCGTCGTTCCTATACTCTTCTTTTTCAAATGGCAAGTGTCGGGGTTCTTTAGGATCCCGACACTTACCATACCTGCAGATATATTCTAGAAAGGGAAGCCGCAAGTAAATTACGCCCAGCGACACTCACAGCACCACAGGGGCTCTCCGGCCCATTTACCTGGGAGAGTCAGTCTCTGTACTGGATTCCGCCGCGAATAAACCCTTCTACCATCTCTACTGTCAACTTTACCCGCTTTGCGGGGTTGTTTCACGCATTGTCGACCTTGATGAGGAATCAACATGCTATATAATATTCATGAAACCAAACTGGGCATGCCAAACTATGAAAGGAGCGTGTACCTGAATGAAATATCAAAAGTATCAAGCAGTCAACCCCTATTTGCCCAGTTGGGAGTACATCCCCGACGGCGAACCCCACCTGTTCGGGGATCGGGTCTACGTCTACGGCTCCCACGACAAGTTCAACGCCCTTATCTTCTGCGTCAACGACTACGTGTGCTGGTCCGCTCCGGCGGACGACCTCAGCGACTGGCGTTGCGAGGGGATTATCTTCCGCAAGGATCAGGACCCCAAAAACAAGCTGGGCCTTCGCCTTCTGTTCGCCCCGGACGTGTGCCAGGGCCCCGACGGGCGGTACTATCTCTACTACGCCTTTGATTTCATGGGGATCATGGGCGTGGCGGTGTGCGACACCCCGGCGGGCAAGTATGAGTTCCTGGGCCACGTCCACTACAAGGACGGCACCATCTGGGGCCGCCGGAAGGGGGACCAGTTCCCCTTCGACCCCGGCATTCTCTATGACGATGACGGCCGCGTCTGGCTGTACTCCGGCTTCTACACCCCCACCCCGGCCATCGTCACCGGCGGCAAGAAGCTGAAAAACGACGGCGGCGTGGTAGTGGAGCTGGAACAGGACATGGTGACCATCAAGACCGAGCCGAAAGTCATCTTCCCCAAGGAGGGCCCCGGCTCCTTCCCCAACCACGAGTTCTTCGAGGCCAGCTCCATCCGCAAGGACGGGGATAAGTACATTTTCGTGTACTCCTCCCGGCACAACCACGAGCTGTGTTATGCCGTCAGCGACCGGCCCGACGGCGGCTTCACCTTCGGCGGCACGCTGGTGGATCAGGGCGATCTGTTCCTGGACGGCAACGAGGACGAGTCCAAGGCCCTCAACTACCTGGGCAATACCCACGGCGGGATGCTGAAGCTGGGGGATCAGTGGTACATCTTCTACCACCGGCAGACCAACCGGCACTCCTATTCCCGGCAGGCCTGCGCCGAGAAGCTGATCCAAAACCCGGACGGCTCCTTCCGGCAGGCGGAGGTCACCTCCTGCGGGCTGAACGACGGGCCGCTGAAGGGCGAGGGCCGGTACGAGGCCCGCATCGCCTGCAATCTCTGGAGCAAGGACGGCGTGGGCCGGTATGACGGCTCCAGCCCCCGGAAGCGGCTGGCCGCCCATCCCTACTTCACCCAGACGGGGAAAGACCGGGAGGAAAACGGCGATCAGTACATCGCCAACATGCGTGACGGCGCGGTGGCCGGCTTCAAGTACTTCCAGCTGGACGGGCCCGTGGACGTGACCGTGGAGCTGGGTGGCACCGGCTCCGGGACCTTTGAGGTCTCCGACAAGCCCACGTTCGCCAAAGGAATCGGCATCAAGGTGGACGTGCAGGGAGGGAGGCGAAGCTTCTCCGGCAAGCTCGACGTGGGCACAGGGGTCAAGACCCTGTATTTCAAATTCGTCGGTACGGGCGCGGTGGACTTTATTGCATTTGAACTGAAATCATTAAAAATTCCATCTTAAAAAGGTGAAACGAAATGGACTTGCTATTAGGGATCGATCTTGGCACTTCAGGCACAAAAGCGGTGCTGTTCGACGTGAACGGGACGCCGTTGGCGAGCCACACCGTGGAGTATCCGCTGCATCAGCCCCGAAACGGCTGGGCGGAGCAGGACCCCCACGACTGGTGGGGAGCGGTACAGGAGACCGTCCGGGCCGTTCTGAACAGGAGCGGTGTCAAGCCGGAGGAGATCAAGGGCGTGGGGCTTTCCGGCCAGATGCACGGACTGGTGATGCTGGACGCCCAGGGTCATGTTCAGCGCAACGCCATCCTCTGGTGCGACGGACGGACCCAGAAGCAGTGTGACGAGATCACCGAGACACTGGGACAGAAACTGATCGACGTCACCGCCAATCCCGCGCTGCCCGGCTTTACCGCCGGAAAGATTCTGTGGGTGCGGGAGAACGAGCCGGCGGTCTACGAGAAGTGCCGCCACATTTTGCTCCCCAAGGACTATATCAGATACAAGCTCACCGGCGAGTTCGCCACCGAGGTTTCCGACGCCTCCGGCATGAACCTGCTGGATGTGCCGAACCGCCGCTGGAGCGGCGAAGTCCTGTCCGCCCTGGACATCGACTCCGGCCTGCTGGGGCGGATGTACGAATCCTGCCAGGTGACAGGGGCGGTGACCTTGGCCGCCGCCGAGGCCACCGGGCTGGCTCCCGGCACCCCCGTAGTGGGCGGGGCGGGAGACAACGCGGCCGCCGCCATCGGGACCGGCGTAGTGGAGACAGGCAAAGCCTTCACCACCCTGGGCACCTCCGGGGTCATCTTCGCCCACGCGGATCAGGTGACCATCGACCCCAAGGGCCGGGTCCACACCTTCTGCTCCGCCGTACCGGGGGCGTGGACCGTGATGAGCTGCACCCTGGCCGCCGGACTGTCCCTCCAGTGGTTCCGCAACCAGTTCTGCGGCGCCGAGCGGGAGCTGGCCGCCGCCCAGGGGCGGGATGTATACGAGCTGATGACTGACAGCGCGGCCCGCAGCCCCATCGGGGCCAACCGGCTGATTTACCTGCCCTATCTCATGGGGGAGCGGTCCCCGCTACTGGATTCCGACGCGAGGGGCGCGTTCATCGGCCTTTCCAACATCCACACCAAGGGCGACATGATCCGGGCGGTGATGGAGGGTGTGGCCTACTCCCAGCGTCAGTGCCTGGACGTGTTCCGGGAGATGGGGGTGGACGTGTCCGACATGGCCGCCTGCGGCGGCGGCGGGCGGAGCCCCTTCTGGCGGCAGATACTGGCCGACCTGTACGGCTGTCCCGTGAAGACCATCGCCTCCGAGCAGGGGCCGGCGCTGGGCGCGGCCATCCTGGCGGGAGTAGGCGCTGGGATCTATTCCTCCGTGGCGGAGGGCTGCAAGGTGGCCGTCCACGCGGGAGAGATCCAGCAGCCGAAGGCGGAGAACTCCGCGGCATACGAGCCATTTTACCAGCTCTATCGGAACCTGTATCCCACGCTGCGGGACAGCTTCCACACCCTGGCGGCGCTGTAAGGGGGGACACACTATGGAGATCCAAACGGTTTTTGACCCGACGTTCAAGCCCTATGGCAAAGTGCTGGAGGGCTACGACACCTCCGCTCTGGTGCGGGCGATGAATGACATCCCCCTGCCGGAGTCCGGTACAGAATATGAGCCGGACATCGCGTCCCTGGAAGCCTGCGCTGTCTACCGAGAGTTTCGGGACAACGCCTACGGTGGTATGCCCATCCAGATCGGTATGTGCTGGGGCCGCAATACCAGGCTGAACTGCCTGGAATACCACCGGGACAGCGAGGTCAACGTGGGCGAGGGGGATTTCATCCTGCTACTGGCCAGACAGGATGAGATCGTGGACGGCGTGCTGGACACCTCCCGCGTCAAGGCGTTCCGGGTGCCCGCCGGCGTTCCGGTAGAGGTCTACGCCACCACCCTTCACTACGCTCCCTGTCATGTGAGCGAGGCCGAGGGGTTCCGGGTCGCCGTGGTCCTTCCCAGAGGCACCAACACTGCCGTCCCCGGCGCGAAGCCGGTCAATGAGGAGGACACCTGGCTCACCGCCCGGAACAAATGGCTGCTGGCCCATCCGGAGTCCGATGAGGGGAAGGGCGGCGCCCACATCGGGCTGAAGGGCGTAAACATCGACATCATAAACGATATATGAGGAGGAAAGGATCATGCTGACCAACATCCCTGAGGTAAAACTGGGCATCATCGCCGTGAGCCGGGACTGCTTCGTCATCTCCCTGTCGGAGCGGCGGCGGAGCGCCATCGTGTCCGCCTGCGCGAAAAACGGCCTGGACCTGTACGAGTGCAAAACCACCGTGGAGAACGAACTGGATATGCTGAAAGCGGTCGATGAAGTCAAATCCGCCGGATGCAATGCCTTGGTGGTATTCCTGGGGAACTTCGGCCCGGAGACCCCCGAGACCCTCATCGCCAAAAACTTCGACGGCCCCGTCATGTACGCCTCCGCCGCCGAGGGGGACGGCGACCTCATCAACGGCCGGGGCGACGCCTACTGCGGTATGCTGAACTGCTCTTACAACCTGGGCATGCGGCATCTCAGGACGTACATCCCCGAGTACCCCGTGGGCACCGCCGAGGACATCGCCCAGATGATCGCGGACTTCGTGCCTATCGCCCGGGCCCTCATCGGTGTGGCCAATTTGAAGATCATCACCTTCGGCCCCCGGCCCCAGGACTTCTTCGCCTGCAACGCCCCCATCAAGGGCCTGTACGAGCTGGGCGTGGAGATCGAGGAGAACTCCGAGCTGGACCTGCTGGTGGCCTATAAGGCCCACGCCGGGGACCCCCGCATCGCCGGTGTCTGCGACGAGATGGCCGCCGAGATGGGGGAGGGCCGCTACTATCCTGAGCTCAGCGCCCGGATGGCTCAGTTTGAATTGACGCTCCTGGACTGGGCGGAGCAACACAAGGGCTCCCGCAAGTATGTGGCCTTTGCCGACAAGTGCTGGCCCGCCTTCCCGGAGGCCTTCGGCTTCGAGCCCTGCTATGTCAACTCCCGCCTGGTCTCTCGCGGTATCCCCGTGGCCTGCGAGGTGGATATCTACGGCGCTTTGAGCGAGTACATCGGCATGTGCGTGTCCGACGATACCGTCACGCTGCTGGACATCAACAACTCCGTCCCGGCGCAGATGTGGGCAGAGCAGATCAAGGGGAAGTTCGACTATCAGCTCACCGACACCTTCATGGGCTTCCACTGCGGCAACACGCCCGCCTGTAAGCTGTGCGCTGACCGGGCGGTGAAGTATCAGCTGATCCAGCACCGTCTGCTGGAGCCCAAGGACTCCGAGCCCGACTTCACCCGCGGCACCCTGGAGGGCGACATCGCGCCCTCCGACATCACCTTCTACCGGCTCCAGTGTGACAGCGAGGGGAACCTCCGCTCCTACATCGCCCAGGGCGAAGTGCTGCCGGTGGCCACCCAGTCCTTCGGTGGCATCGGGGTGTTCGCCATCCCGGAGATGGGCCGGTTCTACCGCCACGTGCTGATCCAGAAGCGGTATCCCCACCACGGGGCGGTGGCCTTCGGCCACTACGGCAAGGCGCTGTTTGAGGTGTTCAAATTCCTGGGTGTGAAGGACATCGCGTATAATCAACCCAAGGGTCTGCCCTATCCCACAGAGAATCCCTGGGGTTGAGGAGTTGATCATATGACTGCAAACGAGAAAAAGCAGCTCCAGATCGCCGCCTGTAAAGTCCGCATGGGGATCATCGAGGGCACCCACGCGGCCAAGGCGGGCCACCCCGGCGGCAGCCTGTCCGCCGCCGATATGTTCGCCTACCTGTACTTCAAGGAGCTGAACATCGACCCGGCGGACCCGAAGAATCCGGACCGGGACCGGTTCGTGCTGTCCAAGGGCCACACCGCGCCGGGGCTGTACGCCGCCCTGGCCAACCGGGGCTTCTTCCCGGTGGAGGACTTAAAGACCCTGCGGCAGATCGGCAGCTACCTCCAGGGGCACCCCAACATGGATACGGTCCCCGGGGTGGATATGTCCACCGGTTCTCTGGGCCAGGGGGTCTCCGCCGCCTGCGGCATGGCCCTGGCCGCCAAACACATGGGCAAGACCTGCCGGGTCTACACCCTGCTGGGGGACGGCGAGATCGAGGAGGGCGAGGTCTGGGAGGCCCTGATGTTCGCCCACCACTACAAGCTGGATAACCTGTGCGTCATCATCGACAACAACGGTTTGCAGATCGACGGCCCTGTGACGGAGGTCATGAGCTCCTATCCCATCCCGGACAAGCTCCGGGCCTTTGGGTTCGAGGTGGCCGAGATCGACGGACACGACTTCGGCCAGATGGAGGCCGCCTTCGCCAAAGCGAAAGAGACCAAAGGTGTGCCTTTCGCCATCGTGATGCACACCACCAAGGGTAAAGGGGTCAGCTACATGGAGAACCAGGTGGGCTGGCACGGCAAGGCCCCCAACGATGCGGAATACGAGCAGGCCATGGGCGAATTGAACGCCCAGCTGGCCGGATTGGAGGCGGAGTGAGATGGCGGACGTGAAAAAGATCGCCACCCGTGAGAGCTACGGGAACGCGCTGAAGGAGCTGGGCGCCGCCCACGACGACGTGATTGTGTTCGACGCGGACCTGTCCAACGCCACCAAGACCAACACGTTTCAAAAAGTCTATCCGGAGCGGCACTTCAACTGCGGCATCGCCGAGGGGAACATGATGGCGGTGGCCGCCGGGGCGGCCTCCATGGGGCTGGTACCCTTTGCCTCCAGCTTCGCCATGTTCGCGGCGGGCCGTGCCTTTGAGCAGGTGCGCAACTCCATCGGCTATCCCCACCTGAACGTAAAGATCGGGGCCACCCATGGGGGCATCTCCGTGGGGGAGGACGGCGCCTCCCACCAGTGCTGCGAGGACTTCGCGCTGATGCGGTCCATCCCCGGCATGGTGGTGATGAGCCCCGCCGACGACGTGGAGGCAAAAGCCATGGTGCGGGCCGCCTACGAGCACGAGGGCCCGGTGTATATGCGCTTTGGCCGCTCCGCCGTGCCGGTGATCCACGACGAGGAGAGCTACTCCTTCCAGATCGGCAAAGGTGAAGTTCTCCGGGAGGGGACCGATGTGGCGGTCATCGCCAACGGCCTGCTGGTGGCGGAGGCCCTGGAGGCCGCGGACACTCTGGCCGGAGAGGGGATCTCGGTGCGGGTCATCGACATGGCCACCATCAAGCCCCTGGACGAGGCGCTGGTGCTGAAGGCCGCCCGTGAGTGCGGGAAGATCGTCACCGCCGAGGAGCACAGCATCATCGGCGGCCTGGGCGAGGCGGTGTGCGCGGTGATCGCCGAGAGCGGCGTGCCCTGCAAGGTGAAACGGATCGGCGTCAACGACGAGTTCGGCCACTCCGGCCCCGCCGCCGCCCTGCTCAAGCAGTTCGGCCTCAGCGCGGAGCATATCGCGAAGGTCGTCCTGCCGGCTTGAGCCGCAATCATTTTATTGCTGAAACCGCGTAATGCGCATTTCCCTCCTACTTTTCCAAACGGCAAAGGCCGGGTCCAACAGGGCTCGGCCTTTGCCGTGTCAATTCTTCTTTGAATACGCTGGTGCAACTCACCGCTGAGGACTTTTGCGGTATCTATATGTGAAGCTTTTTGGGGGTCTTATTGTTTTAAGCAGGGTAATTTTTGCACTTACCGTATGGGATGGGTATTGACCACATAATCAGCCACAGATATTTTTGGAACACATGGAGAACGCAGCGACAAAAAGTTCTGTAGAACACTTTGAATGAAACAAAAAGCACTATAAAGGAGTGAAAACTGTTATAAAAAAGTTTAGGCGGCTTCTTGTTTACTGCGTGGTAACTGTTGCCCTTCTTTTTTCTGTGACTTTGGCCCCCCAAACGTCACTTATCCCCGTTTGGAACCCAGACAGAGGCTTGAAAACAGGGCATTTCTCAGGGGAGTCATCCCCGAAATGACCCCTGCACCGAAAAAGTGACCCCCGCCGTGAAAACCAACAAAGCCCTTGAAGCGACCCGCATTGCGGGGCGCTGTGAACTGCGCGAGGGGGCAATAGACCCCCGCGCTTTAACCAGCACCTTTTTCGCCCCCTCTGCATTGCCCTCATTTGGTGAAAACGCCAGAGGAAATCGGAGCGCAAACAGCCCCCGAAAACCGGGTGAGTTTCGGGGCAAATCGCCGGGGTGGGCACGGATGCTACCCCACCGGCGGGCGGGGCACACAGCGGCCCACAGGGGCAAACAGGGGGTGAAGCGGATGGGGGCTGGCCTTGCGCTTTTTATCGGCAGAGGGCAGATCACGCGGGGAGCAGATTGGCGGCGGAATCTTTTCCTTGTTCCCATGAGTATTGTTCGTCCGCAACCGTTGGAGGGGGCCCTCCACCTGATGGAGGGGCGGCGGGTCCAGCACGAGGTACTGGTTGCTGGTCTGGCGGTTGCCGCTCTCGCTGTGCCGGTGTTCAATCTCGATGAATTCCGCCGCGCCAGCGCTTGGAGCGCACTCCGTTTGTAGTACCGTTCTCCCAGGATCTTTTGTGGGCGTTCATTCCTTGGTGGTTTTGAAGTGTAGATTTTCTTTTTTGCCAAACACCTCGATAAAAAAGAAAAAAACGATGTAAGATTGTTTCGTCATCTACGAAGTAATCATGGAATTGTCTGCAATCAACGGAGAGAGGGGGCGTGCGGATGCAGGATGCTGTTTTGCTCAAAACGCTGCGGCAAGATCCCGGCTTGGGCATGGAGCTGCTGATGGAGCAGTATGCGGGGCTGATCTACAGCGTAGTCCGGGGGAAACTGCTCACGCCCCCGTTCAGCGGAGAGGATATCGAGGACTGCGTTGCTGATGTGATCCTGGAGTTTTATGACGGCCTCGCCCGGTTCGACCCCGCGAAGGGCAGTATCCGGGCATGGCTGTGTACCATCGCGCGGAACCGGGCCGTGGACCGGGTGCGGATGCAGTACGCCGCGCCGGACACAGTGCCGCTGGGGGATATACCCCTTTCAGTGGAGGGCGATTCTCCGGAGGGCGAACTGCTCCGCCGGGAGGAATGGGACCGCCTGCTGAACGCGCTGCGCGGATTGGAGCGGGTGGACCGGGAGATCATTTTCCGAAAGTACTATCTGTCCCAGCCCTCCAGAGAGATCGCGGAGCGGATGGGGCTGACGGTGTCCAACGTGGACACCCGCGCCCACCGGGCCATCAGGAAATTGCGGACGAGATTGGAGGCGGCGTCAAATGGATGAGCGGCTGACAGAGTTTTTTGACCGGGTATCCCCCGAGGAACTGGATACGCTGATCGGAGATCTTCCGCTGGACGAGGAGATCGGCCGGGATGTCCTGGAACACATCGGCGCCAAGGTGGAGGCCGCCGTGAGCCGGGACCGCTGCCGGGGCTGCTCCCGGCGGAGGCCCAGGAGAGGGCTGCGCCGGGCGGCCGCCGGTTGCACGGCGGCGGTGCTGGCAGCGGCGCTGCTGCTGGGGAACGCCGCCGCCACCCAGGCCACCGGAAAGGGCCTGCTCAAGACGGTGGCCCAATGGGCGCAGAGCGCCGTCCGCATGGAGGAGCCCCCCATCGACGGCTTTGGGGAGGACGGAACGGCGGAGTTCAGCGGCCGCCGGGTGGACATCACCACCCACACCCTCCTGGTCAGCGAGGAGACGGAGGCCGCCGAATACTGCGTGGAACTGTCCTCCCTGACCTTTGGGGAGCCCCGCTGGGGGCAACGGCAGACCGCCCCCCATGCCTATCTGTACCTGTATGTGGACGGGCAGACGGCGGACTTCGCGGAACTGAAGGAGGGCGAGAGAGTGGTTTTTGAGGGCAGACCGGGCACCTGCCTTTTGGTGGTGGTCTCCACCGTGGAGGCCACGATCACCGGGACGGTCACCCGGACAGCTATCGGCGCGTCCCAGGGGAGGGAACAGCCATGAAAAAGCGGATATTGGCGCTGGCGGTGGCCCTGGCGCTGTTTACCACCGGGTGCTCCGGCGGGCAGGAGCCCAAGGGCGGCTTCCAGCCGGATTTCACCACGGGCCTGGGCGCCCGGGTGGAGATGGCGGCGGTGGAGGACGGGTACTTCGCGGCAATCGATCATGAGGTGGCCTTCTATGTGGAGAAGTCCACCCTGGACTACACCGTGTTCTGCGCGGACCCCACCTGCCAGCACCGGTCCGGCAGCTGCCTGGCCAAGCGCATCGGCGGCGCCGTGTACGCCACCCAGGTCTACGACGGGGAGCTCTATTTCATGGGCGGGGAATACAATGTGGATATCCTTCAGGCGGTGAAGACCGACGGCACCGGCCTGCGGGACGTGCGCACACTCTTCGACCGGTCCAAGGACCGCTGGCCGGATAAGCAGCCCGGCAGCCATTTCCAATACCCCTATGCCATCCTGGACGGTCAGATCGTCTTCTGCCCCCGGTCCAGCGTGGTGTGCGTGTCGGGCATCGACGAGCCCATTGAGGACGCGACAGTCCTCTTTTCCTACAACAGCGCCCATCCCCGGATGATCGACGGCTTCGAGGCCCATTGGGACGTGTGGGTGGACGGGGGGTGCTTCTACTACTGCGGCCTCAACTACCCCGGCGGGGAGATGAAGGGGTCCGCCAGCTGGCTCCTGTACCGGTATGACCCCAAAACAGAGGAGAACGCCCTGGTCTGGCGGAGCGATGAGATGGCGGGGACCCACGCCATCAACGGCTGGTATCTGAAGGACGGGGTCTTCTATTACTATGTGATCCCCCAGCCCTACGAGGAGGTGGAGGCCGGCCTGTTCCGGTGCGATCTGGACACCGGGGAGACCGTTCGCCTGTCCGACTGCCAGAAGGGGACCTGGGCGGAGTATGACAGCCAGTACATCTATCTCATCGACTACGACGCCGAAGCCATCACCGTGCTGTCCCTGGAGACCGGGGCGGAGGTGACCGTTCTGGACCTGGAGGCCGCCCTGGCCGCGGACGGGCTGGACCTTCAGCACGGCGACGGCTTCTATGAGGATTTCAGCATCCCCGGCGCCGACGAGACGTACCTCTTCGTCTATTGCGACAACGTGGAGGACTCGGAGACCGGCCGTACCTTCCATCCCCTCTACGCCGTGGAGAAGGAGCGGTTTCCGGAGGGGGTCTGGCACCAGGTCATTTTGTTCAACTGGTATGATTTCAACTCAGATTGAGGGGGATGAAAATGGAAAACACCCACACGCTGACCCTGCGGGGACTGACCAAACGCTACGGGGACTTGACCGCCCTGGACCATGTGGATGTCACCTTCACGCCGGGGGTGTACGGCATCCTGGGGGCCAACGGCGCGGGCAAGTCCACCATGATGAACCTGATCGCCGACAATCTGCGGCGGACAGAGGGGGAGATCCTCTTTGACGGCACAGACATCCTGAAGCTGGGCCGGGGATTCCGGAAAAAGCTGGGCTACATGCCCCAGCAGCAGGGCTTTTATGAGTCCATGACGGCGGACACCTTCCTCCACTATATGGCGGAGGTGAAGGCCGTCCCGAAGGGGCAGGCAAGGGAGCAGATCGGGGAGATTTTATCCACACTGCACCTGTCGGATGTGCGTCATAAGCGGCTGTCCGGCTTCTCCGGCGGCATGCGCCAGCGGGTGCTGCTGGCCCAGGCCCTGCTGGGGGACCCCGCCGTGGTCATCCTGGACGAGCCCACCGCCGGGCTGGACCCCCAGGAGCGCATCCGCACCCGGGAGTATATCGCCCAGCTGGCCCACGATCGCATCGTGCTGCTGGCCACCCATGTGGTGCCCGACGTGGAGACCATCGCCGCCCAAATTATGCTCATGAAGAAGGGGCGGATCGTGGCTATGGACAGCCCCGCCGCTCTGCTGGACGCCGCCGCCCCCCATGTGTCCGAGCCCGTCACCGGGCGGCTCAGCCTGGAGGACGTATACCTCTACTACCTGGGGGATCGATGATGGGCGAGTTAAAACGAGTATTTTTATCCCGGGGCGTGGCCCTTGTCCTTGTGGCCGCGGCGGTGGTGAATCTGTTCCTGTTTTACCGGCAGCAGCAGGACGCGAACTGGGGGTTCCCGGCCCACAACGCCATCCAGGAGCCGGTGGACGCTCAGGCGGCCCGGAGCCTTTACAACGAACTGGAGCAGCGATACCGGGGCGCCGATCCGGACGCGGCTCTGGCAGAGGTCCGGGCGCTGGCCGGTGAGGAGGAGCTGTACCACGATCTCCAGTCGATCCTCCAGTCCTGGGAGATGTACGGGAAGGACGACCCCGACAACACCCAGTGGGTCCTGTACTATCAGGACGACTACGAGGAATATATGGAGCAGTGGCCGGAGGAGCTGGAAAAACTCCGCTCCGGCTGGGAGCCGGACTGGGAGCAGATACGGGTCCAGACCGAGGCGGCCTCCAAGCTGGAGGCCCAGCTGTCCCACCTCTCCCAGTACCGGGACTATCCCTCCCAGGTCCAGGCGGCCAGTGAGCGGCTGGGGCGGTTTTCCATATTCGGCAAAAAGGGCAGCTTTGCCAACCGCAATCTGCAAAAGACGGCGGAGGACTTTGCCCCTCTGGAGGGGGCCGATCTGTCCCTGGGTCACGACGAGGCGTTGACGGCGCTGTTCTCCTATCCCCTGGCGGACTGGCTGCTGGTGCTGGTGTTGGTCTATACCGCCATGACCTTCCTGGACGAGCGGCAGAAGGGGCTTTGGTATATCCTCTACGCCGCCCCCGGCGGCAGGACGCCGCTGGCGCTGCGGCGGATGGCGATCCTGGCGCTGGTCTCGGCGGCCGCCACGGCGCTGCTCCACGGCGGAGTGCTGGCGCTGGGGTTCCTCCGGTACGGCGGCCTGGAGGATCTGGACCGGGCCGCCCAGTCCCTGCCCATCTTCAAAACGCTGCCGGTGGTCACGTCGGCGGGCGGACTGTTGGTCCGGTATTTCCTGCTGCGGGCCGTCACGGCGTTTGTCATCGGCCTGCTGCTGTGGCTGCTGCTGTCCGCGGCCAATACCGGGGTGCGGTGGATGATCGTTGGGCTGGCCGTGTTCCTGGCGGCGGAGTATTCCTGCTACACGTTTTTGCCCGATCAGAGCGTGTTCCAGCTGCTCAAGTACGGCAATATCTTCTCCTACATCGACCTGTCCGTGCTGTTCACCCGGTATCTGAATCTGGATATGTTCGGCTGGCCGGTCAACATCCGGATGCTGGCGGAGGCGGGCTGTGTTCCGCTGGCGGCGCTGCTGGGGGCTGGGTGCGCGGCTCTCCAGGCCAGGATGCGGCCCACGGCCCTGGCGGCGCCCTTCGCCCGGCTGGGGATGCGGTGGAACGCTCTTTGGGACGCGATCCGCGGCAGGCTCCGCCTGACCGGCTTCGAGGCGTACAAGCTGCTCGTTATGCAGGGCGGGCTCATCATATTGGCGGCGTTCCTGGTCCTGATGGCCCGGTCTGACATGGCCGCCCAGCTCAGCCGCACCGAGGCGGACGAGTACGCGCTCCGCCTCCAGGGCTCGCTGACTGAGGAGAAGCTGGCTGAGATCGACGGCGCCCGGCAGGAGATAGATGACCGGTACGACCTGGCCCTCCACGCCAGTGAACGGCTGCAAAGCGGCGAGATCGACTGGTATGAGTTCTCCAATATCGTCTCGGGCAGCACCAATATCACGGCGGAGCAGGTGGGCATTAAGGAGGTGCAGCTCCGAGCGGCGGAGCTGGAGGCCCGGGGAGAGGAGTTGGGCACCACCCTCTGGCTGCTGGATGACGTGCCCTATCGGGACATCTACGGCCCCGAGGCATCCCCCCTCCGTATGCGGTGGAACGTGCTGGCGCTGTTCGCCCTGTCCCTTCTGCTGGCGGGGAGCATGGCGGTTGAGCAGACGGCTGGCGGTCTGCGCCATCTGCTGCGGGCGGGAGCGATGGGCCGGGGGGCGCTGCTCGGGCGGAAGTACCTTCTGGCCGGAGGCGGGGTGGTCCTGCTGTGGGCAGCCCCCACGGTGATGGAACTGAAGACCCTGTTGAGTTCCGCAGACCCCGCCACCCTGGCCGCGCCGGTGCAGTCTGTTACCTTTTTGGACGGATTTCCCCTGCCCGTGTCCATCGGCCTGTTCCTGGCGGGACTGTACCTCTTCCGTTTGCTGGCGCTGCTGGCCCTGGGGTGCGGCGTGCTGTTTCTCTCCTCTCTGTTCCGCCGGCCGGAGGGCGCCTATGTGGCCGCCTGCGGTGTTTTGGTGGTCCCCACGGTCCTGTGGGTATGGCTGGGACTGGAGCCCCTGCGGTTTCTGTCGGCGGCCAGGGCCACCGATTTGGTCGGGCTGCTGGCGGAGGATCAGGGACAGCCCATCGCGGCGATTGCTGTGACCGCGGCCGTGTTGGCGCTGGGAGCGGCCTGCGGCTGTGCTACCTGGCGGCGGTGGCAGGATTCATGATTCTTTATTGGATTACGCAACGGCGGCTTATTTCGGGGTAATGCGGTGGTCTACCCGCTTGCCGTCCGCCGCAGAGTATGGTATACTGTTTCTGGAAACCTGACCGCAGGGCGGAAAAGGGTTTGAGGAATTGCGTGATAGCATCAAAATAGCATCAAAAACAGAAGGGCATAGTGGGTGAAGCCCCGCAATTGCCCGAAACGAGCGGGAACCTCCCCATCTCAGGAATTTTCCAACAGCCACTCCAAAACCGAGTGCCGAGGGTTCGAATCCTTCTGCCCCTGCCACTAAAAGCTCCG
>CANRIW010000021.1 GCA_947630785.1 uncultured Oscillospiraceae bacterium | reverse complement strand
ATTAAACATTATTTTATCCATGACGATGTTACGTTTGTTTTTTCAATTAACGGACGAGAATTACAACATACTATCAAGCAATTCTATGGTACCTTCGACTGCTCAATCAAGTGATCCGTGCGGGGGTCAAGACAAAGGTCCTGATGCTGTCCGCAACGCCGGTCAACAACCGGTTCAACGATTTGAAAAATCAGCTTCAGCTCGCTTATGAAGGAAATGCGGCTCTGCTTGACGAGAAGCTGGATACCGCCCGGTCTATTGAGGACATTTTTCGCAACGCACAGAAAGCGTTCAATACCTGGAGCAAATGGAATGCGGCCGACCGCACAACGGACAAGCTCTTGCGTATGTTGGACTTCGACTTCTTTGAAGTGCTGGACAGCGTGACCATTGCCCGTTCCCGTAAGCATATCGAAAAATACTATGATATGTCCGACATCGGGACTTTCCCCACGCGGCTGAAACCGATCTCAAAGAGTCCCTGCCTGACCGACTTGCAGACCGCCATCAACTACAATGAGATATTCACTCAGCTTATGCAGCTGAACCTGATGATTTATATGCCCACGCACTTCATTTTGGCCAGCAAGATGGAGAAATACGCCGCTTTATATGAGGATAACAAGGTGAACGTGGGCTTCACGCAGGCCAACCGGGAGCAGGGGATCCGCCGGCTGATGGGCATCAATCTGATGAAGCGGATGGAGAGTTCCGTATATTCCTTTGCCCTGACTTTGCGCCGGATCCGAAAGCAAATCAAAGAAACGCTCCAGATGATCGATCAGTTTGACCGTCATCAGGGGCAGGAACTCACTTTGACCGACATTTCTGACGCCGGAGAATTTGACTGGGACGATCAGAGCGGCGATGAACTGTTCTCCATCGGCAGGAAAGTCCGCATCGACCTGGCGGATATGGACTACCTCTCCTGGCGAAAGGCTCTTGCGGAGGACGCGGAAACGCTGGACCTGCTGGACTACATGGTGGCCGACATCACGCCGGAGCACGACAGCAAACTCCAGGAGCTGCTGTCTGTTGTGGCAAATAAAATCGAGCATCCCATCAATGCCGGAAACAAAAAAGTGATTATTTTTACCGCTTTTTCCGATACGGCGGAGTATTTGTATGCCCATGTCAGTCAATTCGCAAAAGAAAAGTTCGGCTTGGATACCGCGATGATCACGGGTAATGTGGATGGCCGGACTACCCTTCGCAAGCCGCTCCATGATATGAATACAGTCCTGGCCTGCTTTTCACCTATCTCCAAGAGGAAAGATCTGCTGAATGAAAACCTGGGCAGCATCGACATCCTCATCGCCACCGACTGTATCTCCGAGGGCCAGAACCTCCAGGACTGCGACTACCTTATCAACTACGACATCCACTGGAACCCGGTGCGTATCATCCAGCGTTTCGGGCGGATCGACCGCATCGGCAGCCCGAACCAATGCATCCAACTGGTCAATTTCTGGCCGGACATCTCCCTTGACGAGTACATCAACCTAAAGGCCCGCGTAGAAACCAAAATGAAGATCGTGGACATGACCGCCACCGGCGACGACAACATCCTCAGCGAGGACGAAAAGACCGATCTGGAGTACCGCAAGGCCCAGCTCCAGCGGCTGAAGGATGAGGTGGTGGACATGGAGGATATGTCCGGCGGCATCTCCATCATGGACCTGGGCCTCAATGAGTTCCGGCTGGATTTGCTGGAATATGTGAAAAACCACCCCAATCTGGACCAGACGCCCCACGGCCTTCACGCGGTGGTCCCCGCCGGTAAGGACACTCCGCCAGGCGTGATCTTCATTCTGGAGAACCGCACCGGCAGTGTGAATATCAATAACCAAAACCGGCTCCACCCGTTCTACATGGTCTACCACTCCAACGAGGGGCAAGTCCTCTGTGACCACCTTTCCCCCAAAGAACTGCTGGACACCATGCGCCATCTGTGCAAAGGGAGGCAGGAGCCGATCCAGGAGGTATACGCCGCCTTCAACCGGGAGACGCGGGACGGGAAGGATATGCGGAAGTATTCCCGCCTGCTGGGCGACGCGATTTCCTCCATCATCGAGGTCAAGTCGGAGAGCGACATCGACAGCTTCCTGTCCGGCGGGCAGATGAGCTTCCTCACCGGGGAGATCAAGGGGCTGGACGACTTTGAACTCATCTGCTTCCTGGTCGTGCGGTAAGGAGGGACACCATGCTCGGACTGCCAAAGGCGACGGAGTTGAGGCGCCAACTCCCCAAAACCGCCATCTATAAGAAATTCAATATGAACACCGCTGCCAGGGAACGGTTCGACGCCGACATCAGCCGCATCGACATCGTCAATGAGATCTCCCCGGCCAACACCACCTTTGCCGCGGGGGAGACGGTCTCTTCCTTCTTCGTCCTGTTGGTGACCCTGAAGCGGGCGGAGTACGACGAAAAGAACATCGCTCTGCTGTCCAGGCTCATCGACCAGAATATGCTCTTCGTCCTCTGCTTTGAGGACCGGGCCCGGCTGGCGGCATACCGCGCCAAATTGCTCCAGGGGAGCTGGGCGGCGCCGGACAGCCTGCGGGTGACGCTGCACGGCCTGGATCTGGACGCGGTGTGGGAAAACTTGCTGATCCAGGTCGGAAATGTTATAATAGAGCAGGGCCGCTCCCTGGACGAGCAGTTGGCCGAGAACGAGCGCAGGGCAAAGCTCCGGCGGCAGATCGGGCAGCTGGAGCGGAAGCTGCGGGCGGAGAAGCAGCCGAAAAAGAAATATGAGCTGCATCAGCAAATTCTCAATTATCGGAAGGGGCAAAATTAATAATGAAAAAATGTACAACATGGATTATTGTACTTATGGGTCTTTTCATTATTCTTGAAGCAGTATGTATTGTTGTAATAGTAGGTCGGAATTGCCCCGAGAATGTATGGACAGTCATAGGCGCAATTGCAACATTTGGTGGAGCACTTGCAACCGCGGCGGCGGCAATTATTGCATTGACAACGGCTGGGAAAGCAAATGAAACAAACAAGGAAATGCTCGAAGTCCAGCAAAAACAGTTTGAGTTTTCTGTATCTCCTAATATCCAATGCTATTTTCGTGCTTATAAAACAGAGAGCGGGATTCCGTTTATGGTTTTAGAAACAAAAAATTATGGTGGCCTTACGGCACGCGACATAACTTTATCTGTTATATTTCCAGAAGAGATTAGTAGCTTTTTCTAAATCTCAAAATGTAAAGATGTATTTGCCATCGCATACAGACGAGGGCTTTAAGTACGCCGATGAATATGCAAATCATGAGCCTTTACCTGACCACCGAGGGCGTGGATCTGCCAAGGTAAGGAAGGACAAAGTCAAATGAAATTTCAATTCAAGATCCAACAATATCAGACCGACGCGGTGGACGCCGTGGTTCAGGTATTCAACGGCCAGCGGAACCTGGGGGCCATCGACTACATCCGCGATCTGGGCAAGCGCCCGGAGCGGCCCCCGGTCCAGGCAGACCCTCAGATGCAGCTTTCCGGCTTTGAGCAGGCCCCGCAGGAGGATGAACTGGACCCCACCGGCTTCAAAAACGCGGAGATCGAACTGTCCGACGACCAGTTGCTTGAAAACATCCGCGCCATGCAGACGCAGAACAACATCAAGCTCTCCCCGGCGCTGGTGAAAAACCTGGGCCGGTGCAGTCTGGACGTGGAGATGGAGACCGGCACCGGCAAGACCTATGTCTATACAAAGACCATGGACCAGTATGCGCTGGATCGAGGAGAAACCTTTGAAAGTACCCGGTCTGAGACAAAGACGCTGCAGCGCAGCGCCATTGGACAGATCCCATATGATTTGGTTGGGAAGATCGCAGCCGGAACTATGCTGACCCGCAAAACTGTGGCGTCCATTCTGAGTGGTATCAGTTTGAAGAAGTTTTACGGCTTCAAAAGCAACCCGGAAGAGTTCATCACAAAAGCGATCAGGCTGATCGAAGATGTAAAATCCGACCTCGTGATAGACGCAGTGGAGTATCACGAAATTGAAGGCCGCTATGAGGACGAGATATTCGAGTCCAAGAAAGCGCCGCAGAATTTTGAAAAAGCTTTCCGGGCAAAAAAACACATCCAGGATTATGTATTTACAGACGGCTTTGCGGATAAGAGCGAAGAGCGCAGATTTGCCGAAGATTTGGACAAAGCGCAGGAAGTTTGCGTCTATGCCAAACTGCCGCGAACTTATCAGATTCCTACTCCTGTAGGCAACTATTCCCCTGACTGGGCGATTCTTTTCCACAAGGGAAGCGTAAAGCACATCTATTTCATGGCAGAGACAAAGGGAACAATGGATCCTCAACAAATTCGCCCTGTTGAACGGGCGAAAATTGACTGTGCAAAGAAGTTGTTTAATGAAATCTCCACTAGCAAGGTGCGATATGCTCACGTTAATAGCTATCAGGTTCTCCTAGATGCAATTTGCAACATACCATAATTAAATGAGCGTAGGTAAGCCCCCCAAAAATTTGCGCTGCCGAAACAAAGAAAAGCCCCTGGTCGATCCTCCTCAAGATCGACCGGGGCTTTCTCATACCCTGATCTGAAATTCCTCCCGCACCCGATACCGGCAGACCCCGAACCCGGACTCCCGTTCCATGATCTCCCGGGGTATCATCTGCAGCCATTTCCGCCCGAAGCTGGTATTCCCGAAGTAAGCGTCGAAATTGGCCACCGGCAGCACCACCCAGTCGGTGTCCTCCGGCCTGTTGGCCGCGTAGTAGGCGATCAGCGTGCAGACCGCCTCCGGCGGCAGGCCCTTGGGCAGCATCGCCAAGACTTTCTCCGCCAGCTCCGGCGGCAGGGCAATATCCTCCCTCCGCAGGGGGCCCTGCTCCAACCCGTCCGCCAGCACAGACTCGAACCGGATCAGCCACAGGCCAAGGGCCTTGGAGGAAAACAGCGGCGTCTGGAATTGGATGACCTTCTTCCTCCAGACCGCGTCGAACCCCTTTTCGATGGCCAGCGCCTTGTCCAACGCCGTCTTGGGCGCCGCCTCCGGGTGTTCCTCCACAAAGACACCCACCCGGCGGACGTGCCGCCAGAACCAGCCGCCGCCGTCCTCGTCCACCAGGTCAGGGAACTCGCCGTGGAGATCCCGGAAGTCGGTGCGGTATCTCCACTCATCCCTGGGCGCGGCGTCCTCCACATCCGGCACGCTGCACCAGGCGCACAGCGCCCGCCGGGCGTACTCTACCCGGCCTCGGGGGTTCTCTGCCAGACTCCCATCCGGCTCATGGAACAGGAAGCCTCTGGCCAGCACGGTGAGCACCCGCACCAGACCCTCAAAGTCCACCAGCGTGTCCCAGGTGAACCGGCCCAGGTAACTGGTGTCCCGCTTGCTCTTGGCGGTGTAAGTCACCGTGCCGGTGTATTCCAAAAACTCGCTCCACTCATTTACCATGGCGCACCTCCAGCACGTTGGGGAAAACGGCGTCGGGCAGCAGGTCCCACAGAAGGTCCCGTTTGCCCAAGGCTACCATATGCTGAACGCCATTCAACAGGGTATCCTCACCAGATCCACCAAGGAACGGCTGGAGGAGTTGGAGAAAGCGAAAGAGGAGTTGGAGGTGCGCATCGACTGCGAGAAACTGGCGAAGCCCAAGATCAGTGCCGAGTTCATGACGTTCTGGCTGCACCGTTTCCGCAAGCTGGATGTGCGGCAGAAGTCCCACCGCAAGATGTTGATCGACACGTTCATCAACGCGATCTTCCTGTATGACGACAAAATGGTGATCACCTTCAACTACAAAGAGGGCACCACGACGATCACCCTTGCCGAGCTGGACGCAGCTCTGGCAGGGGAGGAAACCGGTTCGGATTTGGATTGCTTAACTGCACCAAAATGAGTGCCCATAAGGGATTTCCCTTATGGGCACTCGTTTTTTGATCGGGTTCGGCGGCCTCCTGAACCTGCCTCACCACACCAGGGTGGCGAAATAGTCGTCGGGGGTCTCCGCCCGGCGGATGAGCTCCACTGAGCCCTCCTCCTTCAGCAGCAGCTCGGCAGAGCGGAGCTTGCCGTTGTAGTTGTAGCCCATGGAGAAGCCGTGGGCCCCGGCGTCGTGGATGACCAGGATGTCCCCCATGTCGATCCTGGGCAGGGGCCGGTCGACGGCGAATTTGTCGCTGTTCTCGCAGAGGGAGCCCACCACGTCATACACGTGGTCACAGGGCTCGTTTTCCTTGCCCAGCACCGTGATATGGTGGTAGGCGCCGTAGATGGCGGGGCGCATCAGGTTGGCGGCGCAGGCGTCCACCCCGATATACTCCTTCCAGATGTGCTTTTCATGGACGGCGGTGGTGACCAGATGGCCGTTGGGAGCCAGCATGAACCGGCCCAGTTCGGTGAAGATGGCGGCTTCCCCCAGGCCGGCGGGGACCATGATCTCCTCAAAGGCCCGCCGCACCCCCTCGCCGATGACGGCGATGTCGTTCTCCGGCTGGTCCGGGCGGTAGGGGATGCCCACCCCGCCGGACAGGTTGATGAACGCGATGTCGCAGCCGGTCTTGGCGGACACGTCGGCGGCCAGCTGGAACAGGATGCGGGCCAGGGCGGGGTAGTAGTCGTTGGAGATGGTGTTGGAGGCCAGAAAGGCGTGGATGCCGAACCATTTGGCCCCCAGCGCTTTCAGCCGCTTGAATGCCTCCAGCAGCTGGTCCGGGGTCATGCCGTACTTGGCCTGACCGGGGTTGTCCATCACCTGGAAGCCCTCCTTGCTCTCCCCCAGGGTGAAGGTGCCGCCGGGGTTGAAGCGGCAGCACACCGTCTCGGGCACATGGCCCAGGGTGTCATAGAGGAAGTCCACATGGGTCAGGTCGTCCAGGTTGATGATGGCCCCCAGCCTGTCCGCCAGCAGGAACTCCTCCGCCGGGGTCTCGTTGGAGGAGAACATGATCTCGTGGCCGGAGAAGCCGCAACGGTCGGACATCATCAGCTCGGTGAGGGAGGAGCAGTCCACGCCGCAGCCCTCCTCCCGCAGTATTTTGAGGATGGCCGGGTTGGGGGTGGCTTTGACGGCGAAATACTCCTTGAACCCTTTGTTCCAGGCGAAGGCGGCGTTCAGGGCGCGGGCGGTGGCCCGGATGCCCTTTTCGTCGTAGATGTGGAACGGGGTGGGATAGGTCTTTTTGATCTCCTGGGCCTGGGCCAGGGTGAGGAAGGGCTTTTTCATCTCTCTGTCTCCTCCCGAGGGAATTTTGTAACATGATAAATCAGCGGAGAGGCTTTGTCAATCACTTGTGATAGTCGGAGCCCTCCTGTATTTTGAAGGCCCGGTAGAGCTGCTCCAGCACCATCACCCTCGCCAGGTGGTGTGGGAAGGTCATCTCCGACATGGACAGCCGCAGGTCGGCCCGCCCCTTCACCAGGGGGGACAGGCCGTAGGAGCCGCCGATGATCAGCGTCAGGGAGGACATCCCTCCCACCGTCCAGGTCCCGACGGTGCGGGCCAGCTCCTCGCTGGACAGGGGCGTCCCCTCCACACACAGCGCCGCCACCCGGCCGGAATGGGGCAGCTTGGCCAGGATGGCCTCCGCCTCTTTGTCCAGGGCGGCCTGAATCTGGCCCAGGGTGGGCTTTTGGGGCAGCTTCTGCTCCGCCAGCTCCACGATGTTCAGCCTGCAATAGGCGGACAGCCGCTTGGCGTACTCGTCCACCGCATCCTTGTAAAACTTCTCCTTCAGTTTGCCCACGCAGAGGAGGGTCACATTCAGCACCGGTCACACCTCCATCCAGCCTGAGCAGTCGCTCCGGGGCGCGGCGGAGAGGAGCACGTCTTTCCCCACCTTCGCGCCCAGCCCCTCCAGCGCCTGTTTCGACGCCGCCAGGGCCAGGGCGGGGGTGTTGTTCTCCTGGGACAGATGGGCCAGCACCACCCGCCGGGCTCCGTGCCGGACGGCGTGGGCCGCCAGCTCCGCTCCCGCCTCGTTGGACAGGTGCCCCCGGTCCCCCAGGATGCGCTCCTTCAGGTAGGCGGGATAGGGCCCGGAGCGGAGCATGTCCACGTCATGGTTGCTCTCGCAGATGAGCAGGTGACAGCCCTGCACGACGGCGGCCGCCTCCTGGGTGACATAGCCGGTGTCGGTACACAAAACCAGTTTCCGGCCGCCCCCCTCGATGGCGTAGCCCACCGGGCAGGCGGCGTCATGGCTGTTGGCGAAGGGGTGGATCACCAGATTGCCGATGGCGAACCGCTCCCCCGGCTCGAACACCTGAAAGCGGCCCTCCATCCCCGCCCGGCGGTAGCAGATCTGCCGGGCGGTGCCCTCGGCGGTGTAGAGGTCGGCCCCCGTCTGCCGGCACAGCATGTCCAGCCCGCTGATGTGGTCGGAATGCTCGTGGGTGATCAGCACTCCGGAGAGTTGGGCCGGGGACAGGCCCAGGGAGCGCAGCCCCAGGGCGATCCGTTTTGCGGAGATGCCCGCGTCAATGAGGATATGTACGGTCCCGTCGCTCACCACGGCGCAGTTGCCGCTGGAGCCGCTGGCCAGGGTGGCCGCTCGAAGCATAGTGTTCCCTCCATGAAAAGAGGGCGGCAGAGCCGCCCTCTTGCTGATCTTTTGCGTTACGCGGTGGCCGGGACCCGGTCCGGGTCGGGAACGTCCACCACCCGGATGTCGGCGCCCACACCGGACAGCTTGCCGATCAGGTTCTCGTAGCCCCGCTCGATGTGGCCGATGTTGGACACCTCGCTGGTGCCCCTGGCGGCCAGCCCCGCGATGACCATGGCCGCGCCGGCCCGCAGGTCACAGGCCTCCATGGGCGCGCCGGTGAGGTGGTCCACCCCCTCGATGACGGCGATCTTGCCCTCCACCTGGATCCTGGCGCCCAGCCGGCGGAACTCCTCCACATAGCGGTAGCGGTTGCCCCACACGCCCTCGGTGAGGACACTGGTGCCCTGGGCGATAGACAGCACCGCCGCGATCTGGGGCTGCATATCGGTGGGGAAACCGGGGTATGGCATGGTCTTCACGTTGGTGCGCTGGAGGGGGCCGCTGCGGCGGACGATGAGGCTGTCGCCCTCCTCCTCCACCTCCACGCCCATCTCCATGAGCTTGGCGGTGATGCACTCCATGTGCTTGGGGATCACGTTGCACACCCGGACCTCGCCGCCGGCGGCGGCCACGGCGGCCATATAGGTGCCCGCCTCGATCTGGTCGGGGATGATGGAATACTCCCCGCCCCGGAGCTTTTCCACGCCCCGGATCTTGATGACGTCGGTGCCCGCGCCGGCGATGTCCGCCCCCATGGAGTTGAGGAAGTTGGCCACGTCCACGATGTGGGGCTCCTTGGCGGCGTTCTCGATGACGGTGAGGCCCTGGGCCAGGGTGGCGGCCAGCATGATGTTGATGGTGGCTCCCACGGAGGCGATGTCAAGGTAGATCTGGGCGCCCCTCAGCCGGCTTCCGTCGGGCACCCTGGCGTACACGTAACCGTTGCGGGTGTCCACCTCCGCCCCCAGGGCGGTGAGGCCCTTGATGTGCAGGTCGATGGGCCGTCCCCCCAGGTCGCACCCGCCGGGGAGGGGCACCTCCGCCCAGCCGTACCGGCCCAGCAGCGCCCCGATGAGGTAATAGCTGGCCCGGATCTTCCGGCCATCCTCATAGGGGATCTGCCGGTTGACGATATGGGTGCAGTCCACATCCATAGTGGTGCGGTTGAAGGTGCGGATATTGGCGCCCAGGGACTGGAGCATATTCAGGATCAGATCTACGTCGCTGATCTGGGGGATGTTCTCGATCCGGCAGACTCCGTCCACCATCAGCGCTGCGGGGATGATGCCCACAGCGGCGTTCTTCGCGCCGCTGATCTCGATCCGGCCGTAAAGCGGCCGCCCGCCATGGATCACATACTTTTTCAAGGCTGCACCTCGAACCTCCGGCAAGCCGGTTTGATGACGCCCAAGCAGGCGAAAAAAGTTGACATAAAATCAGGCCAAGCCTATTCTCTCGATTCTCAGATGGTATTATAGCACCCCGCAGGTCAAAAGGCAACCTAAAGTTTCCCAAAACCCGTGATTTTCTCGCGTTCTTCCGTATAATATCCATTTTATGGTACTTATAGTTTGCCCTCGGTCTGGCAGGGGCATACAGAGAAATTGTGAATTTTCCGTGAAAGGGCTTGCAATCGGGGAGAAATGGTATTATCATAGGTTAGCACTCAAAACCTCCGAGTGCTAACGCTTGTTTTCGAAAAATTTTTCACATACAGAGGAGCGACCAAACATGGCAAAGAAGCAGTTCAAAGCGGAGTCCAAGCGGCTGATGGACCTGATGATCAACTCCATCTACACCCACAAGGAGATCTTCCTCCGGGAGATCATCTCCAACGCCAGCGACGCCATCGACAAGCTGGCCTACCTGGGCCTCACCGACGACACGGTGAAGACCAGGCGGGGGGACTTCCGCATCACCGTCACCCCGGACAAGGGGGCCAGGACCCTCACCGTGTCCGATAACGGCGTGGGCATGACCGCCGACGAGCTGGAGAAGAACCTGGGCACCATCGCCCGCAGCGGCTCCCTCCAGTTCAAGCAGGAGATGGAGAAGGGGGACACGTCCGACATCATCGGCCAGTTTGGCGTGGGGTTCTACTCCGCCTTCATGGTGGCCGACCAGGTCACCGTCGTCACCCGCCGCCACGGGGAGGAGACCGGCCACATGTGGCAGTCCGAGGGGGCCGACGGCTACACCATCGCCGAGTGCGAGAAGGACAGCGACGGCACCGACGTCATCATGCACCTGAAGCCGGACACCGAGGACGAGAAGTACAGCGAGTATCTGGAGACCCACCGGCTCCAGGAGCTCATCAAGAAGTACTCCGACTATATCCGCCACCCCATCCGCATGGTGGTGGAGGACTACCGACAGAAGGAGAAGCCCGCCGACGCCGGGGACGATTACAAGCCCGAGTGGGAGACCGTCCAGGAGGAGAAGACCATCAACTCCATGGTCCCCCTGTGGCAGCGGCCCCGCTCCAAGGTGAAGCAGGAGGAGTACGACCGGTTCTATCAGGAGAAGTTCGGTGACTGGCAGCCCCCCCTGGCCACCATCACCACCGCCTCCGAGGGCACCGTCACCTTCAAGTCCCTGCTGTTCGTCCCCTCCAATACTCCCTACGACTTCTATACCCGTGAGTACGAGAAGGGCCTGCAGCTCTACTCCTCCGGCGTGCTCATCATGGACAAGTGCGCCGACCTGCTGCCCGACTGCTTCCGGTTCGTCCGGGGCGTGGTGGACTCCCCCGACTTCTCTCTGAACATCTCCCGTGAGATGCTCCAGCACACCCGGGAGCTGAAGGTCATCGCCGGGGCGGTGGAGAAGAAGATCAAGAACGAGCTGGTCAAGCTGATGAAGGATGACCGGGAGAAGTATGAGAAGTTCTGGGCCGCCTTTGGCCGCCAGCTCAAGTACAGCGTGGTGGAGGGCTACGGCGCCAAGAAGGACCTGCTCCAGGACCTGCTGCTGTTCACCTCCTCCAGGGAGGGCAAGCTGACCTCCCTGGCCGAGTACGTGGACCGCATGGCCGAGGGCCAGGAGTTCATCTACTACGTCTGCGCCGACGACGCCGGCCAGGCCGCCAGGCTGCCCCAGGTGGAGCGTGTGGCCGACAAGGGCTACGAGATCTTCTACCTCACCGGGGAGGAGGACCAGTTCGTGGTCAACACGCTGGCGGAGGTGTCCGGCAAGAAGCTGAAATCGGTGGCCGACCCCGACGCCCTCCCCGAGAGCGACGAGGAGAAGGCCGCCCAGGAGAAGCAGGCCGAGGACGCCAGGCCGGTGCTGGACTTCGTCAAGGAGACTCTGGGCGACCGCATCCACGAGGCCCGGGTGTCCAAGATCCTAAAGTCCGCCCCCGTCTGCATGACCGCCGACGGGCCCATGACCCTGGAGATGGAGAAATACTTCTCCCGTGTGGGGTCTGACCCCATGATGGGCCCCATGAAGGCCCAGCGGGTGCTGGAGCTGAACCCCAACGCGGCCCCCTTCGCCGCCCTGAAAAACGCCCTGGACGCCGGGGACAAGGAGAAAGCGGCCAAGTTCGTGGAGATCCTCTACCACCAGGCCCTGCTCATCGCCGGCCTGCCCATCGAGGACGCGGCGGCGTACACGGAGCTTGTGTGCTCGCTGATGGAATAAGGCGCAAGATGCAAAAAGTCCGGCCCCCGCGGGCCGGACTTTTTATGGCTTTTTGCGCAGAGGCGTCGGCTTGTTGGTCAGCCCTGCGATGTAGTCGATAGACACGTTATACAGCTTTGCTAACTTGACGATGAGCTCAAAAGGCGGTTCCTGCTTTCCCTGCTCGTAGTTGGTGTAGGTGGTCTTGTGCATCCCCAGCAACTTTACCAGCTCCGTTTGGGTCAGATCGGCATCTTCACGCAAATCCCGCAACCGTGGATAGTAGGCCACACCAACACCCCCCTTTGGCATTATTCCTGTTTTAAGTCTTCCAGCGCCGTGCGGACAGCGGCGATCACAAAGGCGGAAAAGGTGCAGTTCTTCCCTTTGATGGCCTGCTCAACTTCGGCAATGAGGTCATTCGGAAAGCGGATCGTCTTGTTTGTTGTGGGCGGAATACTCGGAATTTTGAATTTTCCCATATACATCCCTCGCAATACGTTTGTACTGCAATCATTTTATTTTTCTCTCGCACAAAAATATGCATTGCAAACGTATTGCATTTCTGGTATACTCTACCAGAGGAGGGGATTAGCATGTCCGATCTATACCAACAGCTCTATTCCTACCTGGTGGGCCAGGTGGATGACACCCTGCAATACATGACCCGCATGGTCCTGGTGGACCGCACTGTGGACCGGGACCACGTGGTCCGCGCCATGGAGATGCTGAAAATCGCCTTGCAGACGGCGGAGGAGCGGTATTTGGATGCCGGAGAGGGCGAGACATGAGTTTTTCCTTGACAAACCCCCTGTTTTCCTTTATACTATGCGCCGTAAAAGGCTTGGAAGGGAAGCAGTACCCGCAAGTCCCGTCTCAGAGAGCGGCCGGTTTGGTGCGAGGCCGCGTCGGGACCCGGCGAAGTCGTCCCGGAGCTTCGCTCTTGAAGTCCAGTAGAGAGCGGCGGGCCCTCCCGTTACAGAGGCAATGAAGGGCCCCTCCCCGGAGGGGAATTCAGGTGGTACCGCGGTTATTATGATCGCCCTGAGCAAATATGCTTGGGGCGGTTTTTTACGCCCCAGAAGGAGTGGATTTCATGCGAAAAGAACTGCCCAAAGTGTATGATCCCCGGGAGGTAGAGCCCCAGATCTATGAGATGTGGGAGAAGAACGGCTGCTTCCGAGGCCACCGTGATCCGGACAAGAAGCCCTTTACCATCGTCATGCCGCCCCCCAACGTGACCGGCCAGCTCCACATCGGCCACGCCATGGACGACACCCTCCAGGACATCCTGACCCGCTTCAAGCGGATGGAGGGCTACGCCGCCCTCTACCTCCCCGGCACCGACCACGCCGGCATCGCCACCCAGATCAAGGTGGAGGAGGACCTGCGGGTCAACGAGGGCAAGACCCGTCACGACCTGGGCCGGGAGAAGTTCCTGGAGCGGGTGTGGGCCTGGAAGGAGAAGTTCGGCGGCCGCATCGTAGCCCAGCAGAAGAAGCTGGGCGTCTCCGCCGACTGGGAGCGCTCCCGGTTCACCATGGACGAGGGCTGCTCCAAGGCCGTCCGCGAGGTGTTCGTGTCCCTCTATGAGAAGGGCCTCATCTACAAGGGCAGCCGGATCGTCAACTGGTGCCCCCACTGCGTCACCGCCCTGTCCGACGCCGAGGTGGAGTACCAGGACAAGCCCGGCCACCTGTGGCACATCCGCTATCCGCTGACCGATGGCTCGGGCGAGCTGGTGGTGGCCACCACCCGGCCGGAGACCATGCTGGGCGACACCGGCGTGGCGGTCAACCCCGCCGACGAGCGGTACAAAGACATCGTGGGCAAGACCTGCACCCTGCCCCTGGTGGGGCGGGAGATGCCCATCGTGGCCGACGAGTACGTGGAGCTGGACTTCGGCACCGGCTGCGTGAAGATGACCCCTGCCCACGACCCCAACGACTTCGAGGTGGGCCTCCGCCACCACCTGGAGACCATCCGGGTGCTGGACGACAACGGCAAGGTGGTGGAGGGCTACGGCAAATACTCCGGCATGGACCGGTACGAGGCCCGGGAGGCCATTGTGGCCGACCTGGAGGAACAGGGCTATCTGGTGAAGGTGGAGCCCTACTCCCACAACGTGGGCACCTGCTACCGTTGCCACAAGGATGTGGAGCCCATCATCTCCGCCCAGTGGTTCGTGAAGATGGAGCCCCTGGCGAAAGAGGCTCTCCGCGTGGTCAACGCGGGCGAGGTCAAATTCGTCCCCGAGCGGTTCGCCAAGACCTACACCAACTGGATGGAGAACGTCCACGACTGGTGCATCTCCCGCCAGCTCTGGTGGGGCCACCAGATCCCCGTGTGGTACTGCGCGGACTGCGGCCACATGACCGTCAGCCGCCAGGACGCCACCTGCTGTGAGAAGTGCGGCTCTAAAAATATCGAGCGAGACCCGGATGTGCTGGACACCTGGTTCTCCTCCGCCCTGTGGCCCTTCAGCACGCTGGGCTGGCCGGACGAGACTGAGGACCTCAAATACTTCTACCCCACCGACGTGCTGGTCACCGGGTACGACATCATCTTCTTCTGGGTAGCCCGGATGATCTTCTCCGCCTGCGAGCACACCAAACAGCCCCCCTTCCACACGGTATTGATCCACGGTCTGGTCCGGGACGACAAGGGCCGCAAGATGTCCAAGTCTCTGGGCAACGGCATCGACCCCCTGGAGATGGCCGACAGGTACGGCGCCGACGCTCTCCGCTTCAACCTCATCACCGGCAACGCCCCCGGCAACGACACCCGCTTCTTCGTGGAGAAGTGTGAGGCCATGCGGAACTTTGCCAACAAGATCTGGAACGCCAGCCGGTTCGTGATGATGAACCTGACCACCGACAAGCTGGGCCTGCCGGAGAAACTGGAGCGGGAGGACCAGTGGATCCTCTCCAAGCTGAACCGGCTGGTGAAAGAGGTCACCGACAACATGGAGAGCTACGAGCTGGGGGTGGCCTCCGCCAAGGTGTACGACTTCATCTGGAGCGACTACTGCGACTGGTATATCGAGCTGACCAAGGCCCGCCTCCAGTCCGACGACCCCGCCGCCAAGGAGCAGGCCAGCCGGGTGCTGGTGTACGTCCTCACCGAGACGCTGAAGCTCCTCCACCCCTTCATGCCCTTCATCACCGAGGAGATCTGGCAGGCCCTGCCCCACGAGGGGGACTTCCTCATGCTCCAGAAGTGGCCGGAGTACACCGAGGTCCTGGACTTCCGGGACGCCGAGACCGCCATGGAGTCGGTCATGGACGTGATCAAGGCCATTCGGGCCCGCCGGGCGGAGATGAACGTGCCTCCGTCCAAAAAGGCCGCCGTCACCATCGTCACGCCCAAGGCGGACGTGTTCACCGCCGGCATGGGCTTCCTGACCCGCCTGGCCTACGCCTCCTCCATCGAGGTCGGCGAAAATGAGCCCGCCTCCACCGCCGGCATGGTGGCCGATGTGACCCACGACGCCAAGGTCTACATGCCCCTGGCGGAGCTGGTGGACATCGAAAAGGAGAAGGCCCGGCTGAACAAGGACCTGGGCAAAAAGCAGGGCGAGCTGAAGGGCCTGGAGGCCAAACTCAGCAACCCCGGCTTCCTGAACAAGGCCCCCGAGGCGGTAGTGGCCGCTGAGAAGGACCGGGCGGAAAAGCTGAAAACGCTGATCGCAAAGATCGAGGAGCAGCTGGCGGCCATGGGCTGACGGCGAAGGGGGTACAGCGAATGGCGGAAAAGAAGTACCGCCTTATTGGCAAGGCCGGGATACCTTTCGACTTCCCGCCGGAGGGACCTCTCTGGTGGGCCAAGATGGCCTTTGTGGACTACCTCCGCGACCAGGCCGGCCAGGTGTGCGGCGTGAAGCTGACGGCCGAACTGGGCCGCGGTTATGGATTCAACTACGGCTGGCAGGAATTCACCCTCCGCCCCGGTGAGGAATTCCAGTTCTATCATCACTACACCGACACCACGGACGGCACCTGGGAGAACGACTTTTTCCCCGTGACGGTCCGGCTGGTTGAGGACCCGTGAGAGGGTAAAATTTATCACGCCCCGCCCCTTCAACAAAATCTGACCCCAACTCAATACTATAATAAGCGCGATATGGGACTTTTCTCCCATACCGCGCTTATTTTTTCCGAAGGAAGTGGACAAGCCATGCCCATCACCGTCACCCACCGGGACGGCGCCGTCGTCGCCGCCCTGTCCGGGGAGATCGACCACCACGGCGCCCGGGCCATGATGAACGAGCTGGGCGAGCTCATCGCCGCCCGCCTGCCCAGACATCTGGCGCTGGATCTGTCCGGCGTCACCTTTATGGACAGCTCGGGCATCGCCGTGCTGCTGCGGGCCCTGCGGGAGATGGACCGGCTGGGGGGCTCTCTGCGGGTGACCAACATCCCCGCCCAGGCCAGGCGGGTGCTGGACGCCGCCGGCGTGGGCCGCCTCATCACACTGGACTGACCGGGAAAGGAGGTTTACATAATGAAACTGGAACTGCTGGACCAGACCACCGTCGCGTTCTCGTCCCGCTCGGCCAACGAGGGCTTCGCCCGGGCCGCCGCCGCCTGCTTCGCCGCCCGGCTGGACCCCACTCTGGACGAGCTGGCCGACGTAAAGACCGCCGTGTCCGAGGCGGTGACCAACGCCATTGTCCACGCCTACCCCGACCGGCTGGGGAGGGTGACCATGCGGCTGCGCCTCTATGCCGGCAATGTGCTGGAGGTGCAGATCAAGGACACCGGCGTGGGCATCCCTGACGTGGAGAAGGCCAGGGAGCCCCTCTACACCACCGGAAACGAGGAGCGCTCCGGCATGGGCTTCACCATTATGGAGAGCTTTATGGACAGCTTGAAGGTGCGCTCTGCGGTGGGCAGGGGCACCACCGTCACCATGCGGAAGCGGTTCTCCCGCCGTGCCGGGACCCCCGCGTGATGCGTGGCCTGGACGCCCCCGCCCTGCTGGACGCGGCTAAGGCCGGGGACAACGACGCCTGCGAGCGCCTGCTCATCGACAACAGCGGCCTCATCTGGTCGGTAGCCCGGCGGTACTACGGCAGGGGAGTGGACCCGGAGGACCTGTATCAGCTGGGCTGTCTGGGCTTTCTGAAGGCCGTCCGTGGGTTCGACCCCGCCTACGGCACCCAGTTCTCCACCTACGCGGTACCCAAGATCGCCGGGGAGATCCGCCGGTTCCTCCGGGACGACGGGACGGTGAAGATCAGCCGGGGGGTGAAGGAGCGGGCCCAGGATCTGCGGCTCAAGCGCCAGGAGCTGTGCCAGCGGCTGGGCCGGGAGCCCACCGTGTCCGAGCTGGCAGATGCCGCCGGCCTGGAGCCGGAGGACGTGGCCGCCGCCGAGACCGCCGCTTTGTCAGTGGCCTCTCTTCAGGAGGAGACGGGGGAGGAGGGCCTGTCCCTGGAGTCCGTGCTGGGGGACGACGGCATCGAGGAAGAACTCATCCAGCGGCTCACTCTGCGCCAGGCCATCGATGCCCTGCCCGAGCGGGAGCGGAAGGTGATCTTCCTGCGTTACTACAAAAACCTCACCCAGGACCGGGTGTCCCGGGTGCTGGGGGTCAGCCAGGTGCAGGTGTCCCGCATCGAGCGGCGGGCGGTGGAGCATCTGCGGGAGGCGCTGACCTGACCGCCCTATACGGCGGGAAACGCCGCGGGAGGCCGCTCGGCCAGGGGGAGGGCCACCACCGCCTTGAACAGGTCCCCGTCGATGTCGATGGAGAAGTGGCCCTTCTGCAACTCGGTGAGGGACTGGGCGATGGACAGCCCCAGGCCGCTGCCCTGGTTGGTGCGGGACTCGTCCCCCCGGACGAACCGCTCCATCAGCCGCTCCGGGGGCACGTCCAGTGCGTCCCGGGAGATGTTCTTTACCCACAGCTCCGCCCAGCCGTTGCCCGCCCGCAGGTCCAGGTAGACCCGGGTGCCCTCCAGGGCGTATTTGGCGCAGTTGGTGAGCAGATTATCCAGCACCCGCCAGAGGTGCCGCCCGTCGGCCATCACCCACACCGGTGCCTCCGGCAGGGAGCGCACCACCGTGAGGCCCGCCCCCTCCAGCCGCTCTCCGCACTCGGCCAGGGCCTGGTCGATGAGCTGGCCGAAGTCCAGGGGGGCCAAAGTCACCGCCAGGTTGCCGGTGGACGCCTTGGACGCCTCCACCAGGTCCTCGGTGAGCTTTTTGAGCCGCTGGCTCTTGCGGTCCAGCACCTCGATATACTCCCTGGCCTCGGGGTCATCGATGGGCCGCTTTTTCAGCAGGTCCACGTAGTTGATGATGGAGGTCAGCGGCGTCTTCAGGTCGTGGGACACGTTGGTGATGAGCTCCGCCTTGAACCGCTCGCTGTTCACCTGCCGCTCGGCGGCGGCGGAGATGGCATGGCCCAGGTTGTTCAGCTCCCCGGCGTGCTCCCGCAGGTCGGGCAGCATCCACCGGGTGTCGATCTGATAGTAGGGGTTGCCGCCGATGATCTCGTGGGCCCCCCGGCGGACCCGCTTCCACTGGGCCGCCCAGATGATGAGATACAGCGCCCCGGCGGCGGTCGCCGCCATCCACAGGAAGATGTAACCCGCGCTGTAATACCAGTGAAAAAGCAGCCACAGGGTGAACAGCCCGTAGAGCCCGCAGGCCAGCACGGCCTTCCAGGCCAGGGGCACGGCGGACAGGGCGGCCCGGACGGCCCGGCCCAGGGCCTTGAGCCCTCTCCACAGCAGGCCGCACCCCTTCCAGATCAGGGTGTCTTTGAACAGGGCGCGGGCCTTGCACCGGGCGGCGAAGGTGGTGAGGGCGGTGAGCGCCAGCGCTCCTGCCGCCGCCGCCAGGGCTCCCACATATAACAGCATCAGGCCCATGGGCGCGCTCGCCGTCCAGAGGCCAAACAGGGAGCTGACGCCCGGCGCGCCGCACAGGAGCAGCCCCAGGCCCAGGAGAAGGAACACCACGTCCCCCGGCAGCCGGTGGAACCCGTGGAGGTGGATGCCCTCCACTCCGGCCTTGTGGCCCATGCCGGCGCACAAGAACACTGCCAGCAGGAGCGAGCCCACCAGCAGCACGGCGGCAGAGGCCGCCGCCGCTTCCCAGGTGCTCTGTAGCCGGATGGCCTCATGGGTCAGGGAAAAGTAGGCGTCCGCCGCCGGAAGGTCCTCGTCCACCCACAGATACAGCCCGCAGTAATGGCCGTTGTTCAGCCAATGGGTGTCGTAAAAGTCGAATCGGAGCGCCCCGGTCAGGGCCGGATTGTCCCAAGTGCCCTGGGCCAGCACCGCCCGGTCCTGATCCACCAGCCGCCAGCGGAGGTTGGAATTGGCCGGGTCGAACCGCTCCTGCAAGGTCTCCAGCTGGGCGGCGTCGGCGGCGGACAGGGTCTCCCCGCTCTGTCGCGCGCCCAGAAGGTACAGCATCGCGGCCACGCTGCTCTCATCCCGGCACATCTGCTCCTGGATGCCGTAGTAGTCGCTGACGTCCCCGTCGTAGCGCCACAGAAGGCCCCCGTTGAGGAACAAAAGCCAGCCCAGCACGGCCGCCCCGGCGAAGGCCGCCACCGCCAGTAGGAAGGCGGCCGCCTTCACCGCGAAATTTTCCCGCAGCTTCATCTCACATCTTCTCCATCTTGTAGCCCAGGCCCCACACCACCCGGATGTACCGGGGGTTGGCGGGGTCGATCTCGATCTTCTCCCGCAGGTGCCGGATGTGGACCGCCACCGTGTTCTCCGAGCCGTAGGCCGGGTCGTTCCAAACCTGCTCATAGATCTGCCCGGTGGAGAACACCCGGCCGGGGTTCTTCATCAGCAGCCGGAGGATATTGTACTCCAGGGGCGTCAGGGACACCGGCTCCCCGTCCACGGTGACGGTCTTTGCGTCGTCGTCCATAGTGAGGGCTCCGTTGATCAGCAGGCCGCTCTCCGCCTCCTGGGGCTTGCCGCCCAGGGTGGTGTACCGGCGCAGCTGGCTCTTGACCCGGGCCATCACCTCGATGGGGTTGAAGGGCTTGGTGACGTAGTCGTCGGCGCCGATGTTGAGGCCCAGCACCTTGTCCGCGTCCTCGCTCTTGGCGGTGAGCAGGATGATGGGGATGTTGCCCCCCTCCTCCCGGAGCTTCGCCGTGGCCCGGATGCCGTCCAGCCTGGGCATCATCACGTCCATGAGGATGCAGTCGATCCCTCCCGCCCGGACGGCGGCCAGGGCTTCCTCGCCGTTGTAGGCCTCCACGGTGCGGTAGCCCTCGCTGGTGAGGTAGATATTCAGCGCCGAGACGATGTCCCTGTCGTCGTCGCAGATGAGGATGGTATTCATGGGCGGTCCCCCCCTTATGATCCTTTTTATCCTACCAGCCCGCCCCTTAAGCCGCAAGGGGGAATTTCCTTAAATATATTTTAAGAGCGCAAAAAAGAGCCGCCCGCGGGCGGCTCTTTGGGGTAAATTCAGGCGGTCCTGGCCTTCAGCCGGTACATCTCGGCCAGCTTGGCGAACCGGGGGATGGCCTTCTCCACCCGCTCCACCGGCACGCAGTAGGCGATGCGCACGAAGCCGGGGCAGGAGAAGGAGGAGGTGTCCGGGAACAGCAGGTCCAGCTCCATGGCCTTCCGGGAGAAAGCGGCGGCGTCGGGCTCCGGGGACTTCATCAGCAGATAGAAGGTGCCGTCGGGCCTGACGCACTCGAAGCCCATGGCGGTGAGGGAGTCGTACAGCCGGTTGCGGTTGACGGTGTAGGAGGTCAGGTCGCTGACCATGCCGTCGCAGGCGGCGGCCACCTGCTGGAACAGGGAGGGGGCGTTGATGTGGCCGGTGCACCGGCCCGCCCCCGCCACCGCCTGGAACACGGCGTCGTGGTCCTCCATGGAGGGGGGCACCAGCACGTAGCCGATGCGCTCGCCGGGGAGGGAGATGGCCTTGCTGTAAGAGTAGCAGACCAGAGTGTTCTCATACACGGAGGGCACCCAGGGGACCTCCACTCCGTCGTACACGATCTCCCGGTAGGGCTCGTCGGAGATCAGGTAGATGGGGGCGCCGTATTCGCGGCTCTTGCGCCGGAGCAGATCCGCCAGGGCCTCCAGGTTCTCCCGGGGGTACACCACCCCGGAGGGGTTGTTGGGGGAGTTGATGACCACGCCCTTGACAGAGGGGTCCAGGGCGGCCTCGATGGTGTCCACATCCAGCAGGAAGGTCTTCCGGTCGGCGGGGACCTCCACCACCTCAGCCCCCGCGCCCTGGATGAAGATGCGGTACTCGGTGAAGTAGGGTGTGATGACCATGAATTTGTCGCCGGGGCAGGTGAGGCCCTTGAAGCAGGCGCACAGGGCCGGGGCCGCTCCGCAGGTAAGGAACAGGTCCTCCGCCCGGCATCCGGCGTCGAACCGGCGGTTCAGGGAAATGGAGATGCGGGCCCGGACATCCAGATCGCCCACAGCGCTGGTGTAACCGTGGACCGAATCGGCCATGGGGCCGGCCAGCACCTCCCGGATCACGTCGTTCACCTGGGGAGGCGGCGGCACGCTGGGGTTGCCCAGGGCCAGGTCCAGCACGTTCTCCGCGCCCACCACGGCGGCCCGTTTCTTCCCGTATTCGAACAGCACCCGCATGGGGTTGCCGGTGGCGCCCAGCCGGCGCATTGCCTCAGAAACCATAGGGACTTCCGACCTTTCCGGATCACTTCGTTCATTCGATGTGTTAAAGTGTTGAAGCATTGAGTGCATTTTACTACATCTCCTCCGGTTTTGCAAGAGTTTTTCGCTCCCGATTTTTCGGTCCCGATTTTTCGGTCCCGATTTTTCGGAAACGGAAAAGTTTTTCTGAGAATGCGTCCGAGTGGGACAAGGAGAGGCCCTCCGCCGAAGCGGAGGGCCTCTCCTTGTCTTTGATCAATACTCCATCAGCAGCACCAAAGCCAGCCCCAGGGCGAAGCCCACCACCGTGGCCAGGATGGTCCACTTGGATTTCCAGCGGTCGGAGGCCTCGGGCAGCAGCTCAAAGAACACCACGTAGAGCATGGCCCCGCCGGCGAGACCCATGGCCCCGGCCAGCGCGGCGGAGGTCCGGCTCCCCACAAAATATCCCGCCAGCGCCCCCAGCACCGTGGGGACTCCGCTGAGGGCCGCCACCGCGATGGCGGACACGGTCTTGGAGCCGTCGTGGATCAGGGGCACGGCGATGGACATGCCCTCCGGCAGATTGTGCAGACCGATGGTGACCGCGGCCAGCGCCGCCGCCCAGCAGACCCCGTCCACGGCCACCGTTGCCCCCACCGCCATGCCCACCGGCACGTTGTGGAGCGCCACCGCCGCCGCCAGCACGATGCCGGCGGTGTGCAGGTCGTGGTGGCCGCAGGCGCAGTGATGGGGGTCGCCCTCCACCTCGTGGTGGGCGCTCTTGTCGATCCAGCAGTTCAGAAGCCAGGTGACGGCAAAGCCCAGCACTAGGAACAGCGGGACCAGCCACTCCATGCCCTCCGCCGCCTCCACGGCCTCCGGCACCATGTCCAGAGACACGATGCACAGCATCAGCCCCGCCGTGAAGGACAGCAGGATGGCCTCCCCCCGGTGGGACTGACGCTTCATCAGCGCGGCCAGACATCCGCCCAGGGCTAACCCGCCCACCCCGGTGGAGGCGGTGAGCAGAATGACAAACAGGACCTCTCCCATAACGAAAAACCTCGGTAAAAAGCTTACAGCCGCGTCCCGTCCTCCGGCGGCACCTCCAGCTGGCGGATGTGGCGCACATCATAGGGCGTGGTCTGGTAGACAAAGTAGTTGAGCCAGTTGGAGTACAGCAGATTGGCGCTGGAGCGCCAGGTACAGGGGGGCTCCTTCGTGTCGTCGTCGCCGGGGAAGTAGTTGACCGGAACATGGATGGGCAGCCCTGCCTCCTTGTCCCGGCGGTACTCCAGGCCCAGGGTCTCCGCGTCGTACTCCGAATGGCCGGTGATGAAGATCTGCCGGCCACCGTTGGTAGACACGGCGTACACCCCCGCCGCGTCGCTCTCCGCCAGGATCTTCAGCGCGGGGACGGCGGCCACGTCCTCCCGGCGGATGGTGGTGTGCCGGGAGTGGGGGACCAGAAACTCGTCGTCGAAGCCACGGAACAGGATGGAGCCCTTGTGGGTCACCCGATGGCGGAACACGCCGAACAGCTTTTCGGGCAGGGGGACCTTTTCGATTCCGTAGTGGTAATAGAGGGCTGCCTGGGCCCCCCAGCAGATGTGGAAGGTGGAGTGGACGTGGCTCTTGCTCCACTCCATGATGGCGCACAGCTCATCCCAGTATTCCACCTCTTCAAAAGAGAGGTGCTCCACCGGCGCGCCGGTGATGACCATGCCGTCGAAATACTGATCCCGCACCTGGTCGAAGGTTTTATAAAAGGTGAGCATATGCTCCTCCGGCGTGTGCCTGGGCACCCGGCCCTCCACCTTCAGCAGTTCCATCTCGATCTGCAGGGGAGTATTGCCCAGCAGGCGGGCCAGCTGGGTCTCGGTGGTGATCTTGGTGGGCATCAGATTCAGGATGAGCAGCCGCAGGGGACGGATGTCCTGGGACACCGCGCGGCCCTCGGTCATGACGAAGATGTTCTCCCGCTCCAGGGTCCTGGCGGCGGGCAGGTTTGCCGGTATTTTGATGGGCATGGAAGCTCTCCCCCCGATAAAGAAAGAACCGCAGGGTCTCCGCGGCTCACTGGCGTCTTTTGCCTGACTATATCACAGGGCCGCCCCCATTGTCAACAGTGTTCCCTGTCCTGTCCGGCGCCCGTTCATAAAAATTTCATATCTTTTGTCAAACTGCCTGTTGACAACAGAGGAGGAACGAGTTAGAATAGTTACAAATCAGTTACAAAAAGTTACTGCTCGTAAGGAGGCCGCCATGGCAGACAAAGACGGGACCCTGATTTACAAAGGCCATCCTCTTCGCAGGAAAGACAATCTGGTCTATTACGGCTCTATGGCAGACAAATACATCGTGATGATCCAGATCATGAGCTCCCAGAAGGAGGGCGATCTGGATGTGGCCAACAAGGTCCATCTGCAGCTGCAGCTCACCGACCCCGACCTGAAGAGCAGGGACCGGGTGGTAAAAAAGAGCGACCTGCCCGACCTGTTCTCCGCCATCGACATGGGCTCCATTTGGCTCATGCGGGCGCTGGCCGGCAAATAACGCAAACCTTTACGAATGATTCGAGAGAGTTGGAGTGATTCCCATGACCCTGAAGGAAAAACTGGTCCGCGGCTTTCTGGCCGGCGGGCTGACCGTTGTCCTCACCGCCGGGGTGGCGTTCGCCTCCATCGGCACCGGCACCGTCACCGCGGGCAGTTCCCTGCGCCTCCGGGCGGAGCCCAGCACCTCCTCCGCCACCCTGGCCATCGCCCCTAAGAACGCCAAGGTGGATGTGCTTGAGGACGCCGGGAACGGCTGGTACAAGGTATCCTACAATGCGGTAGAGGGCTATATGTCCGGCGAGTGGCTTTCCATCACGCCGGCCGACGATGCAGACGCGGAGGATACCGCCGCGCCCGCCGATGACGACGGGGCCCAGCAGTCCGACGCGGCTGCCGCCGCCCCGGCGGAGACCGCCTCGGAGGAGGGCTATGTGAACGCCGGCCCCCTGAACGTCCGCTCCGGCCCCGGCACCGGCTACAGCCGGGTGGGCTCCCTGAGCGCGGGCTCCACCCTCACCGTGGTGGAAAAGCTGGACGGCTGGTACAAGATCACCGGCGGGAACGTCTCCGGTTATGTGTCCGCCGCCTATGTCACCATGGGCGCGGCTCCCAAGGCCACCGCCTCCGGCAGCGCCGCCTCCACTGAAAAGGGCTATGTGAACACCAGCGCGCTGAACGTCCGCTCCGGTCCCTCCACTGACTGCGACAAGATCGGTTCGCTCTCCATTGGAACTTCTGTCACCATCACCGAGACGCTGGATGGCTGGTATCAGATCACCAGCGGCGACATTACCGGCTATGTTTCCTCTGATTACATAACTCTGGGTGAAGCTCCCGCCGCCAGCACGCTGGGCGCCCAGGCCGCCGCCCTTGTCCGGCAGCAGATCGGTAAACGCTATGTCTACGGCGCGTCCGGCCCCTACTCCTTTGACTGCTCCGGCCTGACCTATTACGTCTACCGTTCTCTGGGTGTCAATATGGCCCGCGGCGCCTCCAGCCAGTACTATAACAACGGCTATTTTGTCACCGCCTCTCTGTCCACCATGCAGCCCGGCGATCTGGTCTTCTTCTTCGACCGCGCCTATGACAGCTCCGGCGGCCGCCTGCCCGTGACCCACGTGGGCATGTATGTGGGCAACAATCAGTTCGTCCACGCATCCACCCCCAGTTCCGGCGTCCGGCTGGACACTCTGTTCGGCGGCTACCACGGGTCCCATTTGGTCGCTGTCAAGCGCATCGGCTGAGCTCCGCACCGTGTACATACCGCCCGCCCGGCGTCTTGCCGGGCGGGCTTTTTCAGCGGCGGGGTTTGTTACAGTTTCATTAATTTTTCCGCTGGCCTCTTTACATTTTTTTGTTTGTGGTCTACAATGAGTCTATCTTTTTTAAGGGGGTGCGCCCAGTGAGCGAGATGGATTATACCCGTAAGTTCAGTGTCAATCTTGACAAGGACCAGGAGATAAAAGCTATCCTGACCTCGGTTTACAACGCCCTTCGGGAGAAGGGATATAACCCCATCAATCAGATCGTGGGCTATATCCTCAGTGAGGATCCTACCTATATCACAAACCACAACAACGCCCGCACGCTGATCCGCCAGTTGGATCGGGACGAGTTGCTGCAGGTGCTGTTGAAGGACTACCTCACAGGGAAATGATTACCGGCGCCGGAGGACTTCCTCCGGCGCTCTCTTTTCTGAATATTTACAGTTTGTCTATGGCTTCTCCCATCGCGCTGCGGTATACTTTTCAAAACTGAGGCCGAGGTGTCCCGATATGAAACGAATCGTATCCATTCTTTTGACGCTGGCTATGGCGCTGTCCCTTTGCGCCTGCGGCCCTGAGACCCCGGCGGGGAGCGTGGCGCCCTCCGCCGCGCCCGCGGCCTCTTCCACTCCATCCGAGCCGCCTGCCGCGACCCCCGCCCCGGATATCCCCGCCGACGAGGGAGCGCGGGTCTATATCGAGGCCACCAAAGTGCTGGCCCCGGACGACCTGGAGCGCCGGGATACCGGCCTGTCCGATGAGGACTATTCCGCCCTGTTGGCGGAGTTGGGCGTCCCAGAGGAGGCCGTTACCGAGCTGGCTTGGTACCGTACCCCCGATGGAGCCCCTCTGTTCCTGGAGGTGTTCTCCTTGCGTCTGGCGGATGGGGCTGACTGCGACGCCATCGCCCACGCCCTGGAGGACTACGGCAAAGCCCGCTCCAAAGAGGCCCAAACCGCGTACATCGCCGCCCAGGGGCAGAGTGGGGCCTATCAGCTGATGCAGCAGTCTGTGGCCGCCCCCGGTTACGCCCTGCTGGGGCTCATCAGCTTTGACGAAAACGGCGCGCCCCTGGGGACCGTCAGGGATTATGACCTCCCTTCCACGCTCTTTTCCTACTGCTATTACGTGGGCTGCGTGAAAGAGACAAGGCAGAAGATCGACGGGAAGGAATACACTACCATGAGCCCTCCTGGCAACGCCGCAAGTTCCGGCTTTGTCACCATTCTGGACCAGCCGGGCGGCGCGGCCAGGCCTACCCCCGACCCGGAGACCGGCCGTATCCCCTATGTAGATCCGGGGAAGGAGGACATGACCGTCTACGACACCTCCGCTATCCTCGCCGCCTGGGAGAAAGAGGACCCCTCTGGCCTCTCCGACTATGACCGCGCTATCTATGACGCGGCGGAGAAGGTACTGGCGGAGACGGTCACGGACGGCATGAGCGATTATGAAAAGGAATTGGCCCTCTACATGTGGGTCATCACCACCGTGGAATACGACGACGCCCACTATGACCCGCTGGCGGAGGTCAGGCGGGATTCCTACGGGCCCTACGGCGGTCTGGTCGACCACAAGGGCATCTGTCTGGGCTTTGCCGCCACCTTCCAGCTGCTGATGGACATGGCCGGAGTGGAGTGTATCACCGTGGTGGGGGCTGCCAATGACAGTCAGGACGAGCACGCCTGGAACCAGGTTTGCCTGAATGGCGAGTGGTATTGCGTGGATCCCACCTGGGATATGTCCTATTACCCTGTTGAGGGCCATCTGTGTTGGTTCAACCTGACCAGCGACTACTTCGCCACGGAAAAGCCCAGCCATCAGTGGGATTATGACAGCGTCCCAGAAGCCACCGCCACCGACGGAGGAAAGTGATGAGGCACCTTATGAAACGGATCGTATCCATTCTTTTGACGCTGGCTATGGCGTTGTCCCTTTGCGCCTGCGGCCCTGAGACCCCGGCGGGGAGCGTGGCGCCCTCCGCCGCGCCCGCCCTCACCGCGGATGGGCTGGCCCGGGCCGCCGTGGCCGCCGCTGGCCGGGACCCGGACAGGCTGGAAAAGCTGAACGATATGCTGGAGCCCGACGCCCTGACGGATTATATCGCCAACTACTATGGCATCCCCGCCTGGGAGGACTGCGCCATCTACCGGGCGGGCGGGGCGGAGGTCTTTGAGGTGGCCGTGCTGGAGCTGGCAGACGCCGCCTCCGGCAGCGACGCCGTCGCGGGTCTGAAGCAATACATCCATGGCCGGGAAGGGGACTTCACCGGCTACGCCCCCGACCAGGCGGACATCGCCGCCCGCGGCCTTGCCGCCGCCCGGGAACGGGATGGACGCTGTTTCGCCGCCCTGCTGCTGTGCGAGGACCCCGAGGCCGCCCGGGACGCCTTTTTCGGGGACCCACAGGATTCTCCCGCCCCATCCCCGGCGCCGGCCGTCTCCGCCGGGCCGGCTGAACCGCCTGCCGTCACACCGTCCGCGCCCGCGCCGGCCGGTCCGGTCACCTATCCCGGCCGCACCCCCTTCACCGACCCCGACATCGACGATATGACGGTGTATGACACCTCTGCCATCCTGTCCGCCTGGGAGAAGCAGGACGCCTCCGGCCTGTCCGACTATGACAGGGCCATCTACGATGCGGCAAAAGCGGTCATCGGCAGCCAGATCGAGCCGGATATGAGCGATCTGGAGAAGGAGTATGCCCTGTACCTGTGGACCATCACCCATATGGAGTACGACTTCGACCACCAGGACCCCACCGTCACAGTGAGCCGGGACTCCTTCACCCCCTATGGCGGTCTTATCAAGGGCAAGGGCGTGTGTCTGGGCTTTGCCTCGGTATTCCAGCTGCTAATGGATATGGCCGGCGCGGAGTGTATCACCGTGGTGGGCGCGGCCTATAACAGCGAGGAGGACCACGCCTGGAACATGGTCCGGCTGGACGGGAAGTGGTACTGCGTGGACGCCACCTGGGACTGGACCTACTACAACGACATGGGCTATATGCGCTATTTCAACGTGACCAGCGACTTTATGGCGGAGGAGCACCAATGGGACTACAATAATGTACCTGAGGCAGATTCCCCCTCTCCCTGGACCCCGCCCCGCAATCCCGATTTCAACGGCTTCTGGCCCTGGTAGCGCCGCGGCCGGCCCTCCCGCGGGATGCCCCGCCGCAAGGGGCCGCTCAAAGTTTTTCCCTCGAAATTTTCCCGGTTTCCCTCTTTACAAATCATTTTTTTCTGATATAATATCTTTCGTTGCCGTGTCCGACAGAGCTGCTATGGGCCTGTAGCTCAGCTGGGAGTGCATCCGGGCCAGTTATATGCGACATCGTTTGGGGGCCTATCTCGCTTGCTCCCCATTCGGTTCGCAACCCATAGCGGCAACATCCAAAAAAGTGTGGCGCGTAACTCGCTTGCCACCCCATAAGGGCCCATAGCTCAGTTTGGGAGAGCGTTCGGTTCGCATGCATACGAATCCCCATCCTACACCCCATTTCCCCATCAATCCGGCCAAAATTTTTCGCCACTCCCTGCCGAAAAATTTTGGTTCGGCGGCAAAGCCGCCGCCAATTTTCGTCACCTGCTCCTCTTACTCCTCTTTTTCCCCCTCTTCCCTCCGCCTCCGCAATCTTCTATTATTATATATAAAAACACCCTAATTACCCCGTTTTATCTCATAAAAACAAAGAAAATACCCATATCCCCCTTAATAGCTCACATATCGGTGAGATTAACACGGGCCTGTAGCTCAGCTGGGAGAGCGTTCGGTTCGCATGCATACGAATCCCCATCCTACACCCCATTTCCCCATCAATCCGGCCAAAATTTTTCGCCACTCCCTGCCGAAAAATTTTGGTTCGGCGGCAAAGCCGCCGCCAATTTTCGTCACCCGCTCCTCTTCCCCTCCTCTTCCCCCCTCTTTCCTCCGCCTTCGCAATCTTCTATTATTATATATAAAAACACCCTAATTGCCCCGTTTTATCTCATAAAAGCAAAGAAAAATACCCATATCCCCCTTAATAGCTCACATATTGGTGACATTAGCACGGGCCTGTAGCTCAGCTGGGAGAGCGTTCGGTTCGCATCCGAGAGGTCGAGAGTTCGAGTCTCTTCAGGTCCACCAAACGGAAACCACCGCGGATCATTCCGCGGTGG
>CANRIW010000020.1 GCA_947630785.1 uncultured Oscillospiraceae bacterium | reverse complement strand
GTCAACGACTTCAACTCCTCCATCGGCTTCGACGCCCGGCTGTACGAGCAGGACATCCGGGGCTCCATCGCCCACGCGGCCATGCTGGGGAAGCAGGGCATCATCGACCCGGAGGAGTCGGCGAAGATCATCGAGGGATTGAAGGCCATCCTGGCCGACATCGAGGACGACAAGGTGGAGTTCTCCCTGGACAACGAGGACATCCACATGAATATCGAGGCCATGCTCACCGAGCGGGTGGGAGACACGGGCAAGCGCCTCCACACCGCCCGGTCCCGGAACGACCAGGTGGCCACCGACTTCCGGCTGTATGTGAAGGAGGAGATCCCGGTGGTCATCGGGCACATCCTGGACCTGCAGCGGGTGCTGGTGGACAAGGCAAAGGCCAACGTGAACACCGTCATGCCCGGCTACACCCATCTCCAGCGGGCCCAGCCCACCACCTTCGGCCACTATATGATGGCCTACGCCAACATGCTCCGCCGGGACGTCACCCGGCTGGAGGACTGCATGGAGCGGATGGACGAGTGCCCCCTGGGGGCGGGCGCCCTGGCCACCTCCACCTATCCGGTGGACCGGTTCGCCACGGCGGAGGCCCTGGGCTTCAAAAAGCCGGTGGACAACTCTATGGACGCGGTGTCCGACCGGGATTACGCCATCGAGCTGCTGTCCGCCCTGTCCATCCTGATGATGCACCTGTCCCGGTTCTCCGAGGAGATCATCCTCTGGTGCTCCTGGGAGTTCAAGTACGTGGAGTTGGACGACGCCTACTCCACCGGCTCGTCCATCATGCCCCAGAAGAAAAATCCCGACGTGGCCGAGCTGGTCCGGGGCAAGACTGGCCGGGTGTACGGCTCGCTGATCACCCTGCTCACCGTGATGAAGGGCCTGCCCCTGGCCTACAACAAGGACATGCAGGAGGACAAGGAGCCGGTGTTCGACGCCTTTGACACCGTGGAGATGTGCGTGCCCGTGTTCGCCGCCATGCTGAAGACCCTGACCGTCCGGCCCAAAAACATGGCCAAGGCCGCCGCCGGCGGCTTCATCAACGCCACCGACTGCGCCGACTACCTGGCCAAGAAGGGGATGCCCTTCCGGGAGGCCTATATGATCGTGGGCCGGCTGGTGAACATGTGCATCAAGACGGGGGAGAGTCTGGACACTTTGACGCTCCGGGACTTCCGGGCCATCTCCGACCTGTTTGACGACGATGTGTACGACGCCCTCCAGCTCAGGACCTGCGTCAACGGCCGCACCGTCTACGGCGGCCCCTCCGAGGAGAGCGTGAACAAGCAGATCGAGCTCATCGAACAGTTCATTTCGGAGCGAAAAAAGGGTTGATTTTTCCCCCAAAGAGGGGGATAATGAGAGACGCTTTTGACCACACACGAATCCAGGTGACCACATGAAGCCCAAGGTATACATCGACGGGAAAGAGGGCACCACCGGCCTGCAGATCTATGACAGGCTGGCGGGCCGGGAGGATATCGAGCTCCTTCTCATCGACGATGACAAGCGAAAAGACCTGACAGAGCGGAAGAAGTTCCTGAACGCCGCCGACCTGGTGTTCCTCTGCCTACCCGACGCCGCCGCCACCGAGGCGGTAGGGCTTATCGAGAACCCGAACACAAGGGTCATCGACGCCTCCACTGCCCACCGGACGGCGGAGGGCTGGGTGTACGGTTTCCCGGAGCTGCTGCCCGGCCAGCGCCAGCGGATCAAATACGCCAAACGGGTGGCCAACCCCGGCTGCCACGCCACCGGCTTCCTGTCCTGCGTGGCCCCGCTGGTCCACCTTGGGGTGCTCCCCACCGACTATCCCCTGACCTGCTGGTCCCTCACCGGCTACTCCGGCGGCGGCAAGAAGATGATCGCCGAGTATGAGGCCCCGGACCGGGACCCCCGGCTGGCCTCCCCGGCCCCCTACGCCATCGGATTGAAGCACAAGCACCTCCCAGAGATGCAGAAGATCGCCGGGCTGACCAACCCGCCGGCGTTCCTCCCCGTGCTGGGGGACGTGTACAAGGGCATGGCCACCACCGTGCTGCTCCATGACCGCCTGCTCACCGGGACGCCCTCCGCCCAGGACATCTGGGAGCTGCTGACGGGCTACTATCAGGACCAGGCCCTGATTCGGGTGGCCCCCTTTGGCGGGGAAGGGCCCCGGCTTTACACCAGCGAGCTGGCGGGGAAGGACGCCCTGCTGCTCACCGTCTCCGGCCACGAGGACCAGACCCTGATCACCGCCCAGTTCGACAATCTGGGCAAGGGGGCCTCCGGTGCCGCCGTGCAGAACATGAACCTGATGCTGGGCTTCGGCGAGACCGCCGGGCTCAGCCTGTGACGATAGGAGTGTTATCCATGCTGAATCAAGTGCCCGGCGGCGTGTGCGCCGCCAAGGGATTCAGGGCCGCCGGCGTGCGCTGCGGCGTGAAGAGCGGCATGTCCCTGGGGGACGGCAACCAGCCCATCGTGTCCTCCATGAAGGATTACTTAAGCGGCAAGTTCGACCTGGCTATGATCCTGTCCGAGTGCGAGTGCGCCGCCGCCGCCGTCTACACCATGAACCGGGTGAAGGCCGCCCCCATCTACGTGACCATGGGCAACCTGGAGGACGGCGTGTGCCGGGGGATCGTGGCCAACAGCGGCAACGCCAACGCCTGCGCCCCCATGGGCCACGAGAACGCCGAGCGGATGTGCGCCGCCGCCGCCAAAGCCACGGGATTGAAGCCCACCGACTTCGTGGTGGCCTCCACCGGGGTCATCGGCCAGACGCTGAACATCGAGGCCATCGAGAAGGGGATGGGCCCCCTGGTGGAGCAGCTGAACGACAATGGCTCCGACGCGGCGGCCAACGCCGTGATGACCACCGACACCAAAAAGAAGGAGATCGCCGTCTCCCTCACCCTGGGCGGTAAGACCGTCACTATCGGCGGCATCGCCAAAGGCTCCGGTATGATCCACCCCAATATGGGCACCATGCTGTGCTTCATCACCACCGACTGCGCCATCGCCCACGACGTGCTCCAGGACGCCCTCCACGAGATCGTCCCCCGCACGTTTAACCGTGTAACGGTGGACGGGGACACCTCCACCAACGACATGTGCGTCGTCCTGGCCAACGGCATGACGGGCAACCCCCTCATCGAGTGGAAGGACGACAGCTACACCCTATTCTATCAGGCGCTGTACCAGGTGTGCGAGCATCTGGCCCGGTCCATCGCCGCCGACGGCGAGGGCGCCTCCCGGCTCATCACCTGCACCGTCCGGGACGCCCGCAGCGAGGAGAGCGCCGAGCGGCTGGCCAAGGCCGTGGTGGGCTCCTCCCTGGTGAAGGCCGCCCTCTACGGGGCCGACGCCAACTGGGGCCGGGTGATCTGCGCCATGGGCTACTCCAAGGCCCCCTTCCGGCCGGAGTATGTGGACATCAAATTCGCCTCCGCTCTGGGGGAGATCAAGGTCTGCGAGAAGGGGGTGGGCCTCCCCTTTGACGAGGACTTCGCCAAACGGGTGCTGACCCAGGATGCGGTGACCATCGACGTGTCCGTCCACGAGGGAGACGAGTCGGCCACCTGCTGGGGCTGTGACTTAACATATGATTACGTGAAAATCAATGGAGATTACCGCTCCTGACGGCTTTTTTATTCCAAAAACTATTACGATAGGATTGAGTTAAGATGTCCTCTCTCATCGAACGGGCCGAGGTGCTGGCCGAGGCTCTGCCCTATATCCAGAAGTACAGCGGCAAGACCGTGGTGGTGAAATACGGCGGCAACGCCATGATCTCCCAGGAACTGCGGGACGCGGTCATCTCCGACCTGATTCTGCTGTCCCTGGTGGGCATCCAGGTGGCGGTGGTCCACGGCGGCGGGCCGGAGATCACCGATATGCTGAAAAAGCTGGACATCCCCTCCAAATTCGTGGACGGCCTGCGCTACACCGATGAGGCCACCATGGACGTGGTACAGCAGGTCCTCTGCGGCAAGGTCAACAAGGACCTGGTGGCCCGCATCAACCGGCAGGGGGGGCGCGCCCTGGGTCTCTGCGGCATGGACGCCGGCCTGTTCCAGGCGGAGCGGCTGGATGAAAAGTACGGCCTGGTGGGGGAGATCAAGGCGGTGGACCCGGACATCGTGGTGGACGCCCTGGATCTGGGATACATCCCGGTGGTGTCCACTGTGGCCATGGGCGTCGACGGAAATCCCGCCTACAACATCAACGCCGACACCGCCGCCGCCAAGCTGGCCGTGGCGCTGAAGGCGGAGAAGCTGCTGCTCCTCACCGACGTGCGGGGCCTGCTCCGGGACCCGGCGGACGAGTCCTCCCTGATCCAGTCGGTCCGGGCCTCCGAGATCCCCGGGCTTGTGAAGGACGGCGTCATCAAGGGGGGCATGATCCCCAAGATCGACTGCGCCGTGGAGGCGGTGCGCTCCGGCGTGACCAGCGCCGTCATCCTGGACGGGCGCATCCCCCACTCGGTGCTCATCGAGCTGCTCAGCGACCAGGGCGCGGGCACCATGCTGTCGCTGTAAGGAGGGACGAACATGACCTTTGAGGAACTGAAGACCCTGGATGGCCAATACGTCCTCCAGACCTACGGCCGCAACCCCATCGCCATCGACCACGGGACGAACGCCACCCTGTATGATCTGGACGGGAGGGAGTACATCGACTTCGCCGCCGGCATCGGGGTGCTGTCCGTCGGCACCGCCAACCCGGCGTGGCAGAAGGCCATCGCCGGCCAGGCGGCCAGGCTGGGCCACATTTCCAACCTCTATTACTCCGAGCCCTATGCCCGGCTGGCAGAGAAGCTCTGCACCCGCTCCGGCATGGCGGCGGCCTTTTTCGGCAACTCCGGCGCCGAGGGCAACGAGGGCGTCATCAAGCTGGCCCGGAAGTACTCCTTCGACAAGTACGGGGAGGGGAGAGGCACCGTCATCACTCTGAACCGTTCCTTCCACGGGCGCACCATCACTACCCTGGCCGCCACTGGCCAGGACGTGTTCCACCAGTATTTCTTCCCCTTCACCGAGGGCTTCCGCCGGGCCGACCCCGACATGGCTTCCATCCAGGAGGCCGCCGGGTACGACGTGTGCGCCGTGCTGGTAGAGCTGGTCCAGGGGGAGGGCGGCGTCCTGCCCCTGGACCGAGAGTTCGTTCAGGAGCTGGCCCGGCTCTGCGCCGAGCGGGACTGGTTGTTCCTGGTGGACGAGGTCCAGACCGGCGTGGGCCGCACCGGATCCCTGTTCGCCTTCCAGCAGTACGGCGTCATGCCCGACGCCTGCTCCTTCGCCAAGGGCATCGCCGGCGGCCTGCCCATGGGCGGCTTTTTGGTGAATGAGAAGTGCCGGAACGTGCTCACCGCCGGCACCCACGCCTCCACCTTCGGGGGCAACCCCGTGTGCGCCGCGGCGGCCTGCGCCGTGCTGGACACCCTCACCGACGAGGTCATCGCCCAAGTGAGCGAGAAGGGGAACTACATCCGTACCAAAATCGAAGAAATGGATCTGCCCTGCCTGGGCAAGACCCGCGGCCTGGGCCTGATGATCGGCGTGGAGGTGGCGGAGGGCTGGTCCAACAAGGACCTCTGTGCCCGGCTGAACCAGGCGGGGCTGCTGTCCCTGACGGCGGGGCCGGGCCTCCGGTTCCTGCCCCCCCTGACCATCACCTGCGAGGAGATCGACAAGGGCCTCGCCATCCTGAAAGAGGCTCTGTCCCGCTGAGAGGAGCGTATCCATGAAAAAAGACCTGTTGAAGCTGCTGGACCTGTCCGGCGAGGAGATCGGCCAGATCCTGGATGTGGCCGACCAGATGAAATACAGCCAGAAGCACGGCATCCCTCACGACTATCTGCGGGGCAAGACCCTGGCCATGATCTTTGAGAAGAACTCCACCAGGACCCGCGTCTCCTTCGAGGTGGGGATGTACCAGCTGGGGGGCCACGCCCTGTTCCTCTCCGGCAAGGAGAGCCAGATCGGCCGGGGCGAGCCGGTGGAGGACACCGCCCGGGTCCTGTCCCGGTACTGCGACGGCATCATGATCCGCACCTTCGCCCAGGAGGAGGTGGAGGAGCTGGCCAGGTGCTCCACCATCCCGGTGATCAACGGCCTCACCGACTTCTGCCACCCCTGCCAGGTGCTGGCCGACCTGATGACCGTCCGGGAGAAGATGACCCGTCTGGAGGGGCTGAAGCTGGCCTTCATCGGGGACGGCAACAACATGGCCAACTCCCTGATCGTGGGCGGCCTCAAGTGCGGGATGGACGTGTCGGTGGCCTGTCCCGAGGGCTATGACCCCGACCCCCGGGTGCTGGATTTCGCCAGGTCCGTCACCGGGCCGAAGTTCGCGCTGGTCCGCACTCCCGCGGAGGCGGTGGTGGACGCCGATGTGGTCGTCACCGACGTGTGGGCCTCCATGGGCCAGGAGGGGGAGCGGGAGGCCCGCAAAAAGGCCTTCGCCGGCTACTGCGTGGACGCCGATCTGATGAAGCTCACCCACCCCGGCTGCATGGTGCAGCACTGCCTCCCCGCCCACAAGGGGGAGGAGATCACCGCCGAGGTCTTCGAGGCCCACGCCGACGAGATCTTCGAGGAGGCCGAGAACCGCCTCCACGCCCAGAAGGCCGTCCTCTACCTGCTCATGCGGGACTGAGGCCGGCGCAGAATCGAACAGATCGAAAAAACCGACGTCGAAAGACGTCGGTTTTTTTGTAAATATGGGTGTCGAAACCGGGCAGAACGTTTGAAAATGTGTAGCTAAACAAAAGCCAGAGGGGACTTTTGCAAAATTTAGTATAACAGTTAAAAGTGTAAAAATCAAGAACTTTCTGAGGCCAAATCTCGCTTGAAAAAGCAGCTTGGAAAAGTACACTATTTTAAATCGGGAGGTATCCAAATGAAAAGACGTGTCCTTTCACTGCTCCTGACCGCCGTCATGCTGATGGCGATGGTCCCCGCCGTGTTCGCGGCGTCACCCACATCGGGGAAGTGCGGTGACAATCTGACCTGGCGGCTGGTTGACGACACCCTTTATATTGAGGGAACTGGTGATATGTATAATTATCTGCCTGGAGAGAAAGGAGACGTGGGGATCGCACCGTGGAAAGATGCGGATGCTTTTTATAACCATGAATGGACTTGGGGAGGAGGCTTTAAGGTTAAAATCGCTCCGGGTGTGACAAGCGTCGGCGATTACGCCTTTGATAATTTATATGTGAGGGATATTTCACTGCCAGAGGGCATTACCAAAATCGGAAAGTATGCGTTTTGCGAATGCTTTTATATAGAAAAAATCTCATTGCCGGAATCTTTGGATAGTATCGGCGCATACGCATTTGAAAGCTGCTTTAACATGACGACAATAGATTTCCCAAGCAAAATGACCGATATTGGAGAACGTGCATTCAGTGTTTGTCAAGCACTAAAAAGCGTCCGTATTCCAGAGGGGATCACTACCATTGAAGAATATACATTTTACGACTGCGGCCAACTGACCAGCGTAAGTCTGCCAACCACTTTGAAAAGCATTGAGTATGGTGCATTTTCGTACTGTACACATTTGACAGAAGTAGAGATACCCCAAAGTGTGGTTTCGATTGTTGGGGATGCCTTTTCATATTGCCAGCGGTTAGAAAGCATCGTCATTCCAGAGGGAGTGGCAGATTTGGAGGGAGCTTTTTACGATTGCCGAAGTTTGAAAGAAGTCACGATTCCGGCCAGCGTTACCTCAATATCGAGGTTTGCCTTTCAGGATTGCCGTAGCTTGACCGATGTGTATTATGGCGGCAGTGAGCGTCAATGGCAGGAATTGAAGGATAACAGTTGGAATTGGTCAAAAGAACTGGATGAGGCCACCATCCACTACAGTGCCCCCGGCACCGCCGAACCCGAGACCCCCGCCTTCACCGACGTGCCCGCCGACGCCTGGTACGCCGACGCGGTGAACTGGGCGGTGGAAAAAGAGATCACCAACGGCATGACCTCCACTACCTTCGAGCCCGGCACCACCTGCACCCAGGCCCACATCATCACCTTCATCTGGAGGGCCTACGGAAAACTTGAGCCCAAGTCCGCGGTGAGTCCCTTTACCGATGTGACGGACCCCGGCGCCTGGTACTACAAGGCCGCCCTCTGGGCGGCTGAGACGGGCGTGGCCAACCCCGGGACCACGTTTGATCCCAGCGCCCCCTGCACCCGCGCCCAGGCGGTGACCTATCTGTGGCGGGCGGCGAACAAACCCGCCGTTTCCGGTGGGAATACCTTCACCGACGTGCCCGCCAATTCGGAGTGCGCCGCCGCCGTCGCGTGGGCGGTGGGAAAGAAGATCACCAACGGCATGACCTCCACTACCTTTGAGCCTGACACCATCTGCACCCGGGGCCACATCGTCACCTTCCTGTATCGGGATCTGGAACTGTAACCGCATATCGAGCGAAAGAGAGCCGCCTGTCACTGACAGGCGGCTCTTTTATACCCTCAGTCGAACAGCTCAACCACCGTGCGGGCGTAGAGCCGGGCGGCGGTGAGGGCCTCCTGGAGGGTGTTGCCGTGGGTGCCGACCTCCACCAGGAGCATCCCAGTGGACATATGCTGGTTGAACCGGGTGGGCCGCAGCACCAGGGGCCGGGCCAGGGTGGCCCACTTGTCGGTGAGCCCCTTCTGGATGGCCAGGGCCAGAGACAGATTCACCCGCCAGTTGGGGTGGGGCTGGCCGTTGTTGTCGGTGCCCATGACCATCATCACCTGGGCGCAGTTGTCCAGGGTGCCCACCGCCGTCTTGTAGATGGTGCCGTCGTTGGCCACCAGGGCGTCCCGGTGTACGTCGATGATGAGGGCCAGGGAGGGGTACTGCTCCAGCCACTGGGCCACCCCGTCGGCGGAGCGGTAGTAGGCGTCGTTATAGCTGGGATAGTCATAGAGGGTCTCGTCATGGATGACCTCAAAGCCCGCCGCTTCGAACACCTGGGTCATCTCCCGGCCCACCCGGACCATGTTGTAGTTGACGTCCAGGGTGCGGTGGTCGCCGCTGGGCTCGTAGACGTCGTCCCCGTCCGGGTGATACGCCTCGGTGGCGTGGGAGTGGTAGATCAGGATCTGAGGGCCGGCGCCCTTGGTGAGCCGCGGAAGGTCGGCCAGGAAAGGGGCCAGGTCCACGTTATAGCTGGTACGGTTGTACACGGACACGTTCCCCACCGTGATGTACTGGGAGGATGTGCCCGCCTTCAGCGTTCTGGAGATGACCCCGTCCGGGGTGGAGGAGGTCACGGGGGGCGGGATGGGGTCGTCGTCCTCGTCGTTGACCTCCGGGGTCGCGGCGGGGGCGGGCGAGGGCTCCGCAGTGGGCGCGGGAGAGGGGGAGGGAGACGGCGGCGCGGAGGGCGGCGTCCCGCTGAGCAGGGAGGATTGGGCCAGCACCAGCCTGTCCAGCCGGGAGAGGCCGTCCTCCGACCGGGGGGTCCCCAGCTCCGCCGCCAGCAGGGAGGTGGCCACCTCCGCGTCGCCGGCCAGGGCGGCCAGCTCCTCCAGGGCGGCGGCGGGGTCGCCGGTGAGCCACACCAGCCACAGGGCCATGACTGCCAGAAATACCGCCGCCCCCCGGCGGAAGGCCCTCCGGAAGGGGTGGGTTGTCCGGTTTCTTTTCATTCGCGATTCACCTCTCTCCACCCTATGCGGGGGAGGGGCAAAACAGAACCGCCGCCGGTCCCCGGCGGCGGTCAGGGGAGAAGACGGCGCATATCCTCGGGCAGGGGGGACTCAAGGGCCAGCCGCGCCCCGGTGACGGGGTGGGCCAGCTCCAGCCGGCAGGAGTGGAGGGCGGGCCGGGCGATCAGGGACTTGTCCTCTCTGCCGTAGAGGAAGTCTCCTGTCAGCGGGCAGCCGAGGTATGCCATGTGGACCCTGATCTGGTGGGTGCGGCCGGTGTCCAGCTCCAGCTCCACCAGGGAGCGGGGGCCGCTGTCCAGCACTTTGTACCGGGTCCGGGCGGGGAGACCGTCGGGCCGGACGGTCCGGGCCACCAGAGAGCCCTCCGCCATGCCGATGGGGGCGTCGATGACGGCGGCGGGCGGCTCCGGGCAGCCGTCGCATACCGCCAGGTAGACCCGGCGGAAATCCCCGGTGTGGAGCTGGTTTTTCAGCCGCTCCTGGGCGTGGGGGTGCTTGGCCACCACCAGCAGCCCGGAGGTCCCCTTGTCCAGCCGGTGGACCGGGTGGAAGTCGGATTCGTCCCCGGTCTGGTCGTAGTGCCAGAGCAGGAAATTGCCCAGGGTGTCGTTGAAGTGGCCGTGGCCGGGGTGGACCAGCACGCCGGGGCGCTTGTCCACGACCACGACGTCGCCGTCCTCATACACGATGTCCAAGGGCCCCTCAGCGGGGATCACTCCGGAGGTGCGCTCCGGCACGGTGAGCCGGACGGAGAGGGCCTGGCCCTCCTGAACTTTTGCCCGGACGGTGACCCGCGCCCCGTCCAGGGTGATGCCGTCCTCCAGCCACTTCACCCGGCGGAGCACCGTGCCGGACAGGCCCAGCCTTTTGCGGAGGAGAAAGTCCACCTCCCGGCCGGCCAGGTCGGGCGTGACGGCCAGCGTCAGATACCGGACGCTCACAGCTTTTTGGACAGATACATCCGCGCGGCCCCGAAGGAAAAGCCGTAACACAGCATCAGGCCGAACAGGACCTTGAAGGCGGGAAGGGGCGCGGCCACCGCACAGAACAGCAGCGCCACGGTTACGAAAAAGGTGAACAGCCCGGCGAACTGAGCGGCGGTGTGGGTGATGTGGAGCTCCCGCTCGTCGGTGTCCTCGATCTGGGCCTTTTTGCGGGCATCGGGGTGGGTCAGCAGCCAGCCGGTGCGGGCCAGCAGGATCACCGCTCCGAGGGTGACGCCGGTGGCCGCCCCCAGGTAAAAGCCCCGGGCGTGGTCGTCCAGAGCGCTGCCGGGGACCACCAGGAACCAGCAGGCGAAGCCAACCAGCCCGATCAGCAGAAGGGCGGCGCCTATCCATAGGCGGAGGCGCAGGGATTTGTCGTAGTCCGCCCCGCCGGACATCATTTTGCTCAGCATGGTCTTTCCTCCTCACATCTCACGGGCCACGAGGCCCAGATTGATCAGGTAGAATACGCAGTGCAGGACGATGGTGATGGTGATAAGGGCGAAAAAGGGACCGCGTTCCAGGACCAGGGTCAAGAAGAACAGCCCCCACAGGAGGTACAGGGTCCAGTACCAGCTTTTCAGGGCGGCCCTGTCCCGGATGGCGGCGTTGCGCTCATCCCGCTCGCCCCGCTCCAGTTCCCGGCGCTCCTCCGGGGTCATGCGGCTCTCGATACGGTCGCCGATCAGGGCGGTGCCGCAGACGCCCAGCAGCGCTCCCCCCAGGCCGAACAAGGCTCCGCCCACGCCGTCGGGAATCCGTCCGTCCAGAAAAAGCGCGGCCAGCCAGAGCCCCAGGGCCAGGACCAGGCCCAGCGCGGCAAAAATCGTTTTCTTCTTCATGTGCGCTCCTCCTCAAACAGAAATACGTCCTCGATGGTCAGGCCGAAGTAGGCCGCGATGCGGTGGGCCAGCAGGAGGGAGGCGTTGTACCGCCCGCTCTCCAGGGAGATGATGGTCTGTCGGGTCACGTCCACCGCGTCTGCCAGTTCCGCCTGGGAGATGCGCCGCTCCTTCCGCAGGGCGGCGATGCGATTTTCCATGGGACCCCTCCTTTCGAAAGGTAAAGCTCGCTTTACGTTTGAAGTATAGCATGCTTTACATCTGATGTCAAGGGTGTTTTACATTTTTGCGAAAAAAACTCCCCCGCCGCCGGCGGGGGAGTTTGAGGATATGCGGTTGTATGGGGAGTTTCTCAGCAAACCCCCTGGGCCAGCATGGCCTCGGCGACCTTCAGGAAGCCGGCGATGTTGGCGCCCGCCATGATGTTGCCCTTCATGCCGTACTTCTCGGCGGCGGAGGCGCAGGCGGCGTAGATGCCCTCCATGATGCCCTTCAGTTTGGCGTCCACCTCGTCGAAGGTCCAGCTCAGGCGCTCGGAGTTCTGGCTCATCTCCAGGCCGGAGGTGGCCACGCCGCCGGCGTTGGCGGCCTTGGCGGGGCCGTACATGATGCCCGCCTCAAGGTAGGCGCTGATGGCCTCGGGGGTGGAGGGCATATTGGCGCCCTCGAACACGCCGATGACGCCGTTGGCGATGAGGGCCTTGGCGGACTCGCCGTCGATCTCGTTCTGGGTGGCGCAGGGCAGGGCGATGTCGCAGGGGACGGTCCAGATGCCCTTGCAGCCTTCAACATACTTGGCGGTGGGGACGTAGTTCAGATAGGTCTTGATGCGGTCCCGCTTCTGCTCCTTGATGACCTGGATCACCTTGTAGTCGATGCCGTTCTCGTCCACGATGTAGCCGTTGGAGTCGGACATGGCGATGACCTTGGCACCCAGTTGGGTGGCCTTCTGGTTGGCGTAGATGGCCACGTTGCCGGAGCCGGACACGACCACCTTCTTGCCCTGGAAGGACTGGCCGTTGGCGGCCAGATAGGCGTTGGTGAAGTAGCACAGGCCGTAGCCGGTGGCCTCGGTGCGGGCCAGGGAGCCGCCGTAGGTGAGGCCCTTGCCGGTGAGCACGCCGGACCACTCGTTGCGGATGCGCTTGTACTGGCCGAACAGGAAGCCGATCTCCCGGCCGCCCACGCCGATGTCGCCGGCGGGCACATCGGTGTCGGGGCCGATGTGGCGGCACAGCTCGGTCATGAAGGACTGGCAGAAGCGCATGATCTCGGCGTCGGACTTGCCCTTGGGGTCAAAGTCGGAGCCGCCCTTGCCGCCGCCCATGGGCAGGGTGGTCAGGCTGTTCTTGAACACCTGCTCAAAGCCCAGAAACTTGATGACGGACAGGTTGACGGTGGGGTGCAGCCGCAGGCCGCCCTTGTAGGGGCCGATGGCGGAGTTGAACTGGACCCGGTAGCCCCGGTTCACCTGGACCTTGCCGGTATCGTCCACCCAGGGGACCCGGAACATGACCACACGCTCAGGCTCCACCATGCGGCCGATGATGTTCTGGGCCTCGTAGCGGGGATCGGCGTCGATGACGGGCTCCAGGGACTCCAGCACCTCGGTGACGGCCTGGAGGAACTCGGGCTCGTTGGCGTTGCGGGCCTTCAGCCCGTCCAGCACAGACAGCAGATACTTGTTTTGAATAGACATCTTTGTCAAATCCTTTCCTCATTGAAAGTGATAGAGTCAAGTGCTAACGTATTCTACATCGGCAGAGCGGATTTTGCAAGAGAAAGTTTGTAAAATTGCAAAAAAGTTTTGGAGATTTTTTTGTGCAATGGGAACGCAGTCCGGCGGCAAGGGGAGAGCGTTGGAGAGGGATTGAAAAATAAGCTGTCGGCTGGTATAATCAGAGGGAAGATGACGCGGGACCGCGAGACCGGTTCGGGCTCCCGCAGAGGGGGATCATTATGAAAAAACTGACCGCGCTGTCTCTGGCGCTGCTCCTGTGTCTGGGCGCCGCCGCCCTTCCCGCCCGCGCCGCCGGCGCCGGCCCCTTTTCCGACGTGCCCGCATCCCACTGGGCATACCGGTATGTGGTCCGCGCCTACAACGAGGGCGTCGTGACGGGCACATACTACGATCCTCAGACCGGAGACAGGCGCTTTTCCCCGGATAAGGCTATCACGCTGGCTGAGTGGACCGTGATCCTGGCCCGCGCATTCTACGGGGAAGAGACCGCCGGCAGGGAAGAGCGCAACTGGTACAACCGCCAGCAGGAAGTGCTGGAGGAACTCGGTATCTATGATGGGATCGGCTCCGTGGAGATCACCGGGACGGCCACCCGGTATCAGATGGCGGTGATGATCGTCAATACCATGCGGGAGCAGGGCGCGGCCATGCCGGACGAGGCCAGGCTGCGGGCGGCGGAGGCCCGGGTCGGCGACCTGGACCGGATCCCGGCGCGGTTCCGGGAGGCGGTGCTGATCTGTTACTGCCTTGGGATCATCAAGGGGACGGACGCCAATGTCTTCGCGGGAGACAGCCCCATGGACCGGAGCCAGGCGGCCACTGTGTACTGCCGTATGGCGGACGCGCTGGGACCGGAGCGGACCGCGGCGGAGCGGCGGCTGGCGGAGCTGACGCTGGATGAGAAGGTGGGCCAGCTGTTCATCGTGACGCCGGAGGAGCTGTGGAAAGTCCGCCCTGACAGGGCGGACCGGGCGGGGTACAGCCGGACGGAGCTGACCGCCCAAATGCGGGCGGGGCTGGCCTGTTATCCCGTGGGCGGGATCATCCTGTTCGCCGCCAATCTGTCCACCCCCGCCCAGCTGCGAAAGCTGACGGCCGATCTGCAGGGGGCCTCCGCGCTGCCTCTGTTCATGGGGGTGGACGAGGAGGGCGGCTCCGTGGCCCGGCTGGGCAATTCCAAAGGTTTTGACGTGCCCAAGGTAGGGCCCATGGGCAATGTGGGGGCGACCGGCGACCCCCGGAACGCCTATAACGCCGGACGGACCATCGGCGGCTATCTGGCGGAATATGGATTTAACCTGGATTTCGCCCCGGTGGCGGACGTGAACACCAACCCGAAAAACGTGGTCATCGGCAACCGGGCCTTCGGCAGCGATCCAGCGCTGGTGGCGAAGATGGTACCCGCCGCCCTGGACGGGCTTCATGCCGCCGGGGTGATGGGGACCCTCAAGCACTTTCCCGGACATGGGGATACGGTGGGGGACACCCATACGGGGTACGTTTCGGTGACCAAGACCTGGGAGGAACTGAAAGCCTGCGAGCTGATCCCGTTCGAGGCCGCGCTGAAAAAAACGGATATGGTGATGGCGGCCCACATCACTCTGCCCAACGTGACGGGGGACGGCCTGCCGGCCTCGCTGTCGCGTCAGATGCTGACGGACAGGCTGCGGGGCGAGCTGGGATATGACGGCGTGGTGATCACCGACGCGCTGGGGATGGGAGCCATCGCGCAGAACTATACTTCCGCGGAGAGCGCGGTGCTGGCGGTACAGGCGGGAGCGGACATCCTGCTGATGCCGGAGGATCTGGGCGAGGCGTTCGAAGCGGTAAAGGCCGCGGTCAGGGACGGGACCGTCTCCATGGAGCGGCTGGATGAGAGCGTGCTGCGCGCCCTGAGCCTGAAGGAGCGGTACGGATTGCTCAAGGCGTAGGACCGCCGGAAAAAAGAGGCCGGGAGCTATGCTCCCGGCCTCTGTCATGCCGTTTTTATTTTACTGTCAGGGTGTACTTATCCATCTCCGGCATGAGGTCCAGCAGGGCCTTTACCGCGTCTTTAGCCCGTTCTGCCGCGGCGGTGAGCAGGCCGTTGTCGATGGCCTTCTGCTCTACGGCGGCCTTCTGGTCCCTTGTGAAGCCGGTGTAGTCGTCGATAGTGATGTGGTTGAAGAGGTTGTCGTTCTCGTCGAAGACCTCGATGGTGTCCTCGGGGATCTCATGAGAGATGATCCTGCTCTCCGGCAGGGTGACGGTGACCGCCTTTGTCAGGTCGTTCACTTCCACCTTTGCCTGGCTCAGATCCACCCCGGCCTTGATGGTCCCGTCGTAAGAGACGATAAAGCTCTTACTGGTGAAGGGGACGGGCCAGCCGTAGAAGTCCAGCTTGTTTTCATACTTGCCCATATTGGTGTAGTGGTAATCCACGCTGACCAGCTCCTGGACAGAGGTGAGCTGCTGGCCGATGAGCTCGGCGGTGATGACGGGCTCAGATTCTTTGCCGAACCCCAGGCCGATGAGCAGGCCGATGACCAGTACCGCGATCACGATGACGACGGCCAGGACCACCTTGATCCTGAAGCTCAGATGAGACCTGTGCTCCTTTTCCTCTTTTGCCATGGAAACCCCTCTTTTCGTGGTCTTGCGGCGAAAAAACGCCGCCTTCTTCATTATTTTAACGGATGGGGGCTGGGTTGTCAATCGCCGGTTTTTCTTGACCTTTTTCCGCCGCTATGGTAACTTATTTGGTGTTATCCGTCCAAAGAGGTGACGCGCCGATGCGTATGCGAAAAAAGAAGAATCTGCTCCCCCGGATGGAGGGCTGCGCCGCCCTCTGGGTGAGGGACCCCGCCGCCATGCGGGGCCGCTGGCGGGAGCTGAAGCCGGATGCCCGGATGCTCCGGCTGGAGCTGGGCTGCGGCAAGGGCCGGTTCACGGCGGAGACCGCCGCCGCCCATCCCGAGGACCTGTATGTGGCGGTGGAGCGGGTGCCCGACGCCATGGTCATCGCCATGGAGCGGTGCCGGGAGGCGGGGCTCACCAACGTGTTTTTCATCGACGGGGACGCGGCGGCCCTGTCCGACTGCTTTGCCCCCGACGAGGTGGACCTGATCTACATCAACTTCTGCGACCCCTGGCCCTCGGTGAAGCACGCCCCCCGGCGGCTCACCCACCAGAACTTCCTCCGGGGCTACCGGGAGGTGCTGCGGGACGGGGGAGAGATCCACTTCAAGACCGACAACCGGGCTCTGTTCGAGTGGTCCCTGTTCCAGTTCCCCAAGGCGGGGTTCGCCCTGTCCGAGGTGACCCGGGACCTCCACGCCGGCGGGGTACAGGGCATTATGACCGACTACGAGGAGAAATTCCACGCCATGGGCACGCCCATCAACCGGTGCGTAGGGACCAAAGGCCCCCTGCCCGACGTGCCCGTGGCCGAGGGCCTGGCCGCCCGGCTGGACGGGTGGGAGGTCCGGCCCGTGACGGAGGAGGACTTTGAGGCTGTGCTGGCCCTGGAGGTGCGGTGCGCCGATTTCTTCGCCTTGGGGGGCGGGACGGTCTCGGCGGACAGCCTGCGGCGGGACATGGCCGAGCTGCCCCCCAAATGCGCTCCCTCCCAAAAGCATTTCCTGGCCCTGTGGCGGGAGGGCGCGCCCCGGGCCGTGCTGGACCTGGTGGAGGGCTGGCCCCGGCCCAGGACGCTGTATATCGGGCTGCTGGTGATAGAGCCCGCCCTCCGGCGGCAGGGGAACGGGAGAGCCGTGGTCGGCGCCCTGCTGGCGGCGGCGAAGGAGGCCGGGTTCGACCGGGTGCGGCTGGCCTGCCTGACGGAAAACGAGGGGGGCCACGCCTTCTGGACGGCTATGGGCTTCACCGACCTGCGGCAGGATACCCTGCCGGGGGAGGGGTCCCGGCCGGTGTGGATCATGGAGCGGGCGATCTGAGTGCCGGTCTTGCGTTTTCTCTGATGAAGCGGTATAATAAATCGTTCAGATATCGTTTGTGAGGGATCCCCGCGGAAAGGAGGCGCTCTGATGGAGCGAAAGGCGCTGAAAAAACACGCCAGGGGCGTGGTGAAACGGAACTATCTGCTGCTGGTGGTAGCCTGTCTCGTGGCGGCCCTGCTGGGCGTGGAGTTCACCGGAAGCCTGTCCCTGGTGACCATGAGCTCTCTGAACCATGCGACGGAGACAGAGGAGGGCGATATCGCCTCCGCGGTAGGAGACGCCGTGAACGGCGAGATCGACCTGTACTCCGCGCTGCTGGATATCTTTGGCCGGGCGTCTGAGGGGCAGGACGCGCCGGAACAGTCAGACGGCCCGCTCTCCGCTGTGTTCGGCGAGAGCCGGGGGGTGCTTGCCTCCATCGTCAACGGGGCGGCGTCCGGCAAATTCCTGGCTACCATTATCGTGGCCATCCACTCGGTCATGAAGTCGAGCCAGGTCACGGTGATGATATTCATCGGTCTGGCCCTGGTATTCACCTTCCTGGTGTGGATGTTTGTGCAGCAGAACTATATCGTGGCCCTGCGGCGCGTCGCCATGGAGTGCCAGGAGTATGAGAACACCCCCTTCGACCGGTTCGGGTTCCTGCTGCGCCGCCGCCGCTGGCTCAGGACCGCCTGGACCATGCTCGTCACCACGGTGCTCCATCTGTTGTGGAGCCTCACCGTGGTGGGGGCCGTGGTCAAGCACTACTCCTACTATCTGGTGCCCTATATCGCGGCGGAGAACCCTTTCGTCAAGCCCCTGGAGGCCATCACCCTGTCCCGCAGGATGATGAAAGGCCACAAGTGGGAGTGCTTTGTGTGGAGCCTGACCTTCCTGGGGTGGGATATCCTGTCCTGGCTCACCATGGGCCTGCTTGAGCTGTTCTACGTGGCCCCCTACAAGGCGGCCTTCTTTGCCGGATATTACGCAAGGCTCCGCAGGCAGGCCATCGCGGACGGCATGGAGGGGGCGGACATCCTCAATGACGCATACCTGTTCGACCATGCCCCCCAGGAGACGCTGGACCGGGCCTATGCCGACATCGAGGCCCTCCGCTCCGCCGACCAGGACGATTTCATCTCCCGGGACAGGGGCTTCCGGCACTTCATGGCGGTCAACTTCGGCGTCTCCTTCTACTCGGTGAAGCAGGAGGAGGAGTACGACGAGAAGTCCTCCGTCCGCCAGCGGGTGGCCGAGTATGAGGATATCCTGTCCTGGAAGTCCTACCCCGTGCGGCTGTTCCCGGCGCCTGAAAAGGAGAGGGCCCCCAGGTCGGAGCGGTCCAACTATCTGCGGCACTATTCCATATACTCGCTGATCCTGATGTATTTCGTCTTTGCCGTGTTCGGCTGGCTGTGGGAGGTCTCCATCGGCTTCGTCCAGGGCGGGGTGTTCATCAACCGGGGGGTGCTCCACGGGCCCTGGCTGCCCATTTACGGCACCGGCGCCACCATCATCCTGGTGCTGCTGGCCCGGTTCCGCAAAAAGCCCGCTTTGGAGTTCATCCTGGCCGTCGTGCTGTCCGGCTGCGTAGAGTATTTCACCGGCTGGTATCTGGAGATGACCCACGGCGGCATGAAATGGTGGGACTACTCCGGCTACTTTTTGAACATCAACGGCCGCATCTGCGCCGAGGGGCTGCTGACCTTCGGCATCGCGGGGGTGGCGGTGGTCTATCTGATCGGCCCCCTGCTGGACGAGCTCTTCCGGAAGATCAGACCGGCGGTGGCCGGCGTGATCTGCGCCGTGCTGGTGATCGTGTTCGGCATCGACAATGTATATTCCTCCGCCCACCCCAACCAGGGGGAGGGCATCACCGACGTGACTGCCTCCGCCGTGGAGATGGCGGAGCGTCAGGATCGATGAACAAAGGAGAGAGCGGGCAGAGATGCCCGCTCTCTCTTTTCTCCTGAAAGGTTTCCGCCGGCTGAGCGGCGCTCATACCCTCATTGCGGGTCCGCGTGCCGCGGCTCCTGTTCCAGCCTGGCCATCGCCGGTCGAAAGACGAGCGCGAACACGATGGCCGACGCCGTGACTGAGATGACGTCGCTGACCGGCTCCGCCAGAAACACGGCGAATACCTTGTTCTCAAAAAAGCCGGGCAGAATGAAGATCAGAGGGATCAGCAGGATCACTTTGCGAAGGCACGCGATAAAGAGCGAAGCCCTGGCCTTTCCGATGGACATGAACGTCTGCTGGACGGACATCTGGATGCCGAAGAGTCCCAGCGCCGCGGTGTATACCCGAAGCGTCCACACGGCGATGTCCATCAGCTCAGGCTCGCTGTTGAAGATGCTCACAAAAAGGGACGGGAACAGCTGGACCAGCAGCCAGAAGGTCAGCATCACCACCATGCTGATCCGCAGCAGGGCCCGGAAGGTCTCCCGCACCCGCCGGGGATTTTTCGCGCCGTAGTTGTAGCTGATGATGGGCTGGGCGCCCTGGCCTATGCCCTGAGTGGGGATCCACACCATCTGCATCACCGTGCTGGCCACCGTCATGGCGCCCACGGCGGAATCGCCCCCGTAGCGGTGCAGGGAGCTGTTGAAGCAGATGTTCAGCAGCGCCTCGGTGGACTGCATGATGAACGGTGCCAGCCCCAGCGCCAGCGCCGGCAGCATCACGGCGGGCCGGGGGAGAAGGTATTTCCGCCGTAGCCGGAGCCGGGTCCGGTTTCCCAGCAGGAAATGGAGCACCCAGATGCCGGAGACGGCCTGGGAGATCACGGTGGCCAGCGCGGCGCCCGATACGCCCAGCTTCAGGAGATAGATGAAAATGGGGTCCAGGATGATATTGCAGACCGCGCCGATCAGCACCGAGCGCATACTGAACCGGGTGAAGCCTTGGGTGCTGATAAAGAGATTCATCCCGAGGGCGATCATGACGAAGACGGAGCCGCTGGAGTAGATGCGCATATAGGGCAGGGCGTAAAGGATGGTGTCCTCGCTGCAGCCAAACAGCCAGAGCAGCGGCTCGCCCCAGATCCAGAAGGCCGCGGTCAGCGCGGCCGCCAGGACGATCAGGCAGGAAAAGCAGTTCCCCAGTAACTCCTCCGCCCGGTCAAAGTCCCCTTCGCCCATGGCGATGGCTGCCCGGGGGGCGCCGCCCTGGGCGACCAGCATGGTGAACGCGGTGATGAGGGTGACAACGGGGAAACAGAGACCTACGCCGGTCAGCGCTGTCCTGCCCACCTCGGGCATGTGCCCGATATAGACCCGGTCCACGATATTGTAGAGCAGATTCACCAGCTGGGCTACCACGGCCGGGCCCGCCAGCTTCAGCAGCAGCCGTCCCACCGGGGCCGTGCCCAGCTGAGATACGGCGTCGCTGTTGTTGTCAGTTATCTTGTCCTTCATTTTTTTGTCAGAGCCTGCGCAGGCATCCGCGGGCGGCGGACGGCGGTCCTTCGATACGCCGCGGCGGCCCTCTCGCGAAATACCATCAGGCTTTTTCCGGTTCCTCCTCCAGATCCAGATCGGCCACGGTGAAGGCCATCAGGTCCTCCTTGGTGGGGGCATCCATGGCCGCCACCCGGTTGGCCTGGCGGGCCACGGCGTTCTCGAACACGTTGCGCACGTCCCGGGCGTTGCCGAAGTTCTCGTCCCGGCGGTCGTACATCACCTGGAATGCCTCCGCCGCGGCCTTGTCGGTGGTCTCGTCCAGGGTGTAGCCGTTCTTTTTGCACATGGAGCGGAAGATCTCCGCCAGCTGGGGCCCGTCGTAGTCCTCAAAGTAGAAGTATTTGTTGAACCGGCTCTCCAGGCCGGGGTTGGAGTTGATGAAGTTCCCCATCAGCTCGGTGTAGCCCGCCACGATGACGATCAGGTCGTCCCGGTGGTCCTCCATGGCTTTCAGGATGACCTCGATGGCCTCCCGGCCGAAGTCATTGGCGTTCTCCTGGTTGGCCAGGGCGTACGCCTCGTCGATGAACAGCACGCCGCCCAGGGCCTTGTTCACCGCCTCCTGGGTCTTGAGGGCGGTCTGGCCCACGAAGCCGGCCACCAGGCCGGAGCGGTCCACCTCAACGAGCTGGCCCTTGGACAGCACACCGATGGCGTGGTACAGCTTGGCCAGCAGCCGGGCCACGGTGGTCTTGCCGGTGCCGGGGTTGCCCATGAACACCAGGTGGAGGGACATGGGCGGCACGGGGAGGCCGTGCTCCTGCCGGAGCTTTCGCACCTTCACCAGGTTGATGAGGCCCTTCACGTCCTCCTTGACCTTGTCCAGACCGCACAGCTCGTCCAGCTGGGCCAGCAGCTCCTCCTGGGTCTCCTCGGGCTGGGCGGGGGCCTCCTGTTTGGCGGCCTCCGCCGCCGGGGCGGGGGCAGGGGAGGCCGCAGGCGCCTCATCCTCCGGGCGTCCGGTGGGGATGGGCTCCCCGTCGGTCCTGCGGGCCACGAAGTCGTTCACGTCCAGAGGGGTCTTGCCGCCGCCCACGCCGGCTTTGTCACAGTAGCGGGACAGGGAGTCGGCACAGCGGTTGACGAACCCCGCCTCCGCCTCGCTGACTTTGCCGTCCACCGCGGCGAACAGCAGCAGCATCAGGGTAAAGGTGTCCACGAACCGGCGGCTGCTCCTGGTGCCGTTTTCCAAATCGGCCTGCACCAGACGGCGGAAGAAGTTCGGCAGCACGAAGCCGGGGTAGTCCTGGACGGCGGAGCCCAGCTCCCAGTAGAGGGCGGTGGGCACCGGGCTGCCCTTGGTGTAGATGGCGTTGTAATATTCCACGTGGAGAGGGGTGACGCCGGCCTGGTCCGCCCGCCACACCCCGCAGGCGCACTCCCGCATAAAGGCGTCCGACTCCCGGGCGAAGGCGATGCGGGCGCCGCCGTCGGACAGCTGGCGGCGAAAGGCGGTCATCCCCTCGTCATACTGCTTGTGGACGGCGGCGGGGGTCATGGGCTGAGACATGGCGGACACGCTCCTTTATATCTGATGGAACTATTATACTCCGGCGGGCGGCGTCCCGCAAGCGGAAAAAGGAAAGTAGACATAACTCTATGGGAGGTTGACAAATAAGCGCAAACCGTGTAGTATAAAAAAGTATTTTGATGCTCAGCCATTTTCAGACAGGAGGAGATACGGATGGCGATGAGACCCTCACAGGAAAAGCTGATCCGCTGCGCCCAATGCGGCGAGGATTATAGCCCCACATACAGAAAATGCCCCTTCTGCGGGGCGCGGAACGACCCTCGCGTCTCTCAGGCGCCCCGTGCTTCCCGGCCCGCGCCTTCTGAGGACGACCCGGAGCAGACCCGTGTCGTCTCCCGTGTGGAGGAGATCGGGGACGACGCCTCTTCGGAGAAAAGCTATCGTCCCGTCCGCCGGGAGCCCGTCCGCTCCGCCCCCCAGCGGCCCAGCCGGCAGGAGGATGATGACGACGGCTATGTGTTCGACGGACAGGACCTGTTCGACGAAGACGACGGGTTTGATGACGATTACCGTCCCGCCAAGGGCGGCAAGCGCCTGGCGGGCGGGAGCGGCGCGGGGCGGAACGGACGCTCCGCCCCGGCTCCGGTGGAGATCAACTGGCCCAGGGTGATCACCTTCCTGTGCTCGCTGATCATCATCATCGCCGCCATGGTGATCCTGTTCACCATCATCTACCCCCAGCTCCACAAGAGTCCCAATCCCCAGACCAGCGCCCCCACGGGCAGCCAGCAGGTGGAGCCCAGCGGGCAGGTCCAGCCCAGCGGACAGGTGGAGCCCAGCGAGCAGATTCAGCCCAGCGAGCAGGTGGAGCCCTCCGGAGGGATAGAGCCCAGCGGCGCCCCCGCCGAGCTGTTTAACATCAGCGTGGAGGGGAACGGCAGGATAGACCTGGCCGCCGGCGGCACCTATCAGTTCGAGCCTGTCTTTGAGCCCGCCGACTGGAGCGGAGAGGTGACCTATACCTCCAGCGACGAGCGGTACGCGGCTGTGGATCAGAACGGCCTGGTGACCAATCTGAACACCGAGGCCGGCACCACCCGGTCGGTGACCATCACCATCTCCGCCGGCGGCATCGACCTGGACTGCACGGTCAACTGCGCCGGCCCCGGCGGAGCTGCGCCCACCACGCAGCCCACCACTGCCCCCTCCGGTGAGATCCCCGCGGGCACCAGGGGTGTGATCACCGGCGCCAGCGGCGGCCTGCGGGTCCGCTCCGGCCCCGGCACCTCTTACGACCCGGTGGCCAGCCTCCGCGACGGGGACGCCGTCACTGTCGTCTCCTACGCCGGCGACGGCTGGTATGAGATCACCTATGCCGGCTCCGGCGGCGCGGCGTCTCCCGGCTATATCATGGGCGAGTATATCTCGGTCAGCTGAACCGGCCGGCGTCCCCGCCCCGGCGAAAACCGGACCTTCCACGGAGCGGATCGACAAGCGCCGGCTCCGCCCGCTGAGACGAACGCGATATGAATTGTAAAAGGCCCCCGGCGAACCTCGCCGGGGGCCTTGCCGTATCTGTGGGAGAGAGTCAGTTGGACGCGGTGTCCAGGTCGGTGTCGCCGCCCCAGATCATGTTCTTGCGCAGCTCGGCGCCCACGATCTCCATCTGGTGCTTGGCAAGCGCGGCCCGCTTGGAGTTGAAGAAGGTGCGGCCCATGCTCTTGTTCTCGGCGATCCAGCGGCCGGCGAAGGTGCCGTCCTGGATGTCGTTCAGCACGGCCTTCATGCGGGCCTTGGTCTCCTCATAGGGCAGGACCTTGGGGCCGGAGACGTACTCGCCGAACTCGGCGGTGTCGGAGATGGAGTAGTTCATGGCCGCCACGCCGCCCTTGTTGATCAGGTCGATGATCAGCTTCATCTCGTGGATGCACTCGAAATAGGCGTTCTCGGGCTCGTAGCCGGCCTCGACGAGGGTCTCGAAGCCGCACTTCATCAGCTCAACCACGCCGCCGCACAGCACGGCCTGCTCGCCGAACAGGTCGGTCTCGGTCTCGTCGTGGAAGGTGGTCTCCATCACGCCGGCACGGGCGCCGCCGATGCCCGCGATGTAGGCCAGGGCGATCTGATAGGCGCGGCCGGTGGCGTCCTGCTCAACGGCGACGAGGCAGGGCACGCCCTTGCCGTTGACGTAGGTGGAGCGCACGGTGTGGCCGGGACCCTTGGGGGCGGCCATGAACACGTCCACGCCGGCGGGGGGGACGATCTGGCCGTAGCGGATGTTGAAGCCGTGGGCAAAGGCCAGGGCCTTGCCCTCGGTCATGTAGGGGGCGATGGACTTCTTGTACACATCGGCCTGGACCTCGTCGTTGATGAGGATCATCACGATGTCGGCCCAGTCGGCGGCCTCCTCGATGGTCTTGACAGTGAGACCGGCGCCCTCGGCGACCGCCCAGTTCTTGGAGCCCTTGCGCAGGCCTACGCACACGTCGCAGCCGCTGTCCTTCAGGTTCAGGGCGTGGGCGTGGCCCTGGGAGCCGTAGCCGATGATGGCGATCTTCTTGCCGTCCAGGTAGTGCAGGTCGCAGTCCTTCTCATAGTACATTTTTGCCATGATGAAACACTCCTTATCAAAAGTAGTCTGGTTTGTATGTGAATTGGGTAGTGCTGACGAAATTAGAGGATGTTTTTGCCGAGGTTGTACTCGCCCCGCTCCTTGTTGTCCGCGTTGTCGTTGATGGTGGACTCGCCGCGCTCCAGGGCCACCATGCCGGTGCGGACCAGCTCCAGGATGCCGAACTCCTGGAGCAGGCTCTCCAGAGCGTCGTCCTTGGACTCCTGGCCGATGACGGCCAGGGTCAGGCTGTGGGGGGAGACGTCGATGATGGAGGCCCGGAAGATGTTGGCGATCTGGATGACCTCGTTGCGGGTGTCGCGCCCCTCGGCCCGGACCTTGATGAGCACCAGCTCCCGCCGGATGGAGGAGGCGGGGGGCAGCAGGCGGACGGAGTACACGGGGATCAGCTTGCGCAGTTGATTGGTGATCTGATCGATCTGGTTTTCTCCGCACAGAAGCTCGATGGTGATGCGGGAGACCTGGGGGTCATCGGTGGTGCCCACCGCCAGGGACTCGATGTTGTAGCCCTTTCGGGAGAACAGACGGGACACCTGGCTGAGGACGCCGGCGGCGTTCTCCACCAGAACAGACAGGGTGTGGCGCTGCTTCACGGTATTCATGGTGTCCCTCCTTTAATGCAGGATGAATTCGGTGACGGGGGTGCCGCCGCTGACCATGGGGTGGACCATGGCGTCGATGTCAATGGCGCAGTCGATAACGCAGCCGCAGCCGGCGGCCAGGGCCTGTTTGAAGGCATCCTCGAACTCCGCCTGGTTGGAGGCCCGGAAGCCCTTGAGGCCGTATGCCTCGGCCAGTTTGACAAAATCGGGGCCCCGGTCCAGAGTGGTCTGGGAGAACCGCTTGCCGTAGATCAGATTCTGCCACTGGCGGACCATGCCCAGGGTGCGGTTGTCGAAGATGATGGTGATGATGGGCAGGTGGTAGTGCTCCACGGTGGCCAGCTCGTGGCAGTTCATGCGGAAGCAGCCATCTCCGGTGCAGTGGACCACGACTTTATCGGGGTTGCCCACCTTCGCGCCCATGGCGGCCCCCAGGCCGAAGCCCATGGTGCCGAAGCCGCCGCTGGTGAGCAGCTGGCCGGGCCGGGTAAAGTGGTAATACTGGCAGGACCACATCTGGTGCTGGCCCACGTCGGTGGCGATGATGGCGTCGTTGTCGGTGAGGGCGGAAACGGTCTCCAGGATCTCGTGGGGATGAAGAATATTGTCCTTTTTGAGGGGCACCTCCCGCTGGGAGAACACCCACTCCTTCCAGCTCTTGTAGTTGTGTTTTGGCAGGCGCTCATTCAGCAGCTCCAGCACCCGGCGGGCGTCGCCGATGATGTGGTGATAGGTCTGTACGTTCTTGTCGATCTCCGCCCGGTCGATGTCGATTTGGACGATCTTCGCGTTCTTGGCGAAGGAGGGGGGATCGGTGGCCACCCGGTCAGAGAAGCGGCAGCCGATGGCGATGAGCAGGTCGCAGGAGCTGGTAGCCATGTTGGAGGCGTGGGACCCGTGCATCCCCACCATGCCGGTGAACAGGGGGTGGTTGCCGGGGCAGGCGCCGCCGCCCATGATAGTGGAGGCTACGGGAGCGTCCAGCGTCTCGATGAACTTGCGGAACTCGGGCACCGCGCCCTTGGAGCGGATCACGCCGCCGCCCACCAGTACCAGGGGGCGCTCAGACTGGCCGATGAACTCCAGCAGCCTGTCGATGTCCCCCATGTCCGGGTCGGGATCGCCCAGATCACGGTTGGAGCGGCGGAGCATCTCGGCCAGACGGCCGTGGCTGGCGTGCTCCGACACGGGCAGATAGGTGTACTCCGCCTCCTCGGCGGTGACGTTCTTGACGATGTCCACCAGCACCGGGCCGGGCCGGCCGGACCGGGCCACGGCGAAGGCCTCCCGGATGATGTCGGCCAGTTTGGTCACGTCCTTCACCAGGTAGTTGCTCTTGGTGATGGGCATGGTGATGCCGGTGATGTCCACCTCCTGGAAGGAGTCCTTGCCCACCAGGTTCTCCGACACGTTGCAGGTGATGAACACCACGGGGGAGGAATCGTAGTAGGCGGTGGCGATGCCGGTGACCAGGTTGGTGGCGCCGGGGCCGGAGGTGGCGAAGCACACCCCTACCTTGCCGGTGGAGCGGGCGTAGCCGTCGGCCGCGTGGGACGCGCCCTGCTCGTGGCTGGTCAGGTAGTGGTGGATCTTGTCCTTGTAGCCGTGGAGTTCGAACTCGTCGTAGATGTTCAGGATGGTGCCGCCGGGGTAGCCGAACACCGTGTCCACGCCCTGCTCCAGCAGGCACTCCATCACGATCTGGGAGCCTTTCATCAACATTTGGGGAAACCTCCTTGACATAGAAAAAAGCACGGTCTTCATCCGTTCATAGGACGAAGCCATGCTCCGCGGTGCCACCTAAATTCCTCCCGCCCTTGGGGGAGACGCTCGTTCCGTTAACGGCGGGGACCGTCCCGGCCTACTGCTGTTTCAGCCGGACCGCTCGCAGAGGACGTTCGCCGCACCCCGTTCACGAAGGCTCGCACCGTCCGCCTTCTCTCTGGGCTTGCGCGAGGGGGCTACTCGTCTGGTCATCGCGTTTGGATATTGTGGTTATCATATGCTTTTCGAACCGAAATGTCAATGTATAAAACCGCTAAAAGATGAAATTCTGTCCGTCAGACAAAGAACGTCACAAATCGGCCCTGTTTTTTGCGGTTTTTATCAATAAAAAACCGGGAGGGAAACCCCTCCCGGTTTCCGGCGCCCCTGTCACTTCGCGCCGCAGCTGGTGCCGTGGTCGCCCAGCCGGAAGGAGGCGCACTCGGTCTCCTTGCACTGGCCCACCTCGTTCTGGCAGCAGCCCACCTGGATCTCGTTCAGAGTGCAGCGCTGGTCCTTGTGGTGGGCACAGCTGTTCACGGTGCACTTGATGCTGGGATTGGTCTGTTCAAACATGGCGTTTCCTCCTTGATCATGGCTATCGAACGCAGTCAGTATGCCCACGCGGCGGGGGAACTATGCGCCGGCAGGCGCATATGATGACCTGAGGAGGCGATATACATGAATCTGAAAAACGATCAGATCACCCTGGGCGAGCTGTGGGACGACACCAGGAGCCGGGCGGTGTTCCAGAAGCGGGTGCCCATGCTGGCAAAACACCCGGTGAAAGGGGCGGCCCGGACCATTACGCTGGCCCAGCTGGCCGATTTTCTCTCCGGCTGGGTGCCGCAAATGATGATCAGCGGGGTCATGCAGGACCTGAAGAAGCTGTGATCCTGAGGCAAAGGGATGCGGGCTCCGGCCTGTCAGATATTACAAATCTTTGCAGGATTTGATACCGTTTTTTAACTTGACAGGGGAGGGGCGCGGGGATAAACTGAAACAGCCGGCATCGTTCGACAAAACTGTATGGGAAAGTGATTTGAAACATGGGCAGGCGCGAGAGAAAGAGCGGGGCTGTAAGGTCTGCATCTGCAGTGATTTTGTTTGTGGTCGCCATCGGTCTGGCGGGACTTTCCGCCTTCCTGGCCTGGCAGAACAGCCGGGAGAGGGATCTGCGGCGGCAGGCGGAGGCGGACAGCGCTCAGGCCGCCCAGACCATCGATGGGCTGGAGGGCCGGCTGGCGGAGGTCAGCGGCGCACTGGATGAGGCCAATGATTCCCTTGCCGAGGCCGATGACACCATCGGGGAGCTCCAGCGGAGACTGCAGGAGGACGATCCCTTTGTTCCGGGGCACCCGGCCTACGAGGACCTGTACCCCGATTTCTACGCGCCGCAGCCTTTGGACGCCTCTCAGGTCCCGGATCACGTGATCTTCCTGACCTTTGACGACGGCCCGTCCAACCGTACCGACGAGATCCTGCCCATCCTGGAGCAGGAGGGGGTCAAGGCCACCTTCTTTGAGGTGGGAGCCTATCTGGACGGCAACCAGACCAACATCGACCGGGCCAAGCGCATCGTGGCGGCGGGACATACCCTGGCCATGCACTCCTACAGCCACAACTACAAGACGTGCTATGCCTCGGTGGAGGCGTTCCTGGACGATTTCTACAAGGTGTTCACCATCATACGGGACCAGGTGGGCTATACCCCCACCATGTACCGTTTCCCCGGCGGCAGCACCAACGCCTATAACTACGGGGTGGAGCAGGACATCATCGCCGAGATGCTCCGCCGGGGCTTTGTGCCCTACGACTGGAACATGTCCGCCCAGGACGCCACCGCCAAGCCCCTGCCGGTGGAGACCATCCTGGCCAACGTGATGGCATACAGCGGCCAGCAGTACGGCGTGGTCCTCATGCACGACAGCAACGCCCGCACCACCACCGTCCAGGCCCTGCCCGAGGTGATCCGCCAGCTCCGGAATCAGGGGTACACCTTTGCCGCCATCACTCCGGAGGTCAAGCCTGTCCTGTTCGGCTACAAGACCAACCGGTGACGACCGTATAAGTTCAAGGGCTGCGGAGCCGTATGGCTCCGCAGCCCATTCCATATTGCGGTTTATTTTTCCTCGGGTTCAGGCTCCGGCGGGGCCAGTTTGGAGACCAGCGCCCACTCCACCCGGCGGTCGGACAGCTCCTGCACCTTGATGTGGAGCCCGCAGGCGTCCACCTCCAACTGGCTGCCGTCCTCGGGGATGGCGGTGAGCTGGGCGAACACCAGTCCGCCCAGGGTGTCGGACTCCACGTCCTCGGGAAACTCCACGTCCAGCGCCTCGGCCACCTGGTCCAGCTGGCAGGAGCCGGCGATCTTCCAGAGATTGTCCTCCAGCTGCTCGATGTCCTTTTCCTCCTGGGGGTCGAACTCATCGTAGATGTTGCCCACGATCTCCTCCAGCAGGTCCTCCATGGTCACCAGGCCGGAGGTGCCGCCGTACTCGTCCACCACGATGGCCAGGTGGACCTTTTTGTTCTGCATATCCCGGAACAGGGCGTCGGTCCGCACCGACTCCGGCACAAAATAGGCGGGCCGGAGCAGGTCCCGGAGGCCCTTGGGCTGTTCCTCCTGGGCGTTGAGCAGATAGTCGCGGGTGTTGAGGATGCCGATGATATCGTCGGCGTCCTCCTCGTAGACCGGGAACCGGGTGACGCCCGACTCCCGGATGGTGTTCAGGATCTCCTCTGTGGAGTCGTCCGCCTGGATCATCACCATGTCGGTGCGGTGGACCATCACATCCTCGGCGGTGGTGTCGTTCAGCTCAAAGATGTTCTCGATGAGCTCCTTTTCCGTGGGCTCGATGGCGCCCCGCTCCTCGCCCAGGTCCACCATCATCATGATCTCGTCCTCGCTGACGTCCTCCGGGTCGGCGGCGGGGTCGATGCCAAACAGACGCAGCACGCCGTTGGTGGACTTGGAGAGCAGCCAGATCACCGGGCGGAACACCGCAGCCACGGCGCACACCGTGCCCACCACGAACCGGGCCACCTTTTCGGTCTTTTTCATGGCAATGCGCTTGGGCACCAGCTCGCCCAGCACCAGGCTGAAATAGGACAGCACAACGGTGATGAGCACCACCATCAGGCCGTTCAGGACGCCGGGGGGAACGGCGGTGACATGGAGATCGTTCACAAGCCAGTCCACCAGGGGGTCGGAGAAGGAGTCCGCCGCGATGGCGGAGGACAGGAACCCGGCCAGGGTGATGGCGATCTGGATGGCGGAGAGGAAGCTGTCCGGGGCCTGCATGAGCTTAAGCAGCCTGTCCGCTTTCCTGTCGCCCTCCTCGGCCTGCTTGCGGAGCTTGGTCTCCGACAGGGAGATGACCGCGATCTCCGCCGCGGCGAAAAAGGCGTTGATGGCGATAAGTATGACCAGGATCAATATTTTGGGCAATGGGTCGTCCAAGGTGGGATTACCTCCTGATTTGGCCTGTTGGATTGGCCGCTGGAGCGCGGCCCGGCCAATTTAGCAAATAGTATACCACGCATTTAGGAAAATGTAAAGAGATTTACTCACTTGGCCGTACCATTTTTCCACTTTTTCGCAAAGATAATATAAAATGACTCCAGCTTGTAAAGCGTGGATTAACCTGTATACTTAAGTTGGCACAAAAGCGAACAGGGATTACCACATACAAGGAGGAGTCATTATGACAAGTATAATCTATGTAGGGATGGATGTCCATACCACAAATTACACCATGTGCTGCTACACGGTGCTGCTACACGGTGCTGCTACACGGTTGAAGAAGACGTAGCCTTTGCCCGTGTCCAGGTAGCGCCGGATTATCATGAGGTCCTGAAATATCTGGAACGCATCAGGAATACCCGGGGAGATGAGTATCG
>CANRIW010000019.1 GCA_947630785.1 uncultured Oscillospiraceae bacterium | reverse complement strand
AGCTTCGGCTTTGAGTTGGAAAAAGACACGGCTGGCTGCCGTGCCTTTCACCGTAATCTTTATTGTAGGAGGCAAAAAATATGAAGGAAATTTATCTGGCAGGCGGATGCTTCTGGGGCGTCCAGAAGTACTTTGACCAGTTTGACGGCGTCATGCTCACCGAAGTTGGCTATGCCAACGGACCGGATAGTGCCCCAAGCTACCGGGACGTCTGCAATTCCAGCGGCCATGCAGAGACTGTCCGTGTGGGCTATGACGAGAAAAAAATCACGTTGACCCGCTTATTGGACTTTTATTTCATGGTGATCGACCCGGTGTCCGTCAACCGACAGGGCAATGACACCGGTGTACAATACCGCACAGGCATCTACTACACAGATGAGAGTCAGCTTGAGGAGATTCGGGCTGTGTATAACCGAGAGCAGGCAAAGGCAGGACAGCCGCTGGCCGTGGAAGTCATGCCGCTCAAGAACTTCTTTTCCGCCGAGGAATACCACCAGAAGTATCTTGACAAGAATCCCGGAGGATATTGCCATATTCCGAAGAAAATGTTTGAACTTGGGAATGCTGACGCATAGTGCGCGACAAGTGAATTACCAATTTAGTTCCCGTCTGTAGAACCGATAAGAGAGAGGATATAATTCTGCGGCATCATGAACTACCAGGGAGAATTGGAGAAATAGAGATGGCTGAAATCATCGCGAGAAGACAATTTGCGCCCCTGTACATATGGTTGGACATCGCCTTTTTGCTCGTGTTCTTGGCGCTTTTACTGTGGAAAAAGAAGTATATGACGGTCCTCGTCGGCTTCATCATGGGGATCGTCTATATGCTGGTCGATTACGGCATCTTTCACCTGCTGCTGAATACCCGGACGATCTCCGAGGGGCACAGCCTGTTTTGGGTGCTGTTATGGATGTCCATGAGCTACGGTTTCACGAATTTTACATGGATCTGGCTGTGGATATCCAAGGATCGGCGTTTGTTTGAGTGGTCGCTTTTGATCTTGACCTGGTGGTTCTGCTGCCCTCTCATCACACAGACTTTTGCGGGCGACGCCGAGCCGATCATTATACAGCGCACGACAGGCTCCTACCACGGCTATATGGCGCTGATCCTTTTCGTGGGATACCTGGGGCTGATCGTATATAACCTCTACCAGAAAAACGAAAGGAGAAGGATCCATATCCTGTGGCTTTTGGCAATCGGGATCCTAGTCCAGTTCGGCTGGGAGGCCGGGCTGCTGCTCGGCGGGATCCGCAGCGCAGGATTTGAGAGCGTCGGCGCCAAGATGCTGCCCCTTGTGATGAATTCGCTCCTTGAAACAAATCTGGGAATGCCGTATGTGTTCTGCATTTATATCGCCTATTCCAGCAGATTCACCGAGCAGTTTAAGCGGCGTGAGAAAGTGTCCTTTACAGAGCGGATCGAGGAATGGAACGGTGAGCGAGTGAACGCAGTTTCAAAGTGAGACAGGCACGTATGGGCCCGCTTCTGCGTATCCGGGGCTGTTGTTCTCGGTGAAGCCATCGAGGGGCAGATTTGATTGGAAATTTGAGTGAAACCATTCAGGTGACCGCAAGGAGGACTGATTAAAATGACAGACAAAATGGAACTTATCAGACAGCGTCACAGTGTGCGGCAGTATCAAGACAAGAAGATCCCGGCGGACATCCGGGAACAGCTCGACGCTTTTGCGTCTGAACTGAACAGCAAAGGAGATCTGCATATCCAGATCCTTTATGACGAGCCGGAGTGCTTCAATACCCGTATGGCGCATTATGGGAAGTTCGAGAATGCGGACAATTACATCGCCATGGTTGGAAAGAAATCGCCAGATCTGGAGGAACGGTGCGGCTACTTTGGAGAACAGCTTGTGCTGAAGGCGCAGGAACTGGGTCTGAACACCTGCTGGGTCGCACTCACCCACGGCAAGAGCAAGGCTGAGGTTGCGCCTGATGAAAAGGAAGCGATCATCATATCCCTTGGTTACGGCAAAACACAGGGCAACTCACGAAAGAGCAAGACATCCTCCGAGGTGAGCAACCTCACCAGCAATTCGCCGGAGTGGTTCAAGAAAGGCATAGAGGCGGCTCTTTTAGCCCCGACCGCCACCAATCAGCAGAAATTCAAGTTTGAACTGAGCGGCAGCAATACCGTCTCAGTCAAGGCCGGTTTGGTGGGCGTATGCCTGAAGATCGACCTCGGCATCGTAAAATGCCACTTTGAGATCGGCGCGGGAAAGCAAAATTTCCAGTGGAAATAACGCCGAGGTTAGATGAGTTTGTGGAACGCTATACGGCGTTTGAGAGCTAAGTTAATACAGCTTGCCAAGAAATAAAAATGTCGCCCCACAGGCGACCACGACCTCCTTTGCTTTTGTTATGCTCAGGCCACAACAAACAAAGGAGGTCATTCCAATGACAGAACTGGTATTCATTTTGGACCGCAGCGGCTCCATGGGCGGGCTGGAGAGCGACACCATCGGCGGCTTCAACTCCATGCTGGAAAAGCAGAAGAAGGAGTCCGACAAGTGCCTGGTGTCCACCGTTCTCTTCGATGATCGGTGCGAGGTCATCCACGACCGCATCCCGCTGGAACAGGTCCCCGCCCTGACGGACAAGGAATACTACGTCCGGGGCTGTACCGCTCTGCTGGACGCGGTGGGCGGCGCCATCCACCACATCGGCAACGTCCACAAGTACGCGCGGCCGGAGGACCGCCCCGAGCGCACCCTGTTCGTCATCACCACCGACGGGCTGGAGAACGCCAGCCGGGAGTACGACTACGCCCGCGTCAAGGCCATGATCGAACGGCAGAAGGAGAAGTACGGCTGGGAGTTCCTGTTCCTGGGCGCCAACATCGACGCGGCCAAGGAGGCCGCCCGCTTCGGCATCAGTGCGGACCGGGCGGTGCGCTTCCATTCCGACCACGTCGGCACCGCCCTGAACTATGAAGTCATCAGCGAGACGGTGTCCTGCTTCCGCAGAGCCGCTCCGCTGGCCGCCAACTGGAAAGAGCGCATTGAAGAGGACTATCAGAAGCGGGGAGGCAAGAAGAAATGATCGGCGCGATTTTGGGGGACATCATCGGCAGTCCCTATGAGTTCGACCAGGGAAACAAGTCCAAGGACTTCCCCCTGTTCTCCGAGCGCTCCACCTTCACCGACGACACGGTGATGACTCTGGCCGTGGCCCAGGGTATCCTGGATGCCGGCAAAAATGCGGATGATGAGACTGTCCGCCAGTCCATCATCCGCTCCATGCGGGAGTTGGGCCGCCGCTACCCCAATGCGGGATACGGCGGGCAGTTCCGTTGGTGGCTGAGAGCTCACGATCCCCAGCCCTATAACAGTTGGGGCAACGGCTCCGCCATGCGGGTGTCCTCCGCCGGGTGGCTGTTCGACGATCTGGAGGGCGTCCTTCGGGCGGCAAAGCTGTCCGCCGAGGTCACCCACAATCATCCGGAGGGCATCAAGGGCGCGCAGGCCACGGCGGCGTCCATCTTCCTGGCCCGCACAGGGCACAGCAAGGCGGAGATCAAGTCCTGCATCGAGGACACGTTCCACTACGATCTCAGCCGCACCTGCAACGAGATCCGCCCCACCTACCGCCATGTGGAGAGCTGCCAGGAGACGGTCCCCGAGGCCATCACCGCTTTCCTGGAGGGGAACAGCTTTGAGGATGTGATCCGTACCGCCGTCTCTCTGGGCGGCGACTGCGACACGCTCACCGCTATCGCCGGCAGCATCGCCGAGGGGTTCTACGGTGTGCCGGAGGATCTGCGGACGGAGTGTCTGGTGCGGTTGCCGGAAGATCTGCGGGCTATCGTGGAGCGGGCCGCCGGGCAGTCATCTCTGACTGAGCTATAAGATCGCTATTCTTTGTTTCAGCACCCCAAATCTTGGGCCGCTTACCTCTCTGCCTCTTCATCCAACGCTTCCACCAGGAAACTGACCGGCCGGAAGCCGTCGTTACAGGACAGCATGGCTTTCTTTGTCGAGGTTGGCTGCGTTTTGGTGACAGAGACTGTATTTGACCACAATTCCCACCACATTCAACACTGGAACACATGGATTTATTGTGGCCAAAGCGTGTCATACAATAACAACATCAAAATAGAAACGGCTAAAAACAATCAAAAATGCCTCAAAAAAGTTTTCTTCTCGGCTTCGCATCCGAGAGGTCGAGAGTTCGAGTCTCTTCAGGTCCACCATCCATGAGGTATACGAACACCCGGTGTTCGTATACTTCACATTTTTGTCCACCAGCTCATCGCTCGCTCCGGCGTTTTTTGCGCTTATGACATACCGCAAGGGAGCCCCCTGAAATCGTGAGATTTCAGGGGGCTCCCTTTGATTGCAAAATTACGGGATTGTTGCCAGCTGTGTCAGTGGCGATCTTTTATGACTTGTTGGTCCCGGTCAGCTTCTCGAAGTCCTTGGTCTTCTCCTCCAGGTCGCTTGCCACCTTGGCGTATTTCTCCACCGAACCCTTCGGGTTGTCGGGCAGGATATTCTCGTGGGCGGCCAGGGTGTCCGCGAATTTCTTCAGCGTCGCCAGCGTATCGTCCAGCTTCGCGTCCTTGTCCGCATTTTTGATCGCCTCATAAGCGGACTTCAAGTCTGCCGGACATACCCTTTGCCGCGCGTGACGGGGACTTATTCATCCTTCTTGTCGTCCTCACCGATGTTGGCGAAGGGATCCTCGGGGATGTTGTGGAGAGCTTCCTTCATCTCTTCCACTTTTTCCTCTACCACGGCCTCTGCGGTCTCCACGGCGTCGCCCACCTTTTCCTTAGCCTCGTCGGCGAAGTCTTCCAGATCGGGGCCGCCGGCGGCCTTGATGTCGGCGATGCGCTCGTTGTTATAGGAGATCTTGCCCATGGAGTCGGTGATCTTCTGGCAGAGACCGGCGAGGGCGGGATCGGAATCGGCGCTGTGAGCGGCATAATACTGCTTGCCCAGCTCGGCATAGGCTTTGCGGATGGCGTCCTGCTCCACGGAGTTCTGGACCTTCAGCTTGCTGATCTCGGTGAGTTCCTTGGCCTTGGCGGCTCCGGTGCCGGCCAGTTCCTTGGCCTTGGCCACCCCGGTGCCCACCAGCTCTTTGACCTTGGTGGCCCCGTTCTGCGCCGCGACGACAGCGCTGTCCTTCAAGCTCTCAAAATCGATAGACATAGTGATGATCCTCCTTGTGTTGGTATATTTTTGGGGCGCGGCCGCCCGTTGGTTACACAACTGTTATTGTATGCGTTTTTTGGGAAAAAAGCAAGTAATTTCCGCAAAAAATAGGCTGTCCGGGAAGGGGAGAGGCTCAGGTTTCACTGTCGTCCGTCAGCAACTCCCGGATGAGGAACCGGGGCCGGTCCTTGGTCTCCAGATAGATCTTGCCGATATACTCCCCCACGACCCCCAGGGAGAGGAGGATCAGACCGCCGATCAGCCACACCGAACAGGACAGGGAGGCCCAGCCCGCTACCGTGTTGCCGGTGGCCCAGCGGACGATGTTGTAGACGATCATCCCCAGGGAGATCAGGAACACCAGGAAACCCAGGGCGGTGATCATGCGGATTGGCCTCACCGACAGGGAGGTGACCCCCTCCAGGGCGAAAGACAGCATCTTTTTCAGGGGATATTTGCTCTCCCCGGCAAAGCGCTCCCCCCGCTCATACTCCACCGTGTCGGATTTGAACCCTACCAAGGGCACGATGCCCCGGAGGAACAGGTTGACCTCCTTGAACTCGGCCAGGCCCTCCAGGGCCCGTTTGGACATGAGCCGGTAATCGGCGTGGTTGAACACTGTCTCCGCCCCCAGCACATTCATCAGCCGGTAGAAGCTCTCGGCGGTAAACCGCTTGAAAAAGGTGTCCTTTTTCCGGGAGGAGCGCACTCCGTAGACCACGTCGGCCCCGGCCATGTATTTCGCCACCATGGCGTCCACCGCGTCGATGTCGTCCTGAAGGTCGGCGTCCATGGAGATGACCAGATCCGCCCGGTCCCTGGCGGTCATCAGTCCCGCCAGCAGGGCGTTCTGGTGGCCCCGGTTGCGGGATAGGTCCGCCCCGCAGAAGATGGGGTCCACCTGGTGCAGCTTGGCGATGATCTCCCAGGTGGCGTCCTTTGAGCCGTCGTTCACGAAGAGCACCCGGCTCTTGGGGCCGATCGTCCCCGCTTTGATGAGGGCGCGGAGCTTGGCGCGGAGACGTTTGGCGGTTTCGGGCAGGACAGCCTCCTCATTGTAGCAGGGTACTACGATATACAGGGTGTTGGGTCTTGGCGTCATGCGCTCGCCTCTTTCTGAGTAATACTATACAACATATAATATTGGATGTCAACGGTGGTCACAAAATGTTTACAACTGTTTCATTTGACAAGTCATTATAATACACCTGGGGGAAAAAGTAAAGGTCCTGCCGGGGCGGCCCTTGGGGCAGAAGCACAGTGAAATATTCCGATTGCTTTCCGGCCCGCGCTATGGTATACTATCATGAATTGATTTACGACAAGAGAGGAACCATAGACATGGAGATCAACGGCGAACAGGTACAGGAGATATACTATTACAAGGACATGGGCCTGTCCGAGGCCACCATGAAAGCCCTGGACAAAAAGGGCTTCACCCAGGCCACCCCCATCCAGGGGGGCGCCATCCCCTTCTTCATGGACTGGAAGGACGTGGTGGCCAAGGCGCCCACCGGCACCGGCAAGACCTTTGCCTTCGGCATCCCCATGGTGGAGCACATCGACCCGGCGAATGAGGACGTCCAGGGCCTGATCCTGGCCCCCACCCGGGAGCTGGCCATCCAGATCCGGGACGAGCTGAACGACCTCTGCGCCTTCCGGGAGGGAGTCCGCACCGCCTGTCTCTACGGCGGCCAACCCATTGAGAAGCAGTTCGCCCAGCTCAAGGCCAAACCCCAGCTGGTGGTGGCCACGCCAGGCCGGCTCATGGACCACATGAAGCGCCGCACGGTGCGCATCGACAAGGTGCAGACCGTGGTGCTGGACGAGGCCGACCGGATGCTGGACATGGGCTTCATCCAGGACGTGACCCGCATCTTGGACAAGATGCCCCACCGCCGCAATCTGGGGCTGTTCTCCGCCACCATCAGCCGTGAGGTGATGGACATCTCCTGGGTGTACCAGCGGGACCCGGCGGAGATCACCGTGCGGCCCATCGAGGAGAACCGCCCCGATATCCAGCAGTATCAGATCGAACTGCTGGGCCGGGAGCAGAAGCTGGACACCATGGTAGCTCTTTTGGAGGGCGGCCAGTACGAGCGGGCTATCGCCTTCTGCAACACGAAAAACATGACCGACCGGCTGGCCGGCCTGCTGAAAATGCGGGGGATCTCCTGCGAGGCCATCCACGGGGACATCCAGCAGCGGGTCAGGGAGCGGACCCTGGAGAAGTTCAAGGCGGGGAAACTCCGGGTGCTGGTGGCCACCGACGTGGCCGCCCGGGGCTTGGACATCGACGACGTGGACGCGGTGTTCAACTACGACGTGCCCGACGAGCAGGAGTATTACATCCACCGAATCGGCCGGACCGGCCGGGCCAAAAAGCACGGCGTGGCATACACGCTGATGGCCACCCCCGGCGAATACGTGAAGATGCGGGACATCGCCCGGAACACCCGGGCGGACATCCAGCTTCTGAAATACGACGAGGACGGGGTGCTGACCCTGGTGGAGCAGGATCAATAACCATCATCGGAGGGAGAGGGAGACCGCTCCCTCCCCGTGTTTGGAGGGGGATCTATGATATTGCGCGTGCTGGCCGTGGGCGACGTGGTGGGCGACTGCGGCGTGGACTTTCTCACAAAGCATCTGCCCGCCCTGCGGAAGCTCCACGGGGTCCACTTCACCGTGGTCAACGGGGAGAACGCCGCCTGCAACGGCCTGCTGCCTCGCCAGGCGGAGGCCATCTTCTCCGCCGGGGCCGATGTGATCACCATGGGCAACCACACCTGGGACAAGCAGACCATCGTGGACTATATGGAAGGCTGCCCCTGGCTCATCCGCCCCGCCAACTACACCAGCCGGGTCCCCGGCCGGGGGTACGGCGTCTTCGACGGGCCCCGGGGCCTCCGCGTCCGGGTGGTGGATCTGATCGGCCGGGCGGAGATGGACGCCAACTTCGACAACCCCTTCACCAAAATGGACGCCATCCTGAAAGAGGGGGAGGCCGACGTGACCCTGGTGGACCTCCACGCCGAGGCCACCAGCGAGAAGGCGGCCATGGCCTGGTATCTGGACGGCCGGGTCCAGGCCCTGTGGGGCACCCACACCCATGTGCCCACGGCGGACTGCCGGGTACTCCCCAAGGGCCTGGGGTTCGTCACCGACCTGGGGATGACCGGGCCGGTGGACTCGGTCATCGGCATCCGGCCCGAGCAGGCCATCAATCGCTTTCTGGGCGGTCTGCCCCAGCGGTTCACCGCCGCCGACGGGCCCTGCCGCATGGACTGCGTGCTGTTCGACATCGACACGGACAGCGGGAAATGCGTGGCCGTCCAGCGGGCGGACATCGCCTGAAAAAACATTCAAATTAGTGCCGGTTTATGGGACTTCCAATTCTGTATACTGACGTCAGTACAACAGGAAAGGAAGTGTCCGGCAAATGTATGAACTGGTTTTTGTGAGAGGCCACGTGGAGGTCTGGCTCGACGGAGAATTCTGCTTTTCCGCCGACACCCGGTCGGAGGCGGAGGCCGAGATCGAGGCTCTGAGCGCGTGAAAAAGGGGCGGCCATTGGCCGCCCCTTTACGTTGTTTGGTTTCAGCGCCCGAAGAACCACTCCCAGGGATCGAAGCCGTAGAAGTCGTCCTCATCGCCGTAGCCATAGCCGCCGCCGTTCCCGAAGCCGTTTCCGCCGCCCTGGTTGCCGGAGGGCGTCTGAGGCTGGGTCTGGGTGGTCTGCTGCTCGGTCTGCTCGTCGAAGGTGAGCTGGACGGTGAGGGTCTCGCCCGCCCGGTAGAGGGTGATGGTCACCGTGTCGCCGGCCCTGTAGCTGTTCTTCACGGACACCATCTGGTTGGCGTCGGTGATCTCGGTGTCGTCGATCTTCATGATGATGTCCCCCCGGCGGATGCCGGCCTTCTCGGCGCAGGAGCCCTCCTGCACGTCGTTGACGTACACGCCGGCGGGCCAGCCAAAGGTCTCCATCCACTGCTCGTCCACGGTGGTGGGCTGGAGGATGCCCATATAGGGCCGGCCGGTGACGTAGCCGTGCTCGATATAGTCGGTGATGATGCCGATCACGTCGTTGATGGGGATGGCGAAGCCGATGCCCTCGATGCTGGCCTCAGAGGTGTCGCCGTTGTTGGAGTACTTGGCGGAGGTGATGCCGCACACCCGGCCGTAGCTGTCGAACAGGGGGCCGCCGGAGTTGCCGGAGTTGATGGTGCAGTTGGTCTGGATATAGTTCATCACGGTGCCGTCGGTCATGGTGATGGAGCGGCCGGTGGCGGACACGGTGCCGGAGGTCAGGGAGAAGGACAGGGTGCCCAGAGCGTTGCCGATGGTACACACCGTCTCGCCCACCACCAGGTCGTCGGAATCGCCGATGACCACGGGCTTCAGCCCGGAGATGCCGTCGATCTTCAGCACCGCCACGTCGTTGAGCTCCTCGGCGCCGATGAGCTTGGCGGGATAGCTCTGCCCGTTGTTCAGGGTGACCTGGATCTCCTGGGCGTTCTCCACCACGTGGTTGTTGGTGACGATGTAGCCGTCCTCGCTGAGGATGAAGCCGGAGCCGGCGCCGGAGAACTCATACTGATACCGGCCGGAGGTGGTGACGCCCTTCACAGTGATGCACACGCAGGAGTCGGCGTAGGCGGCGTTGATCTCCGCCAGGGACATGGGGGTGAGGCCGTCGGCCTTTTTGACGTCCACCGGCCTGGGGTCGGTGTCGTTCTGATAGATGGTCACCGGCGCGCCGGGGGCGGCGTCATGCCCGCCGCTCACAGCGCCGTAGATGGCCGCGCCGCCGAAGCCGGCCCCGGTGCCGATGAGGGCGCAGGCCACCACCGCCGCGATGACCCTGCCCACGCCGCCCTTTTTCTTCTGCTGGGGGGGCTGGGGCGGAGTGCTATAGGAGGGCGGGGGAGTGGGGGCCCCGTACTGGGACTGGGGCACATAGCTGTAGTGGTAGGAACCGGTGTCGCGGTCGTACCCGCCGGACTGGTAGCCGCTGTTGTAGCCGGAGCCGCCGGACCAGCCCTGGCCGTTCTGCTGGCCGCTCTGGCCGCCGTCCGCGGGGGCGCGGCCGCCGTCATTATTGTCGTCGGGATAATAACCGTTGGTGTTGAATTGATCGTCCATGACGAAAAACTCCTTTCATGGCGGGTCATCCCCGTCTGCTGAGGTTAAGATACCGCGAAAATGTGTCCGGGGTGTGTCGAAACTCCAAAACAATTTTGAACAATTCCCATAAATTCTGTGAAGAGGACCCTTTCCCCCGCCGGAAAACGGGGGAATAAGATGCCTTTTTTACGGCTCCGCGGGGGAATCGGGGCCGGTTTCGTCCTCCTTGGGAGGCTTTCTGCCCGCCCGCAGGATGGCCATGGTGTCGGCGGCGGCCAGGCGGACGTCGTCCATAGCGGGCCGGAAGATGCCCAGCTTGCCCAGGTTGATGATGACCAGCAGGATCAGGGGGCCGAAGATCATCCCCAGCACTCCCCCGGCCTTCATGCCCACGTAGATGCCCAGCAGGGAGAGGATGGGGGACAGGCCGGTCTGGTCGCCCAGGACTTTGGGACCGGCCACCTGCCGGAACAGGGCGATGATCCCCCAGATGACCATCAGGCCGATGGCGGAGCTGTAGTGTCCTAAGATCAGGTCGATGACCGCCCAGGGGACCATGACGGTGCCGGAGCCCACGATGGGGATGAAGTCCAGCACGGCCAGGCCAAAGGCGATGAGCAGCCCGTAGCTGTTGCCCATGATCATAAAGCCCACGGTGAGGATCAGGAACACCACCAGGGACATGAGGAACTGGCTTTTCAGATACCCGCCGAAGGCCGCCACACAGATGTTCCGGGCGGAGCGGGTGAAGTCCCGCACCTCGGTGGGCATCTTATCGGTGACCTGGGAACGGTAGCGGGGGTATTCCCCGGTGATGAAATAGCTGGCCATGACGAACACGATGAGGGCCACTACGAAGCCGGACACGCCGGAGACCAAGTCGGGGGCGTGGTTCATCAGCCGGGTGAGCCAGCCGGAGAGGTCCAGGGACTGGAACCACCGGCCCAGCAGCTCCAGCAGCCCCTCCCCGGAGGAGAGCAGCTCCGGCGGCAGGGGGATGATCTTCCCCACCTCGTCCAGCCAGCCGCCCACGGTGGCCCACAGGGTATCCAGACCGTTCATCAGGCTGTCCAGCAGGGACTGGCGGTTGTCGAACAGGGAGGTGATCTGTGACACCGCCACCCAGCCCACCCCGAACAGCACCCCGCCGATGACGGCGAACACCAGGATGATGAGGATCAGGGAGATGGCCTTGCGCTTCAGGGGCAGCTTGTGCTGGAGCCATTTCACCGCCGGGTTGAGGCACCAGGCCACGATGAGGGCCAGCACGAAGGGAAACAGCAGGGACAGCAGGGGCAGCCCCACCAGGAAGAACAGCAGCACGGCGGCCACAGCCAGCACCAGCCGGATCACCAGCCGGAGCCAGAGCCGGCCGCGCTCCGGCCAGGAGAGCTGGGGATGTTGCTCCATAGGGAAGCCTCCTTCGGGGTGTTTCACGTGAAACATACGTTCGATTATCCGTGCCCCCCCGGGTTTTTTATCCCGCCAGGGCCCGGGCCAGGGCTGCGGCCAGGGGCAGGGTGAGGATACACAGCAGGGTGGACAGGGTCAACTGCCGGGCGGCAAGGCCCGCGTCCCGCCCCATGCTCTGGGCGAACAGGCTGTTGATGCCGGCGGTGGGGCAGCCGGCCAGGATCACCAGCGTTACATAGATCACCGGGTCCAGCCGGAAGGGGAGGAGCGCCAGGGCGGTGAGTACCGGCAGGCCGATGAGCTTGATGGCGGAGGCCAGGTACAGCCGCCTGTCCTGGATCGCGGCGGCCAGGTTGGCGTCCGCCATCTGCCCGCCGATGACCACCATGGCCAGGGGGGTGTTCAGGCTGCCCAGGTAGCCCACCGCGCTGCCCACCGGGGCGGGGAGGCGGAAGTCCAGCAGATACAGCCCCACGGCGACGACAAAGCCGATGACGCCGGGGTTCAGCACCGCCTTTTTGGCGGAAAAGGCCCCCCTGCCGCCGATGGTGGCCGCCCCGTGGGTGAAGGTCATCACATTGAACACCACCAGGGTCATGGCGGCGGTCATGGCGGCCCCGTTTCCCATCACCGACTGGATCAGGGGCAGGCCCATGAAGCCCACGTTGCCGTAGATGGAGGAGCAGCGCAGCACCCCCCGGGTCTGCTCCCCCTCCCGGCGGAACAGGGGGATGGACAGCACCGTGTATAGGGCGTAGGTGCCGGCCAGCGCCAGCAGAGAGGCCAGCAGCTGACCGTCGACCTCCGGGGAGCGCTCCACCTGGAACACGTCGATCATGGTGGCGGGGATGACGGCGGTGAGCAGCAGCTTGGACATCTGGGACAGGGTGTTCTCGCTGAGAAAGCCCTTTTTCCCGAAGATATAGCCCACCGACATGAGCAAAAACAGGGTCAGCACCGAGCCGGCCACCACCAGCAATTCCTGAAGCATAGGGAAGATACCCCTCTCTCTGTTTCACAGCCTGAATTTACCTTCACAGCATTATAGCCCAAACCGGGCCGATTGACAAGCCCGAACCCTTCGGGTATACTGAATATCCAAGAGAAAAAAGCAGGACAGAGGAGGATATCCATGGAGTCCGAGCGGTTCCGCCGGGGCTACGTCCCCATCTTTTTATCCTATTATAAGCCCCATCTGAGGCTGTTTATCCTGGACATGGTCTGCGCCCTGGGCATCGCCCTGGTAGACCTGGCCTTTCCCTACGCCTCCCGGCAGGCTTTGAACGAGATGCTGCCCAAAAACCTCTACGGAGCCTTTTTCGGGGTGATGGCGCTCTTGCTGCTGGCCTACGCCCTCCGGGCGGTGATGCAGTACATCGTCACCTACTACGGCCACATGATGGGAGTCCGCATCGAGGCGGACATCCGCAGCGACCTGTTCCACCATATGCAGGACCTGTCCTTTTCCTTCTACGATAAGAACCGCACCGGCCAGCTCATGAGCCGGGTCACCAACGACCTGTTCGAGGTCACCGAGCTTGCCCACCACGGCCCCGAGGACCTGTTCATCTCCACCGTAACGCTGATCGGGGCCTTTGTGATGATGTGCCTCATCCAGTGGCGGCTGGCCCTCATCGTGTTCGCCGTGGTGCCCATCTTCGTGGCGTTCACCGTCCTCCAGCGCCGCCGGATGATGCGGGCGTCGGTCCAGGTGAAGCGGAACATGGCGGGCATCAACAACGAGCTGGAGTCGGCCATCTCCGGCATGCGGACTGCCAAGGCATTTGCCAACGAGGGGCAGGAGGAGCAGAAGTTCCGCCGCTCCAACGAGGACTTCAAGGGGGCCAAGCGGGACTATTACAAGAACATGGGCATCTACAACGGGGGGCTGGAGTTCGCCCTGCCGGTGATGAACGTGCTGACCATCGCCGCCGGGGGGTTCTTCATCATGCGGGGGCAGATGGACTTCGTGGACCTGGTGACCTTCTCCCTGTACATCTCCACCTTCCTGACCCCGGTGCGGAAGCTGGCCGCCTTTGTGGAGCAGTTCCTCAATGGCATGGCGGGCTTCAAGCGGTTCGTGGAGCTGATGCGGGTGGAGCCCGCCGTCCAGGACGCCCCCGACGCCGAGACCCTGGACCATGTGGACGGCGACATCCTCATCGACGACGTGTCCTTCGCCTACGAGGGCGGGGAGCCGGTGCTGGACCACGTTTCCATCCACATCCCCAAGGGGGAGACGGTGGCGGTGGTGGGTCCCTCCGGGGGCGGAAAATCCACCCTGTGCCAGCTTATCCCCCGGTTTTACGACGTGACCGGAGGCCGCATCCTGGTGGACGGACACGACGTCCGTGCCGTGACCCAGCGGTCCCTCCGGCAGCACATCGGCATCGTCCAGCAGGAGGTGTTCCTGTTTGCCGGCACGGTGATGGACAACATCCGCTACGGCCGCCCCGACGCCACCGAGCCCGAGATCATCGAGGCGGCAAGACGGGCGGAGATCTACGACGACATCATGGCCATGCCCGACGGGTTCCAGACCTATGTGGGGGAGCGGGGAGTCATGCTCTCCGGCGGGCAGAAGCAGCGCATATCCATCGCCCGCATCTTCCTGAAAAACCCGCCGGTGCTGATTTTGGACGAGGCCACCTCCGCCCTGGACAGCGTGACCGAGCACCGCATCCAGTCCGCCTTTGACGAGCTGGCGAAAGGCCGCACCACCCTCATCATCGCCCACCGGCTGTCCACCATCCGGAACGCCCACCGGATCATCGTGGTGGACGACAACCACATCGCCGAGGAGGGCACCCACGCCGAGCTGCTGGCCTCGGGCGGGGAGTACGCGGCGCTGTACAAAGCCCAGCGGGGGACGGTGTGACATGAACAAGACCGAACTTCTGAACAAATTCGCCAGGGACCCCGACGAGCGGGTCACCCTGGCCCGGGTCCTGGACCAGATGGACCGGTGCCGGACCCGCTCTGTGCCATGCGTCACCCAGTTTCTGTCCCCGGCCCAGCGGGCGGCGGCGGAGCCCCTGCTGGCCGCCTCCGGCCACCCCAAGCACCTCTTCTGGGGCGGGTACGAGGGTTCGGAGCGCACCGTCTGCGCCTTTCTGCCCGACTGGCTGGAGCCCGACGACTTCACCGCCGACCCTGACGGCCCTCTGGGGGCGGTGGAGGCCGTCTTCCCGGCGGACGCAGACCTCACCCACCGGGACCTGCTGGGCGGTCTCATGGGAATCGGATTGACCCGGGAGAGGGTGGGGGATATCCTGGTGCTGGAGGGCAGGGCCCAGATCGTGGCGCTGGCCGAGGCGGCGCCCATCGTCGTCAGCCAGTTCGAGCAGGCGGGGCGGTACCGCCTGAAGTTGCGGCCCATCCCCCTGTCGGAGCTGGCTCCCGCCCCGGCAGAGATCAAGGTCATCCACGATACGGTGTCCACCCTCCGGCTGGACGCGGTGCTGGCGGCGGGCTTCTCCCTGTCAAGGGGCAGGGCCGCCGAGGCCATCTCCGCGGGAAAGGTCTCCCTGAACCACCGGGAGTGCCTGAAAGGGGACCGGGCCGTGGCGGAGGGGGACGTGCTCACCTGCCGGGGGCTGGGGAAGTGCGTGCTGAAAACCGTGGGCGGCCAGTCAAGGAAGGGCCGTATCATCATCGAACTGGAGAGATACCTATGAAAGAGTATAAGTTCGTCGAGCTGGAGACCGATTGGGGCGAGTGGAACCCGTTTACCGGCGTAGGCATCGACACCCAGGGCCACCGGGAGATCATCCGGGCCCAGGCTGCCGACGGATGGGAGTACGCCGGCTGGGTGCCTTCCTCCCAGCGGGGCGAGGGCTATATCGAGAGGATCGACCTGATCTTTGCGCGGGAGGTGGAGGGATGACCCCGGAGAAGATCGCCCGCATCAACGAGCTGGCCCGCCGGGTGAAGGCGGGGGAGACCCTGACCGAGGAGGAGCTTGCCGAGCGGGACGCCCTGCGGCGGGAGTATATCGACAGCGTGAAGGCCAACTTGGCCGCCCAGTTGGACAACACCTTCGTGGTGGGTCCTGACGGGGTAAAGCGTCCCTTACGAAAAAAGGCCCCTCAGGGGCCATGGAAGAGCTGAACTGACGCGAAAAAAGCCTGCCGTCCCCATTGACGGCAGGCTTTTCACGTTCCTTTCTCTGTGTAAAGCGGCTTACTCCTCGGGCTGAGCCACCACGTTGGCGGCGCGGATGCCCTTGGCGCCCCGGGGATCGGGCTCGGTGTCGAAGGTCACCTTCTGGCCTTCCAGCAGCTTCTTATAGCCCTCGGCGACGATGGCGGAGAAATGCACGAAAACGTCGTCAGAGCCGTCATCGGGAGTGATGAAGCCGTAACCCTTCTCCGCGTTGAACCATTTCACAGTACCAGTCATTTTCCATTTCCTCCTAAAAATTGAATGCGTTTTGAAGCAAACAAAAGAGCCCGCCCCTTGCATGTACGAAGGGGGGAGCTAATACGACTCATACATTCAAAACTACGCTGATTATAGCATTCTGTTGTCAGCCTGTCAAGAGATTTCTAACAGAAATTAAGAAAAAATGGTAAAATTGCAAATGAAAATTGGAAAATATTAGGTTATATTGTAGAACCGTTTCCCATTTTCCAGGGTGATGCGGGCGCACTCCTCCAGGGAAAGTCCTTTGATCTCTGACAGACGGGCGCAGGTGTGGATCACCAGGGAGGAGTCGCACCGCCGGCCCCGGCAGGGGACGGGGGCCATGTAGGGACTGTCCGTCTCGATCATGATGCGGTCCATGGGCACCGCCTGGGCGGCCTCCACCGCCTTCCGGGCGTTGGGATAGGTCAGCGCCCCGGTGAAGGAGATCATCCAGCCCAGCCGCACCAGCTCCTTTGCCATCTCGGCGCTGCCGGAGTAGCAGTGGAACACCCCCCGGACGTGGGGGAACCGCCGCACGATGTCCATGCAGTCCCCGTGGGCCTCCCGGTCGTGGACGATGACGGGCAGGTCCAGGGCCTCCGCCAGGGCCATCTGGGCGCGAAATACCTCCTGCTGGAGCTCCCTGGGCGGGTTCTCCTTCCAGTAGTAGTCCAGGCCGATCTCCCCGATGGCCACCACCTTGGGGGCCTCCGCCAGCTCGGCGATCAGGTCGGGCCAGTCGTCCTCCCAGTCGGCGCAGTCCTCGGGGTGGACCCCCACGGCGGCGTAGAGGAAGGGCCACTGCTGGGCCAGCTCCACCGCCATGGCGGAGGACTCCAGGTCGCAGCCGGGATCAACGACCAGGGACACCCCCTTCTCCGGCAGGGAGGAGAGGACCGCGTCCCGGTCGGCGTCGAACTTGTGGGAGTCGTAGTGGGCGTGGGTGTCGAACAGCATAGAGCTACCTCCGAACAGAGTGGGGCGGCGGCAGAGCCGCCGCCCCATCGGTTTTTGTGTCAGCAGAGCTTGGCCCCGGCGGGGATGGCGTCGTCCACCATGAGGAGATTCAGCTTTTCCTCGCCCTTTTCGGTGTGGACGGCGGAGATGAGCATTCCGTTGGACTCCAGGCCCATCATTTTCCGGGGGGGCAGGTTGACGATGGCCACCAGGGTCTTCCCCACCAGCTCCTCCGGCTTGTACCACTTGGCGATGCCGGACAGGATCTGCCGGTCGACGCCGGTGCCGTCGTCCAGGGTAAAGCGCAGCAGCTTGTCGGACTTTTTGACAGGCTGGCAGTCCTTCACCTTCACCGCCCGGAAGTCGGACTTGCAGAAGGTGTCGAAATCCACCTTGTCCTCGGTGAAGGGCTCGATCTCCAGATCGGGCAGGGCGGCCTTCGCCGCCTCGGCCTTGGCCTGCTCCAGCTCGGCCAGGGCCTTGTCCATGTCGATCCGGGGGAACAGAGGATCTCCGGTGGCGGTCTTCCACCAGCCCCCCGTCTCCAGGTCATAGCCCACGGCGTCCCACACCCGGCCGTCAGCGGGCACGCCCAGGCGCTGGAAGATGGCCTCGGCGGTGTCGGGCATGACGGGGGCGATGAGGATGGCGGACACCCGGATGGCCTCGCACAGGTTCTTCATGACGGCCAGCAGGCGGGGCTTCTGCGCCTCGTCACGGGCCAGCACCCAGGGGGCGTTCTCGTCGATATACTTGTTGGCCCTGCTGATGAGCCGCCACGCCTCCGCCAGGGCGTTGGAGAACTGGAAGGCCTCCATCTGCCGCTCGTAGTTGGCGGTGGCCTCGTCGGCCAGGACCTTCAGTTCCCGGTCGGCCTCGGTGAGCTCGCCGCCGGCGGGCAGGTCGCCGCCGAAGTACTTCTCCGCCATGGCGGTGGTGCGGCTGACCAGATTGCCCAGGTCGTTGGCCAGGTCGGTGTTGATGGTCTGGATCAGCAGCTCGTTGGTGAAGTTGCCGTCGGACCCGAAGGGGAAGGTGCGCAGCATGAAGAACCGCAGGGCGTCCACCCCGAACATCTCCGCCAGGATATAGGGGTCCACCACGTTGCCCCGGCTCTTGGACATCTTCTCCCCGCCGAAGTTCAGCCAGCCGTGGCCGTACACCTTTTTGGGCAGGGGCTCTCCCAGGCTCATGAGCATGGCGGGCCAGATGATGGAGTGGAACCGGACGATCTCCTTGCCTACGAAGTGGACGTCGGCGGGCCAGTATTTCTCATAGTCGTGATACTGATCGTTCATGAAGCCCAGGGCGGTGATATAGTTGCTCAGGGCGTCCACCCACACGTACACCACGTGGCCGGGGTCGAAGTCCACCGGGATGCCCCAGGTGAAGGAGGTGCGGCTGACGCACAGGTCCTCCAGGCCGGGCTTGATGAAGTTGTTCACCATCTCGTTGACCCGGGAGCGGGGCTCCAGGAAGTCGGTGTCCTCCAGCAGATGCCGCACCCGGTCGGCGTACTTGCTCAGCCGGAAGAAGTAGGCCTCCTCCTCCGCGTCGATGACCTCCCGGCCGCAGTCGGGGCACTTGCCGTCCACCAGCTGGCTTTCGGTCCAGAAGGACTCGCAGGGCTTGCAGTACTTGCCCTTGTAGACCCCCTTGTAGATGTCCCCGTTGTCGTGCATCTTTTTGAAGATGCGCTGGATGGCCGTGACGTGGTAAACGTCGGTGGTGCGGATGAACCGGTCGTAGGAGATGTTCATCAGCTTCCACAGGTCCTTGACCCCCCGGGGGCCCTCCACGATGTTGTCCACAAACTGCTTGGGGGTGACGCCGGCCTCTTTTGCCTTGTCCTCGATCTTCATGCCGTGCTCGTCGGTGCCGGTGAGGAACATCACGTCGCAGCCCCGGAGCCGCTTGTAGCGGGCCATGGCGTCGGTGGCCACGGTGCAGTAGGCGTGGCCGATATGGAGCTTGTCGCTGGGGTAGTAGATGGGAGTGGTGATATAGAATTTCTCTTTATTCATGGGTGGATTCCTCCTCTTGGAGTGGTTCTTGCATGGGTTCGTAGGGCTCGCCCACCACCGGCGGATCCTCCAGATTTGGAGGGAGACGCCACAGGGCAGCCGCCGCGGTGAGGGTCTGCGTGCCCAGCAGGAGCAGATCGCTGATCTCCCGGCAGCCTATCGCGGACAGGGCGGAGAGCACGATGGTGGCCCCCGCCAGCCACAGCAGACGGCGGGGCCTTGCGGCGCCGGTGGTCATGCCGGCGCAGTCCAGATAGAACAGCATCCCCACTGTGATGGCCAAAAGCTGTGGGGCATAGTCCCACAGCACCGGGTCGGAGGCGTGGGCCCGGAATGCCTCCATCAGCCACAGACATCCGGTCACCGCGGGCAGGGACGCAGAGAATCCCCCGTGTCCCCTCTGACCGGGACGGAAACTCTCCCGGGCCATCTGCTGCAGGCCGAAGAAGGCCAGCAGGGCGGCGGCGGCGGTGAGCAGAGCCAGAAGACCGTTGTCACTGGGCCGGCTGCTCAGACCTACCAGATCCAGCCACAGCTTCAGCTGGCCCGCCCCTTTGACGAACAGCACCGGAGCCGCGGCCAGGGCCAGAAAACCCGCCGCGATCAGCAGGGTGGGATACAGCTTATCTTTCCGGTCCAGAAAGACCAGGTCCCAGCGGTGGGCCTGTCCCTTGGCCCAGGGGCGCTTGTTGATGGGCTGGGTGACCGCCAGGATCAGCAGCGCCGCCCCGATGATGGCAAGCGCGCACACCAGCGCCACGGTGGCGGGGGCGAAAGGGACGACCAGGTCCAGAGGTCCTTCGACAGCGGTGGCCCGCTGGAGCACCCGCAGCAGCGAGGCCAGGACGGCGCCTCCCAGAGCGCAGGCAAGCCAGGAGGTCCGGCGGGGGAAACGACTCAAAAACGCATTGATTTTCACGCCGCCGCCCCCCTACAGTCCCTTGATGTGCCCCACAGGAAAGAGCACACACATGCTCCGCCCGATGACGCACCGGTCGTCGATGATGCCGATGTTGGGGTGGCGGCTGTCGGCGGAGTTGTTCCGGTTGTCCCCCATGACGAAGCAGCAGCCCTCCGGCACGGTGACGTGGTTGAGGCCCTCTCCGTAGCCGGGGAGAAGCATCCGCTCCTTGATATAGTTCTCCTCCAGGGCTTCGCCGTCCACATAGACGGTGCCGGTGTCATAGTCGATGTCCACCGTCTGCCCCCCCGTGGCGATGACCCGCTTGATGATGGAGTCCTCCTGAAAAGATTTTTGGGTGACGACCACCACGTCTCCCTGTTTCGGGGTATAGCCGAGGGTCCACACCAGAACTACGTCCCTGCCGTGGAGGGTATCCTCCATGGAGGGACCGCTGATCACCACGATCCGGGCCACAAAGGTGAACACCAGGATGAGGGTGGCCATCATCGTGGCCAGGAAGCGCACGTTGGAGTACAGCTCTCTGCCGGGAGTGGCGGCCTTGCGGGCCTCCGCGCCGGGCTGGCCGGCGGCCTCCTCCGGTCCCGCCTCCGCATCTTCCGCCGGCGGAGAGGGTTCCCTGGCCAACAGCTTTTTCAGCAGCGGCTCCGGGTTCTCTTCCCGGCGGTCTTCGTGCTTCTGATCCATCAATCCTCATCCTCCATGCCGGCCTGCTCTGGCGCCGCCGGGCTGTCGTAGACCGCCTGGAACTGTCCGGCGTCCATGGTCTCATGCTCCAGCAGGAAGCCGGCCACCGTCTCCAGCTTGTCCCGGTCCCGCCGCAGAATGTCCCTGCATTTCTCATACGCGTCATCCAGCAGGGCCTTGACCTCCTGGTCGATGAGGGCGGCGGTCTGCTCGGAGTAGGGCTTGGCCTGGGCCATGGACCGGCCCAGGAACACCTCGTCGTGGCCGGTCTCAAAGGTGACCGCCCCCAGCTTGTCGCTCATGCCGTACTTGGTCACCATGTCCCGGGCGATCTGGGTGGCCCGCTGGAGGTCGCTGACCGCGCCGGTACACACGAAGCCCAGCACGAGCTCCTCGGCGGCCCGGCCGCCCAGCAGGGTGGACAAGGTCTCGGTCAGCCGCTGCTTCGTCACGTGGTCCCGGTCCTCCTGGGGCCGGTTGACCGTCATGCCCAGGGCCTGGCCACGGGGCACGATGGTGATTTGCTGCACCGGGTCCTGGGTGGGCAGGGCGTGGCTCACCACGGCGTGGCCGGCCTCGTGATAGGCGGTGATGCGCCTGTCCTCGGCGATCTGGGTCCGGCTCTTTTTCTCCGGCCCGGCGATGACCTTGATCACCGACTCCTGCACGTCGGCCAGGGTGATATAGGGCCGGTCCTTCCGGGCGGCCAGCAGGGCCGCCTCGTTCATCAGATTTTCCAGGTCGGCCCCGGTGAATCCGGTGGTCTCCCTCGCGATCTCGCGCAAGTCCACGTCCTCCGCCAGGGGCTTGTTCCGGGTGTGGACCTTCAGGATGTCCTCCCGGCCCTGCATATCGGGCCGGCCCACGTACACCTGCCGGTCGAACCGGCCGGGGCGGAGCAGGGCGGGGTCCAGGATGTCCTGCCGGTTGGTGGCGGCCAGCACGATGACCCCCTCGTTGGCGGCGAAGCCGTCCATCTCCACCAGCAGCTGGTTCAGGGTCTGTTCCCGTTCATCGTGGCCGCCGCCCAGGCCGGCCCCTCTCTGGCGGCCCACGGCGTCGATCTCGTCGATGAACACGATGGCGGGGGACTCCTTTTTGGCCTGATCGAACAGGTCCCGGACGCGGCTGGCGCCCACGCCCACGTACAGCTCCACGAAGTCGGAGCCGGAGATGGACAGGAATTTGACCCCCGCCTCGCCGGCCACCGCCCTCGCCAGCAGCGTCTTGCCGGTGCCCGGAGGGCCCACCAGCAGCACCCCTTTTGGGATGCGGGCCCCCAGGCGGATGAACTTGTCCGGGTCCTTCAAAAAGTCCACGATCTCCTGGAGTTCGGCCTTCTCCTCCTGGGCGCCGGCCACGTCGGCAAAGGTGACGGTGCCCTGGGCGCCCTCCACGGTGCGGGCGTGGCTGAACCTGGCCATCCCGGGCGGGCCCCCCTGAGCGCTCTGTTGCCGGGAGGCCAGAACGGACCAGATGACCAGTACCATCACCGCCGCGGCCAGCACCGGGATGAGCACCACCAGCCACAGGGGAAGCTCAAAGGGCCTCTGAAAGTCGTACCCGGTAAGGATGCCCGCCTCCCGCTGGGCCTCATACAGTTCCCCCAGGTCCTGGCGGAATCCCTCCACATCGGCCAGCTTATGGCGGACCACGGCGCCGGTTTTCAGAGTGAGGGACAGAGTCCCGCTCCCGCTGACGGTGAACCGCTCCACCTGCTCGGCGCGGAACAGCTCCTGCACCTGAGAGTAGGGGACCATGTCCTGGCTCCCCCACTGGGAGAAGGACAGGAACAGATAGGCCAGCAGGGCCACCAGCAGCAGGGGGAGCAGCGGATTGATTCGTCTGGTCTCTTTCAAAGCAAAGCGCTCCTTTGATGGGATGGGGATGTCAGCCGCCGTATACCGACGGCTTCAGCACGCCCACATAGGGCAGGTTGCGGTATTTCTCGTCGTAGTCCAGCCCGTAGCCCACGATAAAGGCGTCGGGGATGGAGAAGCCCACATAGTCGGCGTGGATGGGTTTCTGCCGCCGGGCGGGCTTGTCCATCAGGGTGCAGATGCGGATGGAGGCGGGCTTCCGGGCCCGCAGCACGTCCAGCAGATAGTAGAGGGTGTTGCCGCTGTCCAGGATGTCCTCCACGATGAGCAGATCCTTGCCCTCGATGGAGTCGGACAGGTCCTTTTTGATCTCCACCTGGCCGGAGGACACGGTGCCGGAGCCGTAGGAGGACACCGCCATGAAATCCACCGAGATAGGCAGAGCGATGGCGCGGGTCAGATCGGCCATGAAGATGTAGGAGCCCCGCAGGACCGAGGCCAGCACCGGGGCCTTTCCCCGGTAGTCGGCGGTGATCTGAGCGCCCAGCTCCTTCACCCGGTTTTTCAGTTCCTCCTCGGTGTAGAGGATCTTTTCCACGTCCTGATGCATGTTCATTCTCCCTCTCTCGTTAGGATGATATGAAGGGCGTCTCCGCCCGGTACAGCCAAAAACGATCGGTCCGGCCCGATGCCTCCCGCGGCGGCGGCAAGGCCCTCCCCGTCGATGACGGGTACGAAGTCCCGCCCCACGGCCGGCACCTTCTTGTCGATGAACAGCCGCTTGAGGGTCCGCCGTGGCCGGGGGCCCAGGGTCAGCGCGTCCCCGGTTTTCCGAGAGCGGATCAGGTAATCCCCCGGCCGCAGCCAGAACTCGTTGGGGTCCGCGTAGGCCTTGGCGGGGCAGACGGCCTTTTCACAGAGGATCGTCCAGTCTCCCCAGCGGTTGTTTCCAGGCATAAGGGGCAGGGGAGAGGGCAGGGGATTTTCCCTGTCAGGCTCCAATACCAGCAGATCGTATTCCCTCCGGACGGTGAGCCCTCCGGGCAGGTGGATCCGCGCCGAGGGATCGTTCCCCCGGCACAGGGCGGCGGCGCTCTCCAGGTGGGCGGCGGAGAGATCGGTGTCCCCGCCCCGGAGGCGGGCCAGCAGTGTACGGACGGCCCGCGCCGCCAGGGGCGGGGGGGCCTCCGCCAGCAGGGCGGCGGGGAGGACCAGCGCCTCTCCCCGGGGGATCGCCTGCCCGGCCAGCGCTTCCGCCCGGGCGGAGAGGTATTCCTCGTCCTCCCGCAAGAAGCGCAGAGTGTCCCGGCTGCGTTCCACAAAGCCGGGGGCCAGCTCCTCCAGGACGGGGATCGCCCGGTGCCGGAGGCGGTTGCGCAGATAGTCGTCGGAGGCGTTGGAGCTGTCCTCCACGTGGGGCAGGCCATAGATACGCAGATGCTCCTCTACCTCCGCCCGGGTGACCTCCAGCATGGGCCGGATCAGGCAGCCGCGTTTGGGCCGGATGCCGGTCAGCCCCCGGAGGCCGGAGCCCCGGAGCAGATGGAGCAGCAGGGTCTCGGCGTTGTCGTCGGCGGTGTGGGCGGTGGCGATGAGGGCCCCGCCCAGCTGTTCCGCCGTCCCGTAAAGGAAGGCGTACCGCATCTCCCGCGCGGCCTCCTCCAGGCCGAGCCCCCGGCGCTTTGCCTCCGCCGCCACGTCTCCGCGGCCCACGATCAGCTCCACCGGCGGCAGCAGGCGCTCCGTGCCGTCGGAATACGTCACCCGCTGGGCCCCGCAGCGGCCTTTCACGAAGTCCCGGACGAACCGCTCGTCCCGGTCGGACTCCTCCCCCCGCAGGCGGTGGTTGAAATGGGCGGTGTACAGCGTGAAAGGGCGGGCCAGCCTCCAGCAGTTCAGCCGGTCCAGCAGATACACCGAGTCCGCCCCGCCGGAGACGGCGCAGAGCACCGTGGAGCCCTCCGGGATCAGCTCGAAGCGGAAGCGGTCAGTAGTCCTCGGATTCATCGTAGTTCAGGGCCAGGTTGCGGAACAGGGTGAACTCGGGCCGCCACTCCAGCTGGATGGTGCCCGTCTCCCCGTGGCGGTTCTTGGCCACGATGCACTCGGCCACATTGGGGTTATCGGTGTTCTCCTCATAGTAGCTGTCCCGGTAGAGGAACAGCACGATGTCGGCGTCCTGCTCGATGGCGCCCGAGTCCCGCAGGTCGGACAGCATGGGCCGCCGCTGGCCCTGGGCCCGTTTCTCATTGTCACGGGACAGCTGGGACAGGCAGATGACGGGCACATTCAGCTCCTTGGCCATGAGCTTCAGGGAGCGGGACATGTCGGACACGATGTTCTGCCGGCTGTCGCTGCTGCGGACAGTGCCGTCGGCGGAGGACATGAGCTGGAGGTAGTCCACGATGACCAGCCCCAGATTGTCAATGCGCTTGCACTTGGCGCTGATGTCGGACACGTTCACCTTGGAATCGTCGTCGATATACACTTTGGCCTGACTGAGGGCGGCCACCGCCATAGCGGCGCGGTTCCACTCGTCCTCGCTGGTGAGCCGGCCGGTCTGGAGCTTTTTATTGTCGATGAGGCATTCGCTGGAGATGAGGCGGATGCCCAGCTGTTCCCGGCTCATCTCCAGGGAAAACACCGCCACGCTCTTGCCCGAGTGCTTGCCCGCCTCCACGCCGATGTTCAGCGCGAAGGCCGATTTGCCCACGCCGGGCCGGGCGGCCAGGATGATGAGATCGGAGTTGTTGAGCCCCGACAGCCTGCGGTCCAGGTCGATGAACCCGCTGGAGATGCCGGGGAATTCCTCGCCGGACTCCTGGCGCTTGCGGATGGCCTCCCACACGTCCATCATCACGGTGGAGATATGGGCCATGCCCCGGGCGGAGCGCCCCTTGCGGATCTCATAGATCTTTTGCTCGGCCAGCTCCAGGATGTGGGGGGCGGTATCCCCCTCGGAGCGGGCCAGGGCGGCCACCTCATCGGAGGCGTCCGCCAGGCGGCGGAGCAGGGACTTGTCGGAGACGATCTGCACGTACTCCATCACATTGGCGGCGGTAGGAGTGATCTCCATGAGCTGCCGCACATAGTTTACCGACGTGTTCTCGTCGTACACCCCGGCCTGCTTCATCCGGTCCAGCACAGTCACCGGGTCGATGGCCTCGAACTGGTTGAACATGGTGAAGAGCACCGAGTACAGCTCCCGGTTCTGCCGGAGGTAGAAGTCCTCCGGGCGCAGGGCCTCGATCACCATGGGCACGCACCGCTCGTCGATGAGCATAGAGCCCAGCACCGCCTGTTCCGCCTCCACCGAGTGGGGCATCTGCAGTTCGTTCAGTTCCTCCAGCGGCATGGTACCGCCTCCGTTCTGTCAAGAGATCAGTCGAGCCTGGCCTGGCACCGGGGGCACTCGGTGATCTTGCCCGTCTTGGGCAGGGATTTGCCGCACACCGGGCACCGCCAGTAGTACAGGAAAAAGCACAGGGTGATGAACCACTCCGCCGCCGCGATGAGCAGCACCGGGACGCTCTTCATCTGGATGGCCACGATGGCGATGAGCACCCCCAGCACCATCAGCCAGCCGGAGACCCGCTTGGACTGGTTGGGGGTATACCGGCGGGGCTTCTGCTCCGGCCAGGCCTTCTGTGCCTTCTTCGCCTGCTTCACCGGCTTTTCGGCCTGCGGCCGCGGCTGAGCCTGGGGCTGGGGCCGGCTCTGCTGTTTCTTCTTCTTTTTGGAGCCGGACATATCACTTCTCCTCGGTCACCAGTACGTATACCGTACCGCTGATCTCATTGCCCAGCTTGCACTTGATCTCATAGGAGCCGAAGGACTTGATGGGCTCGGCCACCACCAGGCGGCTCTTGTTCACATCCAGGCCGTACTGGGCCTTCAGCGCCTCGCTGATCTCCTTGGCGGTGACGGCGCCGAACAGCTTGCCGCCCTGGCCGGCCCGGGCGGGGATCTTCACCGGGCAGCTCTTCAGCTGCTCCACCAGCGCCAGCGCCTGGGCCTTTTCCTCGGCCAGCCTTGCCGCCTTGGCCTTGTCCTGCATCTTCATGGTGTTCAGGTTCTCGGCGGTGGCCTCCACCGCCAGCTTCCGGGGCAGAAGGAAGTTCCGGCCATACCCGTCGGACACCTCTACCAGCTGGCCTTTTTTGCCATGGCCCTTTACGTCCTGCTGTAAGATCACTTTCATGTTAGTTTCCTCCCAAATATGTGTCTCAGCCCTGCTCGGGGCCGGTCTCGTCCCTGGCGAAGTAGCTGTCCAGCACCGCGGTCAGCTCGCCGCGGACTTCCTCCACCGTGCGGCCAGGGATCTGTGCCCCGGCCGCCCCGGCGTTGCCGCCGCCGCCCAAAGCCTCCACGATGACCTGGACATTGGTGTCGTCCATGCTCCGGGCGGACACCGCGACACGGTCCCCGTCGGGATAGATGACGAAGGAGCAGCCGATGCCGGCGATATTCAGCAGCTCGTCGGCGGCCTGAGAGGCGGTGACCCGGCCCACGGTCCGGTCAGACACGGCGATGGCCACCCCCGGCCGGTACATTTTCGCGGTCTGGATGATGGAGTACTTCTCCACCGCGTCGTTCAGATTGGTCTGGAACATTTTGCGGACCCGGGCGGTGTCGCCTCCGGCCCGGCGGAGCATGGCGGCCGCCTCGAAGGTGCGGGCGCCGGTGCGCAGGGTGAAGTTCTTGGTGTCCAGCATAAGGCCGGCCATCATGGCCTCGGCCTCGCCGGGGATCAGGTCGGTGGGCTCCATCAGGTTGCCGATGAGCTCGCTGACCAGTTCGCAGGCGGAAGAGGCGTAGGGCTCATGGAAATTGAGGGCCGCGCCCTCGATATAGGTGGCCGCCCGCCGGTGGTGGTCGATGACCGCCACCCGGTAGCAGGCGTGGAGCAGTTCCTCGTCCATGACCTGCTCGGGGCGGTTGGTGTCCACCACCACCAGCAGGGCCTGGGGCCCCAGCAGGGCCAGGGCCTCCTCGTGATCCACCAGGACGTGCTGATACTGCTCCATCTCCCCGACACGGCGGTAGAGCTCGTCGGCGGGGGAGGGATTGTCTGGCTGGAGGATATAGTGGGGGACCCCCTTCCTCCGGGCGATGGCGCACACGCCCACGGCGGCGCCCACGGCATCCATATCGGGGGCCTTATGGCCCATCACCAGCACGCAGGAGGCGTCGGCCATCAGCTCGGCCATGGCTGAGGCCATCACCCGGCTCTTCACCTTGGTGCGCCGTTCGGCCTCCTTGCCCCGGCCGCCGTAGAACTCAAAGTCGGAGCTGGTCTTGATGACCGCCTGGTCGCCGCCCCTGGACAGGGCCATCTCCACCGACAGATTGGCGAACCGGTACAGCTCACCCAGGGACTCACCGCCCACGCCCACGCCGATGGACATGGTGGCGGGGATGCCGGAGGAATTTTCCACCTCCCGGATGGAGTCCAGCAGGGAGAATTTCCTGGCCTTGTAGCCGGCCAGATACTGCTCCTCAAACAGGAACAGGTAGCGGTCCCGGTCCATCTGGCAGAGCATCCCGCCCACGTCGTCGGTCCAAGCGGCGATGCGCTGGCTGATCTCGTTGAGCATATAGGCGCGCACGTTTTCCGCCTGGCTTTTGATGACCTCCTCATAATTGTCCAGCAGGAGGATGGCGGCCACCGGCTTGGTGGCGTGGTACACGTCCCGCTCGTCGGCCAGCTCGGTCACGTCCAGCCAGTAGGTGGTGGCGACGGGATAATCTCCGCCTTTGCCCTCCGGACGGGTGACCGCGCCGAACACCTGGTAGCGGCGGTTCCGCAGATCGATCTCGTCGGGGCAGGCGTTTTTGCCCTCCATCAGCCACCGGGAGTCGAAATCAGGCACCAGCTGGGCAAGGTCGGTGTCGAACACCGTGTCCGGCCCGCCGGCGATGCGCAAAAATCGCTCGTTGGACCACACCACCTCGCCGGTGTCGGGCCGGAACATCACCAGGGGCAGGGGACAGTTGAGCGCCCCGTCCCTGGCGGCCTGATCCACACTGCTCAGCAGACCCTCCAGATATTTGCCCGCGTCCAGCCGCTGCCGCCGGACGGAGAAAATGGTCCAGATGGCCAGGACCGCCGTCAGGATCAGCTCCACCAGAGCCACGTCCCACCGCCAGAAGAAGGTGACGGCGGCCATCAGCAGCAGGGCGACAAAATACAGACCCACTTTTGGGGTCAGTGTGCGTGCCAATCGCTTGGACAAGACGCCCACTCCTTTCCGTATCACGCCGCCCGCTCCGGAGAGGGACGGCCCCACCCGGCGGGAGCCGCCGGGAAAACTGCGCATAACTATAAGTTCTATCATTATAACAAATCCCCGCGGGAAAAACAAGGGAAATTCCACAGGACCGGCGCACACTTTTGAAAGATGTTTTTCCCCGGGCAATGGTGGATATGACAAGAGCGCCCATCCCGCAAGGGATGGACGCTCTTTGCGCGCGGAGGACCTCCGCCGGCGTTTGGCCGTGGTCAGATGTTCCGCGCCGGTGGATCCGCTGGCCGCTCCGCGCGGGCGCTGATCTCTTATTCTCCGCCCACGATAAGCCGTGTGATGCCGTCACCGCCCAGGTAGACGGTCTCATCACCGCCATCAATCCCGGCGGTATAGAAGTTCACCGCCCACATATCCGCGCCGTCGTCCCGCCGGACGGATACGGCGTCGTATTCGACGGTACACTCCGCCTCCGCCAGCCGGACGGCATCAGCGGGGCCGATCACCGAGGCGGGGGTCATATTGCGGAAGCCGTCGGTCTTTATCCCCGGCCCGCCCGCGCCGTACTCCGCCTGGACCTCCGCCCAGGAGAAGGCGGCGGGCGCCGGGGCGGCATAGAACTCCTCCGCGCCCCGGATGATCTTCGCCAGCGTCCGGGCCATGGTCAGCCGTTCCCCGTCGGTGAATTCGTGGGGCTCCCCAAAGTCGCTGGGCGGCGGAGCGTCGTGCATCCGCACCGTTCCGGCGGACAGGTCTGCGGTGAAGCCCAGCGGTGTGGCGGCGATCACCGCCATGTTTGAACTGAAATTGCTGAAATCCACATTCAGGGCGGTTTTGCTTTCGTCGGTCCAACTGGCTGTGAGAGATACGCAACTCCCCTCAAAGAAGGGGTCCAAAGAGAGAGGCGTTTCGTCTATAAGAACGCCCAGGGGGCTCGAAGCGGCGGATCCGGGTGGAATCCAGACAGGAGCGCGGTCGCCGAGAAGGCCACTGACGACGACGCAGCCCTGTTCGTTCAGAGAGTAGGACAGCCCGCGGTTCGGCACCGCCTCGCCGTTTTCATCCAGCAGGTAGACCGCGAAGACCGTGCCGAGCCGGGCCGGGTCAGTCTCCATCACCAGGCCGTTGAACACCACCCGGACGGCGTCCCCCGCCTCCACTTCGGCGGGATAATTGCCGGGGGACAGGACGTCTTTTGTCACCGTGACCCTTGCGCCGGCGGACAGGCCGCTGTTGACGCCGTCGCTGACCTCGGCCAGAAGGCTGCCGCCCCTGTCCTCCAGGACGACGGCGTTGAAAAAGCGCTCGCCGTTGGGCTGTATCTCCGCCCGGGGGAACGGCCGGCCGGTGATCAGTACAGCTCCCGCCGCGATCACGGCGACGAGGGCGATGATGGTTACCCAGAACGCCGGTTTTTTGTAGTTCAGCACGTTTTTGATGCGGCTCTGGGGGTCGCCGTCCCCGAAGGCCAGGGGGCCCACCGGCAGCTTTTTCCCGGCGGACAGCCGCAGCAGGGAGGCGGCGTAGTCCGCCCGCACGTCCCGGCCCATCTGCCGCAGCACCGCCTCGTCGCAGGAGGTCTCCATGTCTTTGCCCGCCAGGTGGAAGGCCAGCCAGACCAGGGGATCGAACCAGTGGAGGCACAGCGCCAGCCAGGCCAGCGCCCGGGTCACGTGGTCCAGCCGGCGGATGTGGACGCGCTCGTGGAGCAGCACATACTCCCGCTCCCCCTCCGGCAGGGCGGAGGGCAGATAGATCCTGGGCCGGAACAGCCCCAGCACAAAGGGGGTGTCGATGTGGTCCGCCAGCCAGACGTCGCGCTCCCCCTCCAGCGGGACTGCCCCCACCAGCCGCCGCCGGAGCCGGATCAGAGAGACGGCGCTATATGCCAGCAGGGCCATGCCGCCCACTGCCCAGAGGACGGCGGGCACGGTGCGCCAGTCGGAGACGTCCCCCGTCTGGGGAATGACGGGGAGGGGCCCGTCAGGGGGCAGCTCGGCGGGCACGTGGCCCTGATAGGGGTGGGCGGCGAAGAAGTCGTTGAGGCCGTCGTCCACCGCCGGGATGCCGGTGGAGACCTCTAAAATCTCCGCGGCGCCGCCGACCCCCGGCGCCTCCACGATCCGGGCGGAGGGTACCAGGCTCAGGGCGCTCTCCGGCGTGAAGGGACACAGCAGCCGCACCAGCGCCACCGCCCACAGGGCGTAGGAGAACACCCTGGGCGCGCCCCGCAAAATCAGCCGCGCCGCCAACACCAGCAGGATGACCACGGCCCCGATCAGGCTCATGCCCAGCACGGTCTGAAACAGTTCGTTCAGCATGGGCTCACCTCCGATGCTCGTCGATGAGCCGCTGGAGCTGGGCGATGTCCTCCTCCGACAGCTCCCCCCGCCGGGTGAAGGCGGCCAGGAACTTGGGCAGGGAGCCGCCGAAGGCCTCGTCCACGAACTCCCGGCTCTGGAGGGCGGCGAAGTCCGCCCGGCCCACCAGGGAGGTCACCGTGCCGTTCTCGTTCCGGAACAGGCCCCGCTGGCACAGCCGCCGCAGGATGGTGTAGGTGGTGGACTTCTTCCAGCTCAGTTTTTCCTGGCACAGCCTCACCAGCTCCGCGGAGGACAGGGGCTCGTTGTCCCAGATGATGGCGGCGAAGCTGGCCTCCACCGGGCCGAGTTTGTATTGGATCATGTCGATCCCCTCCTGTTCGATGTGGTTTACAACTTGTAGACTGATTACAGTCTACAGCAAGTAAACCAGCTTGTCAAGAGGGAAAATGAAAAAATCCCGGCCCTGTCGAGGGGCCGGGATTCTGATATCCGCAAATGTCCGCGCCGCTCACTCGCCGTAATACGCCGGCGGGTGCATGCTGGGGAACCGGGCCTGGAGCCAGGGGTCGGGGAAGGTCTCGTCCAGCCAGAGGGATACCGCGCCGGTGGCGGGGATCCCCTCCTGGCGGAGGTCCATCCGATGCAGGGCCGCCGTGGTGAGGACGGTGGACACCGCCAGGAACAGGGCCAGGGCGGCGGTGAGCCGGCGGGCCTGCCCCTTGGGGGTCAGGTCGATGAGCAGGCACAGCAACGGGTGGATGAACTTCATCCACACCACCGCCGCCATCCCCCAGAACAGGCAGAAGATCAGGTTCACGTGGCTGTTGAGGCTGAGGGGCAGGTGGCCGTAGTACCAGAACACCACCCCGAAGGCCCACTGCTGGATCAGAGAGCACAGGTACTCGAACCCGCCGCCCACCAGGGCCCCGGCGGCGAACAGGACCCAGCCGCTCCGCTTCACGAAGGGGTGGAGGGTCACGGTGAACAGCACCGCACCGATTCCCCAAACCAGGCTGAAGGGGCCCATCACCAGGCTGCTGCGGCTGGTGAGCTGGCCCCGGGTGACCAGCCAGAACACCACCTCTACCCCGTCCCCCAGCAGGGCGGCCAGGGCGAACAGCCAGAACAGCCGGTAGGGGGTGAGGGGGGCGGCGGCCGCCGTCCGGGCACGCACCAGAAGAGGGGATTCAGATTTGACCATGGTACCACGCTCCCGAAGCATATCTTACCACAGATGGCGGCAAAAGGGAATAAAGATTTTCTGAAGATTTGGAGATCACTCGCTGCGCAGGGCCTCCACCGGGTCCTTCCGGGCGGCGGAGCGGGCGGGGATGAGCCCCGCCACTACGGTGAGCACCATGCTGATGCACACCAGCACCACCGCGCCTGCGGGGGGAAGTACGGCGTTGAGACCCTCCAGGTCGGTGAGGCTGTGGATCACGGCGTTGATGGGGATGGTGGCCAGAGCGCTCACCAGAATACCCAGCAGGCCGGCCCCCAGGCCGACGATGAAGGTCTCGGCGTTGAACACCCGGGACACGTCCCGCTTGGAGGCGCCCACGGCCCGGAGGATGCCGATCTCCTTGGTGCGCTCCAGCACGGAGATGTTGGTGATGATGCCGATCATGATGGAGGACACGATGAGGGAGATGGACACAAAGGCGATCAGCAGATAGCTGATGCCGCTGATGATGTCGGTGATGGAGCTCATCAGCAGGGCCACGTAGTCGGTGTAGGTGATCTGGTCGTCCTCGCTGACCCCCTCATTGTATTCGGCGATCAGGTCGGCGATCTCGTCTTTCTCCGCGAAGGTGGCGGCGTAGATGCTGATGGTGGAGGGGGACTCCTGCCGGACGTAGGCCAGCCGGTCCAGGTTCTCCTCATAGGTGGAGTCGGAGATCGTCGGCGGCATGTAGTTGTCGTAAAGGTAGACCAGCTGCCAGTCCTCAAAGGAACTGGCCTGGGGCGTCTCGCCCGTCTCGCCGGAGAGGCCGGGGATATCCTCCGGCAGCCCGCCGGAGATGCCGGGGATGCCGGGAATGGCGGGGGTGTCAGAGCCGCCGGGGAGCGGAGAGGAGGCGCCGGGGGTCTGGGCCTGACCGAACAGCTGGGCAACTCTGGCCTGGGCCGCCGGGGGAAGGCTGGCGTAGGCCTGCTGCATGGACATGCCGCTCCCCTGGAACCAGGCCATCCACTGGGACGCGCCCCAGCTCTGCCAGCCCGCCGGCAGCTGGCCGGACGATGCGCCGGGCTGCTGGCTCGGAGTCGCCGTGGGCGGGGCCGATTCCGCGGGCCCCTGGGAGGCGCCAGGCTCCGGGGAGGCAGAGGGCTGCTCCGAGGTCCCGGGGTCCGAGGAGACGGGCGGGAAGGGGAACAGCTGGGCGAGCCTGGCCTGGGCCTCCGGGGGAAGGACGGCAAAGGCCTCTTCCATGGACATGCCGCTCTGCTGGAACCAGGCCATCCATTCGGCCATGCCCCAGGCATCCCAGCCCTCGGGCAGCTGGACGGCCGGCGCGCTGGGCTCCGGGGACGCGCCGGGGGCTTCAGATTCCTCCGGCGGCAGGGACTCGGTGGGCTCAGCGGACTCCTCCGGTGGGAGGGACTCGCTGGGAGCCTCGGACTCCTCTGGCGGCAGGGTTTCGGAGGGCGCGGGGGTGGTGTCGGGCGCGGGGGCGGGCTCCGGGTCGGGGGAGCCGGCCGGTTGAGTGGGCTCCGGGGCGGAAGTGGGCTCCACGGAGGCGGAGGGCTCCGCCGGCATCGGAGCCGACAGGGTGCGGACCGCCGTTGTCGCGGTGGAGGCGGCGTTCAGGGCGACCACCCGTCCGGCCTCGCTCCGGGCGGCGGCCAGGGCGGTGGCGGTGACGCCCTCGTCGTCACTGCCCGCGCTGTCCCCGGCATCCGCTTCCTCGCCGTTCCCCACCTGGGCCAGAGCCTCGTCCAACAGGGCGGCCAGCTGGTCGGTGGGCAGGGCGGACAATTGCTGGGACACTGCGGCGGCGTACTGGTCGGCCACGGCGGCCTCGATGGCCTCCCGGACCCGGCCGAACAGTTCCTCGTCGCTCATGTCGGCGATGTAGGACCGGATGGTATCCTCGTCCACCCCCATCTCAGAGGCGTACTGCTCCAAAATCATCTCCTCGATGGACTCCCGGGTCATACCGGCCATCTGCTGGTCCACGATGCCGTCCACATACTCCCGGGAGGGCTGGCTCATCACGTCGATGTAGGCCTCCGCCTTTTCCAGGGTGGACAGGCCGGACAGATAGTCGGCGATGGCCGCTCCTTTTTCGGCGTCGGTGGGTTCCACGTCATCTTCGGTGGGGAAGGGGAGGGCGCTGAACACGTCGGTGTCGGGGTCGTCCAGCTGTTTTTGGACGATCTCCATATCGCCGGTGGTCTTGATGGCCCAGGCGGTGAGGGCGCTGGTGTAGCCGATGGAGCCGGAGGTACGGCCATTGGTGTCGGGCAGGGCGCGGGCCACTCCGGCCACCTTCAGGCGGAGGCCCACGTCGTCGCTGTTGTAGAGGTAATCCATGCCCGCGTCGGTGGCGGACATGTCGGTGTAGCCGCCGGTGGCGGCATCATACTGCCAGTACTCCGCCGGCAGGATCAGCTTGAAGGAGATGCCGGCCAGCTCCTCATAGGACCAGCTGCGCTTGTCGGTCTCCACCTCCTGGCCGTTCATCATATCGGTCATGACCTGCTCCATGTCGTCGGCGGGCATGAGGCCCAGGGCGTAGAGCATCAGGTCGGAGATCTCGTTGCTGGGGCTGACGAAGAGGACCACCTCGTCATAGCTCTCCGGCCAGCGGCCATAGAGCAGCTCGTACTGGTCCCTGGTCTGCTGGGAGATCAGCTCCCCGTCCTCTCCGGCCAGCAGTTCGCTCCACACGTCCATGGAGGAATACATGGAGCCCATGGAGGAGGAAAAGTAGGAGGAGTAGTCCCCGCCGAACATGGAGCCCATGGCGGACTCCATGAGGGACATCACGTCGCACTTGAGGATGACTTCGTCCTCGTCGGTGGTGTAGAAGTCGAAGTCAAAGTCGTAGTCGTAGTCGATATGGGCGATGTCTTTGATGCCGCCGCCTCCGGATTCCAGATATGCCCGGAATGCCTCCAGGTTGTTGGTCTGGGTCTGGGCGTTGACCATGGAGTTCATCATATCGAACATGACGGTGGAGGAGTACACCCGGTCAGGGTCCCGCTCGCCGGACCAGGCGTCCTCCCGGGCCTCCATGAACCCGGCCAGCAGGGAGGACATATCGGTGGTCTCCGCCTGGATGGTGATGGGGTAGGAGGACAGGGTGTCCTCCTGGACCTTGTTGATGTAGTTGTTGATGCCGGTGGACAGGGCCAAAATCAGCGCGATGCCGATGATGCCGATGGACCCGGCGAAGGCGGTGAGGACGGTGCGGCCCATCTTGGTGCGCAGGTTGGTCAGGGACAGGGACAGGGCGGTGAGGAAGGACATGGAGGGCTTTTTGCCGGTCCTGGCCTCTTTCCCGGTGAGAAGCGGGGCCTCCTCCGAGTGATAGGGGTCGGAGTCGTCGATGACCAGGCCGTCTTTCAGCTTGACGATGCGAGTGGAGTACTCCTCCGCCAGCTCCGGGTTGTGGGTGACCATGATGACCAGCCGGTCCCGGGCCACCTCCTTCAGCAGTTCCATCACCTGCACGGAGGTCTCGCTGTCCAAAGCGCCGGTGGGCTCGTCGGCCAGGAGGATGTCTGGGTCGTTGATGAGGGCCCGGGCGATGGCCACCCGCTGCATCTGGCCGCCGGACATCTGGGAGGGCAGCTTATCCAGCTGGTCGCCCAGCCCCACCCGCTCCAGGGCGTCGATGGCCCGGCGGCGGCGCTCGGTCCTGGACACCCCCGCCAGGGTCAGGGCCAGCTCCACGTTGGCCAGCACCGTCTGGTGGGAGATCAGGTTGTAGCTCTGGAACACGAAGCCGATGGAGTGGTTGCGGTAGGCGTCCCAGTCGCTGTCTTTGTACTCCCTGGTGGAGCGGCCGTTGATGATGAGGTCGCCGTCGGTGTACCGGTCCAGCCCGCCGATGATGTTCAGAGTGGTGGTCTTGCCGCAGCCGGAGGGGCCCAGGATGGACACAAACTCGTTCTCCCGGAACTCCAGGTCGATGCCCCGCAGGGCGTCGATGGTGTTGTCCCCCAGCTGATACTGTTTTGTGATGTGAGAGAGCTTCAGCATGGCTTATTCTCCTTTGCCCTGTTCATACAGGTAGTCCAAAACCGCCTCCGCCGCCTCAACGCCCCTGGCCAGGGCGTCCTTCTGTTCCTGAGGCAGATCCTCCAGCATGGCCACATACCGGTCGATGCCCCGGCGGAAGCGCTCCACTGCGGCCCGGCCCGCCTCGGTGAGGGACAGGTTCACCACCCGGCGGTCCAGCTGGCTCCGCACCCGGGCGAGATAACCTGCCTCCTCCAGCTTTTTGCACAGGGCGGAGGTGTTGGCCTGGCCCATGCCGGTGACGTGGCTCACGGTGCCCACCGGGGCCTCCTTCTGGTACAGGTGGAGCAGCACGCACATCTGGAGGGAGGTCAGGCCCTCCCGCTGGGCCAGAGGGGCCAGCAGCCGGTCGGTCTTGGCCTTCAGGGTCTGGATCACGGCGGGGATCTTCAACTGGATGGAGCAGTCCATAGGCTCATCTCCCACGAAAAATTAGATTTGCTTCACATATATTAGCCTCTGCTGACCCTGCTGTCAAGGGGGAAGGACCGCCTTTTACAATTCGTTTACACGACGATCGATTTTATATTAAATTTCAAATTGTTGTGGCGCGGCGCCGGCGGTTGTGCTATAATGGCCTCGTCTGAACAGCAAATGGTTTAAAGCGCGACAGCCGCCGCGTGTGATACGGCAGCAAAAAAGCTCACAATGCTTAAAAGGAGGTCTCAAACATGGGCGATGCGGCAGTAAAACGTATCGGTATCCTGACCAGCGGGGGAGACGCCCCCGGCATGAACGCCGCCATCAGGGCGGTGGTCCGCACGGCGCTGAACAGGGGGATCGACTGTATCGGCATCCGCAGAGGCTGGAGCGGCCTCATCAACGGCGATTTTGTCAGGCTGGACAGCGGCAGCGTCGGACATATCATCAATAAGGGCGGCACCATCCTGTACACGGCCCGCTGCCCGGAGTTCCTGGACCGTGAGGGCCGCGCCAAGGCCATCGCCACCTGCAGGATGCTGGGGATCGACGGGATCGTGGCCATCGGGGGCGACGGCACCTTCAACGGCGCGCTGGCCCTGACCCGGCAGATCGCGGAGTCGGGCTATAAGCTCTCCGTGGTGGGGATCCCCGCCACCATCGACAACGACATCGGCTGTTCCAACTACACCATCGGCTTCGACACCGCCGC
>CANRIW010000018.1 GCA_947630785.1 uncultured Oscillospiraceae bacterium | reverse complement strand
TGCCCTTTTTCTTAGACCACGATTTTTGTGGCCTTTTTTCATTTTTGGGCTTGACTTTTATTTGCAGGACTCCCTTTCCGTTTTGTGGCCACGTCTATATGACGATCCGGGAGCCCCGATTATCACATGGAAAAATCAGGGCCGCTCCATCGGAGCGGCCCTCTCTCTTTACCATTTGTTCTCCACTTTTTCCGCGAAGCCCATGAAGTCTTTGATCTCGATCTTCGTCCCGTCGTCCAGCACCGCCGTGCCGGTGAAGCGGCCGAATACCTGGTGCTGGTCGCTTTTCAGCACCTTGAAGTCGGTGTTGGAGGCCCGGTCGATGACGGGGACGAACCCCATCTCGAACCGGCCGTCGTCGCTGGTAAAGGTCCAGGGCTTCAGGTAGTCCTCTTTCTTCCCGTTCATGGGGATGTTGAACTTTACCTGGGACAGCTTGTGGGCCTTGCCCCTGTAGAACAGCATGTTCTCGGTGGCGGCGGAGGTGTCCCCGAAGCCGTACCCGATGTTGAACCCGAAGGGCTGGCCGTCCGCCAGACCGGAGGCGGAGCCCCAGTACCAGGTGTTGTGGTAGGTCCACACCCCCCGGCCCCAGTCCAGCACGCCGAAGGAGTCGGACGGATCGAAGGCGTACTCCTCCGCGCCGATCTTCACCTTCCCCCTGGCCCGCATACAGTTGATCTTCTGGTTGTAGTAGAAGTGGCCCTTTTTCCGGAAGGGGGTGCAGATGACCATGGATTCCTCCGGCTCCCCGGTCAGCTCCACCCAGATGTCGATGGCGTCCTGCCCCCGGAATTTATCCATGTGGGCGGTGAGGACCCGCCGGGTCCCGTCCGCGATGAACACCAGGGCGTACCCTTTGCCGGAGATGGCGGAGGTGCCCTCCGCCGAGGTGGCGGGCAGGGCGGTCGTCCCCATGGGAAAGGCCCGCATGGGGCTCTTGGTGATCTGCCAGGGGGTCCCCTCAAAGCTCAGGAAGGAAATGGAGTCCAGCCCCATGTACCCGTTGTCGGCGATGGTCATAGCCGCGCCGAACCGGTCGTTCCCCACATAGTAGTAGTCCCACTCCTTGAGCCGGTGGGCCCCCGCCTTGACGGCCCGCCGGTCATAGACGGGCAGGAGCTTCTTCGCGTACCCCGGCTGGGTCAGGTTCCCCTGCCCGTCCAGCAGGGGGATGCTCTCGATGATCTCATGCTGCATGGATGCCCCTCCTTTTATGTGTTCTTTGAGAGAATTATACCGCAAACCGGATGGACAGGCAATCTTTTTCTGATTTTCGCATACCCTTTCCTCATGGGGGCGATGGGATGCTGGCGATTCTTCGGAAAAAAGGGGTCAGGGACGGGCTGCTGGGCCTGGCACTGCTGATCTGTGCCGCCGCCCTGGTGCTCGTCCCCCAGGAGGCCATGGCCGGGGCGAAAGACGGGCTGACCCTGTGCTTCAATGTGATCGTCCCCTCCCTGTTTCCCTTCTTCGTGCTGTCGTCGCTGGTGGTGGACCTGGGTCTGGCGGCCTATCTGGGCCGGGCCATGGAGGGCCTTATGCGGCCCCTGTTCCGGGTCAGCGGCAGCTGCGCCGCGGCGGTGGCCCTGGGGTTCATCGGCGGCTACCCGGTGGGGGCCCGCACCGCCCTCCAGCTCTACCAGCAGGGCCTCTGCTCCAGGACGGAGGCGGAGCGGCTGCTGGCCTTCTGCAACAACTCGGGGCCCGCCTTCATCCTGGGGGTGGTGGGCGCGGGGGTGTTCGGGGACGGGCGTGTGGGCCTGCTGCTCTATCTCACCCACGCCCTGGCCTCGGTAATGGTGGGGCTGATCTTCCGCTTTTACGGCGGGGCCGTGAAAAGTAAAAATCCTTCACAGCGGTCGAAACCCATCAGTACGGTGACCCTCCCCGCCGCCTTCACCGGCGCGGTGACCCGGGCCATGCAGAGCACCCTGAACATCTGCGCCTTCGTGGTGTTTTTCGCGGTGGTACTGCGGCTGCTCTCCGCCTTCGGGGTGCTCTCATTGGTGGCGCGGGGGCTGTCCCTCCTGGGCTTCCGGGAGGAGTGGGCCAAGCGGCTGGTGGCCGGCCTGCTGGAGCTGTCCTCCGGGGTGTCCTCCCTCCGGGGAGAGGCCCAGCTGGCGGGGCGGGTCTCCACGGCGGCTTTCATGCTGGGCTGGGCCGGGCTATCCGTCCACTGCCAGGTGCTGTCCTTCCTGTCGGACAGCGGGCTTTCCGTCCGGGTCTACCTGGCGGGCAAGCTGTGCCACGGGCTCATCGCCGCGGGACTGACCTATTTCGTCACCCGGCTGTTCCCCCTGTCCGCGCCGGTGGCGGACTACCTCATCGAGCAGACCGAGTCCATCGCCGCCCTGGACTTCTCCACCGCGCTGGTCCTCTCCACGGTGGCCGCCTTCGGGGCCTGGGTGGCCATCACCGCCCTGTGCGGGACCCTGCTGCGAAAAAAGTGTGGAAAATCTCGGACAGATGGTGTATAATCAATCAAACACCGAAACGAGGGGGACGCCGCCATGCTGTTCGACAGGAATATCGAGCCCCGCTGCGCCTACTGCAAGCGCGGCGCGTCCATGGACGAGGAACATATCATCTGCGTGAAAAAAGGCGTGGTCTCCCCCGCCGGCGCCTGCCGGGCCTTCCGGTACGACCCTCTGAAGCGGGTGCCCCCCAGACCGGCGGCGGCCAGCTTCGATCGATTCAAAGACGAGGATTTCTCTCTGTAACGTCCGATACGTATCGCTCCCCCGGCCGGTGGCCGGGGGAGCTTTCGTCTATGTATGGCGGCCGCGCGGCAGATCGCCGGGCAGAGGCGGTTCAGGCGTTTTTCCCCGCGTTCAGGGTGTCCGCGATCTCCTGGGCCTTGGCGTCGGTAAGGATGAACTTCTTGACGAAGAAGATGAAAGCGACGATCAGCAGGATGATGGGCATGATGGTCATCAGCAGCCGCAGGCCGGTGATCGTCTGGGCGCTCTGGGCGACGGGGGCGCCGTCCTCGGAGTTGCCCGCCAGGCCGATCAGATCCAGGCCGATGCCGGTGATGAACACCGCCACGCCGGAGGCGGCCTTGACCACGAAGGTCTGCATGGAGAAGATGACGGACTCCTCACGCCGGCCGGACTTCAGCTCGCCGTAGTCCACCGAACTGGACAGGAACACGGTGGTCAGCACCGACAGGATGCCGTTGGCGGCGAACACCAGGGCGCCGCAGACGCACAGCAGGATCATATTGCTGGCCTGGCCGATCAGGCAGATGATGAGGATCAGGGCGTAGCCCCCTATGGCCAGGCCCAGGGCCACTTTAAAGAGGTCGGTGTTGCCCAGGAATTTGCGGAGCAGCGGGTAGGCCACCATCATGCCGAGGATCTGGCAGCCGCCGCCTACGGTGACGAACAGGGTGTAGTTGCCCTGCCACTCGGCGCCCAGGTTCAGGGCGACGCCCACGTCGTACTTGAAGAAGTAGATCACCAGGTTAGAGGTCAGGTACAGCGCGCCGTTGATCATCAGGATGGCCAGCACGGTGATCATGGCCTGGTCGTTGCTGAACAGGGCCCTGAACATCTCGGGGATGGTGGAGGTCTTCATCTGTTCGCCGTCGTGCTCCCGCACCTTCAGGCAGCAGATGATCTCGGCCACCACAAAGATGATGGCTACGATGAGGGCGAACCGGCCGAAGCCGGCGCGCTCGCTGCCGCCGCCCAGGGAGGCCACGGCCATCACGGTGCCGATCTGGATCAGAGCGGAGCCCACGCCGGCGCAGGAGCGGCCCACCACCGACAGGTTCTCCCGGTCCTGGGGGGTGGAGGTGATAGCGGGGATCATGGACCAGTAGGGGATGTCCATCATGGTGTAGGTGGTTCCCCAGAGGATGTAGATGACGGTGAAGTAGACCATCATGGGGGTCTCCTCCAGGGCGGGGGCGGCGAACAGGGCGTAGAGCACCACGGCGTTGAGGACGGTGCCGCTGAACAGCCAGGGGCGGAACCGGCCCCAGCGGGTCCGGGTCTTGGCCACCAGGATGCCCATGAAGGGGTCGTTGACGGCGTCGAACACCCGGGCGATCATCAGGATCAGCCCCACGAAGGTGGAGGGCAGCCCCAGGATGTCCTGGTAGTAGTACATCACGTAGGTGGCGGACAGGGCGTACACCATGTCCTTGCCTACGGCGCCGATGCCGAAGGCGATCTTCTGGGAACGGGTCAGGTTCATTCTTCTTCTCTCTCCTTGTTTGGTACTGATTTCACGCGGCGCCCGCCGCGGGGATGACGGCTATTTCTCCCACTTCTCCATGAGAGCCCGGAGCTGGTCGGCCAGTTTGGCCAGGTCCTTGTTGGCCCGGCCCTTGCTGGCGGCGATGAGCTCGTTGAGCTTCTGTCCCGTCTCTGCCAGCCGCTTGTAGGCGGGGGAGCCGGTCTCCAGCTGTTTGACCCTGGGCTCCAGCACCACGCCGGGGGCCGCCATGCGGTCCTCCAGCAGGTCGTAGATCTCTTCGTAGTTGGCGGAGTGGGCGGGGACGCCCCGCTTCCGCAGGGTGTCGGCGTAGATCTCGGTGACCTGGCTCTCCCCGTGGACCACGAAGGTCTGTCTGGGGACGGGCCGGAAGGCGTCGATCCACCGGAGCAGGCCGTCCCGGTCGGCGTGGGAGCTGAGGCCGTGGAAGTTGACGATGCGGGCCCGGACCGCGATCTCCTCGCCGAACAGCTTGACCTTGGGCACGCCGTCCAGCAGCCGCCGGCCCACGGAGCCCTCCGCCTGATAGCCCACGAACAGCACGGTGCACTCCGGCCGCCACAGGTTGTGCTTCAGATGGTGGCGGATGCGGCCCGCGTCGCACATGCCGGAGGCGGAGATGATGACCTTGGGGGCAGGGTCGTCGTTGAGGCCCCGGGACTCCTCGGTGCTCTCGGTGATGTTCAGCCCGGGGAACTGGAACAGATTGCCGTCCTTCAGGGCCTGGATGGCCTCCTCGTCCAGGTAGCCGTGGAGGTCCCCGGAGAAGATATGGGTGGCCGCCCCGGCCAGGGGGGAGTCCACGTAGACCTGGAAGTCGGGGGCGGCCTTGCACAGCCCCTGCTCCTTGATCTCCCGCATGAAGTACAGCAGCTCCTGGGTGCGGCCCACCGCGAAGGAGGGAATCACCAGATTGCCGCCCCGGTCCAGGGTCTCGTCGATGAGGACGGCCAGGTCGCCGGCGTAGTCGGGGACCTCGTCCATGTCGTGGAGCCGGTCGCCGTAGGTGCTCTCGGTGACCACATAGTCCGCCTCGGTGATGTACTGGGGATCCCGGATGATGGGCTGCTCCCGGTTGCCGATGTCCCCGGAGAAGACGATCTTTCTGGTCTCGTTCCCCTCGGTGAGCCACAGCTCCGCGCTGGCCGAGCCCAGCAGATGGCCCGCGTCCACGAACCGGAGCCTGATCCCCTCCGCCACGTCCACCTCCTGTCCGTACTCGCAGGGGATCACATGGCGGAGGGTCTTCTCCACGTCGGCCACAGTGTAAAGGGGTTCCACCGGCTCCCGGCCGGCCCGCTTGCCCTTCTGGTTCTCCCACTGGGCGTCGCTCTCCTGGATGTGGGCGGAGTCCCGTAGCATGATGTCCAGCAGGTCCCGTGTCAGCCGGGTGCAGTAGATGTTGCCGGCGAAGCCCAGCTTCACCAGCAGGGGCAGCCGCCCGGAATGGTCGATGTGGGCGTGGGTCAGCACCACGTCGTCGATATAGTTGGGGGAGAAATCCAGCTCCCGGTTGTCCCGCTCATCCCGGCCCTGCTGCAGGCCGCAGTCGATCAGCACCTTGCGGCCGCCGCACTCGATGCAGTGGCAGCTGCCGGTGACCGCCTTGGCGGCGCCGAAAAAGGTCAGCTTCATGGAAACGCTCCTCTCCTGTGAATTGTGGATTTCTTCCAATATTATAGCGGATAAAAGGGTAAAAGTAAAGCCGTATTTCACAAAAGGGCGGGTCCAGTTTTTTCAACTCTCTACCGTGAAAAACAGTGGACTTTTTTTACATGAAGTGCTATACTGTTGCCGCATTTATGGGAGATCCCGCCTCTCCGCAAACCGAAAGGAGCTTATCTTATGAGCCAGTACAGACCCGAGACCATCTGCGTTCAGGGGGGCTACACCCCCGGCAACGGCGAGCCCCGCCAGATCCCCATCGTCCAGTCCACCACCTTCAAATACGCCACCTCCGAGGAGATGGGCAGGCTGTTCGACCTGGAGGCCAGCGGCTATTTCTACACCCGCCTGCAAAACCCCACCAACGACTATGTGGCGGCCAAGATCGCCGAGCTGGAGGGAGGCACCGCCGGCATGCTCACCTCCTCAGGCCAGGCGGCCAACTTCTACGCCGTGTTCAATATCGCCAACTGCGGCGACCACGTGGTGTCCTGCTCCACCATCTACGGCGGCACCTATAATCTCTTCCACGTGACCATGCGGAAGATGGGCATCGACTTCACCTTCGTCTCCCCCGACTGCACCGAGGAGGAGCTGGAGGCCGCCTTTAAGCCCAACACCAAGGCCGTCTTCGGGGAGACCATCGCCAACCCGGCCCTGACGGTGCTGGACATCGAGAAGTTCGCCAAAGCCGCCCACGCCCACGGCGTGCCCCTCATCGTGGACAACACCTTCGCCACCCCCGTGGGCTGCCGGCCCATCGACTGGGGGGCGGACATCGTCACCCACTCCACCACCAAGTACATGGACGGCCACGGCGCGGCGGTGGGCGGCGCCATCGTGGACAGCGGCAAATTCGACTGGCTGGCCCACGCCGACAAGTTCCCCGGCCTCACCACCCCCGACGACAGCTACCACGGCGTCACCTACGCGGAGAAGTTCGGCCTGGGCGGGGCCTTCATCACCAAATGCACCGCCCAGCTCATGCGGGACTTCGGCTCCATCCAGTCCCCCCAGAACGCCTTTTACCTCAACCTGGGCCTGGAGAGCCTCCACGTCCGCATGGCCCGCCACTGCGAGAACGGCCTGGCGGTGGCCGAGTTCCTCCAGAGCCACCCCAAGGTGGAGGTGGTCCACTACTGCGACCTGCCCTCCGACCCCTATCACGCCCTGGCGGAGAAGTATCTGCCCCACGGCTCCTGCGGCGTGGTGTCCTTCGAGCTGAAGGGCGGCCGGGCCGCCGCCGAGGCCTTTATGGCCCGCTTGAAGCTGGCCGCCATCGAGACCCACGTGGCCGACGCCCGCACCTGCTGCCTCAACCCCGCCACCTCCACCCACCGGCAGATGACCGAGGAGGAGCTGGCCGCCGCCGGCGTCCCCGCCGGGCTGGTGCGGATGTCCTGCGGTCTGGAGAGCAAGGAGGACCTGATCGAGGACCTGAGCCAGGCGCTGGAGGCCGTCTGAGGAGTCATCCTGAAGGTATAGGAAAAGCCCGCCGGCGCCGGCGGGCTTTTCTTCATCTTCCGGATCGATCCCAAAGCCAGAGACAAAAGGCTCTCTCACATCTTCAGGCTGGCGGGAAAATGCTCCACCGCCTCGCCCACGGCCTTGATGGCCCGGCCGGCGGCCTTCTGCGCGGCGTGTTTCTTCTTCCGGGGCATCAGGGCGATGCCCGCCGCCGCGCCCATCACCGCCATCGTACCGGCGATGGGCCACACCATGGACTTATCCAGCTTCATTGACATAAAAGCGTCCCTCCTTCGCGCAGATAGTCTGCCCGGAGGAGGGACCTTTCATGTCGTTTTCAATTGGAAAATGTGTCCGATTCAGGCGGCGGGCTGGGTCCTGTCCCTGTTCTTCCGGCGGGCATTGGTGCGGCCTTCGGCCCTGATCTCCCCGGCGGCCACCAGGGCGCGCTTGGTGAGGGCGGGGCCGATGAGCTCGTACACCAGCACGGAAAACAGCACCACGTTGCGGACCACCGCGCCGTCGGACAGCCTGGTGGCGGTGAGGGCCATGCCCAGCGCCACGCCGGCCTGGGGCAGCAGGGTGATGCCCAGATGCCTGGTGATATTGGGCTCGCAGCGGGTGAGGGCGCAGCTGGAAAAGGCGCCGAAATACTTGCCCAGGGAGCGGGCGACGATATACACCACACCGATGAGCAGCACCAGCGGGTTGGACAGGATGCGCAGGTCCAGGCCCGCGCCGGACAGCACGAAGAACAGGGCCAGCACCGGGGCGGTCCAGCCGTCCACACGCTCCATCAGCTCCTCGGAGAAGTCGCAGATGTTGCAGAACACGGTGCCGGTCATCATACATACCAGCAGCAGGCTGAAGCCGCAGTGGACGCCGCCGATCTCAAACTCCGCCATGGACAGGCCCACGATGAGGATCACAAAGCCGATGGAGATGGACAGGCGCTTGCTGCGGGAGCGGAAGTACCGCTCCAGACGGTACAGCAGCCAGCCCACCAGGGAGCCCAGGCCCAGGGACAGCGCGATCTCGATAAGGGGCTCCAGGATAAGCACCGCCAGGCTGAACTCGCCGCTCTCAAGAGCGACGGCGATGTCGAAAGAGGCGGAGAACAGCATGAGGCCCACCGCGTCGTCGATGGCCACCACCAGCAGCAGCAGGCTGGTCATGGGGCCCTCGGCCTTGTACTGGCGCACCACCATCAGGGTGGCGGCGGGGGCGGTGGCGGAGGCGATGGCGCCCAGGGTGATGGCGGAGGACAGGGAGATCAGCTCCGGGTCGATAAAGTGGAGGGCGATCAGGGCCACGTCCACCACCACGGTGGTGAACACCGCCTGGAGGATCCCCACGGTGATGGCCCGTCTGCCCATCTGCTTCAGCTGGACCAGCCGGAACTCGTTGCCGATGGTGAAGGCGATAAAGCCCAGGGCCACCTGGGAGATCAGGTCCAGGCCCTCCACCTCCTCCAGGGAGTTGAAGCCGATATTAAAAAAGTGCAGCCCGCCGATAAAAAACGGCCCCAACAACAGCCCGGCCACCAGATAAGCGGTGACGTCAGGCAGGTGGAGCACCTTTGCCAGCCGGGTCATCAGCAGCCCGCCCACCAGGGACGCGGCCAACTGTATCAGAATCTGCATACTGACACCTCTTTCTTGATTCCCAGCCATTCTAAAGCGAACCGCACAAAAAAGCAAGCGGGATATTGGTGAAGTTTGCCTGAAACAGGGGCTCTTTTTTCGTCCTTTTGCCGGGAAATTTTTCGCTCCGGCCCGCAAATACCGCTTGCATTTGTATCTGTTTTATGGTAAAATAGATACATGATGGAAAACACAAGGAACGCCGCCGTCCGCTCCATGGTCCGGTACCACTTTGTGTTCTGTCCGCGCTATCGCAGGAAGGTGTTTTTGATCGATGGACTGGAGACCCGCTTCAAAGAGCTGGTCGCCCAAATCTGCGGACAGAACGGCATCGGTATCCTGGACATGGAATGCCGGGCGGACTACTGCCATCTGTTCGTCTCGGCGCCGCCCGACCTGGGCCCGGGCGACATCATGCGGCTCATCAAGCGGCAGACCGGCCCGGTGTTGAAACGGGAGTATCTCCGGGGCAAGTGTCCCCAGCTGTGGACCAGGGGGTATCTGGTGTCCACCGCCAGCTCCCTGCCGGACCGGCTCGTGTCGGAATACGTGGGCTCTCTGAAAACGAGGGGCGGATGACCGGATCGCCCCTGCCCGCCGCAAAGCGAACATCACGAAAGGTGGTTTTACCAATGAAACGCAAACTGCTCAGTATCCTCCTGGCCATCGCCCTTCTGCTCCCCATGCTGGTCTTTCCCACGTCGGCCGCCGCTGACCCCGCCGGCCGCTGGTTCTCCGGCCAGCTCACCGCCCAGGGCAGGGCCATTTACAACGCGCTGGTCAAGATGTACGACTCCGGCATGATGAAAGACGGCCAAACCAGTTTTGACCTGGCCGGCTCCGGCGTCTCCGGCGCGGCCGATCAGTACGCCACCGTCGGCCAGGACGTCATCCAGGCGTACCGGAACGGCAACCGCACCCTTTTCAACGACTTTGCCGCCGCCAAGGACGCCTTCGACCTGGAGCATCCCGACGCCTGGTATGTGGACTCCTCCTATCTGTCCTTCCGCATCACCAGCGACGCCGCCGGAAAGCTCCACGCCTACATGGGTCCCGGCCGCGCCAACAGCTACCATCTGGACGGCACGGCCATCACCGACGTGGACGCCAGGACCGCCGCCCTGGACGCCGCAGTCAAAAAGATCGTGGACGGGGCCAGGGCCATCAGCCGGAGCAATATGTCCGCCGAGGACTACGCCGCCCGGCAGGTCCAGTACGTCCACGACGCCGTGACCCACGCCATCAGCTACCGCTATGAGATCGACTGCTCCTCCGCCGACACCGCCAGGTACATCCGCACCGTCTACGCCCTGGTCACCCACGAGGGCGTGTGCGAGAGCTATTCCCGCTCCATGCAGCTGATCCTGGGCAAACTGGGCATCCCCTGCGTGCTGGTCCACGGGATGCAGACCTCCGGCGACGACCCGGAGCCCCACATGTGGAACGCCGTCCAGGTCGGCGGCAAGTGGTACGCCGTGGACGCCACCTGGGACGACCCCGTCCGCCTGGACCGGAAGGGGAACATCAAGCCCCCCGAGGCCCCCGGCGTGGACGGGGCCGAGCACGACACCTATCTGCTGGCGGGCCAGGACGTGATCGGCCGGAACTGGCAGCCCTCCGGCGTGGTGTCCAGCGACGGCGCAGAGTTCAGATACCCCGACATCGAGCTGTCCTCCTTCAACGGGGAGAACGTCTACTCCGACCCGGTGGGCCTGCACGTGTCCTACTCCGCCGGCGGCGTGATGGAGGGCACCGCCGCAGGCGTGTTCACCGTGGACTTCAACGGCAAGGGCATGGAGCGGGCGGCCAACGAGAACGGCGTGTACCTGCTCATCAAGATGTACGACCACCATGCCGACGGCACCGCCCACGTGATGCAGGACTGGTACTACTGCAAGGCCAACACCGTCGTCCTGGACGGCCGGAACGAGTATTTCCAGGACACCGACACCTGCCTGCGGATGGTCACCCCCACCTGCGAGTATGTGGAGTACGCCCTCACCACCACGCCCCCCGAAGGGTACGAAACCTGGAACGAAAAGCCCGAAAGCGGGAAGAACGGCCTGACCAACTCCAACGGCGAGCAGGGCTTCTACCACGGGGACGGCACCGACATCATTGCCGAGACCGGCCTGCTCTACAACCCCCAGTCCGAGTATGAGGCGCCCCCCTATGTGAAGTCCCAGTACCCCGCCGCCAACACCCAGAACCACATCGGCCAGACCTACCGGATGCAGGTCCTGTTCGACGATGTCCTGTACGCTCCCGACACCGCCGCGGCCAGGGGCGAATGGAGCGAGCCCGACACCGCTATAATCGGCGAGCCCATCCGGGTCAGCTATACCACCTGGCAGCCCGACCAGGACTACGACACCATCCAGGTGGATCTGGCCGGCACCGTGAATTTCGACACCGGCCACACCGACTGCGTGAGAAGCGCGGGCGGAAATGTGAAGTGGCAGAAGCACTATGTGGACTCCGCCCTGCTGGAATGGCACTGGGCCTGCACCGAAAAGCATACCCACAGCCTGGGCGTCTGTCCCGTGGACGGCGTCAGCTTCGACTTCGCCGCCAGCACTGACTGGTCCGACGACCTGACCCTTTACACCTTCCAGATCGAGGGTCTGGCGGGTAGCCGCTCCGGCAAGCGGCCCAACGAGTGGGGCGTGATCATGGCCACCCCCTACTGCCCCATCTGCTACCGCAGCCAGGGCATCGACTGGAACCTGTGGGGCCGGCCCTTCCTGCTGGACAACCCCGACGACCTGGATCTGGACAAGATCAAGGTCCAAGGCACCGACGGCAGCCAGCAGTCCCTGTCCAAGCTGGACGAGAAGATGAGCAAGAACGGCTACAACGGCAAGCTGACCCTCACCGTGGAGGATATCAGCAGCAGCCGGCCCAAGTCCCAGGAGGTCACCGACGCGCTGAAGGAAAAGGCCCATGTGGACCCCTCCGCCATCCAGGAAAAGCTGATGTATGAGATCAGCTTCACCCGCATCTGCAAGATGATGGTGCTGGAGCCCGGCCAGTCCCTCCGGGTGTCCGTCGGCTACCCGGCGGGGATCACCTACGAGAACCTGAAGGACCACGTGATTCGGGCCTACCACTTCACCCGGGACGAGGAGGGCTCCTGCACCATCCCCAACCACCAGCACACCGGCGAGATCACCGATGTGCAGGAGCTGAAGGTCACCGCCACCCCATACGGCCTGGTGATCATCTGCGACTCCTTCTCCCCCTTCGAGATCGTGGCCCTGGACCCCGCCAAGGTGGGGCACGACAGCTATGAGCTGTCCAAAAACGTGGTGGTGGCCACCGACGGCAACGGTGAGGTGCTGGTGAACGGCAAAAAGGCCGTGGGCGCAAACGGCCTCGTCCAGTTCGGCGGCGGCGCCAACAGCAGCCACACCTTCACCCTGAAGCCCGAGCCCGGCTATGTGCTGGACACCGTCACCTACGGCGGCACGAAGCACATCGACGCCAACAAGATCGCCCTGGACCAGCGCACCGGCACCTACTCCCTCACCCTGACCAGCGCGGATGTGGTAGACCAGAACGACATCCTCAATGTGACCTTTATCCCCGCCGCCCTTAAGGAGGCGGAGGACCGGGCGGGCCAGACCACTGTGACCCCCGAGGCCTGCGCCCACAGGAACACCGTCCCCATCGGCGCGGACAAGGCCCCCACCTGCAGGGAGACCGGGACCGCGGCCGGCCTCCACTGCAACGACTGCGGTCAGGACGTGAAGGCCGTGGAGACCCTTCCCACCGTGCCCCACACCATCAGCGGCTACCGGGTCACCCACAAGCCCACCTGCACGCAGGACGGCGAGGAGGTCGGCTTCTGCGCCGTATGCGATGAGCTGCTCCTCCGCGCGATCCCCGCCACCGGGCACAGCTTCGCCAACTATCAGGTGACCCACACGGCCACCTGCACCCAGGACGGCGAGGAGGTCGGCGTCTGCTCTGTGTGCGATGAGCTGGATATCCGCCTCATCCCCGCCGGCCACAAATTCGTGAACGGCATCTGCTCCGTCTGCGGCGCCAAGGACCCCTCCCATATCGCCTTCCCCGACGTGGCCAGAGGCGCCTGGTATTTTGACGCCGTGCAGTTCGCCTATCTCAACGGGCTGATGAACGGCAGCGGCGGCCTTTTCAATCCCGAAAAACAGGCCAGCCGCGCCGAAGTGGTCACCATCCTGTGGCGGCTGTCCGGCGAGGTAAAGCCGGTCAATGCCCCCGCCTTCAAGGATGTGGCCGCGGACGCATGGTACGCCGGCGCGGTGGGCTGGGCCGCCGCCAACGGCATCACCATGGGCGACAACGGGCTCTTCAAGCCGGACGACCCGGTCACCCGGGAGCAGCTGGTCACCTTCCTGCACCGCTACGCCGACTACCGGGGCAAAAAGCCCTCCGGCAGCGCCACCGCCCTGAAAGGCTACCCCGACGCCGGCCTGGTGGATATGTGGGCCCTGGAGCCCATGCGCTGGGCCGTGGAGAACGGCATCCTCAGCGGCAGCGGCAATCAGCTGAAGCCTGTGGATACCGCCAAACGCTGTGAGATGGCCGCCCTGCTCCAGCGTCTGTGCGACAAATACGATCTTCTCTGAGTCGTGAACAGACGGGAGGGGCCCCGCGGGGCCCCTCCCGTTTTTTGTGCGCTCAGTACAGTTTCTTTCAGATTATTTAGACTTTATATCCCTTTACTTCCCCAGTTTCCGGGCTATAATGAGATTGTAAAAACAAAAAAGTCATGGACACCGCTTCTGCGGTCCGCCACATCATAAGGAGGAAATCGATATGAAAAGCTTTGAGAGCGCCTACACGTTCAACCCCTTCATGGAGCTCCGCGGCACCCACGTCACCGACACCCGCCTGTTCTGGGAGATCAACTCCGGCGAGTCCCTCTGGAGCAAGGTCGTGCGCTTCTTCAAGGGCAACTGAGGTCATTTAAGTCCCTGACAGGACCGGAATAAGATCAGAGCCCGTCTCCCTGTGGAGACGGGCTCTGATCGTTTTGTGAAGGAGAGCGCGGTCCCGCCTGGCGCGGCGCTCACGTCCTCCCCAGGTACTCCAGAACGGAGGTGACGGCGTTAGCCCCGTCGGCGGCGGCGGTGACCACCTGGCGGAGAGGCTTCTTCCGCAGGTCGCCGGCCGCGAACAGGCCGGGGATGTTGGTGCGGCAGTCCTCCCCCGCGGCCACATAGCCGCCCTCCAGCTCCAGGGGCAGGCCGACCAGCCAGCCGCCGGCAGGCTCTACCCCCACGGCCAGGAACACCCCGTCCACGGGCCGCTCCACCGTACCGTCCGGCCCGGAGAGGACCACGCTCTGCACCCGGCCCTCTCCCCTGATCTCGGTCAGATTGGTCTGATAGAGGATGGTCACGTTCTCCTTTGATTTCAACAGGTCCACCCGGCGCTTCGCCGCCCGGAACACGTCACGGCGGAGGGCTACCGTCACGCTCCTGCACAGGGCGGACAGGAACAGGGCGTCCTCCACAGCGGTGTCTCCGCCGCCCACGACCAGGGCGTCCTTTCCCCGGAAAAAGGCCCCGTCGCAGGTGGCGCAGTAAGATACCCCCGCGCCGGTGAGCTCCCGTTCGCCGGGGACCCCCAGCTTTTTCGGCGCGGCCCCGGTGGCGGCGATGACCGCCCTGGCCCGGAGGTTCTCCCCACCGTCAAGGAGAAGCTCTTTACAGTCCCCCAGGTCCCTGATCCCGGTGACGGCGCCGTATGTGATCTCCGCGCCCAGCTCCACCGCCTGGTCCCGGAACGCCTGCCCCAGGTCGAAGCCGCTCACCTGGCCCGCGCCGGGGTAGTTCTCCACCTCGTGGGAGGAGGTGATCTGCCCTCCCCCGAAGCCGTCCCGCTCCAGCACGGTAAAATCCAGCCCCGCCCGGGCGGCATAGATGGCGGCGGCGAGGCCCGCCGGCCCTCCGCCCACGATCACAAGCTCCTTCATGGGGACCCCCTCTTTCGTCATTTGATGGTAGTATTCTACCAACTTGCGTGGAATATTGCAAGGGGGTGCAGGCGGCGGCCTATATTGGTCTTGCATTTTCCTCTCACCCATATTATAATATATTACTTGCAGGATTTTCCTCATATTTTCAGTGAATCGAGTTGATCTCCTTGAATATCATCATCGCGGGCGGCGGCAAGGTGGGCGGCACTCTGGCGGAGCAGCTGGCTGCCGAAAAACACAGCGTCACCATTATCGACACCAATCAGGATATCCTGGACCGGCTGAACAATCAGCTGGATGTGCTCTGCATCCGCGGCAGCTGCACCTCCCGGGGCACCCTGATCGAGGCCGGCGCCGGGGACGCGGACGTGATCATCGCCGCCACCGACTCCGACGAGGTCAATCTGCTGTGCTGCCACTGCGCCCACCGGTTGGGGGTCCCCCATTCGGTGGCCCGGGTGCGGGACACCGGCTATATGAACGACCTGGACTCCCTTCGGGGAGACCTGGGCATCACCATGCTGGTGAACCCGGAGCTGTCCGCCGCGGTGGAGATCTCCCGCATCCTGCGCTTCCCCTCCGCATCCAACGTGGAGACTTTCGCCCGGGGCCGGGTGGAGCTGGTGTCCTTTCAGGTCCAGCCCCAGGACTTTCTGGCCGACCATTCCCTGGCGGAGCTGTCCTCCAAGATCCAGAGCCTGCCCATCCTGTTCTGCGCCGTAGAGCGGGGGGATACGGTATTCATCCCCAACGGCTCCTCCGTGCTGCGCCAGGGGGACCGGGCCTATATGGCGGGCACTCCCAGCGGCCTGCACCAGTTCTTCCGGCTGCTGGGCCGGAACGACCACCGGATCAAGGACGTGTTCATCGTGGGCGGCGGGCGCATCGTGTTCTACCTGCTGGTCCAACTGGAGCGGCTGGGCATGAGCTGCAAGGTGGTGGAGCGGGACGGAGACCGCTGCCGCCAGCTGGCCGAGACATTTCTGAAATCTCTCATCATCCACGGGGACGGCACCGACCCCGAACTGCTCACCGAGGAGCGGATGTCCGCCTCCGACGCGTTCATCGCCCTCACCGACCGGGACGAGGACAACCTGATCATCTCCCTGTACGCCCACCAGGAGGGGGTGCCCAAGGTGGTGGCCAAGTCCAGCCATCAGAATTACACCTCCATCGCCCGGTCCGCCGGGGTGGAGTCGGTGGTCTCCCCCAAGCTGACCACCGCCTATCAGATCCTGCGGCTCATCCGGGGCCTCCAGAACTCCAAAGGCAGCTCTATGACCGCCCTGTACCGCATCGCCGGCGGTCGGGCGGAGGCCATGGAGTTCCGGGTGCGGACCGACGACCAACACCTGGGCGTCCCTCTGCGGGATCTGAGCCGCCACCTTCGCCCCGGCGTGCTCATCGCTGTGGTGGTCCGGGACGGGAACGTCATCATCCCCGACGGCTCCACCTGCCTCCAGGCGGAGGACGACGTAATCGTGGTGGCCCAGAACAGCGGCATCACCGACCTGGACGATATCTACACGGCGGGCTGAGCGCGGGGGGCTGACGTATGAATTACAAGCTTGTCGCGCGCATCACCGGCTCCACCCTGCTCATCGAGGCCGCCGCCATGCTGCTGCCGCTGTTCGTCTCCCTGCTCTACAAAGAGAGCCCCGTCCCCTTTCTCATCGCCATCCTCATCATCTGCGCGGCGGCGGTGGGACCGGTGGTCCTCCTCCGCCCCCGGCAGGAGTTCTTCGCCCGGGAGGGCTTCTTCACCGTAGGGCTCATCTGGGTGCTGTTCGGCGTGTTCGGGGCCCTGCCCTTCCGCCTCTCCGGCCAGCCCCAGTTCGCCTCCTTCCTGGACTGCTTTTTCGAGACCATCTCCGGCTTCACCACCACTGGCGCCACCATCCTCACCGACATAGAGAGCCTGCCCCACGGGCTGCTGTTCTGGCGGTCCTTCACCCACTGGCTGGGGGGCATGGGGGTGCTGATCCTCACCACCGCCCTGCTGCCCATGCTGGGCATCAGCTCCAACTACCTGATCCGGGCGGAGAGCCCCGGCCCGGTGAAATCCAAGCTGGTGCCCAGGGCCTCCCAATCCTCCAAGATCCTCTACGGCATCTATCTGGCCCTCACCGGGTCTGAGGCCGTTGTCCTCCGAATCGCGGGCATGGACTGGTTCGACGCCGTCACCCACGCCTTCGCCACCGCCGGCACCGGCGGCTTCTCCACCAAAAACGCCTCCATCGCCGCCTTCAACAGCCCCGCCATCGAGATGGTCTGCACCGTGTTCATGCTGCTGTTCTCCATCAACTTCGCGGTGTACTTCCTCATCCTCACCGGCAAGGCGAAACAGGCCCTCAAGAGCGACGAGCTCCGATTTTTCCTGGGGATGGTGGCCATCGCCACCTGCGTCATCGCCTGGAACCTGCGGGACTACTACTCCTCCATCCTGGAGTGTCTGCGGTACGCCGTGTTCCAAGTGGCCACGGTGGTGTCCACCACCGGGTTCGTGTCGGCGGACTTCGATCTGTGGCCGGAGCTGTCCAAGGTCATCCTGGTGGTGCTGATGTTCGCGGGGGCCTGCGCCGGCTCCACCGGCGGCGGCATGAAGTGCTCCCGCATCCTGGTGCTGTACCGCTCCGCCAAGCGGGAGGTCCGCTCCATCGTCCACCCCCGCGCCGTGGAGGTGGTCCGGCTGGACGGCGCTCCCCTCTCCGAGCGGACTCTCCAGACCACCCAGAGCTATTTCATCATCAACATCTTCCTGGTGTTCTCCATGGCCATGCTGGTGGGCCTGGACAACTACTCCTTCGGCACCACTCTCACCGCCGTCATCACCTGTATCAACAACGTGGGACCCGGTCTGGAGGCGGTGGGTCCCACCTGCAACTTCGCCGGCATGTCCTATCTGAGCAAGCTGGTGCTGTCCTTCGCCATGGTGCTGGGCCGGCTGGAGATGTACCCCATTCTGGTGCTGTTCAGCCGCAGCGCCTGGAAACGGTCGTAAACTGAAAACGACAGAAAGCCTGTGCCTTTTCGGCACAGGCTTTATTCATTTTTCTCATGGCTTTATTTAAAAATCGACAAATATAATCTGTTGATTCTGCCTTTACTTGTGCAAAAAGATAGTATACAATAAAAAATGAATAACCGCTGGAAAAGGAGTCTTGTGTATGCAATTTGAGCATCTGTTTTGGCTGGGCCTGGCCGGGGGCGCGCTGGCGCTGCTGTTCGCTCTGCTCCAGGCGCGGCGGGTCCTGTCCTTCTCCGAGGGCAGCGACGTGATGAAAAAGATCGCCTCCGCCATCCGGGAGGGGGCCAACGCCTATCTGCGCAACCAGTATGCCACCGTGTTCAAGGTCTTTCTCGTGGTCTTTGCCGTGCTGCTGGCTCTGCGCTATTTCCATCTGCTGGACAACTGGTTCATCCCCTTCGCCTTTCTCACCGGCGGCATCTACTCCGCTCTGGCGGGCTTTGTGGGCATGAAGATCGCCACCAGCGCCAACGCCCGCACTGCCCAGGCGGCCTCTGAGAGCCTGAACAAGGGCCTGAACGTGGCCTTCTCCGCCGGCTCGGTCATGGGCTTCACAGTGGTTGGGCTTGGGCTGCTGGACGTGTCCATCTGGTTCCACATCCTCAAGTATTTGGCGGGGTATGACGCCCCCAAGATCGCCCAGACCATGGTCATGTTCGGCATGGGAGCCTCCTTCATGGCCCTGTTCGCCCGGGTGGGCGGCGGTATCTTCACCAAGGCCGCCGATGTGGGCGCGGACCTGGTGGGCAAAGTGGAGGCCGGGATCCCCGAGGACGATCCCCGGAACCCCGCCACCATCGCCGACAATGTGGGCGACAACGTGGGCGATGTGGCCGGCATGGGGGCCGATCTGTACGAATCCTACGTAGGCTCCATCCTGGCCACCTTTGCTCTGGGGGTGGCAGCCTATGGGGACAAGAGCTGGAACGCCATGCTGCTGCCCATTCTGCTGGCCGTCGTGGGTATCGTGTGCTCCATCGTGGGCTCCTTCCTTATCCGCACCAAAGAGGGAGCCACCCAGCGGGAACTGCTGGGCACCCTCCGCAAGGGCACCTACACCGCCGCCGTAGTGGCCGCCGTCATCGCCGCCCCGCTGACCTATGTCCTGCTGGGAAGCTGGGGAGTGTACATTGCCATCCTCTGCGGGCTCGTCGGCGGCTGCGCCATCGGCTACTTCACTGAGTACTATACCTCCGACACCTATAAGCCCACCCGGGGGCTGGCCGACGCCACCGAAACCGGCGCCGCCACCACGATCATCGGCGGGCTGTCCCTGGGAATGCTGTCCACCGTCGCCCCCATCCTCATCGTGGGCGGAGCGGTCATCATCTCTTTTCTGGCCGCCGGCGGCTCTCTGGACACCAACTCCGCCGGGTACGCCGAGAGCTTCTCCAGGGGGCTCTACGGCATCGGCATCGCGGCGGTGGGCATGCTGTCCACCCTGGGCATCACCCTGGCCACCGACGCCTACGGCCCGGTGGCTGACAATGCGGGCGGCATCGCCGAGATGTCCGGTCTGGGCGCGGATGTCCGCAGCCGCACTGACGCATTGGACTCCCTGGGCAACACCACCGCCGCCACCGGTAAGGGCTTCGCCATCGGCTCCGCCGCTCTGACCGCTCTGGCCCTGCTGGTGTCATATGTAGATATCGTCTCCGGCAAACTGGATTCCATTGGCGCTACCATCGACCTGTCGTTGACCAACCCGGCGGTACTGGTGGGCCTGTTTATCGGGGCCATGCTCACCTTCGTATTTGCCGCCTTCACCATGCGCGCGGTCCAGCGGGCCGCCCAATCCATCGTGGTGGAGGTCCGCCATCAGTTCCAGGAGATCGCCGGCATCATGGACGGCTCCACTGACCCGGATTACGCCTCCTGCGTGGGCTTGTGCACCAAGGGCGCTCTGCGGGAGATGGTGGCGCCCTCCCTGCTGGCCGTCGTCGTCCCCATCCTCACCGGCCTGATTTTAGGAGCAGCGGGTGTTGTGGGTCTGCTGGGCGGCGTGTCGGTCACCGGTTTCGCGGTAGCGGTGTTCATGTCCAACGCCGGCGGCGCCTGGGACAACGCCAAGAAGTACATCGAGGGCGGCCATCACGGGGGCAAGGGCTCCGAGTGCCACAAGGCCGCCGTCATCGGCGACACCGTGGGCGACCCCTTCAAGGACACCTCCGGCCCCTCCCTGAACATCCTCATCAAGCTGGTTTCCACCGTGTCTATCGTTTTTTCCGGGCTGATCGTCTCCTTCCATCTGCTGTGAATCACAACCGTCGAGAGGGCGTCCGCTATACGCGGACGCCCTCCTTTTACTTGACAGGCAGACGGCGGTTTCGTTATACTGAAAATACTAGAACTCTTTGCAGCAGAGAGGACAAAGCAGGGTTTGAAGGAGGCAAAACCTTATGGGAAAGGATATGTGCGTCCCCTGTGAGGGCGGGCTCATCAACCTGCGCGTCGGCGCCATCATCATGAAGGACGGCCAGATCCTCATGGCCGGCAACAAGCGCAGCCCGGAGTACCTGTTGACACGCCAGTGCCGTACTATCCGGGCTTTTTCCGAACAGAGTTCCTTGCTCCGAGCCGGGAAGTCAAATATTTTTTGAACGACGAGCGGCAGCGTCCCGATTTTTCGGGACATGGAACAGCGTGAAAAATCGGGAGTTGTGGAGGAGAACACTATGGTGCGAGAAATTACAGAAAATGATTTTGAAGGTCTTTTGCGGCTTTATATGCAGCTGCACGATAATCCTTTTCCTGAAAAGAATGATAAAGTAATTGGGATCTGGAAAAGTATACTAAACGATAAAAATCATCATATCATCGTTGCGGAAGAGAGCGGTATGTTGATCTCCTCTTGCGTATGCGTCATTATTCCGAATCTGACACATGGACAGCGCCCGTATGCCCTGATCGAAAACGTGATCACCGACAAAAATTTCAGGAAAAAGGGTTACGCAACAGCCTGTTTGAATTTTGCAAAGGGAATTGCTCAACGTGAGAATTGCTACAAGATGATGCTGCTGACCGGTTCAAAAAGTAAAGATACGCTCGATTTTTATGAGCAAGCGGGATATAACAAGAGGGATAAGACGGCGTTTATACAATGGCTGTAAATTCCCGTCTGAGGGGAAGAAGTTTGCGGGCCGCCCAAGGGGCGGCCCCTACGTTTTCGCCTTTCGCCGCTCCACCCAGTCCCTCAACAGGTGCAGCGCCTCCGGCGACAGCAATAAGAGCGCCGGCAGGTTTGGAATGGCCAGCAGGCCGTTGAACACGTCCACCAGCTCCCATACGGCGGACACGTTCCCCACCGCCCCCAGCACGATACAGGCCGGGAACAGCAGATGATAGGCGGCCATGACCCATCGGGAGGAGGTCAGCGTCTCCAGGCCCCGGCGGCCGTAGTACCCCGCCCCCAGGATGGAGGTAAAGGCGAACAGGATCAGGCACACCGACACCAGCCACTCCCCCGTCTCCCCAAAGAGGGTGGCGAAGCCGGCGGCGGTCAGCGGCGCGCCCACCATCTCCGGCGGCACGCTCCCGCTCTGGATCATGGCGATGGCGGCGGCGGGGTCGTACACCCCGGAGGTCAGGATCACCAGGGCGGTGACGGTACACACCACCAGCGTGGCGAAAAATACCTCGAAAATGCCCCACATCCCCTGCTCGGCGGGCTCCTCCACGTCGGCGCAGGCGTGGGCGATGGCGGACATCCCCAGGCCGGCCTCGTTGGTGAACACCCCCCGGGCCACCCCATACCGCAGGGCCAGCCACATGCCGTAGCCCCCCGCCGCCGCTCTCACGTCAAAGGCATATTGGAAAATCTGGGCAAAGGCTCCCGGCACCGCCTGCCAGTGGGAGGCGATGACCAGCGTCCCGCCGCCCACGAACAGCAGGGCCATGGCGGGTGTGAGCGCCTCGCTGAGCCGCCCGATCCGCCGGATGCCTCCCGCCAGCACCAGGACGGTCACCACGGCCACTATCACGCCCACCAGCAGCTTGCCGCTCCCGGCGGTCTCATGGAGGGCGGCGGCGATGGAGTTGGCCTGGACCAGGCCGCCCCCCACCAGGGACTCGGCCACGCAGACGGCGGCGAACACCTTGGCCAGCCAGGGCAGGCGCAGCCCCTTCTCCATGTACTGCATGGGGCCGCCCCGCCATTTGCCGTCCTCCCCCTTTTCCCGGTGGCGGACGGCCAGGATCTTCTCGGCGCAGCCGGTCATCATCCCCAGAAAGGCGGAGACCCACATCCAGAACACCGCCCCCGGCCCGCCGTAGAAGATGGCCGCCGCCACCCCGGCGATGGACCCGGTGCCCACCGTGGCCCCCAGGGCGGTAGCCAGCGCCTGGAACTGGGTCACCGCGCCGGCGCCCTCTTTGCACTCCCGCTTTCGGAACAGGGACCCCACCGTGGTCTTCAGCCACACCGACAGGCCGAAGATCTGAAAGAACCCGCTGCCGAAGGTGTACCACAGCCCGATCACCAGAAAGGCCGCCGGCAGCGGCCCGCCCCACAAAAACCGTCCCAAGCCCGACAAAAAGGCCATGTCCGCATCCCCCCTCACGGGAAGGTATGCGGACATGGCCCGCTTTATGTGGACTTGTACAGACCTGTCAGGCCCGCGTTTTTGCCCCACCCCGTCGGAACAGGAACCACACTCCCAGCGTCAGAGCTGCCAGCAGGGGCAGGTCCAGCAGCGGCTCCCACCGCAGCACGGGACCGGCCAGGGACTTGAGCCCGACCCAGCACACCACCAGTAGCGCCAGCAGGGCGGCCAGCGCCCACTTGACGCTCCACCCCCGCACCCGGAACAGCCAGCCCAAGGTCAGCCCCAGCGTGCCGGGAATCAAACACCAGACCACTACGGGGGCGTCGATCGGGGCAATATTGACCGCGTGGATGGCGGTACCCAGCGTAAAGGTGGCGGCAATGACTGCCAGATTCAGCGCCCCATATTCGGCCAACGCCCCCCAGAACCAGCCCCCCAGCGCCCGGCGGTTTGCCAGCACAAAGGCGGAGATCAGCGCCGCCAGGGGCATCAGGACCCCGAGGGTCAGGATGGTATAGGCCATGATCCAGCCGCCGCCGTCCGCGCCCAGCCAGAACCAACCCACGCAGAACAGCCACACCGCTCCATAGAGAATCAGCGGAAACCTCACGCCTGTCTTTTTGTTCATGACGATCCCTCCTCGCAGAGTTTGGGAAATTCCCCCCTTTTCTGGTATGATCATACCATAGACCGCCCCGCTGTGACCGACCGCCTGTCCCCGAAAAGCGACCACTTATCCGATCTGGGCGCGCGAAGAGCCCTCCGGCACAGCCGGAGGGCTCTCGTATCGCTTATTGAATGCCGGTGAGGTCGTACCCGTCCAGCCAGTCCTTGGCGGCGGCGCACACCTCCCGGAGGCACTTCTCCTCGAAGGGGCTCTCCAGCCCGGCGTTTTCCAGCAGCTCGGTGAAGGTGCGGCTGCCGCCCTGCCGGGCGTAGGCCATGTATCTCTCCCAGGCCAGCTTCCGGTCCCTCTGGAGCAGGGCCCAGAACTCCAGGGACACCGTCTGGGCCAGGCAGTAGTCGATATAATAGAAGGGGTTCTGGTAGATGTGGCTCTGCCGTTGCCAGCCCTCCCCCTCGCCGAAGAAGGGGATGTCCCCATCCAGCTTCAGCCAGGGCTGGTAGACGCCGATCAGCTCCTTCCAGACAGCGTGGCGCTCTGCCGGCGTCATGTCCGGCTTTTCGTACACGATGTGCTGGAAGTGGTCCACCATGGTCCCGTAGGGGATAAAGGTCAGGGCGGCGGCCAGGTGGGAGTAGCGGAACTTCCGGGCGTCGGGGCCGAAAAATCCCTCCGCCCAGGGCCAGGCCATGAACTCCATGGACATGGAGTGGACCTCGCAGGCCTCCATCCCCGGCCAGACATAGCTGTACGGCACCCGGTCCCGGTTCAGCCAGGCGGCGAAGGCATGGCCCGCCTCGTGGGTGACCACCTCCACGTCCCCCTGGGTGCCGTTGAAGTTGGCGAAGATGAAGGGCGCGCCGTAGTCCTCGATCATGGTGCAGTAGCCGCCGGGCTGCTTGCCCTCCTTGGACAGCACATCCAGCAGCTCCCCGTCCAGCATCATATCAAAAAAGGCGCCGGTCTCGGGGGACAGCTCACTGTAAAACTTCTTCCCCATGGCCAGGATGTCGTCCGCGGAGCCCACGGGCCGGGGGTTGCCGGAGCGGAAGAACAGGGCCTCGTCGGCATAGCTGAGGGGGTACTCCTTCCCCAGCCGTTTCGCCTGCTCCCGGCGGATGGAGTCGGCCACCGGCACCAGATACTTCACCACGGCGGCGCGGAATTTCTCCACGTCCTCCCTGCCGTAGCAGTTGCGGCCCATGCGGTAGTAGCCCAGGGTGGTATAGCCCTCGTACCCCAGCTTTTTCCCCATGCCGTCCCGCAGGTGGACCAGCTCGTCGTAGATGCGGTCCAGATCGGCCTGGTGGTCCTTGTACCACTGGCCGGATGCCTTCCAGGCCGCCAGACGGCGCTTGTCGTCCGGTTCGGTCTTGAACACGCCCATCTGCGGCCCGGTCCAGGTCTTTCCCTCGAACTCCACCTGGACGGAGGCGGTCAGCTTCTGGTACTCCAGGGTCAAATCGTTCTCCTTTTGCAGATCGGGCATGATCTCCGGCGAGAAGGTCTTGAGCTCGATCTCCGCATTGAGAGACCACAGCGTGCCGAACTCCGCCTCGAAGTCCCCCCGGAAGGGGCTGGCCAGCATGGCCGCCGTCCAGACCTGGGCGCACTCCTGCAATACAGGGTAGGCCCCGTTCCAAAAGGTCATCTCCCCGTCGTAAAACTCATCCCGGGTGTCGATGGAGTTGCGGACAGTGGCCAGATTTGACTGGGTGCTCACCCGCCTGTCCAGGGCCTCCTCCTCCAGAAAGACGGTCTTCGCCTCGTCATAGCTTTGGGCGGCCTTCAGCCGCTCCGTCAGGGCGGCGTACTCTCCCCTGACCGTCTCCAGATCGGGGCGCTCATACGGCATCTCAGAAAATTTGATCATAGCCCGAGCCTCCCGTCAGAAGGGCAGGTTCAGCCCGCCGGTGAGGCGGGACATCTGGCTGGCGGCGTCCTCGTTGGCCTTGCGCAGGGCCTCGTTGACGGCGGCCACGATCAGGTCCTGGAGCATCTCCACGTCGTCCGGGTCCACCGCCTCGGGGTCGATGGTCACGCTGGCCAGTTCCTTCTTGCCGCTCACCACGGCGGTGACCACACCGCCGCCGGCGGTGGCCTCGTAGCTCCTGCTCTCCAGTTCCTCCTGAGCCTTGAGCATATCCTGCTGCATCTTCTGGGCCTGGCGGATCATGTTGTTCATGCTGCCGCCGCCGAAACCGCCCATGCCGCGGCTGTTGAATCCCTTTGCCATACCGACTGCCTCCTAAATATGTTGATATATTGTCATTCCACCGTGATATTGCCCTGATTCCCGGCCAAAAACGCGTCCAGCGCGTCCAGAGGGTCGTTCTCCTGTTCAGAGGGCGCCGCCGGCGCAGCGGGGATGTCCTCGGCGGGGGCGGGCCCCACCCGGACCTTCACCCTGGCCTCCACGCCCGTCATCTGCCTGGCCAGTTCCGCCACCGGGCGGAGGATGTGGGGCCGCTCCAACATGTTCCTGACAAAGTCGTTGGCCGCCCAGAGGGTGACGGTCTCGCCGTCGAACCGGCCCTCCGCCATGGTGGAGGTGCCCAGGAACCCGTAGTCGGTCACGGGGATCAGGGCCTTCAGCCGGTCCCGGAAGGCGGCCCATCCGGGCCACTTCCCCGCCGTCTGAGGAGCCGCCGGGGCGGCCTTGACGGGCGCGGGCGCAGGCTCCGGCGCGGGGGCAGGGGCCTCCGCTTTTGGTTGGGCCTCGGGCTGGGGGGCGGGGGCCTCCTGCCGGACGGGCACCGGCTCCTCCGCCCAGGGGGGCGGGTCGTCGTTCAGATCGGGTGCGGCCTGCACGGGCTCAGGCCGGACGGGGCTGACCTGAGTGGGAAGCGGCTCCGTCTTTGGAGCGGGGACCGCCTGTTGGACGGGACCCATCCCCTGCTCCAGCCGGGCGATCCGGGCGGCAAGGCCGGCGGCCGAGCCGTCCAGGGTGGGGTCGCACAGGGTGACCAGGCACAGCTCCATGTCGGTGCGGCGGTTGGCCGACCGGGCCAGGTCCGCCGCCGTTTTCTGGATCAGGGTGAGCATCTGCACCAGCCGGGGCAGCTGGAACCGGCCGGCCAGACGTTTCAGGGTGGCCTCGTCAAAGCCGCCGGACAGCAGAGCCCCGCCGGCCCTGGGGGCGGTGCGGCGCACCAGCAGGTCCCGCACCAGGGTGGACAGCTCCCCCGCCAGGGCGGACATCTCCTTGCCCCCGGCGTAGAGGCGGCCCAGCCGCTCCAAAGCGGCGGCGGTGTCGCCGTTGGCGGCGTCCTCCAGCAGGGCGGCGGTCTCGATGTTTCCCGCCAGACCCAGGGTGGACAGCACCCGCTCCTCGTCCACGGGGCCCTCCCCTACGGCGGCGCACTGGTCCAGCAGGGAGAGGCCGTCCCGCAGTCCGCCGTCGGCCAGCCGCGCGATGAGGGCGGCCCCCTCGTCGGTGAGGTCGATGCCCTCCCGCTTCGCCACATAGTCCAGCCGGCCCGCCAGCTGCTCCGGATGGATGCGCTTGAAGGCGAACTGCTGGCACCGGCTCTTGATGGTGGCGGGCACCTTGTTCAGTTCGGTGGTGGCCAGGATGAACATCAGGTGCTCCGGCGGCTCCTCCAGGATCTGAAGGAGGGCGTTGAACGCCTGGGCGGACAGCATGTGGACCTCGTCCACGATGTAGACCCGCTTTTTCACGGTGGCGGGGGTGTAGACCGCCTCCTCCAGGATGGCCCGGATGTCGTCCACCTTGTTGTTGGAGGCGGCGTCCAGCTCCAGCACGTCCAGGATGGAGCCGCTCTCGATGCCCCGGCAGGCGGGACACTGGTTGCAGGGGGAGCCGTTCACCGGGTGCTCGCAGTTCACCGCCCGGGCCAATATCTTGGCGCAGGTGGTCTTGCCGGTGCCCCGGGTTCCGGTGAACAGATAGGCGTGGGACAAGCGGCCGTCCGCCACCTGCCGGGCCAGGGTGCGGGTGATGTGCTCCTGGCCCACCACCTCGTCAAAGGAGCGGGGCCGCCACTTGCGGTATAAAGCCTGATACATCCGCACACCTCCCAAATCGTCAACAGAAACGCTCCGGTACAGAACAAGACCGCGCACCGGCCTTTGAAGGACAGGATATGCCCGGTACCCATACAGCCGGCTCAGGATCGGCAGCCCCGCGGCACACCCAGCGGTCCGCTTAGTGCTGCTCGGTTCCCCGCCTGACACGGTTCACGGGGCCGGGTTGCGCGGGACCGATCCATCATCGCTGCTTATATGGGGCAGACGACACATCCTGCCTCCGGGGGCCGGGATTCCTCCCTGCTGTAGCGGGTTGCAGGTACAGGGCACCGCTATCTCCCCGAGTAGCGCGGCCTTGTTCCGCGCCGGAGCGCGAAATCAGCCGTGGATTATTGTACCACACCCGGCAGGTTTTCGCAACTGTTTTTCTCCCGGCGGGCGCAAAAAGCGGGACGCCCGCCCCGGACGCCCCGCTCGCTTCGATCGTTTTTAGATGGTCACGCCGCCTGACGGCGCTTTTCCTGCTCTCTCCCGCCGAACAGCTGGCCCAGCGCAAAGCATCCGGCCAGCGTCCCCAGCAGATTGGGCAGGCCGATAAAGAGCCCGACCGGGAATTCCGTCGGGACGAGCAGGAGGAGCACCCCCGGCAGCAGAGCGGCGGGAATCTGGAACATCGAGAATTCATAGATCTTCTCCACCGCCCACGTCATCAGCAGCCCCGCCGTGACGCGGAGCCGCTTTCCGGGCCTGCCCCGGAATGCCGCCCACAGGAAGACGGCGTCCACAGGATAGGTGACCAGGTACACCACGATAAGGCGCAGGGCGGCCCGCGCCGTGCTGACACCCATCATGGAGCCCATGGAATCGTTCGCCGCCGATATTGCCAGAGCGAGCATAATCGCACACAGCCAGGAGACCGCGCTGCCCGCGAGGCAGATCACCATATCCCCGACGCCCTGGCCAAGCCCGTACAGCCGCCCTTCCAGGCTCCGCCGCCACTGGGCCAGATAGTCCCGGTTCAGCGCCGCCGGGTCGCCCATCCGCCGGACGGCCTCCGCCCGGGCCTCCTCCGGGGCGTACCCCGCCGCCGTCAGGTCGGCCTCCAGGGCCGCCAAGTGGCTCTCCAGCTCCTTCCGCAGGCGGCGCGCATACCGCCCCTCCGGGATACCGGAGAGGCATTGATCCAGAAATTCATTCGCCCGGTTCAGCATAATTCTCCCCCTTTTACGATCCTCTTTGCCGCGGACATATGCCCGAACACCGCGCCCAGCGAAACGCAGAGCGCGAACGTGAGCAAAGCGCTCCCGGCGATCTTGGGATAGGACGACCAGATTTCGATCTGCTCCCAGAACGTCCTCTGATAGACAGTGGACTGATGCGAATATGCCTCCAGCCAGACCCGGAGCGCGGTGTCGGACGCCCAATAGAGGGCCAGCCCCGCGCCGACCTGCCAGGTGGGATGGCGGGCGATCCGGAATTTTTTGCCCAGATAATGACCTCCCGCCAGCAGAGCGGCGGCAAGGGGAAGGGTGTAGCGAACGAACACGCTTTCCTCCATCAGCCTGGCCAGCGGGTTCTGGTTATACCCGAGGGACCAGTCCGCGATCATACACGCCCAGCCTATCAGCAGCATGACAAAGAGCTGCGCCCCGAACATAACGACAGAATAGTTCCAGACCCACGTTTTCAGCCGGTACTCCCACTGTGCCGGCAGGGAGTTCTGCCATGCGGCCAGATACTCCCCCTTCAGCCTGTCCGGGTCGCCCATCCGCCGGACGGCCTCGGACCTGGCCTCCTCCGGGGCATACCCCGCCGCCGTCAGGTCGGCCTCCAGGGCCGCCAGATGGCTCTCCAGCTCCTTGCGCAGACGGCGCGCATACCGCCCCTCCGGGATGCCGGACAGGCACCGCTCTAAAAACTCATTTGTTTGGTTCAGCACGGTCCTCCCCCCTTCAAAATGCCCTCCATGGCCCTCACGTACCGCTTCCAGCCGTCCTCCTTGTCCGCCAGGGCCTTCCGCCCCGCGCCGGTCAGATGATAGAACACCCGCTCCCTGCCGTTCTCCGTCATATTATAGGAGGACAGCAGGCCGGCGTCCTCCAGCCGGTGGAGGAAGGGGTACAGGCTGCCCTGGCTCATGCTGAAGGCGTTATCCGACAGCAGGGCCATCCGCTGGACGATCTGATAGCCGTACATGTCCTCCCGGCTCAGCAACTTTAAGATGATGAGCTCGTGGCTCCCCTTGGAGAGCTCCTTATCCACCCGCATGATGATACCTCTTGAAAGGAGGTGTCAAGAGAAAATTTCTCGGCCCGCTCCAGTCTTGACTTGCCAACCTCCGCTGTGTTAGTATATTTGATATAAATTATATGTTTTAAGATATCAAATCAAAGGAGCGCAAATCCGATATGGATACCACAGAGAACGGCAGAACCAATCCCCTCGGCTGCGAAAGGATATCCACCCTTCTGAAACAGTTCGCGGTGCCCAGCGTTATCGCCATGCTGGTCAGCTCACTTTACAACATCGTAGATCAGATTTTCATCGGCAACAGCCCCGCGGGCTATCTTGGCAATGGAGCCACCAATGTGGCCTTCCCACTGACCACTATCTGCCTCGCCATTTCCCTGCTGTTCGGCGTTGGCGGCGCGGCCTTTTTTGGGCTGAGCCTGGGCCGGGGCGAAAAGGATAAGGCCGCCCAATGCGTCAGCACTGTACTGTATATGTCCGTCATTGTCGGCGTGATCTACGCGGTTCTGGTGGAGACGTTTCTCACCACAATGTTGAAAGCCTTCGGCGCCACAGCGGACATCCTGCCCTACGCGGTGCAGTACGCCAGCATCACCGCCGTGGGCATGCCCTTCCTCATCCTCACCAACGCCATGAGCAACCTGATCCGGGCAGACGGCAGCCCCAGATACTCCATGGTCTGCACGGTGACCGGCGCGGTGGTCAACACCATTCTGGACCCCGTCTTTATCTTCGTGTTCCATATGGACGTGGCCGGCGCGGCCATCGCCACTACCATCTCTCAGATCCTCTCCTGTTGCTTGGCCATGGCCTATCTGCCCCGGTTTCGCAGCGTCGTCCTCGGTCGGAAGGACCTTCGCCTCCAACTCGCCATGGGAGTAAAAATCGCTTCCCTGGGTATGAGCAATTTTCTGACCCAATTGAGCATGATGCTGCTGCAGGTCGTACTGAACAACTCGCTGAACCATTATGGTGCCATGTCCATCTACGGCGAGAACATTCCCATCGCCGCCGCCGGCATCGTGATGAAGGTGAACTCCATCCTGGTGTCTGTGTTTGTGGGATTATGTCAGGCATCTCAGCCCATTGAGAGCTTCAACTACGGCGCAAAACAGTATAGCCGGGTGAAGGCCACCTATTTACTGGCAGTGAAATGCGCACTGTCGGTGTCGGTCATCGGTTGGCTGGTGTTTCAGTTGTTCCCCCGGGCAGTCATCGGTATCTTCGGCTCCACAGACGATCCGCTGTACATGGAGTTTGCCGTACGTTTTCTGCGCACTTTCCTGTTTATGACCTTTCTTAACTGCATCCAACCTCTGTCCTCCAACATGTTCTCCGCCATCGGCCAGCCCATCAAAGGGGTGTTGCTGTCTCTGTCCCGGCAAGTGATTCTCCTTATCCCACTGATGCTGGTGCTGCCCCTGTTCTGGCAGATGGACGGCCTGCTTATCGCCGCCCCCATCGCCGACGCCATTGCCTTCACCCTGAGCATCCTCATGGTGCGCCGGGAGTTCAAGATCATGGACCTGATGGCGCTGGAGAACGTCTGAGCCATAGCTTTAAGTCCGCCCGCTCCATGCGGGCGGACTTTTTGCGCAAAAAAGCGCCGGGGCATCTCTGCCCCGGCTGAAAAGGATGGAGGATAGAATGAAAAAGAAAATCGCCTCTTGCGATTTTTATGATAGGCGGGAAGTATTACAGAAGTTCAGGTCCAATTGTTACAATTCCTTTAAATCTGCGGTTTTCTCACCCGTACCAGCAGCAGCCGGCCCTGGCCCACGGTGATCCGGGCGGTCTGGCCCGGCAGCACCTCGTTGCTGAGGCCGTAGGGGTAGTCCGGCGGGATCTCCGCCCCGTTCAGGGGCCACTTGGCACCAGTGACGGCGATTTTTTTCGCCGCGCCGTCGATGGCCAGCAGGGAGAAATACGGCCAGTCCCCCGCGACAGCGGCGGGATGCCGGGAGACGATCTCCATCTGGGAGAAGTCGTCCGCCAGCAGGGCGGTCTTCCCCCACCCGTCCAGCCACAGCAGCAGGGCCAGGTTGCCCAGGGTGTGGTCCACCCTGCCCCCGGCGCAGCCCAGCAGCAGGAAGTCCCCGAAGCCCCGCCTGACGGCCTCCCTGGCGGCGTACACCGTGTCGGTGTCGTCCTTCTCCCGTGGCAGGGCGATGGTCTCCGCATGGGTGTCCGGCCGGGGGTGGGAATCGAAGTCCCCCACGATCAGGTCCGGGGCCATCCCCAGCCCCTCCCGATGGCGGAGGCCGGCGTCGCAGTATACCAGAAAGTCGTCCGCTCTCAGATAGGAGCGGGCATTTTCATAGTCCCCGATGGGGGCGCCCCCCACGATGACGCACCGCCTCACCGCTCCGCCTCCGCCCCGAAGCGGCTGTGGAGATCGAAGGCGTGGTCCATGGGCCCGCTGCCCGCCCCCAGGTCCAGCATGGCGGCCAGCGCCCCGGACAGATAGTCTTTGGCTCGCCTGATGGCCTCCGGCAGAGGGAACCCCTTGGCCAGGTTGGCGGCGATGGCGCTGGACAGGGTGCAGCCGGTGCCGTGGGTGTTGGGGTTGCGGACGCGCACCCCCCGGAACCAGGTGGACTTGCCCAGATCATAGAGCAAGTCGTCGGCGTCGGAGAGGCTGTGGCCCCCCTTGCACAGGACGGCGCAGCCGTATTCGTCCCCGATCTGCTTCGCCGCCCGCTCCATGTCCTCCGGGGATCGGATGGACAGGCCGGACAGGGCCTCCGCCTCCGGGATGTTGGGGGTGATGAGGGCGGCCAGGGGCAGCAGCTCCCCTTTCAGGGTGTCCACCGCGCCGTCGGAGATCAGCTTTGCCCCGCTGGTGGCGATCATCACCGGGTCCACCACGATGTTTTTCGCCCCGTAGTGGCGCAGCCGGTCCCCGATGACCCGGATTAGCGCGGCGGAGAACACCATGCCGATCTTCACCGCGTCCGGGCGGATGTCGTCAAACACCGCGTCGATCTGCTGCTGCAGGAACTCCGGCGTGGACTCCAGAATGCCGGTGACGCCGGTGGTGTTTTGCGCGGTGAGGGCGGTGACGGCGCTCATGGCGAACACGCCGTTCAGGGTCATGGCCTTCAGATCGGCCTGGATGCCCGCTCCGCCGGAGGAGTCGCTGCCGGCGATGGTAAGGGCGGCGGGCTTCTTTTTCCCGGCGTTCACTACCTCCATCACCCGGAGCTTCAAGGTTTTCGCGGCCCGCTCGATGTCCGGCTGGCCGAAAATACCGCCGATGGCCGCCGCGCCGGAGATACCCGTGCCGGCCAGCTCCCCCACGTTGTCCGCGTTCACCCCGCCGATGGCGGCCACGGGGATGGACACGGCGGCGCAGATGGCGGCCAGCGTCTCATGGGTCATGGGCACGGCGTCCCCCTTGGAGCCGGTGGGGAACACCGCCCCGGAGCCCAGATAGTCCGCCCCGGCGGCCTCAGCGGCCCTGGCCTGCTCCACCGTCCGTGCGGTGACGCCGATGATGGCCCAGGGCCCCAGCAGCTTTCTGGCCTCGGCCGGGTCCATGTCCCCCTGGCCCAGGTGGACGCCGTCCGCCCCGGAGGCAAGGGCGACCTCCACGCTGTCGTTGACGATGAGCGGCACGCCGTAGGAATGGCACAGCAGGGCCAGCTCCCGGGCCTGGGCGGTGTACGTCTCCCGGTCCAGCCCCTTCTCCCGGAGCTGCACCATGGTGACGCCGCCCTCCAGCGCCCGGCGCACATGCTCTGTCAAGGGCTCTCCCCTCAGCCACCGCTGGTCGGTGACGGCGTACAGCAGGATATGTTCTCTTAAATCTCTCACGGGCGTCAGCCCCCTTTACGATTCGTCCCGCAGGGTCAGGGACACCGGGCAGTGGTCGCTGCCGTGGATATCGGCGTGGATGGCGGCCCCCTCCACCCGGTCCATGAGCCGCTCGGACACGATGAAATAGTCGATGCGCCACCCGGCGTTGTTCTCCCGGGCGTGGAACCGGTAGCTCCACCAGGAGTAGGCCCCCGTCAAATCCGGGTTCAGCCGCCGGAAGGTGTCGGCAAAGCCGGAGGACAGCAGCCTTGTCATCTTGGCCCGCTCCTGGTCGGAGAATCCGGCGTTGCCCCGGTTCGTTTTCGGATTTTTCAGGTCGATCTCCTCATGGGCCACATTCAGGTCCCCGCAATAGACCACCGGCCTGGTCCGGTCCAGGCTCTTCAGGTAGTCCAGCAGGTCGTCCTCCCAGCTCTCCCGGTAGTCGATGCGGGCCAGGCCCTCCTGGGCGTTGGGGGTGTAGCAGTTCACCAGCCAGAAGTCCGGGTACTCCAAGGTGATGAGCCGTCCCTCGTGGTCGTGCCTCTCCACGTCCATGCCGTAGGAAACGGACAGAGGTTCCCGCCGGGTGAACACGGCGGTGCCCGAGTAGCCCTTCTTCTCCGCCGAGTTCCAGAACTCGTGATAGCCGGGCAGATCCACCTCCGCCTGGCCCCGCTCCATCTTGGTCTCCTGGAGGCAGATCACGTCGGCGTCCAGGGCGGCCACCGAGTCCAGAAAGCCCTTTTTCAGACAGGCCCGCAGGCCGTTCACGTTCCAGCTCACCAGCTTCACGCCGGTCCACTCCCTTCAAGCTGTTTTCCTTTACAGCGTTTGATTTCCATTGTCAAAGCGGCGGCGCTGAACCCCAAAGCCGCCAGCATGGCCAGCGCCTCCAGCCCCATGACGAACTGGAGGCCGCCCACGTTGAGCACATAGTTATATTTCAGCCGCAGATAGACGAGGTAGGAGGCCAGAGACGCCCCCTCCGCCAGGACGGCCGCCGGGGACTGCCGCCAGTTCACGCAGGCCCGGCACAGGCAGATCACATCCGCCAGGATAAAGTACCGCTCGTGCATATGGGGCAGCAGGAACGGGATACCGATGACCATAACGGCGGCCATGGCCATCACCGCGCCGCCGTCCAGACGCTTCCCCAGCCACAGGGCCAGCGCCAGCAGGATCAGGACCAGCGCGAAGGCCGCCAGCACCCCCAGCCGGGCCGCGAGGCCGCTGTCCACCTCCGCGCCCGCGGGGATGAACTGATAGACCGAGGGGGCGTTCAGCACCAGACGGCTGCTATACTCCTCCATCTGGCCAAAGTAGACCCCAAGGATATCAGTCAGCGGCTTGCCCAGCCGCAGGGCGGGCAGGATGGTGACCAGATAGGCCAGCGGGAATACCATCAGCTCCCGGAATCTGACCCGTTTGGACAGCCACAGCGCCCCCCACAGGGGCATGAGGAACACCGTCTGCAATTTGAAGGAAAAGGCCGCCGCCAGCAGGACCACCGAGGGGACGTTTTTCCCCTCCAGCGCCAGGGCCAGGGCGTGGACGCACAGGGCGGCATAGATCACATCGCACTGGCCCCAGAGGGAGCCGTTGAGGATCACCGTGGGCAGGAGCAGCAGAAGGGAAAAGGCGATGAAGGGGGCGGCGCCCCCCTCATCGCGCCCCCGGAGGGCGCGGACCAGCCGGAACCCGCCCCAGGCCAGCAACACATCGAACAGCAGGGAGAACAGCTTGATGGAGTACAGGTCGGGCAGGTTCAGATAGGAGATGGCCGCCAGGAAGTACAAATAGGGCACGTTGTAGTCCCCCACGCTGCCGGCGATGGCGGAAAAGCCGCCGTTGGAGCGGAAATACTCCAGCCATTGGGCCAGAAACATGGAGTAATCGTGGCTGACATAATTCAGGCAGAGAGCCCGGAGCAACATGGCCGCTCCCACCGGCAGCGCCAGGATCAACAGTGTCTCCCGGCTCACCCCCTCCCGATAGAGGAGGAACAGGACCAGCACCCCCAGAAGGACGAGGGCGGTCCCCGCCAGACGCCGGTCCCACACGCTCCCCAGGGGCGGGCCGAACACGCCGGAGCCCCCTTCATTGAACGCCTCCAGCCAGGACATATCGGCACATACGGCGGCCGCGCCTGCCCCCACAAGACAGATCAGGCCCAGGATGCCGCAGCACAGCGGGATGTCTTTTTTCCAGGATCGATCCATGGGCCGCCTCCTTGAGCGTTTTTTGCTATTATACCGGTTCCCCTTTTCCCTTGTCAACCTCCCGGCTCTTCCGCCGGGATTTTCTCCTGTACTCTTGACTTTTTCCCTCTCAGGACGTATTCTATAAAAAGTTGTGCGCGTCTGCTCTCACGCTGATCTTACACCTCGACAGGAGGCTTTCTTTATGTGCGGCATCACCGGCTTCATCTCCCGCTCCGCCCCCGACGTCAACGCCCTCCACGCCATGGGCGACACCATCAAACACCGGGGCCCCGACGGCGAGGGCTACTATGTGGACGACCACTGCGCCATCGCCCACCGGCGGCTGTCTATCATCGACCTGGCAAACGGCGACCAGCCCATGTACAGCCCCGACGGGCGGTACGTCATCGCCTACAACGGCGAGATCTACAACTACCGGGAGCTCCGGGAGGAGCTGAAAGCGGCGGGGATCCCCTTCTCCACCAACTGCGACACCGAGGTCATCCTGATGGGCTACGCCCACTGGGGGGTGGAGGTCACCAAAAAGCTCCGGGGGATGTTCGCCTTTGTCATCTGGGACAAGGAGAAGCAGGAACTGTTCGGCGCCCGGGACCCCTTCGGCATCAAGCCCTTCTACTACGCCCCTATGGGGGACTATTTCTTCTTCGGCTCCGAGTGCAAGAGCTTTCTCCCCCACCCCGCTTTCAAAAAGGAACTGAACCCCGACGCGCTGAAGCTCTATCTCACCTTCCAGTACTCCGCTCTGAACGAGTCCTTCTTCAGGGGAGTCTACCGGCTGCTGCCGGGACACTATTTCCTCCACCGGGACGGGATCACCGAGTTCTACTCCTACACCAGGCTGACCTTTGACCCGGAGAACATGCCGCTGGATCAGCGCACCAAGCAGATCCGGGAGGTGGTAACCGAGTCGGTGGAGGCCCACCAGATCAGCGACGTGGAGGTAGGCGCGTTCCTCTCCGGCGGCATCGACTCCAGCGTCATCACCGCCCTGTCAAGGCCCGACAAGACCTACTCCGTGGGCTTTGAGCGGGAGGGCTTCAACGAGACCCACGAGGCCCAGGCCCTCTGCCAGGAGCTGGGGCTGAAAAACTACTCCAAGCTCATCACCGCCCAGGAGTTCTTCGACATCCTCCCCGCCATCCAGTACTTCGCCGACGAGCCCAACGCCAACCTGTCCACCGTGCCCCTGTACTTCCTGTCCCGGCTGGCCGCCCAGGACGTGAAGGTGGTCCTGTCCGGCGAGGGGGCCGACGAGCTGTTCGCGGGCTACGAGACCTATCACACCACCCGGCTGTACCGGGCGTACCGCAAGCTGCCCCAGTTCCTCCGCAGCGCGGCGGCGGCGGTGGCGGGCAGACTGCCCCGGTTCCACGGCCAGGGTTTCCTCACCAAGGGGGCCAAGGACATCCGGGACGTGTTCGTGGGCCAGGCGTTCATCTTCGATAACGACGAGGCCGAGCGGGTCCTCACCCCCAAATACCGCTCCCCCCTCACCTGGAAGGACGTGACCGGCCCCTATTTCGACGCCATCCCCGACGCCGACGACCTCATCAAGATGCAGTATCTGGACCTGCACCTGTGGCAGCCCCTGGACATCCTCCGCAAAGCGGACCGGATGACCATGGCCAATGCCCTGGAGCTCCGGGTGCCTTATCTGGACCGGAAGGTGTGGTCCGTGGCCCGGGCCATCCCCAGCAGTCAGAAGATGCGGGGCAAGATGGTCACCAAGTATCCCCTCCGCATGGCCGCCGTCCCCTTCCTGCCCGACGACTGGATCAACCGGCCCAAGGCGGGCTTCCTGGTGCCCTTCATCGCCTGGCTGCGGGACGAGAAGTACTACAATTGGGCCAAGGAGATCATCGACCGGGAGTATGTGTCCGAGTTCTTCGACCGGGACTACCTGCTGGATCTGCTGGAGCGCCATTACTCCGGCCAGGAGAAGACCCACCGGAAGCTGTACACGGTGCTGTCCTTCCTGATCTGGTATCAGGTGTATTTCCCGGAAAAGTGCGGGGCTGAGCCCTTCGTGCCTCCCGCGCCCCCCCAGCGCTGACAGGCAGAGGAAAACCTGCCGAAATAGCCGCGGTCGAGAAAGCGGCATGATACTTCGGTATCATGCCGCTTTTGTCTTACCGGATGCCGCTGAATCGGAGCGTTTCAGCAAACTGTGACAGCAATTAAACAGTTGAACTATGTTAAGGGCAGGAGAGATCTCTCCTGCCCTTACTTGATCGTAATGCCGGCGGGGTAGCATTACCAATAGGAGCGTCAGCCGGGAGGCCAGGTCATGTCACGGCCGGCCAGCACGTGGAAGTGCAGATGGTGGACGCTCTGCCCCGCCTGCTCCCCGCAGTTGGACACCACCCGGAAATCGGTGATGCCCAGATCCTTCGTCACCTTGGAGATGACCTCAAAGATGTGGGCCACAACGGCGGAGTTGGAGCCGTCGATCTCCCCGCAGGAGCCGATGTGGTCCCTGGGGATGACCAGGAAATGGGTGGGGGCGGCGGGGGCGATGTCGTAAAAGGCGTAGCACAGGTCGTCCTCGTACACCTTGCTGCTGGGGATGTCCCCCTTGACGATCTTACAGAACAGGCAGTCGTCTTTGAACATGGGAAAGCCTCCTTGTCAATTCAGTTTGGACGCCACGAAGTCGTCCAGCGCGGCCAGGGCGTCGTCCAGCTTCATCACGTCGGTGCCGCCGCCCATAGCGGAGTCGGGCTTGCCGCCGCCCTTGCCGCCGCAGATGGGGGCGATGGTCTTGATGATGTCCCCAGCCCTGACCCCCCTGGCGACGGCGTCCTTGCCGCAGACGGCCTGGAGGGTGATCTTGGCGCCGTTGACGCAGGCCAGCACCGCCACCACGGCGTCGCTCTTTGCCTTGAGGGTGTCGCCCATCTGGCGGAGGCGGGCGGCGTCGGCGTCAGGCACCACGGCGGTGAGCACCTTGAGCCCGCCCACGTCGTGGCCGCCGAACAGGATGCGGTCGGCCTCGCCGGCGGCCTCTTTGGCCTTGAACTTCTCCACCTGGCGGCGGAGCTCCCGCAGCTCCTCCACGCTCTGCTCCGCCTTGGCCCGCAGCTCGGCGGGCTTGGCCTTCAAAATGGCGGCCGCCTCGAACAGCACCTGCTGGTTGCGGTTCATGACCTCCAGAGAGGCCCGGCCGGTGGTGGCCTCGATGCGGCGGACACCGCTGGCCACGGAGAACTCGCTGGCGATGTGGAACACGCCGGCCTTGGCGGTGTTGTCCAGGTGGGTGCCGCCGCAGAACTCCACGGAGAAGCCGTCGCCCA
>CANRIW010000017.1 GCA_947630785.1 uncultured Oscillospiraceae bacterium | reverse complement strand
GCAACTGCATTATACTCGCCCCCTTAGGGGTATTATAGCATATTTTTTGAGGAGGGGATTTGTCAACAGACCCATTTCGTTACGCTTTTGGAGGACTTTTTCATGAAAACCGGGTTTTCCTGTGGGCGCGGCCCTCCCGGGCTGCTCACAGACTGAGTGTTTCCTTCTTCGTTCGTGCTGGGCCGGGGTATCGGTGAGCCCCGGAAGTGTAGAGACACGGCAGAGGCGGTGCATGGCCCTTGTAGCCCCCTTAAATCTGTTGCAACAGGGCAAAGAGACCGGCTCGGTGCTATCCGAGCCGGTCTTGCTGCGCTCATTCCGTTGTTGTCTGCCCGCTCGACCCTATTGTTGTGGCCTCCTTCTCCGCCAGCCAGCGTTCGTACTTCTCCCGGACGCCGGGCTGCTCCATGTAGGCCGCCGCCGCGTCATAGGCAGCGGACAATAGCTCATGGAGAACGTAATCGGGAATCAGCTCTGTGCGGATATGTATCTGGGGTTTTTCCGGGGATACCATATTTTCATTCTCCTCTCTGTCGCCGTTGTGTATTCACTCCCTTGGCGTATCCGTAGTTCATGCCCAGGAGGATGGCACTGTACATGCTGTCCTCCTGGGCAAATTGCCCGAGCGCCAGCAACTCCTTCGAGGTGAAGGGGGTATATCCCCCTTTGAGTGCCCTGGAGCGGTCAATGTACCGCCTCATTTCCATGGTCTTCTCGTTCATCGCTCACCCCTCCTTTCTCCCGGACTGGATGAAGTGCGCGAGGGGGATGGGGTCAGCGGTGGTCTGATGGATAACGTCGCCCACATGGATACCGTATAGGATGCCGGCCTCCCCGATGGCACCGATGGCGGCGCTCTGGGCAATTTCCAGTTCGTCGCAGAGGTCAGCGGGGATATATGCCCTTGCCTTCTCCACAGCGGCGTCCATGCTGGCAAAGGCTTCGACAATGACCGGGGAAGTGTTCTGGATCTCTATCCATTCCCGGCTCTCGGAGATGGCGCCCAGGATCGCGTCCATCATGGCCAAACTTTTCTGCTTCATCAAAAATTCCTCCTTGTCTTTTTGGCGGGGAGCCGGTACAATAGAGGCACCGGCCCCCCGGGGTTGGTGTGGGCTTCATATCCGGTAGCTTGGTCGGCGGTTCGGATATGGGGCCCTCTTTCATACGCTCAGGATGAACCGGGTGGTAACAGTGGCCTTACTGTACTGGCCGTAGAGATCGGCGTGGTCGGCCTTGAAAGACTTGCTGTCGAACCGGTTGCTGGTGACGTTCTTCCAGGTTGCCTTCCATCCGTCGCCCTGGAGGGCTTCGGTGCCCTGCTCGACCATCGCGGCCTTGAGCTTGTCGGTGAGAGCTTCTGCCTCGGCCTCCAGCTCCGCGATCATGGCCCGCACATCCAGCAGACTCCGCGCGGTGGCGTTCAGTTCGTTCATACTCATTGTGTGTACCTCCTTCAAATTGTTGGGCGGCCCGGTCCGTCGGGAATGTCGTTCGCAGCCCGCTGCTCTTCCTCACCCGTATGTCTGGACCGGCTTGCGGCTGGTTGAGGGCCACCGCCCGCTCGGGTTTTTCTCTCCCGATCTGTCTATATAATACACCATATTTCAGTGTAATTCAATATGGTATATTACACAAACATTTGGTGTAATCTCTGTGCAATATTTACACTTGAATATAGTGTAATCTCGAAGTAAAATAAGGACAATGGAGAAGGTGCGTACTTTGTTGCCGTCCCCGGAATCAAAAGAGAGAGGGTGAAACTATGCCGATTACCTACAAGATCGATGTCCTCGCGGCATTGAAGGAAAAGGGGTACAATACCAACCGGATCAGGAAGGAGAAACTTCTGGCCGAGTCCACGCTGCAATCCTTCCGAGCGGGGCAGCTTGTTTCCTGGACGAACATGGAGCGTCTCTGCCGGCTGCTGGAGTGTCAGCCGGGGGACATCCTGGAGTACAGCGAAGCGGAGACATCCAGTAGAATATAAACCCCTGGCCGCTTTTGAAGCAGCCAGGGCAGGCTCCGGCAACCTGGATTTGAGTTCAACAAAAATTCAACTACGCCCCTAAACGACACTCAACGCTGTTGAACTCAACTTAACATTTTCTCTTGAAAATCTCCGTTTTTCACACGCAATTTAACGATGTTCAATACTTTTTCAGCTCTATTGCAGGACTTTTAAGGCGAAGGTCCGGGGTTCGAATCCCCGCTGGGTCACCACGTCGGAGCAAGCTGCGTATCGCTTGCTCCGGCGTTTTTTGCGCCGGAGCGCGCTCACTCCTCCGCTCCTCCTTTCCCCACAAAGCCAGAGGGCGGCTTTGCGGGGCCCCTTCCGCCTATGTATTTTGGGATGGTCAGCCCACGGAAAACAGCCGGTTTCTTGCGAAACCGGCTGTTTTTATTAGTTTGATTTATCCGTAGACCCCCGCCAGACCGGCGTGGTCTTGACGTAGGTGCTCAAAAACGGGACGCCGGAGCGCTGGATCCGGTCCAGCAGGCGCTCCGCTGCAATCCGTCCGAAGTCGGCGCTGGGGATCTGCACCGTGGTCAGGGATGGGTCCATCACGGCGGAGGGCGGTGTGTCGTCAAAGCCGGCCACCATCACGTCTCCGGGGATCGCCAGGCCCAGGCGCTTCAGCGCCGCCACCACGGGGAAGGCCAGGTAGTCGTTGGCGCAGACGAAGGCGTCCGGGATAGCGGGCATCTTCCGCAGCTGCTCCATCACCCAGTCCACGTCGTCATAGGGCTCCGCGTCCTTTTCCAGGATACAGCAGCTTTTGTCCAGGGGGATGCCGGCGTCCTCCAGCGCCAGGCAGAAACCCATCCACCGCTCGTGGAAGCTGCAGCAGTGTGCCACGTCCCCCACGAACCCCAGCCGCCGGGCCCCGGCGGAGATCATCCGCCCGGTGAGGGCGATGGTGCTGGACAGGTTCTCCATCAGGATGAAATCGCACTTCATGGGGGTGGTCATGGCCTCCATGTAGCCGTCCACGGAGAGGACGGGGAGCCCCAGGGAGCAGAGCATCTCCATATAGCCCCGGTCGAACAGCTCGATCCCCAGGATGCCGGCGGTCTGCTCCAGGGGCATATGGGAGGGCAGGCGCCGCTCCCGCAGCTCCTCCGGGGAGAGCTCATAAATCATCAGCGTATATCCCCCGCGGCCCAGGCGCTCCGTGAAGACGGGCAGGATCAGCATGGCGAAGTGATAATCCTTCGGCATGTGGCTGGTAATCAGGGCGATGTTCTGGGGGCGGGCGGGGGATGGAGCGGCCTCCCCCTCCGGGGCGGGGAGATAGGGCGTCTGGAGGTAGCCGATCTCCTGGGCCTTCTGGAGCACCATCCGCTTAGTGGACTCCGGCACGGCGCCCCGGTCGTTGAAGACCTTGGAGACCGTGTTCCGGGAGAGGCCGCAGGCCTCGGCCAGGTCCTGCATCGTTACGCGCTTATGTGGCATTTGTCAAACTCCTCTGCTTTTCTTTTCCATTTTTCTTATGATAACACACCGCGAGCGAAAAAGCAAGATGTGCATTTTGTAAATTCAATGAGTTAATGTAAACAAAATTTGCGGTTCAAATTTGGCAAATGTGCCATTTTTGATTTTTTTGCACAAATTCTTGTTGACGTAGCGTAAATTTAGGGTTACGATAGCCACAACAGAACAGCCCGTAATGTAAACACAATGTTTACAAGCGTAAATTCGCGGTGTTATTCCAATGGCGGGAGGCCGCTCCACTCCTGGCCCTCCGCACATTTTAAGAAAAGGGGAGTCAAAGCTATGTCCGAAGTCTTATTGAAAGGTTTGAAGAAGGTCTACGACGGCGGCGTCACCGCTGTCCACGATGTGAACCTTGCCATCCAGGACAAGGAATTCATCGTGCTGGTGGGGCCCTCCGGCTGCGGCAAGTCCACCACGCTCCGCATGGTGGCCGGCCTGGAGGAGATCAGCGAAGGCGAACTGTACATCGACGGTAAGCTCTGCAACAACGTGGAGCCCAAGGATCGGGATATCGCCATGGTGTTCCAGTCCTACGCCCTGTACCCCCACATGACGGTCTATGACAATATGGCCTTCGCCCTGAAGCTGAAGAAGGTGCCCAAGGCGGAGATCGACAAGAAGGTCCGCGAGGTGGCCCAGATCCTGGACATCACCCAGTACCTGGATCGGAAGCCCAAGGCTCTGTCCGGCGGCCAGCGGCAGCGCGTGGCCATCGGCCGGGCCATGGTGCGTGACCCGAAGGTGTTCCTGATGGACGAGCCTCTGTCCAACCTGGACGCCAAGCTCCGTAACCAGATGCGCGCCGAGATCATCAAGCTGCGCCAGCGGATCAACACCACCTTCATGTACGTCACCCACGACCAGACCGAGGCCATGACCCTGGGCGACCGGATCGTGATCATGAAGGACGGTTTCGTCAACCAGATCGGCACCCCTGCCGAGGTCTTCGGCAAGCCCGTAAACCTGTTCGTGGCCGGCTTCATCGGCATGCCGGTGATGAACTTCTTCGACAACTGCAAGCTGCTCTATGAGAACGATACCTACTATGCGGAGATCCGGGGCGCGAAGTTCAAGCTGGACGATTTCCAGCAGAAGGCCCTGAAGCAGAACCATCAGCCCGCCTGCGACATCGTGTGCGGCATCCGGCCCCAGCACATCAGCGTGGGCAGCGGCGACCTGGTGGCCACCATCGAGGTCAACGAGATGATGGGCTCCGAGGTGCATCTGCACGCCCGCAGCGATGAGGACGAGGTGGTCATGGTGATCCCCACCGTGGATCTGAAGGTGGATGTGTCCGCCGGCGCGAAGGTGAACTTCGCCACCCAGCCCAAGCTGATCCAGCTGTTCGACAAGGAGACCGGCAACAACCTGATCTGGTACGACAAGGAGTCCGCCGACGCCTGCGCCCCTGTCTGCAAGACGTACGATTTCCAATAAGCGCTTTTGGCAAACGCCTTGAAATAAAGTTTGGAAAAAAGAAAGGGGATCAAAAAATGGCGAGACAAAATAGCGCCTCCGCCGCGGTGGCCGTTCCGAAGAACGGGAACACCGTGGGCGGAGGGAAATGGAGGCGGCTGAGGAAGAGCTGCCCGTGGCTGCTCATGCTGCTTCCCGCGGTGCTGGTGGTGTTCCTGTTCAACTACCTGCCCATCTACGGCGTGCTGATCGCGTTCCAGGACTTCATGCCCGGCGACCAGATCATCGGCCCCTACACCCGCTGGGTGGGGTTCGACAACTTCATCCGCTTCTTCACCGACGTGCAGTTCTGGCCGCTGATGAAGAACACCTTCCTGCTGTGCATCCTGGGCTTCATCATCGGCTTCCCCCTGCCCATCATCATCGCCCTGTCCCTCAACGCCCTCAAGGGCAAGCGGACGGCCAAGGTCATCCAGACCATCTTCACCGCGCCCCACTTCATCTCTCTGGTGGTCATGGTCGGTATGCTGACCCTGTTCTTCGGCCGGTACGGCCTGGTGAACAACATCATCGCGGGAATCGGCGGGGACCGGGTGTCCTACTTCCTGGAAGAGGGCGCCTTCCGGCCCATGTACATCCTCTCCAGCAACTGGCAGGACTTCGGCTGGAGCGCCATCATCTACATCGCGGCCCTGTCCAATGTGGATCCTGGGCTCCATGAGGCGGCCATCCTGGACGGTGCCTCCCGGTTCCAGCGGGTCATCCACGTGGATCTGCCCGCCATCATGCCCATGGTCAGCGTGATGCTCATCATGTCCATCGGCGGCCTGATGGGCGTGGGCTACGAGAAGGCCCTGCTGATGCAGACCGACGGCAACCTGGGCGTCAGCGAGCTGATCGCCACCTACGTGTACAAACAGGGCCTTACCGGCGTGCCCGACCAGGCTTACGCCACCGCCATCGGCCTGTTCAACTCGGTGATCAACGTGGTGCTGCTCATCATCGCCAACACCACATCCAAGAAGTTCTCCGAGAACTCTCTGTTCTAAAGGGAGGCTGTGACGATGCCAGTGAAAAACAAACTGCTGAAAAGCACCATGGGCGACAAGGTGTTCTACGCCCTCAACTACATCTTCCTGGGCCTGATGACCCTCATCATCCTGTACCCCATCTACTTCATCATCATCGCCGCCATCTCCGACCCCGACGCCGTCCTGGCCGGCGAGGTGGTGCTCTACCCCGTGCGGGTGACCCTGTCCGGCTTTCAGAAGATTTTGGAGCGGGCCGACGTGTGGCGGGGCTACCTGAACACCATCATCTACACCGTCCTCACCGTGGTCCTCTCCCTGATCGTCACCATCCCCGCGGGCTGGGCCCTGAGCCGGAAGACGCTGCTGGGCAAGAAGTTCTTTATGATCTACTTCATCATCCCCATGTTCTTCGGCGGCGGCCTGATCCCCTTCTACAACGTGATGAACAGCCTGCACCTGGTGAACAACATGTGGTCGGTGATCCTGCCCTCCATCCTGTCGGTGTGGAACCTGTTTATGACCCGGACCTTCTTTGAGTCCAGCATCCCGGAGGGGCTGGTGGAGGCCGCCCGGATCGACGGCGCGGGCGAGTGGCGCATCTTCACCAACCTGGTCATCCCCCTGTCCAAGGCCATCCTGGCCGTCATGGCGCTGTACTACGCGGTGGGCCAGTGGAACAGCTACTTCAACGCCATGATCTTCCTCCAGGACGAGAACCTGTACCCGCTCCAGCTGGTGCTGAAGGAGATCCTCATCGCCTCCGAGAGCACCACCGGCGGCAGCGGCGAGACCATCCTGGAGCAGTACCGCCTGGCCAACCAGATCAAGTACGTGTCCGTCATCGTGTCCAGCGCCCCGGTCATCTGCCTGTACCCCTTCGTGCAGAAGTACTTCGCCCAGGGCGTGATGATCGGCTCCCTCAAGGGCTGATCCGCAAACACTTAAACTCAACCATCGAACCGGAGGTAACACAGTATGAAAAAGTTTCTTTCCATCCTCGCGCTGGCGGCGCTGGTGCTGACTCTGGCCGCCTGCGGCGGCCCCAGCGGCAACAGGCCCGGCGGGCAGCAGAGCGGCTCCGACATCGAGACCCTCAAATCCGAGTACGGCTTCCAGTGGACCGATCCCAACGCCCCCATCCTCAACGACAAGGGCGCTCAGGAGATCTCCTTCAACGTCTACTCCTCCAAGAACGCCTCCGCCCTGGACTACAACGACATGAAAATCATGCAGGACCTGTATGAGAGCACCAACGTGTACGTGTCCTGGGAGAACGTGTCCGAGTCCGTCTACGGCCAGCAGAAGAACCTGATCTTCGGCAACGCCTCCGACCGGCCCGACGCCATCTATCACGCGGGCATGAGCGCCGGCGAGATCATCAAATACGCCCAGCGGGAGGTCCTGTTGCCCATCAGCGACTACCTGGAGTACATGCCCAACCTGTCCAAGATCCTGGCGGACCGCCCCGACATCAAGGCACAGCTCACCAGCGAGGACGGCAAGATCTACTCCCTGCCCCGGGTAGAGGAGATGGGCCTGCTGGAGCACCCCAACCTGCTGTTCCTGAACAAGAACTGGGCCCAGGCCGCCATCGACGCCGGCGCCGTCACCGGCCTTACCGCCGCCGATCTGAAGGACGGCCTGTCCCTCACCGCCGCCCAAATGGAGGCCATGCTGGCCTATTTCCGGGACAACGACATGAACGGCAACGGCAAGACCGACGACGAGCGGCCCCTGAGCTTCGTCTACAACAACTGGCAGGGCAACCAGTGCGACCTCTACGGCATGTTCGGCCTGAACGACAACACCGACCACCGGGTCATCGTGGACGGCAAGGTCACCTACACCGTCCAGGACGACCGCTTTAAGGAAGCCACCAACTTCATCGCCGACTGGGTATCCAAGGGCCTCATCGACAAGGTGTCCTTCGAGATCTCCCAGGACAACTTCCTTGCCAATGGCAAGGGGGACGAGACCTACGGTGCCTTCTACTGGTGGGAGAGCGAGACCGTGGTGTCCAATCCGGAGAACTACATCTGCTGCGCCCCCCTGGTGGGCCCCAATGGCGACCAGACCGTCTGCGTGTCCAACAACCCCGAAGTCAGCACCGGCGAGGTCATCTTCTTCAACGGCGTGCCCAACGTGGAAGTCCTGCTGGCCTACTTCGACCGCTATTATGACCCCATGATCTCCGCCCAGATCAACTACGGCCCCATCGGCATCGTCTATGAGGAGGAGCTGGACGAGAACGGCATGCTGGTGCAGAAGGAAGTGCCCGAGGGCATGACCTCCGACGAGCTGCGCCTCCAGAACGCCCCTCTGGGCATCATCTATCTGTCCGAGGACGCCTGGAACAGCGTGGTCCACATGGAACCCCGCGCTCAGCTCCGCCTGGAGCGGCTGGACCTGTGTGCCAAGCCCTATGTGCCCGATGGCGTGGTGCCCTGCCCCACCAACCTCCAGTTCACCCTGGAGGAGCTGAACACCCTGAGCAGCTATGAGTCCAACCTGAACGACTACATCCGCACCAACCTTATCAAGTGGCTGATGAACGGCGGCGTGTCCGACGCCGACTGGACCACCTTCCAGAACGACCTGGACGGCCGGGTCAACCTCAGCGCCATCCAGAAGATCTATCAGGACGCCTATGACCGCTACACGGCCAGCTTTTAAGGGGAGTGCGCCGAAATGAAACAGCTTCGTAATGTTTTCGCGGCACTGCTGTGCCTGGCCCTGCTGCTCTCCGCCTCCGCCTGCGGGCAGAGCGGAGACAACACGGCCCCTGAGATCACCGGCGTGGCGGACCAGAGCGTCCAGGCCGGCAGCGAGTTCGACGCCATGGCCGGCGTCTCCGCCACCGACGCGGAGGACGGCGACGTGACCGCCAAAATCGTCATCACCTCTCTGCCCGAGCTGACCTTCCAGAACGGCAAGGCCACCCCGGAGAACCCTGGCGACTATGAGCTGACCTACTCCGTCACCGACAAGGGCGGGCTGGAGAGTAAGGCCTACGCCACCCTCACCGTCACCCGCCAAACCGGCGAGGCGGTGGTCTTCCAGAAGTTCGACTTCTCCGACAAGGCCGCCGACAGCCACGGCTGGACCGCCAAGGTCGCGGACGGCGTCCAGGCCGCCGGCGCGCTGAAGCAGGGCGCCTATGTGTTCGACATCACCGACCCCGGCAGCGGCGACACCGACATCCAGCTGGTCAAGTCCGGCGTGGCGCTGAAGGCAGCGGACTACCGGGTGAAGGTGTGGGCCAAGTCCACCGCCCCCACCTACGCCCATCTGCTGGCCAACGCCGGGGATCAGAACCTGGGCGGGGCCTATAACCTGCCCATCGGCCCTGAGATCGCCCCCATCGAGATGAACTTCACCTCCGCCGGGGAGAACACCGCCGACCTGCTTCTGAACCTGGGCAAGATCACCCCCAACCCCGACAACCCCGCTGACACCACCCCCGCCAATTTCACCGTCACCATCGACAAGATCGAGATCTATGAGATCACCGGCGAGCAGACCATGGCCCCCGTCTACACCGCCACCTTCTCCGACGCGGCTGAGGCCGCCGTCTCCGCCGGGGACGGGGCCGCCGCCTCTGTGAACGTGGCGGGCGGCGCGGCCGCCTTCCAGATCGACTCCTATCCCACCGAGGGCGGCGTGTGGAGCATCAAGGCCGACCTGGCCCTGCCCGGCGTGGCCGTGGAGGCGGGCACCAAGTACTACTACCGCTTCACCGTCAAGGCAGACAGCGCCCAGTCCGGCGAGCTGCTGGTGGAGAGCGCCTCTCAGGCCGACGCGGCCCGGGCCAACTTCAACAGCCTGAACCTGGCCGCCGGCGAGGAGGTCGAGATCACCAACGTGTTCACCGCCGAGAACGCCGTGTCCGACCCCGTCATCCGCATGCAGATCGGCAACCCCTCCGACGGCGTCACCGCCAACACCATCACCGTCACCGCCCTGGAGTTCGGCAAGGTGGAGGGCGATCTGAACACCGAAAAGACCATCGACAGCTTCGGCGTCCCCTATGAGGGCGACGGTTACAGCTGGGGCACCTACAACGGCACCGACGAGGACAACGAGCGGGGCGTGGGCACCATCTGGACCGAGAACGGCAGCCTCAACTACCGCATCGACCAGGGCGGCACCACCGACTGGCACGACAAGCTCTACATGGACCTGACCCTGCCCGCCGACAGCTACTTCACGGTGGAGATCACCGCCAAGGCCACCAAGCCCGTCTCCTGTGGCTTCTTCCTGAACCCCGCCGGCGGCTGGGACCCCCGCCTGTCCGAGGGCATCGACTTCACCACCGAGGAGCAGACCTTCACCTTCACCACCACCGACACCCTCATCACCGACATGGACTTTGAGCTCCTGTTCCAGTTCGGCTCCGCGGACCTGGCCGGGATGGGCGAGGTGACCATCGAGTTCTCCAACATCACCATCTATCAGAGCAGCGTGATCTGATCCGACTATACGCAAAACGCCTGCAGAGGGGATGCCTGGGTATCCCCTCTGCAAGCGTACTGCGGACGCGCTCAACGACATAGGGAGGTTAGCTAACATGAGACGAACCATCATCGCGGGGCTCACCGCCCTGTGCCTGCTCCTCAGCGCCCTGCTGTGCGGATGCGGCCCCACCGCGGAGTACACGGTGACCTTCGACGACAACTCCGACGCCGACCTGACCATCCCAAGTCAGACGGTGTCCTCCGGCAAGACCGTCACCGCCCCCGAGGCCCCCGTCCGGGAGGGCTACACCTTCCTGGGCTGGTTCCAGGACGCCGGCCTCACCCAGCCCTGGGACGCGGGCAAGGACAAGGTCAAGGCCGATATGACCCTCTACGCCGGCTGGGATAAGGACACCGGGGACGCGATCACCGACCCCGGCAACGACAAGGACTTCTCCTCCCTCCGCACCCCCGGCAGCCAGGAGGAGGCATACGACTACACCACCTTCTTCCTCCCGGAGGCGGACGGCACCAGCCAGCCCTATGTGGGCGACACCATGCCCTACTATGAGGACGGGACCTATTACATCTACTACCTGAAAGAGGCCGGCGACTCCTACAACCACTCGGTCTATCTGGCCACTACTACCGACTTCCTCACCTACACCGAGTACGACGACCCGGTGCTGGAGGCCAACCGCTCCGGCGGCCAGGACAGCTGGATCGGCACCGGCTCCGTGGTGAAGGTTGACGGGAAGTACTACTTCTTCTATACTGGTCACGGCGACGGGAACATCCTGGAGTACGCCGAGAAGATCATGGTGGCCGTGGGCGATACCCCCACCGCTTTCGAGAAGCTGGAGGGCTGGGAGATCACGCCCCCCTCCGAGCTGGGCCAGAAAAACGACTTCCGGGACCCCCAGGGATATGTGGACGGGAGCGGGAACATCGTCCTCACCGTCACCGCCTCCCAGGGCGGGGTGGCGCGCATCCTGAAATATACCCTCAGCCCCGATCTGGCGAACAGGCACTACGACGGGGTCATCTTCACCAACGACGAGGCCAAAAACGGCGACTTCTGGAACCTGGAGTGCAGCGACACCTTTGAGATGGGCGGCAAGTACTATATCACCTACTCCGCCCAGGACGACACCCTCTGGTACGCCGTGTCCGATACTCCCTACGGCCCCTACGGGGACCCCGTGCGGCTGGACGGCAAGCTGTTCTACGCCGCCAAGCACGTGGAGGACGGCGAGAACTGTTACATGGTGGGCTGGGCCCGGCGGTCCGAGTCCCCCTCCTCCACCCAGGACGTGTCCGGCTGGGCGGGCAATCTGGCCGTCCAAAAGCTGATCCAAAACGAGGACGGCACCCTGGCCCTGGCCCCGGTGGACGCCGTGGAGGACGCCTTCTCGGTCCGGCGGGCGCTGGCGGCGGAGGACACCCACGTCTCCGTGGAGTCCGGCTCGGTCTACGCCTACGCCGACGCCTTCACCTGCTATGAGAGCTTCAAGCTCACCGGCGAGTTCCGCTATACCGGCGAGGGCTCCTTCGGCCTCAGCTTCGACTACAACGGCCGGGACGACAAAAACAAGTTCATCGCCCTGGTCCCCGCGGAGGACAAGGTGCAGCTCCAGTTCAACGAGGGCGGCACCCTCATCACCGAGACGGCGGTGGATCTGGAGCCCAATACGGACTACTCCTTCACCTACATCCAGGAGGGCTCGGCGGGCGTGTTCTACATCGACGGCCAGGCCGCCCTCACCGTCCGGCTCTACGGGGCCAGCGGCAAGACCATCCAGCTGTTCGCGGAGAACAATACGGTGCTGTTCTCCTCTCTCAGGGAGTACACCCGTCCGTGACAGCGCCAAAGTCCATCCAAACCACACATCTGACGAGCGGGGGAAAGGGAAATGAGACGCCTGTTTGACATCGACAGCAAGTTCATGCGCGGCCTGATCCACATCGCCGACTGCATCTGCCTCAGCGTCCTGTGGCTGATTTTCTCCATCCCCATCGTCACCATGGGCGCGTCGTCCGCCGCCCTGTACGCCGCGGTGTACAAATACATCCGCCGGGACGAGGGATACCTGTGGCGGACCTTCTGGGAGGCGTTCAAGGAGAACCTGAGGCGCTCCACCCTGGCCTGGCTGCCCGCCCTGCCCCTGCTGGTCCTGCTGATAGTGGACGCCCTGGTGTTCCGCTCCATGTACCTCCAGGGGAAGCTGATTGGGAACCTCTACTGGGTGGTCCTGATCCTCATCTGCGTGGCGGTGACCTGGACGGCGTGGCTGTCTGCCTACTGCGCCCGGTTCAACGGGAGCGTGAAGGACGTGCTGCGCTTCAGCGCTCTGCTCATGGCGGCCCACCCCATCAAGTCCCTGTGGGTGTTCCTGCCCATCCTGGCCGGGGCCGCCCTGGTCCTGATCGCCCCCGTCCTGCTCCTGATCGTCCCCGCCGCGGCCTGCTGGATCGGCAGCGTCACCATGGAAAAGGTGTTCCTGCTGCACATGCGGCCGGAGGACGTGGAGAAAGAGACGGACGGGGGCGACGGCCCTGACAACAGCAAAACGGAGGGATCCTGATGATCAGCGACAAGCTGCAAAAAGCGCGGGAATTTGAGGCCCACTACGGCCCCTTTATCCCGGACGACCGGCGTCCGGCCTTTCACCTGACCCCCACCATCGGCTGGATGAACGACCCCAACGGCTTCTCCCGCTACAAGGGGGAGTACCATCTCTTTTACCAGTATCACCCCTACTCCACCGACTGGGACTCCATGCACTGGGGCCATGTCAAGACTCATGACTTTCTCCGCTGGGAGCGGCTGCCCGCGGCCCTGGCCCCCGATATGGAGTACGATCAGAACGGGTGCTTTTCCGGCGGCGCGGCGGAGCTGCCCGACGGCCGCCAGCTCCTGGTCTACACTGGGGTGCGCCAGATCCGCCAGGAGAACGGCGAGCTTCACGACTGCCAAACCCAGTGCGTCGCCATCGGCGACGGGGTGGACTATGAGAAGTGGCACGCCAACCCGGTGCTGACGGCCAAAGACCTGCCCGCCGGGGGCAGCCCGGAGGACTTCCGGGACCCCAAGGTGTGGCGGGAGCCGGACGGCACCTACCGCCTGGTGGTGGGCAACCGCGTCCCGGACAGCAGCGGGACGGTGCTGCTCTACAAAAGCGAGAACGGCGTGGACTGGTCCCTGGTGGGGCCGGTGGACGCCTCCCGCAACCAGTATGGGCAGATGTGGGAGTGCCCCGACTTCTTCCCCCTGGACGGAAAGCAGGTGCTGCTGGTCAGCCCCATGGAGATGAGCCCCATCGGGCTGGAGTTCCACGCCGGCCACGGCACCGTCTGCCTCATCGGGAGCTACGATCAGGAGCGCAACCGCTTCGAGCGGGAGAGCGTCCAGGCCATCGACTACGGCATCGACTTCTACGCCCCCCAGACCCTGGAGGCCGCCGACGGCCGCCGGATCATGATCGGCTGGATGCAGAACTGGAACACCATCGGCGGCAAGCCCCGGGCCTACCGCTGGTTCGGGCAGATGTCCCTGCCCCGGGAGCTGTCCATCCGGGAGGACCGCCTGATCCAGACGCCGGTGCGGGAGCTGGAGGGGTATCGCCGGAACAGGGTCGCCTACCAGAACGTGCTGGTGGGGGCGGAGACCACCCTCCACGGCATCCAGGGGCGGATGATCGACATGACCGTCACCGTCCGGCCCGCCAGCCGGGACTCCTATCGCAGCTTCCGGGTCAATGTGGCCAAGGACGGGGAGTATGTCACCACCCTGCGGTACAAGCCGGACACCAGCATCCTGAAGCTGGACCGCACCCGCAGCGGCAGCAACGCCGACATCGTCCACACCCGCAGCCTCCTGGTGCGGCCCAGGGACGGCGAGCTCAAGCTGCGGATCGTCCTGGACCGGTTCAGCGTGGAGGTGTTCGTCAACGACGGGGAGCAGGCCGCCTCCGCCGTCATCTTCACCCGGCAGGAGGCCGCCGCCATCAGCTTCGACGCGGTGGGCTCGGTGCTGATGGATGTGGAGAAATACGACATCGTCATGGACTGAGGGGGCGGACGGCATGACAGACAAGGCATTTGACGTGGTCGCCCTGGGCGAGCTGCTCATGGACTTCACGGAGAACGGCGCCAGCGGCCAGGGCAATCCCCTGTTCGAGGCCAATCCCGGCGGGGCCCCCTGCAACGTGCTGGCCATGCTGCAAAAGCTGGGCAAAAGGACCGCCTTCATCGGCAAGGTGGGGAACGATATGTTCGGATCCCTGCTGCGGGGCGTGGCGGAGGAGGCCGGCATCGACATGAGCGGCCTGGCCGTGGACCGGTCCGTCCGCACCACCCTGGCCTTTGTGAAAACCCTGCCGGGGGGTGACCGGGATTTCTCCTTCTACCGGGCCCCCGGCGCGGACATGATGCTGACGCCGGAGGAAGTCCCCGCGGAGCTGATACAAGGCGCCCGCGTGTTCCACTTCGGCTCCCTGTCCCTGACCCATGAGCCGGTGCGCTCCGCCACCAAACAGGCGGTGGCCCTGGCCAGGGAGCGCGGCGCGGTGATCTCCTTCGACCCCAACCTGCGCCCGCCCCTGTGGGACAGCCTGGACGAAGCAAAGGCCCAGATCGAGTGGGGCCTCAGCCAGTGCGACGTGCTCAAGATCGCCGACAACGAGCTGAAGTTCCTCACCGGCCAGACGGACATCGGCCGGGCCGTGGCCATCCTTCAGGCGAAGCACCCCCACATCAGGCTGCTGAACGCCACCGCCGGCGCCGACGGCAGCTGGGCCCATTACGGCGGCATGCGGGTCTATCAGCCAGCCCTCAAGCTGGGCGGCACCATCGAGACCACCGGCGCGGGGGACACCTTCTGCGCCTGTGTGCTGAACTATGTGCTGGAGCATGGGCTGGACGGCCTGACCCGTGACGATCTGGGCCAGATGCTGTGCTTCGCCAACACGGCGGCCTACCTGGTCACCACCAAAAAGGGGGCCATCCGCTCCATGCCGGAGCGGGAGCAGATCATGGCGCTGCTGTGAATATAGCGCTTCGATGAAATGAAATGGCCTGGGCTGTTGCCCGGGCCATTACCACATGTCATAAGCCCAACTGCCGAGGGGCCGAAGCCGTGTTCGCGTCAATTCCGGCGCTCACACGGTTTCGGCCCCTTTTTCTGTTCCGTTCGTCGCGTCTGGTGATGACTAACAAGCTGGCGGCGCAAAGCGTGGAACGGGAGCAGGCTAAGCGCAAATTGGAGAAAGCCGAACACCGTATCAATGAACTGGACGCTATCATCCAAAGGCTGAATGAGGAGCGATTTGTGAAAATGTCCGGGAGGTTTGCGGGGCCTTATTTTTTGTGCGAATCGCGCTCACTCAGCTGCTCCTCATTTCATCAGCCCTTCCAGGACCAGCACCTCGAAACCGGCCTGCTTGCCCTTCAGCGGCACCGAATCCCCCAGGGATGTCACCCTGGCCCGGTCCCCCAGGGCATCGGCCACAGCCCGGGAGATGTAGATGGTCCCGCCGGGGGCGTTGGCCTCCAGCCGGGCGGCGGTGTTCACCGTGTCGCCGATGGCGGTGTAGTCCATCCGCTTGGGGGAACCCACGTTGCCCACCACGGCCTCGCCTGTGTGGATGCCGATTCCGAAGGACACCGTCCGGCCGAATTCCGCCGTCAGCTGATCCGACAGAGCCCTGGAGCCCTCGATCATATCCACGGCTGCCCGGGCGGCCTCCAGCACGGCGTCATCACAGGGCAGCGGCGCGCCCCAAAAGGCCATGGCCGCGTCCCCCACGAATTTGTCCAAGGTGCCGCCGTGTTTCAGGATGCAGTCGGAGATCAGGGTCAGGTAGCGATTCAAGATAGCCACCACCTCGGTGGGGGAGAGCACCTCCGACATGGAGGTGAAACCCCGCACGTCCACGAACAGCACCGCGATCTCGGCGGTCTTCCCGGTGAGCTTCAAGGCGTCGGGGGTCTTCAGCAGCTCGCGGACGATCTCCGGGGCCACGTAGCGCTGGAAAGTGGCCGTCACCCGGCGGGTCTCCAGCACCGATTGGATATAGTTGACCGCCAGGCAGCCCAGATAGAGGATGGCGGCTCCCACCGGCACCCACAGCACCCGCAGGAGCAGCCCCCGCTCCCTCATCAGGAGGCAGAGGCCCAGCCAACCCCCTGCCAATACCGCCAGGGCGGCGGTGGAGAGCGCCGCGTGCCGTTTCCAGAACAGGAAGAAGGCCAGCAGCAGAAGGGCAAAAAGGGCGGCCAGCTGGGGGGCGTCCTTTGCCTCCCGGGGATAGTCTGCCAGAAGGATGGCCTCGGCGGCGTTGGCCTGGACCTCCACCCCGTACATGGGCTTCGCGTGGTCGATGGCGGTAGTGTAGCTGTCCCCCAGGCCGGCGGCATAGGGGCCGATGAGGACGATCTTCCCCCGAAAGTGATCCATGGGGACCGAGCCGTCCAGCAGGTCGGCGATGGAGATGTTCTCGCTGTAGTCCCCCGGCAGCCTTACGAAAGGCAGATACCAGAACCCCCGCCGGTCGGTCTGAGGCGGCTCTGGCTCCGGCAGGCCCTTTGCCTCCGCGTATTTTTGGGCGACGGCCAGGGCGAAGGAGGGCACCCGCCGCCCGTCGGACAGGGTCAGGCTGAGCAGGCCGTGGCGTATGATGCCGTCGCCGTCCATCATGGCGTTGACGTGGCCCTGGACGGTGACGTCCCGCAGGGCCTCATAGGGCTCGTCATAGGCCAGGGGGGAGAAGCCGTCCAGATAATAGTCCCCGTTCCCGTCGGACAGCGGGTCGCCGCCGAATTTCGCCGACGAGGCGGTGACCACGTTGCCGTACCGGCCGGCGGCCTCCGCCAGGGCCGCGTCCGTCTCCGGGGCGGTCTCGCCGGTAAAAAGCACGTCCAGGCCGATGACCGCCGGGCGGTCCTCCTCCGAGGCGTTCAGCGCCTCCACCGCTCGGGCAAAGACGTCCCGGCTCCATTGACTGTAGGGGCCCAGTTCCTCCAGCGCCCTCTGGTCGATGCCCACCAGGACGATATTTCCCTCGGAGAACCGTTCCCGCTGGTAGAGCAGGTCAGCCGCCGCCTGATCCGGCCGGTCCAGAGCGCCCAGCCCCGCCAGAAGGGTCAGCAGCAGGGCGGCGGCCAGAGCGGCCAGCGGAGGCAGAAGCTTTTTTCTCATGGCGGTTCACTTCCTTCCCAATCAGATGGGTCACCAGTACATCGCGGCCTTCTCCCATACCAATGGCCGAATGCCGTAAGCAGCACCCTCGTAGGGGGTGCCCACCGTTCCGACTCCTTTTTCGTAGGTGTCATCGCTGTTCCCATTGAAAATGCCGCTGAGACTGCTGTCGGGGTCGCCCTCGAAGGTCCAGGCGCCCTCCCGCAGGTTGTGGACGATCCGCCCCTTCAGCGCTCCCGAATGAGCGACTGTGTTGCTGTATATCGGGTAGCGCAAAAATGACAGGACAGCGTCTCCCTCAAACTGCCAGTCCACACAGAGGCAGTCCCCCCAAACAAGCCAGCCGGCATAATACCCCGTCCGATTCAGGGATGCGTCGATATGGTACCAGTCCTCGTCATAATAGAAGCAGCCGGGGCCGTTCTTCGGGCGGTACTCCACGACCCGCTCGAGATGCTCCTCCGGAGCGGAGCCATCTGTATAGAGGATCTGTGTCAACTCGACTCGGAGCTTCTGGCTGTCGAACTCTGTATAGAATACGATCTGGTTGTCGCTCCAGCCCTCGACTTTGCAGGGGGCAAGGTTTTCAAAGGTCAGCAGTTCCTCCAGCGTCCCGTCATCGTGGGCCGAAATGGCCGCCGCTGTACTCCGGAGCAGCTCCTGGGTCTCCGGGGGCAGGGCTGTAAAGTCCTGATATTCAAACCGCTGCGCAAAGGGCGTGACCTCGACGCCGTAGCGCAGGGCTGACACGTCCACCCCGGAGGCATCCAAAATGGCATTTTTCAAATCGCCGTCCCCGGCGGCCTCGACCGCAACGAAATCGGGCACGTTTGTCCGGTCAAATGCCGCCTTCACAATGGCGCCCTCCCCATCCACTCTGGACAGGAACGCCTTCTCCCCTGCGGTAACGGACTCGGTCACGTCCCCCACCGAGCACTCCACCGTGCCCTCCAGGATGTAGACGTTCATATGGTCCGGGTCGGGGACCTCCACCCAGCCGCAGGTGCCCCGGATGGCGGTGACCATGGTGGAGGAACGGATTTCAAACGATTCGTCGTCCCCCAGGGGCCTGGTGACGTTGAAGAACAGAGCGCCCCGGTCCACCGTCAGCTCCAGGTGTTTTCCGTCCTTTTGGACGGTGACGCCGCTGTTCTCGTCCATCTTGGTGAGCTTGGTGTCGCCCAGGTCGATCCACCCGAAGCTGGCAGCCTGGGTGGCCACGCCGTACCCGCTGAACAGGCCCAGCCGGTCCAGCAGGGACACGTCCCCGCCCTCCCCGTCGGTGACGGAGACCGTGCCCTCGGTCTTCACCAGCCACATGCTGGCGGCCTCCGCCGTGCCGCCCTGGCCTATCTGGCCGGGGGTGGCTGCGGGCCCGTCCGGGCCGCCGCAGGCGGCGCAGGGCAGCAGCAGGCAGGCCGCCAGGGTCAGGGATACAATCCGTTTCAGCTCGTTCATCGCCTATTCCTCCTCACCAGTAGAGCATATCCAGCTGGTACTGCGTCAGGGGCCCGCCCGCGGGTGCCTCCCCCAGGTTCAGCACGATGCCCCAGAGGTATACGCCGGAGGCCTGATCGGTCATACCGTCCCGGTAATCAACACCCCGTCCGTCTGTGAAGACGTTCTCCGTGTCGATCCTCTCCTGGTCGAACGATCCGTCGCCGGCATCTTTGACGCTTAATCCGACTGTGCGGAAGGCGCCTTGACGGAGGCCGTCCACAAGCTGTCCTTCCGTCCCCAAATGCGTTTCAGCCGCCGGTCTTCCATTCTCCCGGATGGTCTCGTCGTCGCGGCCCGTCATATCTCCGTTCCACTGCCACCCCTCGCAGGGGCACGAATAGTTACTGCCGATGTTGCCGCCGGGCGTCCTGACAGGGGCCAGCACATATCCCATTCCGTTTTCGGGCCGGAACTCCACTACCAGCCGGCTGGACTCCTGGCCGTCAAAACCCAGCTCAGAGCTGAAATAGACCTTGTAATCGTTCCATGTGGTAAAGAAGTTCCACGTTCTGTCTAACGTCGAGCACATTTCTGTCAAATTATGGGTCTCCACATCGGCGAGGTGCTCGAACGCATCCTGTATGATGGCCTGATATACTGGGGGCAGCTGGTCAAAATCGATATAGTTCTCCCGCTGTTCAAAGACCGTGGCGCCATAAGCGTTCAGGTCCGGCCGCCTCAGGCCGCTCTCCATGTCCAGCCCGGAGGCGTCCTGGATGGCGTCAGCCAGGTCCGGGTCCTCCTCCACCTCGGCGGCGACAAAGGCCGGGATGTCGTTCTCGGTGAAGTCCTTCACCGATATGGCGCCCGTCCCGGCGTCGATAGCGGCGGTCTGGCCTGCGGTAACGGACTCGGTCACCTCCCCCACCGAGCACTCCACCGTGCCCTCCAGGATGTAGACGTTCATATGGTCCTCGTCGGGGACCTCCACCCAGCCGCAGGTCCCCCGGATGGCGGTGACCATGGTGGAGGAACGGATTTCAAACGATTCGTCGTCCCCCAGGGGCCTGGTGACGTTGAAGAACAGAGCGCCCCGGTCCACCGTCAGCTCCAGGTGTTTTCCGTCCTTTTGGACGGTGACGCCGCTGTTCTCGTCCATCTTGGTGAGCTTGGTGTCGCCCAGGTCGATCCACCCGAAGCTGGCAGCCTGGGTGGCCACGCCGTACCCGCTGAACAGGCCCAGCCGGTCCAGCAGGGACACGTCCCCGCCCTCCCCGTCGGTGACGGAGACCGTGCCCTCGGTCTTCACCAGCCACATGCTGGCGGCCCGGGCCTCGCCCTCCCCGCCGCAGGCGGCGCAGGACAGCAGCAGGGCCGCCGCCAACAGCAGAGCGGCTGTATGTTTCAGGCATTTCATCTCATCCGCTCCTCTCCCAACTGTTTATCCCGCCCAGGCATCCAGGGCCGCCAGCACGTCCTCCGCCGGGGCCATGCCCCAGCACTGGGCGCCGATGTCGCTTCCGTGGCTGACACCCACCTGGGCGTCGCCGTCCCACCGGGCGGTCCAGGCGTCGAAATCGCTCCCAGACACGTCCGCGCCATCGATCTGGAACACAGGCGCGGGGCCGTCATAGTAGTTGGAGTGGGCGCTGGCCAGCGGCGCGTCGGCGTCGATAAAGCCGTTGAGGGGCAGAGCGGCGCCGTCATAGCCGCTCCCGTCCGGCCACATGCCGTTGACCAGGATCCAGCCGTCGTGGACGGCGGCCATGTCAAAATCGGTGAACTCCGCCAGCTCCCCACCGGGGAAATGCCATATGCCAAAGGTATACGGAGAGATCATCTGCACCTCTCCCTCAAAACTGATCGGCAGGTGCTGTCCGCCGGCAAAGATCATCGCGGGCGCGCCGTTTCCGGCGTCGAAGAGGGCGGCAAAGGAACGCGGGCCGTCGGAGCTGGGATCCTTATAGCGGCTCTCGGCGAAGTCCTGCTCCACCTTTTCCATCTTGCTGCGCAAGGCGGCGGCAAGGGCCGCCGCCTGGTCCGCCGTCATGGTGCAGGAAGTGGGGTCCCCGAAGTACACGCCGGACAGCAGGGCCGGGTCCCCGGCGGGGCCCGGATCCGATACGTCCAGCCCGGAGGCGGCTAAAAGGGCGGCGGCCAGTTCGGAGGCGTCCTGCGCGCCGGTGGCACTGCCGAAGCCGCCGTTGCCGATACTAAATCCGGTTCCGGAATGGGGCCACTGCCCCGCCCAGGCGGAATACTGCTCCTGGGTGGCGGGGACGCCGTCGATGGTGATGCCGCCGGGGCCGTATTCGTCATAGGTGACCTGGGAGACGATCGGGCCGTGGATGCCGCCGGCCGTCAGGTCGTAGACCCATTCCTGGCTGATGTCGCTGGCCGAGCCGTCCGGGGCCATATAGCCGAAGAACACGGCATAGTGGTCGGACAAGTCCAGCCCATCGAGTCCCTCGTTGGGCATACGGACCAGCTGCCCGTCCTGGAAGTGCAGCACGATGATGCCGGAGTAGTCGGGGTAGCCGCGGCCCATGATGGCGTCGTAGGAGAGTTCCCCGTTGTTCAGGAATGCCACGGCGGGGGAGCCGTCCCCCGCGTCAAAGAGGGCGGCGTAGCAGTGGAACTCGCCGCCAGGGACCTGCCCGGAGCCGGTCACATACTCGGCCTCTGACTCGGCCACCAGCCGCTGCAGAGTCTCGCCCAGCCTGGCGGCCTGCTCCGGCGTCATGGTAGAGGCGGCGGGGTCGCCGATGTAGCCCATCCCCTCCAGCGCGGTCTGAATGTCTCCGCCGCCCAGCACGTCCAGCCCGGAGGCGTCCAGGATGGCGGCGGCCAGTTCCTCGTCGTCTTCCACCTCGGCCCTGACAAAGGCGGGGATACTGCAGGCGAAGAAGGTATCCACAGTGATACTGCTCTCCCCGGCGCGAATGGCGGCGGTCTGGCCGGCGGTGACGGGCACCTTCGCGTCCCCCACCGAGCACTCCACCGTGCCCTCCAGGATATAGACGTTCATATGGTCCGCGTCGGGGACCTCCACCCAGCCGCAGGTCCCCCGGATGGCGGTGACCATGGTGGAGGAGCGGATTTCAAACGATTCGTCGTCCCCCAGGGGCCTGGTGACGTTGAAGAACAGAGCGCCCCGGTCCACCGTCAGCTCCAGGTGTTTTCCGTCCTTTTGGACGGTGACGCCGCTGTTCTCGTCCATCTTGGTGAGCTTGGTGTCGCCCAGGTCGATCCACCCGAAGCTGGCAGCCTGGGTGGCCACGCCGTACCCGCTGAACAGGCCCAGCCGGTCCAGCAGGGACACGTCCCCGCCCTCCCCGTCGGTGACGGAGACCGTGCCCTCGGTCTTCACCAGCCACATGCTGGCGGCCCGGGCCTCGCCCTCCCCGCCGCAGGCGGCGCAGGACAGCAGCAGGCAGGCCGCCAGGGCCAGGGATAAGATCCGTTTCAGTTTTTTCATCGCCTATTCCTCCTCACCAGTAGAGCATATCCAGCTGATATTGCGTCAGGGGCTCCCCCTCGGGGGCCTCGCCCAAGTTGAAGATGATGCCCCAGGCGTATATGGTGGAATCGCCAAGCGCATCGTCCGTACGGATAATAATCCCACGCCCGTCTGTGAAAGTGCCCTCACCGGTTCTTGTTCTGGTCTCTCCGTTTACGGTCATGACGACTTCCTTGTGAAAGGTACCCTGGCGGAGGCCGTCCACAAACTGTCCCGTGGTCGTTATTTCGGTCGCGGATCCGGAAGAAGCTACATCCTTATCTGTGGCCATCATCTCACCGTTCCATTGCCAATTTTCACAGGGGCACTGATAAAGGCTGCTGCCGGAACTTGTTTCGGATACAACTGTATTTGACGCATATCCCATTCCATTTTCAGGGCGAAACTCCATTGTCAGCCGCGGGTCCCCGTTCATCGGGTCCCCGTTCATATGGTCAATGAGAACATAGACCTTATATTCGTCCCAGGCAGTAAAGAACTGGGAATTTGTCTCCTGCTGGCATGCTGCACACAGCTCAGCCAGATGAGACCGGTCCTCGGCGGTGTTGGCCTGGAGACCTTCTTGTATCATGGTCTGCTTCTCCGCGGGCAGCTCCTCAAAGGGGATATAGTCCTCCCTCTGCTCAAAGGTCGTGGCCCCGTAGGCGTTGCGTCCCGGCTGCCTCAGGCCGCTCTCCATGTCCAGCCCGGAGGCGTCCTGGATAGCGTCAGCCAGGTCCGGGTCCTCCTCCACCTCGGCGGCGACAAAGGCCGGGATGTCGTTCTCGGTGAAGTCCTTCACCGATATGGCACCCGCCTGGGCGTCGATGGCGGCGGTCTGGCCTGCGGTAACGGACTCGGTCACGTCCCCCACCGAGCACTCCACCGTGCCCTCCAGGATGTAGACGTTCATGTGCTCCGCGTCGGGGACCTCCACCCAGCCGCAGGTGCCCCGGATGGCGGTGACCATGGTGGAGGAGCGGATTTCAAATGATTCGTCGTTCCCCAGGGGTCTGGTGACGTTGAAGAACAGGGAGCCACGATCCACCGTCAGCTCCAGGTGTTTCCCGTCCTTTTGGACGGTGACGCCGCTGTTCTCGTCCATCTTGGTGAGCTTGGTGTCGTCCAGGTCGATCCACCCAAAGCTGGCGGCCTGAGTGGCCACCCCGTACCCGCTGAACAGGCCCAGCCGGTCCAGCAGGGACACGTCCCCGCCCTCACCGTCGGTGACGGAGACCGTGCCCTCGGTCTTTACCAGCCACATACTGGCGGCCCGGGCCTCGCCCTCCCCGCCGCAGGCGGCGCAGGACAGCAGCAGGCAGGCCGCCAGAGCCAGGGAGATCATCCGTTTTCGGTCGAAACGTCTCATTGCGCGTTTTCCTCCTCCGTCTCCCAGCACCGGCTGGCGGTAAATTGCTCCAACAGTTCGCTGTCCAACCTGCCCTGGGCGGCCATATCCTTCAGAATGGCCAGGGCCGCCGGCACCGGCTTGCCCTCCTTATAGGGCCGGTCGGAGGCCACCAGCGCGTCAAAGACGTCCAGGATGGTGATGATGCGGACTTCCTCGGGGATGGCGTCGCCCCGGAGGTGGTCGGGATAGCCCTGTCCGTTGAGCAGCTCATGATGGCTGGCCGCCCACTGGCGCACATGGGAAAGGTTCCTCGAAAAACGGATCTGAGACAGCAGCTTGTCGGTGAACACCACGTGCTTCTCCATGATCTTCCGCTCCTCCGGGGAGAGGGTACCGCCCCGAATGGACAGCATTTTGTGTTCCTCCTCCGTCAGCCAGGGGCGAATGGAGCCGTCCGCCGCGGTATAGGTGCGCTCCGCCAGCGCGTCGACCCGGGCCAGGCGCTCGTCGCTCAGGAAATCGGCGGCGTCGATCTCGTCGATGAACCGCTGGGCGGCATAGGTGTCCTCTTCCAGGGCGCTCAGTTCCTCCGGGGTGATGCGGCCGTTCAGCCGGTCGATCTCCCCCCGCAGGCGGATGACCTCCAGGCGGTGGAACAGGGCGTCGTGCTGCTCGGGGCGCAGCCGTCCCGCCTTGTTCATCACCTCCAGAGGGGTGATGAGCTTGCCCACATCATGGAGCCATACGCTGGTGAGCAGCTCCTCCCGGCGGTCGGCGTCGAACCGCTCATACCCGGCGCTCTCGTTCAGATAATCCAGAAAGCGGCCGCAGTACTCCGCCATGTGCATGGTGTGGCTGGCGTTGTAGGGGGTCAGCTCGCCGATGGCGGCGGACATCACCCGCACGAAGGAGTGGAACAGCTCCCGGATCTCCTCGATGTACCGCGCGTTCAGGATGGTGATGGCCGCCTGGGAGGCCGCTGACTCCAGCACCAGGGTCATATCGGCCGGGAAGGGGGCCACCGCGCCGCCGTCGTCCAGGGCGTTGATGAGCTGGATCACCCCCAGCTTCTCCCCCTGCCGGCCGATCATGGGCACCACCAGCATGGAGCGGGTGCGGTAGCCGGTGAGGGCGTCATACCGGAGGGTGCCGCTGAAATCGCACTCCCGGCTTAAGTACACATCGTCGATGGAGATGGTCCGACCGTCCAGGAAGGACAGGGCGCACACGTGCTCCCGGTCCAGCGGCACCGGGGGCAGCGTCCCGAGCTGCCGGGAGCGGTTCCGCATGAGTTTGAACGCCAGGTGATCCCCCTCCAGCAGATAGAGGGTGCCGGCGTCGCACCGGGCCAGGTCCATCACGCAGTCCAGCACCCGGGCCAAAAGCTTCTCCAGATCCCGCTCGGAGGACAGCATCACGCCGATCTCCAGGATATTTTTGATCTCATGCTGCGTCATAGCTTGATCTCCATCCCTTCTCTTGCGAAAATACAGGCGTCCCCCGCCTGGGCCGCGCCGCGCTCCAAGCGCTCCAGAGCGCGGTCATCCAGGTCGCGGGCGTAGTGGGCCATGAGCACCCGTTCCGCCCCGGCCTCCCGGGCCAGGGCAGCCCCCTGGGCCCAGGTGGAGTGCCCCCATCCGGGCCTCTCCCGGCCGGGCGGGAAGCTGGCGTCCCAGACCAGCAGGCTGGCGTTCCGGGCAAACCGGATCATCTCCAGCCGCCGCTCCCGGTCTATCTCACAGTCCAGAAAATAGACGACGGACCGGCCCGCATACTCCAGCCGGTACCACAGGCACCCGCCGGGATGGGTCCCCTCCATGGACGAGAGCCGCGCCCCGGCCTCTCCCCCCTCCAGCCGGAAGGGCGCGCCGGGGTCCACCCGGTGCAGGCGGGCGCCGCTGTCCCGGAGGGAGCATGGCCAGTACGGCTCGCCCGCCAGGCGCTCCACAGCGTCCAGGGTGCTCCCGCCGCCGTACAGGTGTACCGTCCTGTCCCGCCCCGCGCCGCTCAGGAAGGGAGGCAGGCCCATGATATGGTCGATGTGGGCGTGGCTCAGCAGGATATGGACGCTCCTGACGCCCCTCTCCCGCTCCAGCCTCTCCCCCAGGGCCGTCAGACCGGAGCCGGCGTCAAATACGGCAAGGCTGTCCCCGCACAGGAGCGAAAAGCAGGAGGTATCGCCTCCGTAGGACAGGAACCCCTCTTTCGCCACGGGAAAAGAGCCGCGGACGCCCCACGGCTCAAATCTCAGTTTTTCCACCGCCATCGTGACCTCCCGCTGTCATTTGTCCCCTATTTTATCGTTTTCCGTCTGACATTGCAACCTGTATTCGGGAAAAATCATGGACGGCGCTGTAAGTTCCACAGAGGAAAGCGGCCAAAACAAAATATTTGAATGGCGTACCGTCCTCCCGCTAAAACACATGTATTCAATTTTGAGAGGCAAAACACGTATATGTTTAAGCACATGCTGTCAAAATCGCTTGTCGATCAATCATTTCTGTCAAAGTAAAATCGCAAATTGAATTGTAATTATTAAATTTATGCATATTTTATCTGAGAAATTCTGTTTATTTTTTCAGACTATTAAGTTATATTGTTTAAAACAGAAAATCTGAATGAAAGCGGTCTGATTTTATTGCGCAGGGCGACCCTGCTTGATATTATTTGTACTATAAATATCCTGTAAAAAAGGGTGAGAATCAGATGAAGAAAATCAGCATGAACTCCGATTGGAAGTATACGCATCTCGGCGCGGAGGAATGGCAGGTCGTCACCCTGCCCCACGACCCCATGCTGGCTGAGCCTCGCACGGCGGACAGCGCCGGCGGCACCAACACCGGCTGGTTCGCCGGCCGGGACTACGAGTATACCAAAGAGTTCGACGCCCCGGCAGACGCCGCCTACATCGAGTTCGAGGGGGTCTACCACAATGCCGAGGTCTGGCTGGACGGAGCGAGCGTCCCCGCCCACCCGAACGGCTACTTCGGCTTCAAGGTGCTGGTGAGCGAGGGGAAGCACACCATCCGGGTGGTGGCCCACAACGCCGGCCAGCCCAACTCCCGCTGGTACTCCGGCGCGGGCATCTACCGCCCCGTGACCCTGGTGACTCTGCCCAAAGAGCATATCATTCCGGAGAGCGTCGTCATCAGGACGGTGGACTTCCGGGCCCGAAACATCAGCGTGGACTTCAAGACCACCGGGGCGGGCCCTGTCAAATGCGAGATCCTGGACGGGGATACGGTAATGGCCGCGAAGGAGTCCTCCGGCCGGATGGAGTTCATCCTGGCCGGGGCGGAGCTGTGGAGCCCGGAGCATCCCAAGCTGTACATCTGCCGCCTCACCTATGGGGAGGACGTGCAGGAGGTCCGTTTCGGCATCCGCTCGGTGGAGTGCGACGCCAAGTGCGGCTTCCGGCTTAACGGCAAGAGGACCCTGCTGCTGGGGGCCTGCGTCCATCACGACAACGGCATCCTGGGGGTCATGGAGCACCCCTTCGCCGCCCGACGGAAGATCGCCCTGCTGAAAAAGGCGGGCTACAACGCCATCCGCTCCGCCCATAACCCGGCCAGCAGGGCCGTCCTGGACGCCTGCGACGAGCTGGGGATGCTGGTGCTGGACGAGTACGCGGATATGTGGTACATCCATAAGACCCAGTACGACTACGCCAGCTTCGTGGAGCAGAACTGGCGGAATGACCTGAAGCTGCTGGTGGAGAAGGACCGGAACCACCCATCCGTGGTCATGTACTCCATCGGCAACGAGGTGGCCGAGACCGCCCAGAAGAAGGGTATCGAGCTGACAGGGCAAATGCGGAACTACCTGCACACTCTGGACGACCGGCCCGTCACATGCGGCATCAACATCTTCTTCAACTTCCTCAGCTCCATGGGGTTCGGCGTCTACTCCGACGACAAGGCCAAGGCCGAGGCGGCCAAGGCGGAGAAGAACAAGGGCAAGCCCCAGAAGAAAAAGGCGGTGGGCAGCGAGTTCATTAACAGCGTGGCCGGCCTGCTGGGCGCCGGGTTCATGAAGTTCGGGGCCACCCTCCACGGCAGCGACGTAAAGACCCGGGACGCCTTCGCTAAGCTGGACGCGGCGGGCTATAACTACGGCGTCAACCGCTACAAAAAGGATCTGAAGAAGTACCCGGACCGGGTCATCCTGGGCAGCGAGACCTTCTGCACCGACGCGGCGGCCTTTTACGACCTGGCGAAAGACAACCCCGCCCTCATCGGCGACTTCGCGTGGACGGGGATGGACTACCTGGGCGAGGTGGGCCTGGGGGCCTGGGAGTACAGGGAGTACGCCCCGGAGTTCGAGCACGGCCCCGGCTGGCTCACCGCCGGCGCGGGGACCATCGACCTGATCGGCACCGAAACCTGCCAGATGGCCTATACCCAGGTGGCCTTTGAGCTGTGCCCCGTGCGCATCGGGGTCATCCCCGTGAAGTGGGCCAGTGAGAAACACTCTCCCGGCGCGTGGCGGATGACCAACGCCATCGAGAGCTGGTCCTGGCAGGGCTGCGAGGGGAAGACGACCACGGTGGAGGTCTACGCCCGCGGGGCGGAGGCGGAGCTGCTGCTGAACGGGAAGTCCCTGGGCCGGAAGAAGCTGCCCGCCAATCATCAGGTGAAGTTCAAGGCGGTCTATCAGCCGGGAGAGCTCACCGCCGTGATCTACGATGACAGCGGCGCTGAAATCGCCCGCACCAGCCTCCGCACCGCCGGGGAGGAGACGAAACTGGTCCTCATCCCGGAGCAGGAGACGGTGAAGCCCGGCGATCTGCTCTACGTCCGGCTGCGCTATACCGACGGGAACGGCACCGTCAAGCCCCTGGCCCGTGGGGATATCAAGGTGACCGTGGAGGGCGGAAAACTGCTGGCCTTGGGGAACGCCTGCTCCTACAATGAGCGGGGCTACCTCAACGACGTCACCGATACCTACTACGGCGAGGCCCTGGCCATTATACAGCCGGAGGGCGATGTGACGGTCAAGGCGGAGAGCGGCCACGGCTCCGCACGGGCCGTGGTCAAGCTTGTGGACGAAATACGGTAAAAGGAGGCGCAGACCATGCGGCGGGAACAGACGGCCCATGATGAGGGCCTTTGCTTAGGCATCGAGCTGGGCTCCACCCGGATCAAAGCGGTGGCCATCGACGGGAGCCATGCCCCGGTCTCATCCGGGGACTACACCTGGGCCAGCAGCTATGAAAACGGCGTCTGGACTTACTCCCTGGACGAGGTGTGGACCGGGCTGAAAGCGGCCTTCGCGGGCGTGGAGGGCCGGGAAAACGTCAGGGCCATGGGCGTGTCCGCCATGATGCACGGCTACCTGGCCTTTGACGCGGACTGGCATCTGCTGGTCCCCTTCCGCACCTGGCAGAATACCATGACGGGCCGAGCCTCGGAGGAGCTGACCTCCCTGTTCGGCTTCAACATCCCCCAGCGGTGGTCCATCGCCCATCTGTACCAGGCGGTACTGAACGGGGAAGAGCATATTTCCCGCATCGCCCATATCACCACCCTGGCGGGATATGTCCACTACATGCTCACCGGGGTGAACGCCGTGGGCATCGGCGAGGCGTCCGGGATGTTCCCCATCGACTCGGAGAATCTCTGCTACGACAGGGATATGCTGGAGAGGTTCGACTACCTCATTTCGGATCGAAATCTCCCTTGGAAGCTGGAGGACATCCTTCCTGCCGTGCTGACGGCGGGGGAGGACGCCGGCTCCCTGACCCCGGAGGGGGCTGTCCGGCTGGACGGCCTGCTGCCGGCTGGTATCCCCTTTGCCCCCGCCGAGGGGGACGCGGGCACCGGCATGGCGGCCACCAACGCGGTGGCCCCCCGGACGGGCAACGTGTCCGCCGGCACCTCCATTTTCTCCATGGTGGTGCTGGAGCAGCCGCTGAAAAAGGTCTATGAGGAGATCGACTTGGTGACCACCCCCACCGGCAGGCCGGTGGCCATGGTCCACTGCAACAACTGCACCAACGACACCAACGCCTGGGCGGGGGTGCTGCGGGAGACCGCGGAGCTGTTCGGCGCCGCCCCCGATACCGGCGAACTGTACACCAAACTGTACCAAAAAAGCCTGGAGGGCGATCCGGACTGCGGCGGCGTGACGGTGTGCAACTATCTGGCCGGCGAAGGCGTGACCCACATGGACGCGGGGCGGCCTCTGGTGGTCCGGCGGCCGGACAGCAGGTTCACGCTGGCAAACTTCTTCCGGGCCCAGCTCTACTCCACCATGGCGACGCTGAAGATCGGCATGGACATCCTGGCGGAGGAGCGGGTGAACATCGACTTCCTCACCGGCCACGGGGGCCTGTTCAAGACCCCCGGTGTGGGGCAGAGGTATCTGGCGGCCGCCTGCAGCGCCCCCGTGACCTGCATGGAGACCGCCGGAGAGGGCGGCCCCTACGGCATGGCGCTGCTGGCTGCCTACCGGATCAACCGGGCGGAGGGGGAGACGCTGGAGGACTATCTGGGCCGCCGCGTTTTCGCCGGGGTGTCCGGGACCACGCTGGCCCCGCTGGCGGAGGACGTGGAGGGCTTCAACGCCTACATGAAACAGTATCGCGCCCTGCTGTCCGTGGAGCGGACGGCGGTGGAGACGCTTTAGGAGGAATAGGATATGAACTATGAATTTTGGTTTGTGGTGGGTTCTCAGTTCCTGTACGGCCCTGAGGTGCTGGAGACCGTGGCCCAGCGCGCCGCCGAGATGGCGGAGGAGCTGTCCAGGGTCCTGCCCTATCCCCTGGTCTACAAGGTCACCGCCAAGACCAACCAGGAGATCACCGACGTGGTGAAGGAGGCCAACTACGACGACAACTGCGCCGGCATCGTGGCCTGGTGCCACACCTTCTCCCCCAGCAAAATGTGGATCAACGGCCTGGCGAACCTCCAGAAGCCCTACTGCCATCTGGCCACCCAGTACAACGTGGAGATCCCCAACGAGGAGATCGACATGGACTTTATGAATCTGAACCAGGCCGCCCACGGCGACCGGGAGCACGGCTTCATCGTCGCCCGGCTGCGCCTGCCCCGGAAGGTCATCGCCGGCCACTGGACCGACAAGACCGTCCAGAAGCGTCTGGGCGACTGGATGAAGGCCGCCATCGGCGTGGCCGTGTCCAAAGAGATGAAGGTCATGCGCTTCGGCGACAACATGCGGGAAGTGGCCGTCACCGAGGGCGACAAGGTGGAGGTCCAGACCAAGCTGGGCTGGCAGGTGAACACCTGGGCCGTGGGCGACCTGGTGAAGGAGATGAACGCCGTCACCGACGCCGAGATCGACGCGCTGGTGGAGGTCTACAAGGCCAGCTACGACGTCGCCACCGACAACATGGACGCCATCCGATATCAGGCCCGCGAGGAGATCGCCATCAAGCGGATGATGGACGCTGAGGGGTGCAAAGCGTTCTCCAACACCTTCCAGGACCTGTACGGCATGGAGCAGCTCCCCGGTCTGGCATCCCAGCACCTGATGGCCCAGGGCTACGGCTACGGCGGCGAGGGGGACTGGAAGGTCTCCGCCATGACCGCCATTATGAAGGCCATGGGCGAAAACGGCAACGGCGCCTCCGCTTTCATGGAGGACTACACCTACAATCTGGTTCCCGGCGCGGAGTACTCCCTGGGCGCCCATATGCTGGAGGTGTGCCCCTCCGTGGCCGCCGGGAAGCCCCGCATCGAGACCCATCATCTGGGCATCGGCATGAACCAGAAGGACCCCGCCCGGTTGGTGTTCGAGGGCAAGGAGGGAGACGCCATCGTGGTCTCCCTTATCGACATGGGCGGCCGGCTGCGGCTCATCTGCCAGGACATCCACTGCGTGAAGCCCATCCTGCCCATGCCCAACCTGCCCGTGGCGCGGGTGATGTGGCGGGCGGAGCCCTCCCTCACCACCGGCGTGGAGTGCTGGATCACCGCCGGCGGCGCTCACCACACGGTGCTGAGCTACGACGTATCTGCGGAGCAGATGAAGGACTGGGCCAACATGATGGACATCGAGTTCGTCCACATCACCAAGGACACCACCGTGGAGGGGCTGGAAAAGGAGCTCTTCTACAACGACATCGCCTGGAAGCTGAAGGCTCTGTAATACGTAACCGCGGCGGGATGGGGAGGGCCCGTCCCGCCGCCTTTTAAGGGAGGCAAATCTATGCTGGAAGAATTGAAGCGCAAGGTCTATGAGGCCAATATGGAGCTGCCCCGCCGGAATCTGGTCACCTACACCTGGGGCAACGTGTCCGGCATCGACCGGGAGAGGGGCCTGTTCGTCATCAAGCCCTCCGGGGTGGAGTACGACGCGCTGAAACCCGAGGACCTGGTGGTCATGGACCTGGACGGCAACAAGGTGGAGGGGGAGCTGAATCCCTCCTCCGACACCAGGACCCATCTGGTGCTGTACAACGCGTTCCCGGAGATCGGCGGCATCGTCCACACCCACAGCCCCCACGCCGTGGCCTGGGCCCAGGCGGGACAGGACATCCCTGCCTACGGCACCACCCATGCGGACTACTTCTACGGGCCCATCCCCTGCGCCCGGCACCTGACCCAGGCGGAGCTGGACGAGGACTACGAGAAGAACACCGGCAATGTCATCGTGGAGACCTTCCAAAGCCGGGGGATCGACCCCATGGCGGTGCCCGCCGTCATCTGCCACAGCCATGGGCCCTTCACCTGGGGGAAGGACGCCGCCCAGGCGGTGTACCACGCGGTGGTGTTGGAGGAGGTGGCCAGAATGGCCATCCTGACCCGGCAGGTGGACGCCGGCGCCGCGCCGGCCCCCCAGCGCATCCTGGACAAGCACTACATGCGCAAGCACGGCCCCAACGCCTATTACGGGCAGAAAAAGGCCGGGGAGGCCACCTGATTCGTTTCTCCTCCCCGACCTGCCTCATGCTCTTGAAAAAAACATCCGTCAAATGCGACGCTCACCCGCGGCAAATGCCGCGCTCTGTAAGGGCGCTGTGGTAAACGGCCTTCTCCGTGAAGATCATCTCCATGGGCCTGTCCCAAGTGCCGACAGGCACCTGAGCCGCCTTCTGGCACTCAAAGGCCGCCATGATGATATGGGCGTTGACGCACTTCTCCAAATACCGGTCGTAGAACCCCGCGCCCATGCCCATGCGGTTGCATGCCTCGTCGAACGCCGTCCCCGGGCAGATCACCAGGTCGATGTCCTCCGGCGGGATCGGTTCGGACCGCTCCGGGACCGGTTCCGGGATGCCGAAGGAGCCGGACGCCCAGGCGTCCTCTCCCCGGGGCAGCAGGGCGATCATCTCCGTGCCGCTGACGCAGCGGGGATAGACCAGCCGCTTGCCTACCGCCTCCGGGGCGGCCTCCAGCGCGTCCAGCCGCAGCTCTCCACGGGTCGCCCGGTAGAGCAGCACGGTTTTGGCTGACCGGAACTCCGGCGACGCGGCGATACGCTCCGCCGCCCTGCGGGACAACTCCGCCCGCTCCTCCGGCGTCAGGCTGTCCCGTGCTCTGATCTTCGTCTTGCGCAGCCATTTGCGGTACGCGGCGGGGAACTCCTCCCGGAGATGCCCCGCCAGGTAAAGGGACCCGAATCCCACCACGACGCCGCCCTCTCCAGCCGCGTCCAGCGCCGCCCGGATGCCGGATGGGATGTCCTCACAGGCTCTGGCGGCCAGGCCCCGGCCATTGAGATAGGCCGCGAAGTCCTCCGCCGGCAGAGCCCGGTCGCTGATCGGGGTCAGACAGACGAACTCCTTCGCGTAGGGGGCCAGGGTGTCGATGATGGCGCGGTAGTCCTTGTCGGCCAGTACGCCGGCCAAAAACACCACCTTCTGATCGGGCAGCAGGGCGTCCAGACTGTCCGCCAGCGCCTGGGCGCACTGGGGGTTGTGACCGCCGTCCAGCAAAAACAAGGGGGAGCGGTCCAGCACCTCCAGCCGGGCGGGCCACCGGGCGGCGGCCAGTCCCTTCTCCACGGCCTTCTCCGGGATGTCCCATCCCCGCTCCCGCAGGGCGGACACCGTCTCCAGCGTCATGGCGGCGTTGCAGAGCTGGTGGGGCCCCAGCAGGGCGATGTGGTACGCCTTGCCCCGGTAGGTGAAGTCCTGCCCGTCCAGATCATACCGCAGGGCGGTCAGCCGGGAGAAGTCCGCTTTGTGGAGGGGCACGTTCCGTTCTCCGCAGATTTGCTCCACCACCGCCGTGGCCGCCGGGTCGCCGTCGTAGCAGACAGCGCGGCAACCCGGCTTGATGATGCCGGCCTTGGTGCGGGCGATCTTTTCAATGGTGTCGCCCAGATACTCCGTGTGCTCCAGGCCGATGTTGGTGAGCACGGCAACCTCCGGCGGGTCGATGACGTTGGTGCTGTCCAGCGCGCCGCCCATGCCCACCTCCAGCACCACGATGTCGCAGTTTCGCTCCCGGTAGTAGAGCATGGCGATGGCGGTCACCAGCTCGAACTGGCTGGGATGGTCCTCCATCCCCTCGGCCACGGCCATCACCCGCTCCGTCAGGGCCGCCAGGTCCCCGCCGGGGATGTCCTCCCCGTCGATTCGGATGCGCTCGTTGAAGCGCTGGATGTAGGGCGAGGTGTAGAGGCCGGTGCGGTATCCCGCCGTGCGCAGGATGGCGTCCAGCATGGCGCAGGTGGAGCCCTTGCCGTTGCTTCCCGCCACATGGACGAATTTCAGCGTCTTCTGGGGGTCGCCCAGCTTATACAAAAGCTCCCGGGTGCGGTCCAGCCCCAGCCGGGTGGTGCTCCAGCCGTAGTTTTCGATGTAGGAGATTGCTTCCTCCGGTGTCATGGTGTTTCCTCCATGTGGTCTCATGCCGTCTGCGTAGATTTGAGACGGCGGAACACGCCCTGGGTCAGCAGCGTCATCACCGCGAACTCCACCGGCACCAGGATGGCCACCTGGGGGATGCGGCTGACCATCGTCTCAAGATAGGGCGAGCCGTACAGGATAGCCAGATTGGCCGAGTTCACCAGCAGCCCCACCACAAACTGATTGACCAGGGTGGCCGCCGCTACCCGGGGGATGGTCTGCTCCCTGTGGAGCAGCAGGCCGAACACCACGCCCGTCAGGCAGCAGGTGACGGTAAAGCCGGGAAAGTAAGGACCGATGGGGAACAGGGTGGCCCCCAGAAAGTCCCCGATGGCCCCCACCGCTCCCGCGGCGACGGGGCCGTAGAGCACCGCCGCAATGAACAGCGGCACGAAAGAGAAGCCGATCTTCTGGATCGGTGTATTGATGGACAGGAACCGGGATAGGATGATGTGCATGGCAACCATCATGGCCATGGTGACCAACAGGCGGATGTTGTTCTTTTTCACGATAAAAACTCCTTTCGTGACGGTTGCCACGAAAGGAGCTTTTCACATCCTTCGGTGGCAGCGGATGCGGGACAGCACCGCGCACACACTCCCGTGCTTCGTCCGGGGGCGACCTCCCATCCCCCGGCACTTGACGCGCTGGCCCTACTCTGACCAAACCTTGTATTATATTATACAACAGACCGCTTCGCGGCGCAAGCCTGAAGCGCTGTCAGAAATCGGTTCCTTTTCAGTCCTTTTGTTCCAGGCATGCGGAGCGGGTTCATGAACCCCTTGCTTCTTACCAGGGCGGAGAGTATAATGAAATCAAATCGGGCAGAAATCTATCTCACTGAAGGAGCAGCCGCTATGCCGTTCAAATATCTTGTTTTAGCCGCGGAGCTTCAGGCAAAGATCAGCGACGGCACCTTTACCGACAAGCTCCCCACTGAAGGAAAGATCGTTGAGACCTACGGGTACAGCCGTCAAACCGTGCGGCGCGCCCTGGACAGCCTTGTGGAACATGGCCTCATAGAAAAGCGCAGGGGCTCCGTCTCCCGGGTCCGGCAGCGGGTGCGGGAGCGGGACAACAGCCTCATCGCCATCGTCACCACTTTTTCCAACGACTATATCTTCCCGACCGTCTTGCAGGATATCCAGACCGTACTCACCGCAAACGGCTACTCTACGATCCTCTTCTTCACCCAGAACGAGATCACAAGTGAACGGAAAATACTCCAGGACCTGCTGCGCAAGCCGATCGGCGGTGTGATCATCGAGGGGACAAAAACCGCTTTGCCCAGCCCGAATCTGGACCTGTATGAGAAGCTGATCCAGGCGAACATCCCGACCGTATTTCTCCACGGGACTTACAGCGCCCTGCAGGATACATTATGCGTCTCCGACGATAATTTCGGCGGGGGCTATATGCTGGCGCGCCATCTGATCTCCAGGGGGCACACGAAGATCGCGGGCATTTTCAAGTCCGACGATATCCAGGGCCATCAGCGCTATCTGGGGTTCCTCTCCGCCATGCGGGACGCGGGTCTGCCGATCCCCGACAACCACGTCTGCTGGTACTCCACCGAGGAGCGCAGATACCTGCTGGACTATGGCCACCCCGATCTGCTGGAGCACTTCCGCCATTTCTACCTTCAGGACTGTACCGCTACCATCTGCTACAATGACGAGGTCGCCGACCGGCTGATCCGCTATTTCCTGACGCTGGGATATCACATCCCGGAAGAGATGGCGGTGGTCAGCTTTGACAACAGCTATTACAGCGATCTGTGCCCGGTGCCGATCACTTCGCTCGCCCATCAGATCAAGCTCGGCAGCGAGGCCGCCCGGTTGATCCTTGACCGCATCGAGGGCCGGCCATGCGAATCTCATTCCTTCTCCTGGCGATTGATCAAAAAACAGAGTGGATAAATGAGGGCAGCAGGGCATGAGAAAACCCTGTGACCGTTGAGATCACAGGGTTTTCTCTGGTACGGATATTCATAAGGGATTCCGTAAAACATCAGAGATCCGGCACTGAACACACATACCGAGCTATGATACAGCAGACACAAATCGTATTAATAATCCCATGAAAACGCTCAAAAGAGCAGAAAATGCTTTTCTGAGCGTTTTCTTTTTCGCACATTCGTCTTTTGGAATGGCGACTGCTACAATAAAGCCATCACAGGAAGGAGGTCAAACAAATGAGCGCAAACCTGACGTACCACCGGGAAGGTGACTACCTTATCCCAGACCTGACTGTTCCAGAGGCCATTTCCACGGGCATCTGGGGTATGAGGCGGCGAGACTACTTGAAACGGCACCGCAACGGGATCTACACCGGGATGCTTCTTTCAGGCAAGCTCAACGCCCACCTTGCGGAGATCGACCGGCAGGCCACGGAAATGTTTGAGCGGCTGACCCGGCAGATGGCGGCGGAGCAGGGTGTCACAGAGCAGATCAAGGTCCAAGACCAGATGGCTTGGGTGGGCGCCATGAACAACATCCGCAACGCCGCGGAGGAGGTGATCCTGAACGAACTGATCTATTCCTGAGCAAGCCCTACAATACTACGAATCGGAGGTGCATACACATGAAAAACCGAACTCGACTTTTCTCTTTCCTCATGGGCGCTGTCGCCGCCCTGATCCTCTGCTCCCTGTCCTTGCCCGCCCTGGCCGCCAGTGGCGCGTTCACCATCACTGGCAGTCCCATCAACGTCATGGTCAACGGCGAGGTATTCAAACCCAAGGACGTGAACGGGAACGATGTGCTGGTGTTCGTCTACAACGGCACCACCTACGCTCCCCTTCGGGCGCTGGCTGAGGCTTACGGCCTGGAGGTCAGCTACGACGGCTCCCGCAACATGGCGGTGGTCAACGCTCCCGGCAAGGCCGCCGCGCCTGCTCCGGCTCCCGTGCCCAGCGTGTCCTCCTTCTCCAGCCAGTGGACGGTCACGGGGACACCCGTTACCAACTACGGCTCCGAAAAGATTTTTAACGCCGACTACTCCGGCTCCATGAACAAAGCGGAGTTCATGGCATGGTGGAAGTCCATGGACCTCTCCACCATTAGGGCCGAATGCGAGAAGATGGCGGCTGAGGCCCAGGAACTCGTACCGGGTTACACCGTGACGATGTATTTCTCCTACGGCAACCTCCCTCTGGGCAACGCCAACGCGATGAACGGCTATACCATCAGTAACTTTGATTTGGCAAGGGCGTGGATAAAGTGAGGTAGTAATAAAAAGCGAATCTCAAATATTTCTGAAACGATGAAGGAGTCCCAGAGAGACAGAAGTGCTCTTCTGGGATTCCTTCATACATTGGGCAAGAACACTGTCACCTATCGTTGCACTAAGAGAATATGTCCTTTTTAAACCTGAGATACATTCAAAATACACCTTTGCTATCGTCCCTCGTTTTCTACAGTGTTTTTCGAACGCGATTAGAATCTATACTTATTGCAATTCATGCTATCGTTCCAGTTTCTTAAACAGTAAATCTAATTTGTTAAAGTGATCCTCAGAATCAATCCCTTCTATCAATGGAACGATGTCTGTAAACGGGAAAACTTCATTCCCTTCAATTTGTTTGTCATATGCACTTTGTACCTGTTCGCCTTTCCAGCACTTCCCATATATGATACCCATTCCAGCAATCATATGGTTGTTTTTAATTGGGCTTAGTGAAAAAAGATACTTAAATGCAAGATTTTTGACAATAGGCACTCGCACATTTCCAAATTTGCTGAACTTCGCATCAATAATTAAGTATTTTGACGTATCCTCCTCGTCAAATTTGATAAGAAAATCAGGAGTATAGTAACGCGCTCCTTCTTTCGTAGTATCGCCATCCGCCGGGATGGAATTGTTCCTATACAGACCGATGCCGTTGATGTTATGGCGATCCTCGTCAAAAATCACAGGCTGGTAATACAGCGTAATACGTTTCTTTTTGCTTCTAAATATAAAAGTGTTATTGCATTGGGTATTCCTGTATTTCCAACTCCGATGAACAGGATAAACGCATTTTGTTGCACTTTGAAGAACATAATCACGATTTTTAAAATACTCTAACATTTTTGCTAATAGATAGCTCTCATATAATGAAGATATTTTTACAAAAGAAAGCATGTATTTCTCGCTTTCAAAACTATAAATTCCATATTTAAACCATTCATAAATTCTCACAAAAATGATGTTGTACTGAGCTATAGACATAAACACCGCCGTGGGTTTTGGTTCATGGAGAAGCGGCTCGGGTGAAATCATTAATTCATTCTTAATTGCAGTCAGTTTGACGCACCATTCGTCATACTCAGAAGCCTTTTGGCGGAGTTCCTCATCCTTTTCTTTGAGTGCATTTTGTTTAAGCTCTTCTGTCGCCTTTTCTTTTTCCTCTCTTAACTCATTAACCTCATGCTCTAATTCTTCGTATTCCCGGTGCCGCTGTTCAATGCGCATTGAAACAGCCTTTGCTTCTTGTACTTTCCTGGTGAAACAAAATGAATCCCGCATTTTCTTCCTTCATCGAAAAGTTCAACCTGAAAAC
>CANRIW010000016.1 GCA_947630785.1 uncultured Oscillospiraceae bacterium | reverse complement strand
CCTCCGGGAAACAGAGCGCGTCGATCATGAAATACATCGGCGACGGCAAAAACTACAGCGCCAAATATTTCTATTGAGCCGGGGAAAATGCGTGTAAATTCCCTCTTTACGAACGGCCGGAAATGGTTTAGAATGGGCTTGCAGAATCTGCAAGCCCATTTATTTATCGTCCGCCCCCACGGGCGGTCCAGATTGGAGCGCTGCCGCATATGGAAAAACGAAAACTGACCAACGATGAAATCAGCACCCTGTGCCAGGGGCTGTCCATGCTGCTCCACGCGGGCGTAGGGGCCGGAGACGGGCTTTCGCTGCTGGCGGAGGAGGAGCAGGAAGGCGTCTGCCGCCAGGTGCTGAGCGGGATGGCGCAGCAGGTGGACGAGGGCGCCTCACTGGCGGAGGCGTTCCGGGCTTCGAAGAGCTTTCCGGACTACGTGTGCGGCCTGCTGGAGGTCGGAGAGCGTTCCGGGCGGATGGAGGAGGCCCTGTCCGCTTTGGCGCGGCACTACGAGGACCGGTCCAGGCTCAACCGGCAGATCCGGTCGGCGCTGCTGTATCCGGCGATCCTGCTGGTGATCATGCTGGCGGTGATCGGGATCCTGCTGGTGCGGGTGCTGCCGGTGTTCAACGATGTGTACGCCTACCTGGGCGGGAGCCTGACCGGCATCGCCGGAGGGCTGCTACGCTTCGGCCAGGCGCTGGACGCGGCGATGCCGGCGCTGTGCGTGATATTGGCCGTCATCGTGGTACTGGTCGTCCTGTTTGCCGCGGTGCCGGCGTTCCGGGAGAAGCTGACGGGCTTTTGGCGGAAGCGGATGGGAGATAAAGGCGTGTCGCGGAAGATAAACACGGCGCGGTTCGCCCAGTCCCTGTCCATGGGGCTGAGCAGCGGGCTGCCTCTGGAGGAGGCGCTGTCCACCGCCGCCTCCCTGCTGGACTCGGTGCCCCCGGCCAAGGCCCGCTGTCTGGACTGCGTGAAGCGGCTGGAGGCCGGAGAGTCCATGGCCGAGGCGATGAAGGGGTCCCAAGTGCTGCCGCAGGCGGAGTGCCGGCTGCTGGAGCTGGGGCTGCGGAGCGGGACCGGGGACGCGGCGATGGAACAGATCGCGCGGCGGCTGACGGAGGACAGCGAGATGGCGCTGCAGGAGCTGGTGGGGCGTGTGGAGCCCGCGCTGGTGATGGTGACGTCGATCCTGGTGGGCCTGATCCTGCTGTCGGTGATGCTGCCGCTGATGAACATCATGTCGGCGATCGGGTGAGCGGCGATGACGAAACGGATAAAGAGGCGGCTGCCAGGTCTGCTGTGGGGACTGATCATGCCGATCTTGGTTGTGGCGGTGCTGCTGTGCTTTTTCACAGGGCTTTCCAACCTGGAGAACGGGAGCGGAGACGAGGGCAGGCGGCAACTGGAGGAGACGATCCGGCGGACCGCGGCGGCGTGCTACGCGGCGGAGGGCATCTATCCGCCCACAGTAGAGTACATGCAGGAGCGGTACGGCCTGCAGGTGGACGAGGAACGATACTTTGTGGACTATCAGGTGTTCGCGTCGAATCTGATGCCCGTGTTCACGGTGCTGGAGCGAGCGGACTGAGAGGAAGAGAGGAAGAGCCATGGGGCGCCAACGGCAGCGAAAACATCAAATCGACGGGCTGATCACCCTGGTGCTGTTCGGGGTGTTCGCGGGATGCGTACTGTCCGTGCTGCTGACGGGGGCGAAGGTGTACCGGGATCTGACGGCGGAGGGCCAGGCGGCCTACGGGCGGCGGATATGCGCGCAGTATATCGCGACAAAGGTGCGCCAGGTGCCGTCCGGGAGCGCGCTCAGGGTGGAGACGTCGGACGGCATAGACATCCTCTCCTACTCTGAGGAGATCGGCGGGGAGACCTATATCACCAGCGTGTATTGCAGCGACGGCTGGGTGCGCGAACTGTTCACCTTCGAGGGCGCGGAATTTTTCCCGGAGGACGGGGAACGAATCGTGGAGGCGGAGCAGGTCCGGTTCTCGCTGGAGGACGGGCTGCTGCGCGTGGAGATCGAGGGCGCTGACGGGAGCGGGACCGAGCTTGCCTTGGCGCTGAGAGGAGGCGCGGGGGCATGAGGAGCAAAGCGCCGCTGGCGCTGATGGAGCAGGCGGTTATGGTGCTGATATTCGTGGTCGCGGCGGCGCTGTGCCTGCGGGTATTCGTGTGGTGCGACAGGACGTCGGCCCAGGGGATCGCGCGGGACCGGGCGGTGATCGAGGTGCAGACCATGGCCGAGACCGTCAAGTGGTCCGGCAGCCAGGGCGGGGACTATGAAGCGGTCCTGGCCCGGGCCGCGGAGAAGCTGGGGGTCCGCAACGTCCATGAGGGCGCGGACCCCGTACTGACAGCCCCATATGACGAGGATTGGAGCCCCGCCGACAGCCGGGAGTCCGCCGCATACATCCTCCAGGTGCGTCCCGTGGAGAGCGATACCCCCGGACTCATGAAAGCCGCTGTCCAGGTAAGAGAACTCGGTGACGAGACGCCCCTTTTTGAAATCGAGGTCGCATGGCAGACGGAGGTGGGCGCATGAACGAGGAGAAAAAGCGCTTCTCCCCGCCCACGGTGGGGGGCAGCTCGCTGCTGGTCATCTTCGCGGTGCTGTGCCTGACGGTGTTCGCGCTGCTGTCCCTGTCCACGGTGCAGGCGGACAGGCGGCTGGGCGACGTCTCGGCGGCGGCGGTGAGCGGCTACTATGAGGCCGACGCCCGGGCGGAGGCCATCCTGGCCCGGCTGCGGGCGGGAGAGGTCCCCGACGGGGTGAAGGTGACCGGGAGCGGCGAGGCGACCGCCAGTTACGCCTGCGCCATCTCGGACACGCAGGTGCTCCAGGTGCGGGTGGCCTTCCCGGAGGGCCTGGGCGAGAATTACAGGATCTTGAGCTGGCAGGCGGTGTCCACCGCCGACTGGGAGCCGGAGGACGGGATCACCGTCTGGGACGGCGAGAGCGTGGATCAATAAGGAGGGCGACCGGATGGAGATGACAGATTATCTGCGGGCCGCGGTAGAAAACGGGGCCTCCGACCTGTTCATCGTGGCGGGCGGACCGGTGAGCTATAAGGTAAAAGGCGCGATCCGGGGCATCAACGAGGAAAAAGTGTTCCCCCAGGAGGCGGAGCGGCTGATCCGGGGCCTGTATGAACAGGCGAACCGGGATATCGGGCCCTACATCCGGAGCGGGGACGACGACTTTTCGTTCGCCGTGGGCGGCCTGGCGCGGTTCCGGGTGAACACCTACCGGCAGCGGGGCTCCATGGCCGCGGTGGTGCGCGTGGTGGCGTTCGACATCCCCGACTGGCAGAGCCTGCACATCCCGGAGGAGGTCATGGCGCTGGCGGAGGTGGACCACGGGATGGTGCTGGTGACCGGCACCGCCGGCAGCGGCAAATCGACGACGCAGGCGTGTATCATCGACCGGATCAACAAGACCCGGAGCTGCCACGTGATCACCCTGGAGGACCCCATCGAGTACCTGCACCGGGACCAGCAGAGCATCATCAGCCAGCGGGAGATCGCCATCGACACGGAGAACTACCTGACGGCGCTGCGGGCCTGCCTGCGGCAGGCGCCGGACGTGATCCTGCTGGGGGAGATGCGGGACCACGAGACCATCCGGACGGCCATGACGGCGGCGGAGACGGGGCACCTGGTGCTGGCCACCCTGCACACCAACGGGGCCGTGAACACCATCGACCGGATCATCGACTCGTTCCCGCCGGCACAGCAGGGGCAGATCCGCATCCAGCTGAGCACGGTGCTGCACACGGTGGTGTCCCAGCAGCTGATCCCCGGGAAGGACGGCGGCATGGTGCCCGCCTACGAGATCATGCACATGAACAGCGCCATCAAGAGCCTGATCCGGGACAGCAAGAGCCACCAGATCGACAACGCCATCGCCTCCGGCGGGGCGGAGGGCATGATCGCCATGGACCAGTCCATCCTGGATCTGTGCAAAAAGGGCCTCATCGACAGGGAGACCGCCCTGGAGTACGCCGTGAACGCCGAACAGCTCAAGCGCCGGATGGGCTGAGCCGCCGCAGGAGATGCGTCCCATGGAGAACGAGAAACAAAGCAAATTCGGCAAGGTGCGGCTGATCGTGGGCGTGATCTGCCTGGTCGTGTTCTGCCTGTCCGCATTTATGATCGTGACCCAGCTGATCCAGGCCAGAAAAGAGGCACAGGCCTTCGAGGACCTGATCGACCAGCTGGAACAGGCCGAACAGGCCGCCCCCTCCCGGCGGCCGGCCTCCTCCTCCCCGCCCGGCGAGAGCGGCGAGCCCGCCCCCACTGAGCCGGAGGAGCCCGTGGACGACGTGGCCAAATACCAGGTCCTCTACGAGCAGAACCAGGACCTGTACGGCTGGATCTGCATCGACGGCACCACCGTGAACTATCCCGTCATGCACACGCCCCAATCCCCGGAATACTACCTGCGCCGGGGCTTCGACAAAAAATACTCCCTGAGCGGCGTGCCCTTCCTGGACGGGGACTGCTTCACCGGGGACGGCAACTACATCGTCTACGGACACCACATGGAGAACGGCTCCATGTTCGCCCCCATCGCCCAGTACGCCAAGGAGGACTTCTGGCGGGAACACCCCGTCATCCGGTTCGACACCCTGGAAAAGGCCGGAGAGTACGAGGTCATGGCCGCCTTCTACGCCAAAGTCTACAAAATGGACGACGAAAACGTGTTCCGGTACTATAACTACACCGACCTGACCGACCCGGCGGTGTTCGACGAGTTCATCAGCTGCGTGGACGCCGTGAAGCTCTACGACACAGGGGTGACCGCCGAGTACGGCGACCAGCTCCTCACCCTGATCACCTGCAGCTACCACACCAAAAACGGCCGGTTCGTCGTGGTGGCCAGAGAGATCGCCGGGGACGAGACCCCGGAACCGGCGGAATGACCAGGGGCCCGCGCCCGCGCGCGGGCCCCTTTCCCATGCCCGGCGGCGATGAAATGCCCCTCCTCACTTTTTGGAGAGAAATCCCCGCTTTATCCAAAGTTTGCACGTTATTCTGCAACCTGGGGAGTTTGTTACAGTTTTATTGCAAAACCGACCGGACCCTTGACACCGGAATGCGCCGAGTTTATAATGGGGCCAGCCTGAAGAAGGGTCAATCCGCGGCCAATGAGGATGGCTCATCCCCGGCTTCGGCCGCGGGCGGGCCCGAAATACGGCAAATTTTTGTTGAGGAGGAAAATATCCCATGAGAAACTTGAAAAAGTTCCTCGCGCTGGTCCTGGCGCTGATGATGGTCGTCTCCGTGATGGTCACCGTCTCCGCTACCAGCTTCACTGACGACGCGAGCATCGACACCAGCTACAAAGAGGCTGTCGAAGTGCTGACCGCCGTCGGCGTGCTGGGCGGGCGCGGGGACGGCACCTTCGACCCGAAGGGCCCCCTGAACCGCGCTGAGGCCGCCAAGCTGATCTCCTACTTGCTGATCGGCACCGAGGCCGACCAGCTGGCCACCGCCGCCGTCTTTGACGACGTGCCTGTCACCTACTGGGGCAACCGGTACATCAACTATGTCTCCCTGAAGGAGATCGTTGATCCCGCCAACGCGAACTACCGCCCCACCGCCTCCGTCACCGGCCATGAGTTCGGCAAGATGGTGCTGGTGGCCCTGGAGTATGGCGACCCCGCCAAGTACACCAACACCCCCGACTGGACCATCAACGTGAGCAAGGACGTCAAGAAGATGACGGCCGAAACCTCCTTCTCCCTGAAGGAGGGCGACCTGGGCACCGCCCCCATCGCCCGTGACGCCGCCTGCCAGCTGCTGATGGCCGGCCTGAACTACAGCCCCACCGGCGCCACCACTGGTAAGTGGGAGGTCACTGCGGGTAGCGCGAGCGACAAATACAAAGGACAGCTTGCCGGTCTGGAATTCGATTCCAAGAACGAGGCCATCCTGGCCGTCCTGAGCATTGCGAATGAGGCTGTGCAGGGAACTGACTACAACGTGAACAAAGTCCCCAGCAATGAGGATTCCCTGGCCGACACTACCTACAACGGCCTGCATTCCACCTCCACTCCCGACGACTTCGGCCGTCCCGCCAACACCTGGGTGGATGCTACCCACACGGGCGCCAACGCGTATGTGAAGGTCGCCAAGACCCCCCTCAAGCACTATGTGGGCAAGGTCACTGCCGGCACCCTCTACACCGACCTGGGCCTGACCGCGAACACCAGCGCCACCGTGAAGACGGATGGCAACACCAGCACGTCCTCCATCACCATGAAGAAGGACGATGCGACCAATTCCGTCGGCAACGCCGGCGCGGTGGTGGACGTCTATTACGACGGCGCCGACTATAACATCTACGTGATGAACTACTATGCCGGCAAGATCACCGGCTACACCGCCGCCGACGCGAAGACCGAGGCCAAGGCTTATGTCAACGTCACCGCGCTGACCGACAGCGTGACTTTCGCCACCAGCGGCAAGTTCGAGACCGACGCCTTCACCAAGGACGACGTTGACAACGGTACCATCGTGTACGTCACCGCCACCACTTCCGACGCCTCCAACTATACCGTCAAGTCCGCCGTGGCCGCCACCAAGGTCACCGGCAAGCTGACCAAACTGGTGGGCACCACCACCGCTACCCTGGACAGCACCGAGTACACCTTCAACGCCAAGGCGAAGCAGGACACGACCACCGAGGTGGGCGTGACCTGCGACCTGTACCTGGACGCCAACGGCAACATCATCTACGCCGCGAAGAACCCCGGCGCCAAGACCGAGCCTATGGAGGGCATCGCCTATCTGCTGGACGTCAAGACCGAAAAGGACAGCGGCGACGGCTGGGAGAGCACGAAGGGCGAAGGCACGAACTATGCCAAGCTCCTGCTGAGCACCGGCGAGGAGAAGATCGTTGAGACGACTACCGCGGCCAGCAGCGACGATATGGGCAAGCTGGTGTTCTACTACAGCGCCGACGGCGGCAAAACCTATAAGATCGTTGGGACCGCGTTTGGGGCGACTGCCGTGTCCGCCGCGACCGACCTGAAGATCACCGCCGGCAAGGCAGAAGGACAGGTGAGCTCGGACCATAACAAGGTCGTGTTCAATGACAAGACCGTGTTCTTCCTGGTCTCCAAGGGCGCCACGGAGGCCGACCCCGACACGGTGAAGGTCGTGACCGGCATCAACAACATCAGTGATATGGTCGCTCAGTACAGCTCGAGCGGTACAAAGACCGAAGTCGTCGCCCTGAAGAGCAAGACTGAGTCTGACCACAGCTCGGCAGCTCCTTATCAGGCTGTGGATGCCGCGACCGACACCGTGGCCGCCATCCTGATCAAGTACGCCACTGCCCCCGCCGGCGAGGATGTGACCGATAAGGACACCTACTTCATCGCGGGTCACGAGGGCGCTAATCAAATCACCGAAATGATCGGCGACACTAAGGTGAGCTACTATGTGTACAACGCGGTCGTGAACGGCAAGATTACCACCGTGAAGGTAAGCGCCGAAGTGACGGCCGCCACCTATGTGGAGGGCGTGACCTTCGTGACCGGCACCACCGACATTATCGACTACACGAAGAGCTCCCTGAGCGGCAAGACCACGCCGAACATCGAGGCTGAGGTCAACGCGCCCGCGGACGGCGTCATCAAGGTCGGCGAGACCACCTACACCGTGAAGGACAACCTGGTGGTGTTCACCTACGACAAGAACGGCACGATCACCAGCATCGCCGCCTCCGCCATCGACGGCCAGGACAGCGGCTTCTATGCCACTAAGGACGGCGACCTGACCGCGCTCTATCTGACGAAGAAGACTGTGTGATCAGTATCGCGCGGATAAACAAACCGAGCAAAAAAGGGCCCCCAGGCTCCGGCCTGGGGGTCCTTTTGCTCAAATGCCGATGGCGAAATAGTTGTATACCACATCCGCCTCGTTCAAAAAGCACTTGATGACATAGTTGTTGCTGACGTGCCAGGAGACCGTGTTGTCGGTCCAGGTCAGCTCCGGACCGTCCCACGAAGAGGACCCCAATTTGCTGGTGCGGCCATAGCGCGCGTCCCGGTACCAGGGGAAACCGCCGTATTCGATGTCCGTGCTGTGGTAGACGATGACCATGAAGGGCCGGATGCCGAATTCCAGCCGGATATCCTCGGAGGTCCGGCCATTTCCGGTGTAGCTGCCGGCCTCGAACTTCAACTGGCCGGCGAACAACTCCTCCACCTTGTTCATGTTGTCGTTGAGCGGGTCCGGGGAAAACTCGTCGGACGGTTCAATGAGGTTGAGCTGGTACTTGGTAGTGTGTTGCATTTTTTATCCCTCCCGGAAGGGAGGGATAAGGGGGGCGGGGTTGCCGGGGAACGTGCAACGAAAACGAGGTTGACAAACGGACGGGGCGTGGTATAATAAAGATAAAGAGGGCGCTGTTACAGCGGTCAAGCCCTCAGATTGCTAGGTCAAAAAAAACGCTAGCCGTCCGGGTGCGAGCCGGGCGGCTAGTACGCTTTCTGGATAACACAGCTCATCATCCAAAGGATGACGATAAGGCGAACTACAAGACAAAGGAATTTCGTTCGCCGATCGTGCTCCATAGGCATCCCCCCTTTCGGGAGGTTACTTGACCGCCATATGTAACAGCGCCCTCGACGATATTATACATGACACGGCACAAAAAGTCAACGTTGCACGGCAAAGCCCACCCCGGGGGGTGGGCTTTTCTCATGTCCGCGCCGCGTTTGAGCGGGGAGGGTCAGGGGGTGACGGGGCCGTTTTCGGCGATATACTCCAGCGAGCCATCGGGCAGCTCACGGACGCGCAGGTCGCAGGGGACGTTCTGGGCGGGGTCGGGGTGGTCCTTCCACAGATCGTACAGCCTGGGCAGGAAGACGGGCCACATGGCGGCCTCGTACTCGCTGTGGGCCAGGCCGTTGCCCAGCTCGGGCCGGGGTGCGGGCGGGGGGCTGTTTTGCAGCTCGGTGACGAACTCGGGCAGCTGGGGGTTGCGGGTGTTTTCGATGGCGGCGGTGATGTGGTTGGAGCCGTTCCCGGCGGCCTCCCACATATGGATGGTGCAGTCGAACATCTGGCCGTTTTCGGTGAAGATGCCCTCCAGGATCACGTGCTCCATGTGGGAGGTGAAGGGGAACCAGCACAGGGGCATCCGCTGGATCATGACGCCCTCCCCGCCGAAGACGGGCCCGCCGGGGACGTGGATCTCGGAGATCATATGGGCGGAGTTGAGGAAGCCGTACTGTCCGGGCGAGCGGACCCAGTTGAAGCGCTTGTGGGCGCCGGGGGCCCAGAGGTAATAGCCCTTTTCCATGTTGGCCCAGAACCAGTCGATCATCTCCGGCGTGACGCCGGGCAGGAAGTGCTGGGACATCTCCTTGACGCGGATGCCGCGGGCGGCGAAGTCCGGCTTCAGGACGGGGGTGGGCAGGGGCGGGTCGGGATAGACGGGCCCCTCCGAGGGGCGGAACGGGACGAGGATATTGCCGCGGAACGGGAGGTAGGTCTGTCCGGCGTTGGGAAGGTACTCTGCTCTATCCATTGTGATTCCCCCAAGAAAAGATTTCCGGCTCTGCCGCTATCATACCACCAAGGCGCGGCGATTGCAACAGCCGTTCCGCCGCGGCGAAGTCCTCCGGGGCGTTGCAGTTGAGGAGCAGCTCCTCCGGCCCGTCATAGTTCCACTGGCGCCAGGGGAGGGCGTCCTCCAGGGCGCGGACGGCGCTTTTGCCGCTGTCCAGCAGGGCGGCGGCGGCCCCGGCGGCGGATGTGTCGTAGACGCCGATGAGGGGCTCGTCCATCCCCTCGTGGCAGAGCACGGTCACGCCCCCCCGGTGGGCCTCGCACAGGGCGGCCAGGGCCTCTGTGGGGAGGAGGGGCACATCCACGCCCACCACCAGGCAGGCGGGGCCGCGGGCGGCCCGCAGGCAGGCGTGGAGCCCTCCCAGGGGCCCTCGGTCCTGGTATTCGTCCGGGATCACGCGGGTGCCGGGCAGGGGCGGGCAGCCCGCCCCGGAGAGCAGGATGTCGCCGATCCCCAGGGCCCGGAGCTTGTCCGTCTGGAGCTCCAGCAGGGTCCTCCCGTTCAACCGGAGGGCCCACTTGTCCCGGCCCATCCGGGAGGAGCGTCCTCCGGCCAGGATAACGCCGGAAAAGCGGGCGGGGCCGTCTGATTTGAGCGTCATAGCTTTTCCTCCGCGGGCCCCTGCTTTCGCTTGACAGGGCCCGTTTTGTCTGGTATATTGGTATTACCAATATACCAAAGGAGCCCGTCTATGTCAAGCATCATCCAAAAAACCAGCGTCAGCCAGCAGGTGTTGGACTACATCCTGGACCGCATCGACCGGGGAGAGTTGAAGCGGGGGGACCGCCTCCCGGTGGAGCGGGAGTTCGCCGAACGGCTGGGCATCTCCCGGGCCCCCCTGCGGGAGGCCATCGCCGCCCTGACCGCTATGGGCATTGTGGATCGGCGGCAGGGGGACGGCAACTACATCGCCGGTTCCTCCCCGGAGGCCCTGGGCCGCATTTTGCGGACCTACGCCATCCTGGACCACGGTCTGGCCGCCGATCTGTTCGAGGCCAGGGCCCTGGTGGAGGGGGCCGCCGCCCGGCTGGCCGCCCGCAGCGCCCTGCCGGAGGACGTGGACGCCCTCTACGAGGAGATCGAACGCATGGAGGAGGCCATCCCCGCCTACATCCGGGGCGAGAAGCGTCTGGCGGATATGCTCCTGCTGGACGACCTGTTCCATCTGCGGTGCGCCGCCGCCTCCCACAATCAGTTCTACATCCAGTTCGTGAACATTGTCCACACGGCGGGCACCGACATGGGCCTGTATGAGCGGACCTATGGCCGGCACCCGGAGAAGTACTATGACTCGGTGGACTTCCACCGGCAGGTGGCGGACGCCATCGCCAGCCGGGATGAGGACGGGGCGGAGGACGCCATGCGGGAGCACATCGAGTCCATCCGGGAGACCACCGAGGAGGACGCAGCGGAAGAATGACCATCCCGCTCAAGGCGCGGGAGGAAGGAGGAGCTATGGAGCAGACAGTTCAGAAAGGGGCGTATTTGCGGGGCATCCGCATCCCCAGGGGGGCGGCGGAAGAGAGCCCGCTGACCCGCCGGGAAGGGGCATGCACCGGGCAGGACGAGGTGAAGGTCATCAAGACTGCATGCCGAGCCTGCATCGCCAACTGCGGGGTACTGGCCACAGTGAAGAACGGCCGGGTGGTGAGCCTCCGGGGCAACCCGGAGGACCCCATGAGCAAGGGGCGGATGTGCGCCAAGGGCCTGTCCGGCATCCAGGCGCTGTACCACCCCAACCGGAACAAGTACCCCATGAAGCGGGTGGGTCCCAGAGGCAGCGGTCAGTGGAAGCGCATCAGCTGGGACGAGGCCCTGGACACCATCGCCAGAAAGCTGATGGAGACCCGGAAGAAGTACGGCGCGGAGGCGGTGTTCTGCTCCACCGGCGGCGGCGGCAACCCGGAGATCTGGTCCATCGCCCGGTTCTGCAACATCTTCGGCACCCCTAACTGGTTCGAGCCGGGGTGCGCCCAGTGCTATCTGCCCCGGGTTTTGGCCTACACCATGATGTACGGCGGGGTGGACCCCAGCATCGCCGACTCCAACGCTTTGGAGCTGTACTTCCCGGAGGACACCCCTATCAAGGCCCTGGTGCTGTGGGGCACTGATCCCTCCTACTCCTGTCCCGCCTCCGGCGGCGGCATGGTGGCCGACCTGCGGGCCAAGAGGGTCAAAACGGTGGTGGTGGACCCCCGCCTCACCCCCGACGCCGCCAAGGCCGACGTGTGGCTGCCCATCCGCCCGGGCACCGACGTGGCCCTGGAGCTGGCCTGGGTGCGGTACATCCTGGACAATAAACTGTACGACGCCGACTTCGTGATGAAGTGGACCAACCTGCCCTATCTGGTGGACGCGGAGACCAAAATGCTCCTGCGGGCCAAAACCGGCGGGGAGGGGGAGCCCGACACCTTTATGGTGTGGGACAAAAAGACCAACTCCGCGAGGCCTCTGGCGTATCCCTGGGACGACGCTCTGGACCCGGAGCTGGACGGCGAGTTTATGGTGGACGGCCGTGTTTGCAAGACGGGCTATCGCCTCCTCCGGGAGCGGTGCGAGGAGTTCACCCTGGAACGGGCGGGCGAGATCTGCCAGCTGGAGCCAGAGCGCATCGAAAAGGCCATCCGGGTGTTCACCGACAACGCCCCCAGCGGCCTTGCCATCGGCGTGGCCACCGACCAGACCCCCAACTCGGTCCAGGCGGCCATGGCGGCGGCCACCATCGACCTGCTGATGGGCAACGTGGAACGCCCCGGCGCCCTGCTCCAGCGGTTCCGCACCAGCGGCTGCTTCGATATGCCCAACTACCCGGTGCCCGTGGCGGCGGACCGCCTGCCCCCGGAGCAGCTGAAAAAGCGGCTGGGGGGCCGTGCCCACAAGGGCCTGGGCATCTGGTGGGCGGGGCACCCGTCCTCCATCCTGGAGGCCATCCTCACCGGGAAGCCCTATCAACCCCGGGTGTGGATCGACCGCTCCGGCAACAAGCTGGCCGCCACCGCCGACTCCAAGAGGTGGGCACAGGCCATTGAGAAGCTGGACTTCATCGTCCACGTGTATATGTACCCCACCTCCTTCTCCGCCTACGCCGACATCCTCATCCCCTCGGAGGAATGGCTGGAGACGGACATGCTGGTGGAGACCTGCAACACCCTCGTCGCCCGCCAGCAGGTGACCCACCTGTGGGAGACCATGGATGAGACCCTGTTTTGGTCCAAACTGGCCAAGCGCTGCGGCGAGCTGGGCCACGAGGGGTGCGCCAAAGCCTTTGACGCGGAGTACATGGGCCACGACCTGCCCTACTGGGACAGCATGGAGGAGTTCCTGGACCACTGGGTCAACCGGCTGGGCATGAGCTGGAAGGAGTTCGCCGCCAAGGCCCCCATCGAGTATCTGCCCAAGGACCAGTGGCGGTCCTACTATGTATATCAGCAGCCCGACCCGAAGAACGGCGGCAAACCGGCGGGCTTCCCCACCCCCTCCAAAAAGTGCGAGCTGTACCTGGAGAGCATGATCACCCTGGGCCGCACGGGCAAGCCCTTCAGCCCCATCGAGCTGGAGCCGGCGGACCAGGACTACGACCCGCTGCCCTATTACCTGGAGCCGGTGGAGAGCCCCAACGCCGAGATCGCCAAGGAGTACCCCCTGGTCTACACCGGCGGGCGGGTGCCCTATTACCACCACAGCACCCTGCGGAACATCCCCTGGCTGCGGGAGATGTACCCCGCGCCCGAGCTGTGGATCCACCCCGACGCGGCGGCAAAGTACGCCGTGGAGGACGGGGACTGGGTGTGGGTGGAGTCCCTGCGGGGGAAGACCCGGGCCGTGGCCAAGGTCACGGCGGGCATCAACCCCGGCACCGTATTCATGGAGCGGTTCTGGGCGCCGGAGAACCTGAACGGCCCCACCCACGGCTGGCAGGAGATGAACGTGAACCTGCTGACCAAGGCCACCGCCCCCTTCAACGATGTGGTGGGCACCTACACCCTCCGGGCCTTTCAGGTGAAGGTCTACAAGGCGGAGGGGGCCCCCGAGGGGGTCTGGCTGGACCCGGAGGACTTCCGGCCCTGGCTGCCCGTCCCCGCCGATCCCACCCAGGAGGTGAGAGCATGAGCCAGTATACCTTCGTCATCGACGCCGACCGCTGCATCGGCTGCAAGGGCTGCCAGGTGGCCTGCAAGCTGGAGAACACGGTGGCCCTGGGCCCCGGCCGGAACAAGGTCTGCACCGTGGGCCCCGCCGGGGTCTATCCCGACTTGCAGATGTATTTCGCCACCGTGATGTGCCAGCAGTGTGAAAATCCCGCCTGTACGGCGGTGTGCCCCACCGGGGCTTGCTACAAGGACGAGGACGGCGTGGTCCGCATCAACCGGGACCTCTGCATCGGCTGCGGCTCCTGCCGCCGGGCCTGCCCCTACGGGTGCATCCAGGAGAATAAGGAGCTTCGGGTCTCCGACAAGTGCGATCTGTGCGCCCATCTGCGGGAGATTGGCGACACGCCGGCCTGCGTCCGCAACTGCGCCGGCGGCGCCCTCCACTACGGGGACGTGGACGACCCCGACAGCGAGGTCAGCAGGCTGCTGGCCGCTGAGGCCCCAGAGCACATCCACACCCTGCGGGACGAGGGCAACGGCCCCACCGCCCGCTACATCCTGCGCCGCGCCGATTGGGTGGATATCCGCCCCCAGGACTGCGTGGAGCACAGCGCCCATCGGAAGGGAGGACGGGGAAGATGATGATCTCTAAAGCGGAATCCCGGGGCAGGGCGGACCTGTACCGCCTGCTGTCCCGGCTGTACGAGCGGGAGGCGGACCAGGCCCTGCTGGACAGCCTGCGGGGCCTCTCCCTCCCGGAGGACAACGACGACCTGAAGCAGGGGGCCGCCGCCCTGCGGGACTATCTGGCCGCCGCCGGGCCGGACGCGGTGGACGAGCTGGCGGTGGACTACGCCGCCGTCTTCCTGGCCGCCGGCTCAGCGGAGGGGGCCGCCGCCCTGCCCTGCGAGTCGGTGTACACCAGCCCCCGGCGCATCTTCATGCAGGAGGCATGGGAGCAGGTATGCAGGCTGTACGCGGGGAAGGGCCTGGGCAGGGCGGAGGGCCGGGCCGACCTGATGGAGGACCACCTGGCCCTGGAGCTGGCCTTCCAGGGCTGGCTGGTGGATAACGGCACGGTCCGGGAGCAGAAGTCCTTCCTGGAAAGCCACCTGCTGAACTGGCTGCCCGCCTTCGCCGCCGACGTGGACAAGTACGGCCGCACCCCCTTCTACAAGGCGGTGACCCGTATCACGCTGGGCTTTCTGGCGCTGGAGCGGGGATTGCTGGAGGGGCTGGAGTCCGGCGAGCTGTCCATGGCACGGAGCTTTTCCGTGCGGAACGACCGGTTAGCCCCCATCCTTGCCCGGCTGAAGGAGCAATACCGGGTATTCGCCCCAAAACGGTTCCCGAAACGGGGCCTCAAGGGGGCCGACCTCATCCGCTACGGGGAGATCGACGCCCTGACGGACATCGTGTACAAGGAGAAGTCCCACCTGTCCGCCAAGGAGGTGTTCTATCCCGTCTCTCAGACGCTGTTCCGCTTCAACGGGGAGGAGTGTACCCAGGAGGAGCCGGCGGACGGCCGGGAGATCATCCTGCTGGCCCGCCCCTGCGACATCAACGCCGTCCGCCGGCTGGATACCATTTTCCTCCGCAACGGCCAGCCCGACCTTTACTACGCCCGGATGCGGGAAAAGCTCCACCTGTTCCTGCTGGAGTGTAAGGAGGGCTTCGACAACTGCTTCTGCGTGTCCATGGGCTCCAATGTGGCTCTGGACTATGAGGCCGCCGTCCGCATCGACGATATCTGCGCCCTGGTGGAGGTCAAAAACGAGGCGTTCCTGCCCTATTTCCAGGACGAGGTGCCCATCGACTTCGCGCCTGAGTTCGTCAGTGAGAACCGCCGGGCTGCCCGGGTCCCGGAGATCAGGCGGGAGCAGCTGGCGGAGATCACCGTCCTGGACTACTGGAAGCAGTTCGACGACAAATGCATCGGCTGCGGCGGCTGCAACACCGCCTGCCCCACCTGCTCCTGCTTCGACACGGTGGACGTCATCTATCACGAGACCAGCCGGGACGGGGAGCGCCGCCGGGTGTGGTCCGGCTGTATGCTGGAGGATTTCACCCGCACCGCCGGGGGCGCCCTGGCCCGGAAGACCCCCGGCGCCAATATGCGCTTCAAGGTGCTGCACAAGATCTTCGACTTCAAGCTCCGCTTTGGGGAGGAACACATGTGCGTGGGCTGCGGCCGGTGCATTGACCGCTGCCCCAAGGACATCGACTATCTGGACGCCATCAACGGCCTCAGCGATCTGCTGGCCGGAAAGGAGGGCTGAACATGGAAAACATCATGCTGCCCAGCCCCCACAAGATCCTCAGCATCGTCAAGGAGACCCAGGCGGAGTACACCTTCCGGGTGGCCTATGAGGGCGAGACGAAACACGGCCAGTTCTTCCAGCTGTCCATCCCCAAGGTGGGAGAGGCCCCCATCTCCGTCAGCGGCAAGGGGGAGGGCTACATCGAGTTCACCATCCGCAAGATCGGCCGGCTCACCCAAGGAATCTTCGGCCTCCAGCCAGGGGACGTGCTGTTCATGCGGGGGCCCTACGGCAACGCCTTCCCCGTCGACCAGTTCAAGGGCAAGGATCTGGTGGTCATCTGCGGCGGCACCGGCATGGCCCCCGTCAAGACCCTTCTGAACCACTTCTACGACCACCCGGAGGAGGGGAAGTCCGTCCACCTGATCTGCGGGTTCAAGGACTTGGGCTGCGTGCTGTTCACTGAGGAGATCGAGAAGTTCAAGGGGAAGTTCCACGTCATCCCTACCCTGGACAACTCCTCCGCCCCCGGCTTCGAGACCGGCATGGTCACCGCCCACATCGGGAAAATCCCCTTCAACAGCTTTGAGGACTACAACGTGGTCATCGTAGGGCCGCCGGTGATGATGCGCTTCGCCGCCCTGGAGTGCGTGAAGCACGGGGTGCCGGAGGACAAGATCTGGGTGTCCTTTGAGCGGCGGATGTCCTGCGCCGTGGGCAAGTGCGGCCACTGCAAGATCAACGAGACCTACGTCTGCCTGGAGGGCCCGGTGTTCAATTACAGCCGGGCCAGGGAGCTGCTGGACTGAGCGGCCGGACAGCCGCGTCCAAGGGGGCGAGCTGATTTGAACGACGCGGAACAGACTCTGGACGAGGCGCTGGCGGTCTTTGATTTCGGCGCGCCGGAGGCGGCCGTGGGCCGCTTTGGCCGCGGCCATGTGAACGACACCTTCTGTGTCCGTCCCGTATCCCCGCAGGGACGCTGTTTTATCCTCCAGCGGCTCAGCGCCGCCGCCTTCAGGCGGCCTGACCAGGTGATGGTCAACGTCATCGGCGTCACCGAATACCTGAGGGAGAAGATCGCCGCCGCGGGCGGGGACCCCAGCCGGGAGACGCTGGAGGTCCTCCGCACCCGGAGCGGCGCGGGCTGGTACACCGACCGCCTGGGCGGTGTATGGCGGGCCTTTCCCTTTATCCGGGACGCCTGCAGCCTTCCGGCCGCCGGGACGCCGGAGGTGTTCGCCGCCTCCGGCCGCGCCTTTGGACGGTTCCAACGCCTGATGGACGGCTATCCCGCCGGAGCCCTGTACGAGACTATCCCCCGGTTCCACGACACAGTGGACCGTCTGGCAAAGCTGAGGACCGCCGCGGCCGCCGACCCGCTGGGCAGGGCCGGGAGCTGTGCCGCCGAGCTCACATTTGCCCTGGAGCGGGAGGGAGACTGCTCGGTGGCGCTGGACGCTCACCGGCGGGGAGAACTGCCCCTCCGGGTGACCCACAACGACGCCAAACTGGATAACGTCCTCTTTGACACGAGGACCGGAGAGGCCGTCTGTGTCATCGACCTGGACACGGTGATGCCGGGGCTGGCCATCAACGACTTTGGGGACTCCATACGTTCAGGCGCCAACCGCTGCGCCGAAGACGAGCGTGACCAGAGCAGGGTCCGCCTGGACGTGGAGCTGTTCGCCGCGTACACCGCCGCCTTTCTGGAGGGTGCCGGAGGTATCCTCACCCCGGCGGAGATCGAATACCTTCCCTGGGGGGCGAGACTCATGACGCTGGAGTGCGGGATCCGATTCCTCACCGACTATCTGGAGGGGGATGTGTACTTCCGCACCGAGCGCCCGGGTCAGAATCTGGACCGGGCCCGTACTCAGTTCACGCTGGTGAGAGACATGGAGGCACGGTGGAAGGAGCTGAACGCCATCGTTCGGACGGCGGGAGGCATTTGATTCCATCTGTCAGATAAAGAGGGCGCCGAGAGTTCCCGACGCCCTCTTTTGCGCGCGAAAGGCCCCGCCGGCAAGGCGGGGCTTGAATGGTGATTGCGCTTTTTCTTTTACAGCATTTTTACCGTCCCGGAGGAGACGGCATAGCCCGTTCCGTCGTCCCCGTCCACCAGCAGGGCAAAGCGGCCGTCGATCTTCCTGGCTGTGCCGGTGCGGAGCGTTCCGTCCCGCTCGAAGGACACCCGCCGTCCGGGAGTGAGGCAGCGGGCCCGGTAGCGCTCCAACCAGTCCTCCCGGCAGGCGGGAAACTCCCGCGCCAGGGCGTCCAGCCTCTCCAGCAGGGCCAGGGTCAGGACGTTGGGGTTCACGGGGTATCCCGCCTGGGCCAGGGAGACGGCGATGTCCTCCAGCCCCTGGGCCCGGAAGGTGTCCGCGGTCTGAGTCAGGTTGACCCCCATGCCGATCACCGCCCAGGGGGCCTCCCCGCGCCCGTCCAGCGGGGCCAGCTCGGCCAGGATGCCCACCAGCTTGCGGCCATTGAGATAGATGTCGTTGAGCCATTTGATCTCCGCAGAGGCGCCGCTGGCCCTCTCGACGGCCTCCCGGACAGCCACGGCCGCCCAGCCGGTGAGGGTGAGCAGGTCTTCGACGGCGGCGCTTGGCCGTAGCAGCACCGACAGATAGAGCCCCTCTCCTCTGGGGGATCGGAAGGAGCGCCCGTGGGTGCCCCGGCCGGCGGTCTGCTCCAGGGCCAGAAGGACGGTGCCCGCCGGGGCGCCGCCGCCGGCCAGGGCCTTCAGCCGGGTGTTGGTGGAGTCCACCCTGTCCTCCACGACGACCTTTCCCGCGAACAGGCTGTCCGCCGGGATCGCGGCGTTGAGCCAGGGGGCGGAGAGGATGGGCGGTATGCGCTCCAGGTCGGTCATGGCGTCTGCCCTAGGGTGTCGATGAGGGCAAGGGTGACCTCCAGCTCCTCTCCGTCCCGGAGGACGGTGCAGGTCACGGTCTCACCCACTCCGGTGGTATACAGCACCCGGCGCAGAGAGGCCAGAGTAGGGGTATCCTGCCCGCCGGCGGCCAAGATCAGATCGTTCGGCCGGAGACCGGCCTCATAGGCGGTATCCGCAGTGATCTCCTTCACCAGAATACCCGTTTTACCGTCCAGCGTGGCGACGGTGCAGGAAATGCCGATGGCGGGCCGCCAGCTCTCCCCGGCGGCCAGGATGTGGTTGACAAAGGGGAGCAGGTCGGTCATGGGGATGGCCAGCCCCAGCCCCTCGATAACGGTGTCGTTCTCCATGCCGGTAATCTTGGCGGAGGTGATGCCCACCACCTGGCCCCTGTCGTTCAGCAGGGGGCCGCCGGAGTTGCCGCTGTTCAGAGCGGCGGAGGTCTGGATCATGCCCAGTCCGTCGGGAACTTTGTGTCCCTCCCGGCCCAGAGCGGACACGATGCCCTCGGTCATGGAGCCGTACAGATCCCCCATGGGGTTGCCGATGGCGTATACCTGGTCGCCCACCGAGAGGGCGTCCGAGTCTCCCAGGGGGAGGGTGGGCAGGTCATAGCCTTCGATCTTCAGCACCGCCAGGTCAAACTCCTCGTCAAAGCCGATCACCTGGGCGGGATAGACGGATCTGTCGGACAGCAGCATGACCTCCAGGGCGATGCCCTTATCGATGATGTGATAGTTGGTGAGCAGGTAGCCGGAGCTCTCCACCAGGAAACCGGTGCCGGTGCTGTAGCCGCCCCGCAGTGTGGCGGTAACGGACACCACCCCCGGCAGCGTCCTCTCATAGATGTCCGGCGCGGGCCGCGCCTCCCCAGCGGAGGGGACCAGGGACAGCTGGACCGCCGGATCGGGGCCGCCCCAGGGGAGGTCCTCCGGCGTCCAGCCGGTGGGCTGCCCGCTGTAAACGGGTTGGTTCGTGGCGCCGGGCGCCGGGCGCGGGTCGGCGGCGATCTGTGTCAACAGGACGAGGCGGATGGCGAGGAAGCCGATGAGCATCAGCATGGCGACAAGGGCCAGGATGCCGGTGACCAGCAGGATCACCTGGAACACGTTCCACCGGGACCTGCGGGGCTTGGGCGGCATGGGCAGGGAGCCCTCTGCGGCCGCCGGCCAGCGGTGGGACAGATAGTTGTCCATGGAGATCCCTCCTTTTCGGCGTTTTATGCTCTGGTCAGGGTGAATACGAATTTGGTGAGGCCGTCCTCGCTGGTGCAGGTGATGTTCTCCTTGTGGCTGTTGAGGATGGTCTTGACGATATAGAGCCCCAGACCCACCCCGTCACGATCCACGCTGCGGGAGTGGTCGGTCTTGTGGAACCGGTCGAAGATGAGGGCCAGCTCCTCCGGAGGAATGGTGTCCCCCTGGTTGCTGATGGTGATGGTGGCCTTAGGCCCCTTGGCCACCACCGACACTCCCAGGGTGCCTCCGTTTTTGGAGAACTTGATGGCGTTGTCCAGCAGGTTGTAGCACACCTGGGTGATGGCGTCCTGGTCGCCCCAGACGGGCACCGGCTCCTCGGGGAGCTGCATATCCACCTGGAGCCGGGCGGCGTCCACCTTGCTCTCCAGGGTGATGAGGGTGCGGACCAGAGTCTCCGAGATGTCGAACTGCTGCTGGGCGGCCCGCTCGTCGGACTGGAGCCGGGACAGGTCCAGCATGGAGCGCACCAGCCGGGACAGCCGGCGGGTCTCGGAGGAGATGATCTGGAGATACTCCCGCTCCTTCTCCGGAGGGATGGTGCCGTCCAGGATACCGTCGGCGAAGCCGGCAATGGTGGTCATGGGGGTTTTCAACTCGTGGGACACATTGGCGATGAATTCGCTGCGGCGCTGCTCGCTGCGGGAGAGGGAGTCGGCCATGGAGTTGAATGCCTCGGCCAGCTCGCCCACCTCGTCCCGGCGCTTGCCCACGTCCACCCGCACGTCCAGCTGCCCCAGGCCGAACTGCCGGGCGGCGGCGGCGATCTCCTTGATGGGCTTGGACTGGCGCATGCTGGTGAAGGAGCAGAGGATGGCGGCGATGAGCACCACCGCCACAGCCGTGACCAGAAAGATGCCCGCCAGTTCCCGCCACATCCCGCTGATAGAGGACGCGTCGCTGGACACCATCACCAGGCCCTGTAAATGCCCGCCGCTGGTGATGGGCAGGCCCACCAGATAGCGGGCCTCGGCGTACAATCCGTCCAGATTGGTCATCCCGGCGTAGGAGCCGTTCTTTACCCGGTCGACCAGGGCGGCGGCAAGGACACGGTCCTCCAGACCGGCCAGCTCCTGCTGGCCGCTGGTGGCATACAGCACCAGGCCGGAGTTGTCGCAGATCATGATGTGGGAGCCGCCCACCTGGGCCACGGTGGACAGGTAGCCCTGGAACTCCTTGCTCTGCCAGCTGGTGCCGCCGTAGGCGCTCACATAGTTGGAGGTGAAGGCGGCGATGTACCCGGCGTTGCGCTCCAGAGCCTGCTCCTGCTCCCGGATGGCGTACTGATAGCTCAGAGTGGCGAAGGAGACGCCCAGCATAAGGAAGGACAGCAGCACCATGCTCGCCATGGCGGCGAACTGCCGTCCGTACATGGTCTTCATCAGCCGGTCACCTTGAACTTATAACCTACGCCCCACACAGTCAGCAGCAGCTCGGGGTTGGCGGGGTCGTCCTCGATCTTCTCCCGCAGGCGCTTGATGTGTACATCCACCGTGCGGGAGTCGCCGAAGTAGTCGAAACCCCACACCTCATCCAGCAGCTGATTCCGGGTGAACACCCGGTTGGGGGAGGAGGCCAGGTGGAACAGCAGCTCCAGCTCCTTGGGGGGCGTGTCCACCCGCCTGCCGTCCACCACCAGTTCATAGGAGTCCAGATCGATGACCAGGGACTTGGGCTTGTCGAACACCAGGCGGCGGCCGGCGGTCTCCTCCTCGCCGCCCGTGCGGCGGAGGACGGCGTGGACCCGGGCCAGCAGTTCCTTGGTCTCAAAGGGCTTGGTGATGTAGTCGTCCGCCCCCATCTCCAGGCCGTTGACCTTGTCCTCCAACTCGCCCTTGGCAGTGAGCATGATGATGGGGGTCTTGGAGGTCTCCCGGATCTTCCGGCACACCGCCCAGCCGTCCATGCCGGGCAGCATGATGTCCAGCAGCACCAGATCGGGCTGGAAGGACTGGAACTTCTCCAGGCCCTCCACGCCGTTGCCGGCGGTCTGGCACTCCATCCCCTCCTTTTCCATATAGAGGCGGATCAGATCGGCGATATTCTTGTCGTCCTCGACGACCAAAATCTTTTTGGGCATGGATGACACCCTCTCCTCGGTAAAATTGAATGTGGAGATATTATACCTGATTCTCGCGGCCTTCGCAAGACCGCAAGGACATTATACGGCAGACGGGGGCAGAATTGTTGGAGAAATTGTAAATTGAGCGGGGCCTACAGCACATAGGACCGGTCCACCCCGATGTCCGGCCGGCAGCGGGGCTCCTTCTCCTTCAGTTTTTCGGTGAGAGCGGCCCTGATCTCCTCGTCGGTGAGCTCCGCCGCATAGGGTATCACCACGTCGAACCGCAGGTCCATGGAGTCGTCGCCGTCGCAGCGAAGGTCGTGGACGGTGGCGGCGGGGTGCAGCTCCCTGGCGGCCTCCTCCGCCAATGCCCGCAGCCGGCGGAGCTGGGGGCCGTCCGCTCCCACCGGGTCCATGTGGATCACGGCGTCCAGGCCGAACCGCTCCTTCAGTTCCCGCTCTATGTGATCGATCACCCTGTGGATGGCCGCCAGGGAGGAGTCCTCCGGCACCTCCGCGTGGACCGACATCATCCGGCGACCGGGGCCGTAGTCGTGTATGATGAGGTCGTGGACTCCCAGGACCTCCCCGTGAGAGAGGATGAGAGACTCCACCTCCGCCACGACGGAGGGATCGGGCGGCTCCCCCAGCAGGGGGCTTATGGTCCCCTTGGCCGCCGTCCAGCCGGAGCGGAGGATGAGAAGGGCTACCACCAGTCCCAGCACCCCATCCACCCGGGGGCCGAACACCGGCGTCAGGGCCAGACCGGCCAGCACCGCGGAGGTGGCCAGCACATCCCCCATGGCGTCGGCGGCCGCGGCGTCCAGAGCGGGAGAGCCGAGCTTTTTGGCCCAGTGTCTGTCGAATCCCGACAGGGCCGCTTTGGCCAGGATGGCCAGCAGCAGGATGACCGCCGCCGGGACGGTGAGGGCGGCCTGCTCCGGGCGGATGATCTGGAGGATCGCGTCCCTTGCCAGCTCCACCCCTACCAGCAGGATGAGCAGGGACACCCCAAGCCCCGCCAGATACTCCATCCGGCCATGGCCGAAGGGGTGCTCCTCGTCCGCCCGCTGGGCGGACAGCCGGAAACCGATCAGGGTCACCAGGGAGCCGGCGGCGTCGGACAGATTGTTGAAGGCGTCGGCGGTGACCGACACCGCCCCGGTGAGCAGACCGGCGATCAGCTTGACGGCGAACAGGGCCAGATTGGCCCCCACCCCCACCCATCCGGCGAAGGCGCCTTTCGATTGTCGGCTTTGGGTCGTCTCGTCCATAGAACCCTCCGTCATAGAACGTATATTTCATGTGAAACAGGGAGATATGCTTTTATCATAGTACCTTCCGCCTGTCCCCTATGACAGCAGCGGATACAAGAAAACCGCCCGCGGGCGGCTTTCTCATTTTTACGAGCTGGGGCGGCAGGCCCGCAGCACCGACAAGGGCGGCATCTGCCGGGGGAGCTTCAGGCGGAACAGGGTCTGCGGGGTCCTGACCTCCCGGACCGTGACGCCGTCCCCGGTGACAGGCATGGGGGCGGTAAAGGGGATCGCGGCCACATCCGGGCCCACGATCTCCACTTCGTCCCCGGCGGCGAATTTGTTCCGCAGGGACAGCAGGGCCTCCCCGTCGGGGGCGCAGCTGACCACCATGGCCAGCACCTGCCAGTCCCGGATGTACCGGGCGTCGCCGGTGTACTGCCCCGGCTGGCCGAACCAGAAGCCGGTGGAGTAGGGCCGGTGGCTCACCTTGTCCACCTCGGAGCGCCACACCGGGTCCAGAGGTCTCCCCTCCCCCGCCGCGTCGATGGCGTGGCGGTAGGCGGCGGTGGTCATGCCGGCGTAGTAGGCGCTCTTGGCCCGCCCCTCGATCTTCAGCGAGCGGAGGCCGGCGGCCATCAGTTCCGGGATGTGGTCGATCATGCACATGTCCCGGCTGTTGAGGATGAAGGTCTCGTTGTTCTCCTCGTACACGGGGAAGTACTCGCCGGGGCGCTTCTCCTCCATGAGGGCGTATTTGTAACGGCAGGGCTGGGCACAGGCCCCCCTGGTGGCGTCCCGCCCGGTCATGTAGTTGGACAGAAGGCACCGGCCCGAATAGCTGACGCATATGGCCCCGTGGACGAAGCCCTCCACCTCCAGCCCCCTTGGGGCCCTGGCGCAGAGCTCGGCCACCTCGTCCAGATGGAGTTCCCGGGCCAGGATCACCCGGCTGGCCCCCTGCTCATGCCAGAACCGGGCCATCTCGTAGTTGGTGATGCCGGTCTGGGTGGACATATGGACCTGGAGCCGGGGGGCGTGGCGTTTACACAGGGACAGCACCGCCCCGTCCCCGGCGATGACCGCGTCCGCCCCGGCCCCGTCCAGCAACTCCAGCCATGCGGGGAGTTTTTCGATCTCGCTGTTCCGGGCCATGGTGTTGCAGGTCACGTGGACCCTGGCCCCATAGCGGTGGGCCAGCTCCACGGCCCGGGGCAGCTCCTCCTCCGAGAAGTTGCCGGCGAAGGCCCGCATCCCAAAGGCGGGGCCCGCCAGATAGACCGCGTCCGCCCCGTAGGCCAGGGCCATCTCCAGCCGCTCCATGTCCCCCGCCGGGGCCAGCAGTTCCGGCTTAGTTCCCGGATTCACGGTTGATCCGATCGATGTTGGCCTGGTGCTCGGCAAGAGTGCGGGCAAAGACGTGCTCGCCGTGCTCACCGAGGGCGGGGTCAAGCACATAATAATAGTAGTTGGTGTTCTCCGGGTCCATGGCGGCCTTCAAGGATTCCATGCCGGGATTGGAGATGGGCCCGATGGGCAGGCCCTGATACATATAGGTGTTATAGGGGGAGTCGATGAGCTTGTCCTCCTCCGTGGGCTGTCTGCCGCCGTTGATATAGACCAGGGTGGCGTCGATCTGAAGATAGCCCACCGTCTCGGCGTTCAGATTCTCCAGACGGTTGCGGATGACGGAGGAGATCTTGCCATAGTCCTTGCCGTCGGTCTCCTTCTCGATGAGGGAGGCGATGGTGACGATATCATGGAGGGAATAGGCGCTCTCCTCGGTGAAGCTGCTGAAATAATCCTCCATCTTCAGGTGGAACTGCACCAGCATCTTATTGATGACGTACAGCGGGTCCTCGCCCATATAGAAGGTGTAGGTGTCGGGGAACAGATAGCCCTCCAGCCGGTGATAGTCCCCCAGGGGTTCGTGCCCCTGGAGCCATTCAAAGGCATAGTCGTGGGTGGCGGCCATCTCCTGGAGCCTGTCCACACTGCAAACCCCCCGATTCTCCAGCAGAGCGAAGACCTGATCGATGCTGTAGCCCTCCGGGATGGTGACGTCCACCGTCTGCCGGGTGGAGGAGGACGAGCTCATATTGACCACCAGGGCCCGGTAATCCATCTCGGTATTCAACTCATAGGTGCCGGGGACGATCTTCCGGTCGGCGTGAGAGAACCAGGCGTAGAGTTTGAACAGCCATTTGTACTGGATCAGGCCCTCGTCCTCCAGCTGATCCACGATGGCGGTCATATCCGCCCGGGTGGAGGTGACAGGCTTGCCGTCGTCATCCGTCTCCTTTACTTCCACCATGGAGGACTCGGGCACGGAGATGATGACGGAGGCATATTCCTTGTTGAGCCCCAGCAGGTCGCAGGCCCAGATCCAGCCCATGGTGGCGATGATGCCGGCAAGGCCGATGACTACCAGCACATACAGCAGGGCTCCGGCGATCTTGGCGCCGCCGCTGTGTTTCACCTGGCGGGACCGTCGGCGGGTGGAGGTGCGCCGCCCCTCGGGCTCCTGGCTGGAACGCTGGGAACGGGCACGGTTGTTATCTGCCATGGGGTTCACTCCTTTATGGGGGGCGGCGTGTCACCGGCATCGGACGCACCGCATAGTATGACCTGGAAACGGGAACGGAGCCCGGCTCCGGCGCCGCAGCAGCAAGCGCTCAGCCGGCGCGGCGTCTGAGCCGGTCCCTGGGACCGGGACATTTTATGTGAGGTGACAAAATCATGTGTTGTGGTAACAATGGTGGTTTCGGCGGGGGCTGCTGGTGGATCATCATCCTGATCCTCATCCTGTGCTGCTGCTGCAACGGCGGCAGCGGCTGCGGCAATAGCTGCGGCAACAGCTGCGGCAACAGCTGCGGCTGCAACGACGGCTGCGGCTGTTGAACGTACTTTGGCAGGGGCGGGGGAGCGGGGCTTCTCCGCCCCCTGTCCTCCGCGGGAGAGGGACGGGCCTCCCCAGGCGGTCACTCCCCGTAATGGATGGCGGCACGGACCTGGTCGGCTTTCGCGGTGCCGGCCAAAATCTCCACGATGGCCAGGCCGAAGTCGAACGCGGAGCCAGGGCCCCGGCCGGTGATGAGTCGGCCCTCCGCCACCACCGGCCGGTCCATCACTGGGACGGCGCCGGAGGCGGTGAGCTCGCCCTCCATGCCGGGATAGCACACCGCGTGGACGCCGGGAGACAGCAGGCCCGCCCTTGCCAGCAGTGTAGGGGCGGCACAGATGGCGGCCAGCCAGAGCTGGGGGTCGCCCATCGCCTGGCGGATCAGTTTCATGGCGGCGGGGCTGTGCTCCATGGCGGAGACTCCGCCCAGGCCGCCCGGGAGGACAAGCATATCGTTTGGAGCCAGGGTGACCGCCGCGGCCGGCAGGTCCGCCTGGACGGTGATGCCGTGGCTTCCGGTAACGGTGCGCCCCTCCACCCCGGTCAGGGTCACAGGCAGGTCCGCCCGGCGGAGCACATCGGCGGTGACCAGGGCCTCAGCTTCCTCAAAGCCGGCGCCCAGCAGAATGTAGATCATGTCTGTCACTTTCCTTTCAAGCGGGCTCCAAGAGCCTGGAATAAGATCAAGGGCAATTTGGCCATCCTGCCGATGCGGGACGGCTCTTTATACAAGCGATAGAGCCACTCCAGGCCCAGCTTCTGCATCCTCTCCGGGGCCCGCTCCGCCTTGCCGGCAAACACGTCCAGCGAGCCGCCCAGGCCCACGTACAGCTTCGCGCCCGCCTCGGCCCCATGGGCTGAGGCCCACAGCTCCTGCTTGGGGAAACCCAGACAGACGAACACCACATCGGCCTTCGCGGCCCGAATGGCCTCCACCACCGGGGCGTCATCCTGAAAATAGCCGTCATGGACGCCGCAGATGTTTAAGCCGGGATACTGGACGGTCAGCCGTCTGGCCGCCTCCTCCGCCACGCCGGGCTTGGCCCCCAGCAGGAACAGGCGTTTGTCCATCCCGGCCAGCTTTTCCATCAGCGCGGAGGCAAAATCCACTCCGGTGACTCTCCCCTTCAGGGGCCGGCCCAGGATCTTTGCGGCGTAGATGACACCGATCCCGTCGGGCAGGACCAGGTCGGCCTCCGAGAGCACCTTGGCAAAGGCCGGGTCCTTTCCCGCCCGCTGGATCATCTCCGGGTTAGGCGTGACAGCCAGATGCGGCCGGTCCTCTTCCAGCATGGCCAGGGCCCGGTCCACCGCCTCCTCCGGCGTGATATTGTCAAAGCTGACGCCCAACACGTCGATCCGCATTGCCGCTGCTCCTTTCGTTCAGTCACAACGACCCAATTTGGGGGTAGTATACCACATCGAAACGAAAAAGTCCACCTCTGAACGCAAGGATTTACAGTTGCGTCATAACTTGCCGGGGAAACGTGGAAAAAGCCCTTGACAAAGGCGCGGTTTGCGGATATAATACAATTCCGTTGAGCGGTAAGCGCCCAACGCAGCCAGAAATGGACGATTAGCTCAGCTGGTATGAGCATCCGCTTGACGTGCGGGAGGTCACAGGTTCAAGTCCTGTATCGTCCACCAACAATCCGCCTGAAATCGTAAGGTTTCGGGCGGATTTCCTCTGTGTCTCGGTACTTTTTGATGTAATTTGTTGAACAAACAGGGCACGAACCGTTAAAAATGGAATGCACCCGTGGTGAAATTGGTACATACGATGGATTTAAGTGCTGTGACCTCAGTGAAGGAATTGCTATGGATCATTGGACGATTGATCGGGCGGAACTTCCGGGAGACCTGCCGGATGTGTTTTCCGCGTTGAACGGTATACTGGAACGGTACGATTGGGTGGTCAGCGACACCGACCTGTGGTTTGGCCCCAATGCCACAGAGAAAGTCCGCCGGCGCTGGGGTTGGACGGGCCTGCTGATGGAGGGGCGTGAACTGCTCGGATATCTGCAGGACGGCAGCGTCAGGATCCTGTCGGGCGTCCTGTCTGCCGTCCCCCGCGGGACCAGGGCGGAGGCGGTGAGGAACTATGCCCCCTTCTGGGAGGCCAAAGGGCTTTTCTCACCAGAGTATCGTTTTCAGACGCCGCTGACGCAGATGGAGATCATTTGCTATGACGGATGGGCCATTGTGATCGTCTGCGGGAAGGCAATGTCCCGGACGGTGCGAACGGCTCTGCCGATGGCAAAAAGAGCGGTGGATTTTGATAAGAAGCGGTAGTAATGAGGCCGCCGCTTATATGCGGGTATGGCGGAATTGGCAGACGCGCAGGATTTAGGTGCTGTCACCTCAGTGATGTTTCCAAATAGCGCGAAAGGTGAAAGTCAAGAGGAAAACTCGGATGGGGCAGGATTTAATAAGATGACACGGGATAATTTTTCAGACGCGGTAAAAAACCAAATCAGTTTAAAAAGTGGATTCCGTTGTTCAAATCCGGATTGCCCCGCAAGAACGCGTTCCTATACTGAGGATGGAGAGAGAGTCATCAATACAGGCGTTGTTGCGCATATTTGCGCCGCTTCTCCGAATGGTCCCCGTTATGATGCGTCTATGACGAGAAAAGAACGGGCAGGAGAAGAAAATGGGATCCTCCTTTGCAGTAAATGTGCAGCGTTGATCGATCGTGATGTGAGCGCATATCCTCCCGAAAAGCTGAGGGAATGGAAAAAAGCGGCATATCAGGCGGAACGCGAAAGACATTCCGGCTTGCCAGACAGACCGGTAGACCCACGGTTCTATACAACAATACAGGAAATGGTTTGTACTTGCCTGACAATATACCAAACAGAGGGGACGGTTTCTAAGCAGGCCAGGTTCCGTAGCTATGCAGGAATTTTGTACCGATTACTGTTTGAGGACATGGTAAATGAAGCCGATTATGGAAAGCAAGAGAAGTTATGGATATGCGCAGTAGAGACAATTGCCTCCGATGCGCTTGAAAGTGTTCGATGCAGAATTGCGAGTTATGACCACAGTTTTCCAAGACGATATAGGTATTTTATGGAGGAACTGAATACATATTCTGTGGATATCCAAACACAAAAGAATACAGTCCTTGATGTAGTTGAGAATGCGGTTCAAAGCCTTTTTCAAACCGGGAAAGCGTTTGGTTTAAACAAGTAGTGAGAGATTAGCCCGTTAACGATATAAGCGAAGAAATTGCCAGCGGATTTTGAATAGTGCATCGTTGTAAGCCTGAAGCACTTGCTTTCGTGTTAATTGTACTATTTTGGAAATTTTACGTGGGGAAAATCGGAGAAAAAGAGCACAGTACACAATGTTCTGCTCCGTGTCAGTAAGTTGGTAAAATGCTTCCCAAAGGAATTGATTCCGTTCCAATTGAATCAAAATTAGAAGCGGATTTTGATTTCTTGCTTGGGATTCTGTGATACATTTTAATAAATACTGGTTCCGCCGCACGGTTGCTTTGCGGGAATACAAATTTTGAAGCAGTTTTTTTGCGTATCCGGTTACCCAGCGATGAAATCTGCTGAGCCCCTGATAGCGATTTAACTGTTCGTAGCATCGTTTAAAAGCTTCGTCAGTAATGTCAATGCGTTCATCATGCGTGAGAAGGTTATGGTGATCTGCGGACTGAACACTTTTCAGGACAAGAGGGTGTGCAGAGATGTAGAGTTCATTCCAAGCGCTAACATCCCCTGCCAACGCTTGTTGTGCAAGTGCGAAATCCAAGTCCCGGGAATAATAGGGATAGCGAGAGTCGGTTTTTTTGAAGCATATTGATACTCCTCACTGAACTGCAGACACTATAATTGTTTCATAATAGCGGCATTGTCCTTTTTTGTCAATAGATTGCTTATATGCCCTGTGGGGTGGTTTTGTAAAAATGTATACGTATCCGTGGTGAAATTGGTACATACGATGGATTTAAGTGCTGTTACCTCAGTGAAGGAATTGCTATGGATTATTGGATAATCGATCGGGCGGAACTTCCCGGGGACCTGCTGGATGTGTTTTCCGCGTTGAACGGTATACTGGAACGGTACGATTGGGTGGTCAGCGGCACCGACCTGTGGTTTGGATCCAATGCCACAGAGGAAGTCCGCCGGCGCTGGGGTTGGACGGGCCTGCTGATGGAGGGACGCGAACTGCTCGGGTATTTGCGGAGCGGCAGCGTCAGGATCCTGTCGGGCGTCCTTTCTGCCGTCCCCCGCGGGACTGGGGTGGAGGCGGTGGGATGGATTGAGGTCCTTTTTTAAACACAGGGCCGCCGTCCCCCGCGGGACTGGGGTGGAGGCGGTGAGGGACTATGCCCCCTTCTGGGAGGCCAAAGGGCTTTTCTCACCAGAGTATCGTTTTCAGATGCCGCTGACGCAGATGGAGATCGTTTGCTATGACGGATGGGCCATTGTGATCGTCTGCGGGGAGGCAATGTCCCGAACGGTGCGAACGGCCCTGCCGATGGCCAAAATAGCGGTGGATTTTGATGAAAAGCGGCGGTGATGGAGCCGCCGCACATATGCGGGTATGGCGGAATTGGCAGACGCGCAGGATTTAGGTGCTGTGACCACAGTGAAGGATTTTGAACAAACAGGGCATAACCCGTAAAAATTGAATACGCACCCGTGGTGAAATTGGTATACACGATGGATTTAGGTGCTGTGACCTCAGTGAAGGTTTTTTGATAAAAAAGCGACGGCATGAAGCCGCCGTTCATATATGCGGGCGTGGTGGAATTGGTAGACTCGATGGATTTAGGTGCTGTCACCTCAGTGAAGGTTTTTTGAACAAACAGGGCATGGCCCGTAACAATTGAATACGCGGGCATGGTGTAATGGTAGCCACGGTGGTCTTAGGAGCCACTGGAGAAATCCGTGCAGGTTCGAATCCTGTTGCCCGCACCAAAAGCACCCACTCTCAGCAGGCGTTATTGCCAAACTGGGGGTGGGTGCCTTTGGTGTTAATTTGCTCGATAATAAGCGTCAATTTCACGGGAAAGTGTTTCTTTCAACGCCTCCAACTCCCACTTCATGGCCTGCTTATCTGCTGGGCTATATCTGCGATTATCGCTATTATCAATCAATTCCTTGCAGAACTTATGAATGACATCATTTGCGTGCCGTACATCTTGATAAGGGCTGCCCATTGCCATCCCGCATTGAATCGCGGCAGCATAACTCCTTTTAAGATTATCAAAATCTGTCATTGAATCACCTCAACAATATTTCATCATCCGGCTTTAACGCAATAGCATAATCACAAACAATATGCACAAAATTATTGAAAAAATTTGTGTACCCAACAGCATCTGTTTCAAAAAAGTACCGCCAGTTTTCAAATGAATCTGCAATTTGCCTCAGATTTTTTTGCAGCGTTTCTTCATTTTGATGGGCTTGTGTAAAAATCATTTCAGTCAAATTAGCCCTATGGCAATCGGGCAGCAAACTGAACAGTTGCTGCAGATTATGGATGCAATCAAATTCACCATTCTCTATATATATCAAAGATTTGAGTGCCAATTCTGCGGCTAATGCACCATTAACAACAAGTGGTGGGATAAGGAAAGGAAGGTCCATATGCCTATTTTTATATGCAATCATCCCTTCTTTGTGCTTTTCTAAATCACCATCAAATTGAGGAAGCCTCTCAAATGCCTCCAGTTCTTTGAAAATGTGATAAAACCCCTCGCAGTCAATTATAATCATTTTAGTTGTAAACAGAGAATCATTGCTGAAACATGTTTCGGATTGTGGGCAGGTTTTGCATTTTTCCTGAAGAGTAAATTTAATTCCTTTGAATTTTTTGGGGGACATTCTTCGGCACCTCCCAATTTGTCAATTTTCCCTCATTTCAACCTCTCGCACACCGCCAGCACCTCCTCCAGCCGGGCCACGATGCGCTTCTGCTCGGCGAGGGGTGGGAGGGGAATAATCAATTCTTGTATGCGCCTAATAGCCAATTTGGGTTGCCCTACTTTAGTTGTCACATCTGCAATTTGGGATTGTACGAAGGAGGATTCAAGACATTTTATCAGCCAATTCTGATGCAAAATTGAAAACACCAGCCGATCTGCGTTTTCAGTAAGGTTTGCCCCATCAAGTTCGTCTGGAATTTTTCCCACTCGACCAATTGTTCCTGCAACAGTAATATAAACATCTTCTTTGCAAATGATGTACTTTGCGATTGATGGATAAACATCTTCTGGGACAAACAATAAGTTGCTTATTAAAACGGAACAATCTTTCATATCAGAAACGCGAATGTACTTATGGCCTGTATCTTCAGTAGTGAGTTTTCGCCCAGCGGGAATTCTTTTCCCTCCTAAAACAGTTACGATATTACCAAGTTTTACCCACTTCCAGCTCTCCGGAATCTCAAACGACTTTTCCTCCTCTGTAATCTCCGGCAGAGGTTTTTCCTTTTTGATCTTACCCTCTTTAATAATGGCGATAGGGTTATTAGGGCTCAGATACAGAATGTAATCCGCCCGCTTCGGCTTCTCACGAACCACGAGGTTTCCCTTAAGATTGACTTTGCCGTCGGTGATCTGTGTTTCCATCGTGATCTTGCTGATATCCCACTTCGCGGTAATAGCCGGGGTGATGTACTGGAGTTTGATGTCTTCCTCTGACATGTCCTTTTTCGGTAGAATTGGGTTCATGTGTATACCTCCCTCGGCTTGTGCATCTGTCCGGGTATCTCTACGGCTGAAAAGCAAATAACACTAACTTTTTTCAGTATAACACAAAATAAGGAATCTTCAAGGAATTCCTTAGAAGATTCCCATAAAAACGATTGATCAGGGCCAGTATTGCGTTATCGACGGCGTGTATCTTATTTTTTACCACTCCTGATTTTCTCCATTGAGATCTCATCCAGCTCCCGCTCCAACTTTTGAATCCGCTGATATAGAAATAAGCGCCTGGCGTCGAGGACGGGTTTCCTCAACGCCAGGCGCTTCTGGTATTCTTTCAGTTTCCGCTGTTCCTGGGCGGCGGCGTTACGGCAGGCCGTCAGCCTGTCCCACACCAGCCCGTCCAGCACTTCCTCATGGATGCGGTGGGAGGGGCAGAACGCCTTCCCGTGCCGCATGTAGCTCTTGCAGATATACTCTACCCGCCGGCAGCCGTTCCACTCCCGGTTGATGGCCACGAACGGCCCGCCGCAGTCTTTGCAGACCAACAGCCCCGCGTATCGGTGGCAGGGGCGGTTCCCAGCGGGTTGTTTCCTCTGACGCTGCCGGAGCAGGGCTTGGACCTGTTCCCAGTCCTCCCTCGCAATGACGGCGGGGTAATACCCCTCGTGCCGGAACTGCTCCGATTCCGGGACGTACCGGGAACGCCGCCCGTTTTTGAATTCCTGCCGGTGGCAGAGCAGGACGCCGATATAGCTTTCGTCTTGGAGGATGTTTTTCACGCTGGTGTAAGACCAGAGGAAGCGCCGGACGCCCCGCATGTGCTTGCCGTAGAACTGGACCTGCAGCTCCGCGGGCGTCCGGCGGCCCTCTGCGTTCAACGAGCGGGCGATGGGCATGAGTCCCATGCCGCCGAGGTACATCTGGTAGATGGCCCGGACCGTCTCGGCGGCCTCGGCCACCACCTGGATCTTGCCGGTGTTTCTGTCCTTCCAGTAGCCAAAGGGCGGGATGATGACCAGCCCTTCTTTCTGCTTCTGCCGGTACCCGGCGCGGATCTTGTTGCCGATGTCGCGGGCGTAGTAGTCGTTCATCAGCCCACGGATGCCGATGATCAGGTCGTCGCTTTCATTGAGGGTGTCGAGGTGTTCTGTGGCGGAGAGGACGCAGATGTTTCGTTCCCGCAGATAGTCGATGAACAGGGCGGTCTGCGTTTTGTGCCGTCCCAACCGAGACAAGTCCTTGACCACGACCGCGTCCAATCCCCCGCGCTCCGCCGCCTCGGACAGGCGGCGGAGTCCCGGCCGGGAGAAGGTCATGCCGCTGACGTTGTCGTCAAAGGACTCGCCTACGATAGTGAGTCCACGGTTCACCGCGAACTCCCGGCAGATGGCCCGCTGGTTTTGCAGGGAGTTCCGCTCCGGGTCGTCGTCGTTAGACAGCCGGTAGTACAGCCACGCCCTCGTTGCCGTCATTGCCTTCTCCTTTCCAGAAGTCCTCCATTAGGATCGCGCCCAACCGATCCCAATCATAGTCCTGCGAACCCCAAGCCTCTGTGACCTCGCCATTTTCATAAACCAGCCCGTGGGTCTGGAAAGGCGCTTTGAGGTGGATGTCCACGTCCAGTTTGCCGTTCCGCTCCGCGATATAGATCTTGTCCACCAGCAGCCGCAGGTTGGCCTCGGAGATGGCGCCCTCGGTCAGGATGCTGTCCATCAGCCTGATGTCCCGGCGAAGGGTGGCCTGACGCTGTTTCAGCGTGTCCTCCAGATTTTCCAGCTCCGCGATCTGCTTTTTGAGGTCGGCGATCTCCGCCTCACGCTTCTGGATCATGCGGTCGTAGCGTTCGGCGTTGGCCTTGTCCCGGATGCGCTCCATAAGGATGGCCTCCATTTCTTCTTCCAATGTGTCGATCCGCTCGGTGAGAGATCTTAGCTTGGTATCCACGGAGAATCGTTGAGGGATCCAGCGGTCGATCAGCTTCTGAAGGCTGTCCCAATTCTGTTGGTACATCCGCTTGGTGTCCCGCAGCTCGTCGATGATGAGTTGATCCAGCAGTTCCTCCCGGATGGCGTGGGAGGTACAGTGCTCCTTGCCGTAGCGGTGGTAGGTGTCGCAGATGTATTCCACCCGGTCCCTGCTTTTGAGCCTGATGTGCTTGCCCACGAAGGTCCTGCCGCAGTCCTCGCATCGCAGCAGGCCGCCGTACCGCAAGAGCTTTTTCCCCGGCGCGGCCCGGGCACGGCCCTCCTTCCGCTGAGCTATCAGCGCCTGTACCTGCTGCCATATCTCTTTGGTGACGATGGCGGGGACAAAATTCTCATGGCGGAACTGCTCGTCAGGTTCGGTGAAGCGGAAGGTCTTGTTGATCTTGTTCCGCTCACTCTTGTGGCAGATCAGTGTGCCGGCGTAGAACTCATCCTGGAGGATGCGGGACACCATGGTGGCTTCCCAGATATTTTTCTTTCGGATGCCGCCGCGGGTGCTTGGTTCCCGCTTGCGGAGGAGTGCCAACTGCATCTGGGCGGGAGTCCTGCGGTGTTCCTCGTTCAGCCTCCGGGCGATGGCCTTGAGGCCGCTGCCGTCCAGATACAGAGAGTAGATGAGGCGCACCGTCTCGGCGGCCTCCTCCACAATGACCACCTGCTTGGTGTTCTTGTCCTTAAAGTAACCGAAGGGCGGGATCATCACGATGCCCTCTTTCTGCTTCTGCCGGTACCCGGTCCGCACCCGTCGGCTGCCGTCCCGCGCGTAGAAGTCGTTGACCAGACCCTTGAAGCCGATGATCAGGTCGTCGTTCTCGTTGAAGGTGTCGATGTTCTCGGTGGCGGAGAGGACGCGCACATTGTGTTCCCGGAGGTAGTCGATGAAGAGAGCGGTCTGGGTGCGGTGCCGCCCCAGCCGGGAGAGGTCCTTGACGATGACGGCCTCGATACGGTCCGCTTCCACCGCCTCGTAGATCCTTTCGATGCCCTCCCGGTTGAAGTGCATCCCGCTGACGTTGTCGTCGAAGGATTCGCCCACGATCTCATGGCCCTGGGCCACGGCGTAGTCATAGATGATCTTGCGCTGGTTGGTCAGCGAGTTCAGTTCCTCGTCCTCGTCGCGGGAGAGACGGTAGTACAGCCAGACCTTCACCGGCGGCGCCTCCTTTCGCACGACACAACATAGCACACTCGCTTCGGAATAGCTACGAAAAGAACGCGCATGTTTTCAATTTCTACGATAGTGACAATCGTCATCGGCACCGTCCTTTTGATAGGGAAGATCCACGGCCAGGTAATCGTGGATCAGCATTTTGAGGAACTCATCGAACTCCTGGTCCGTGCCGACGTAGGTGTAGGTCACGGAGCCGAGGCGTTCGGCGTATCGGTTTTCAACCATAGTTGTGAAACTCCTTTCAGTACATATTCACGGTGTAGTTTTGCTCGTCCCAGCCGCTGAACTTATGTCCCATGGCCAGCTTCTTCAGCGCCTCCCGCCGGCGCTGCTTGCTGTCCGTCCACACGGGCGGGGAGGGGAGAGGCGGTCGATCCGCCATCTGCTCCAGGCGTCTGCCGATCTGGATCAACCCCATGGCCGCCTCGCCCAGCCAACCCATGTTTGGCTCCTCTGTGCCAGGTGTGAACCCGACTGCCTGCCGATAGGCGAACAGCGCCTCCAGGTTTTCTTTCAGGAACGTCTCGTCGTGGAGGCTGCTGTCACGGCAGCGGTGGCCGTCAGGACAGAGGAACGTGATGTGCTTGCGGGCGTCCGTCCAGATCACGCCGTAGCCCTCCTGCTCCATGTTCTCAATGAACGTCTCCCGGTCCATGGCGTACTCCAGCGCTTCGTTGATGGTGTGGATGAGATCCATCTTCCAGCTTTCGCCCCGGATGCCGGCCTGATACTCGCCGGGCTTCATCCGTTTCTTCTGCTCATGTTTTCTGGGCTGCTCCAAAACGTTCAGCCCGAAGGCGAGGCAGATCTCATCGTTGGCCCTGCGGTGCTGGATCAGGTCCTTGGTGTTCTGGTGGAGCTTATGCCCGTCCGCGCAGCTCACGCTGTTGATCACCAGGTGGTTGTGGAGACAGTTGGCGTCCACGTGAGTGGCCACCAGCACCTCGTAGTCCGGGAACTCACGCCGCGCCAACTCCAGCCCCAAGGCGTTGACCTCTTGAGGCGTGAGGTCGTCGTCCGGCGAGAAGGACTGGACGAAGTGGTAGAACTGGCGGCCGCCGGTTTTCCTGAACCGCTCCTTGGTCATCTGCATCTCGGTGAGGGCGGAGGCAGGGACGCAGTTGTGTCCGCTGACCAGTTGAGCGCCGTCCCACGAAACTTTTTTGAGCTGCGTGACGTAACTGACCACCGCTCTCATGGTACCGGCGGTCTGCTTTTTGTTTCGCACCGCGGTGAAGGTCGCCATCACTCCGCCTCCTGAATGAGAGCGCGCACTGCGGAGCAGAGCGCGGAGTAGCCGCGGATCAGCTCGTCGCCTCGCAGGACAGAGAGGCGGCCCATGTTGGCCAGCGTGGTGAGCTGGTTGAGATTCCTGCCCTGGGCCTTCAGCTCAGAGAGCACAGCGTCCAGCCCTTCCACCCGGACGATCTCTTTGCCCAGGGCGCAGGCGGTGAGGTAGTCTGTGACCGTCATGCCGGCGGCCTTGGCCCGCCGCTGGATGGCGTTCTTGTCCGCCGGGGTCATCCTGGCGGTGATGATCGAGGTTTTTCTTTTCTGCATATGTGACCTTCTTTCTCCCCCTTCAGGGGGCAGGGGGGTGCCGGGCTTGCCCCGGCGAGGCGTCCGGCGTATAGCCGGACGCTATGCTTGCCCCACCCGGAGGGTGGGCTTTCCCCGTGTACGAACCTTCTCTGCTTGCTGGCGAAACCTGCCCTGGCCCAAAAGGGCAACAACGGGCTGTTTTCGGAAAATCGTCCAGGATGGGTAACTACCCCACCCGGAGGGCAGGAGGGCCGCAACGGGCCTCAACGGGGCAAACAGGGGCCGTCACGGGCCGTGACAGATGTGACGGCTGTGACAGGAATTTTCACACAGAGGCCGTATCATTTTTCCCGTCATTCCCGTCATTGCCGTCACTGGGACGGGCGCTGATGTGGAGCGTTCGCGCGTCCCTGGTGCGGCCAGTGGTGATCTGGATACCGGCCTTGTCTAACTCACTTGCGTATCGGGCCAAACGCTTTGAGAGAACGCTGGGAAGGATTTTTTCGCCGGTGTGCAGTTCCAGCAGCTCGCTCAGTTCTGTCGCGGTGCCATCGAAGGGAGAGACGCCGGAGAGAAAAACAGAGAGAGAATTCAGCGCCGGGTCGGCAGGAGGTGCGTCGTCGATGACCGGCGCGGTCAGTTCCCAGGTGTGAGTCTCTTTCTGGAATCGGAGCGGCAGCTCCCGGTACTCAATGTCCCGGCCTGTGCAGTAGAGCGTCGCCAGCTCACTGCCGCGCCGGTCCGGCTTCAGAACGAAACTGGAATCCGTCGCGCCGCTCAATCCCGTGGTGCCGGAGATCATGTTCAGAGGATCGTCGTCGATCATCTTTCGCAGATGATGGATGAGCAGAACGGCCACGCCGTAAACCGGCTGTTCATCCGTCTGTATGAGGACAATGTAAGCGGGCGGATCAGTGACGAGCGGTTTTCCATGATGAGCAAAACCTATGAGGACGAGCAGACCCGGCTCAAGGCCGAGGCGCAGTCCTTGAAGCAGGAAATCGAAGCGCAGGAACGGCAGATCGACGATATAGACCAATTCATCCAGCGGGTACACAAGTACACGGAACTGAAAGAGTTGACGCCCTACGCCCTGCGGGAACTTGTCAAGGCCATCTACATCGAGGCCCCGGACAAGAGTACCGGCAAGCGGCGTCAGGGTATCCGCATCGCTTATGACCTGGTGGGATTTATCCCGCTGGAAAAGTTGGCAAAAGAGGAAACGGCATGACCTAAAGGCCACACCGTTCCCTCTAAATGGATTACTTTCTTATGGCACCCCGGCTTATGCAGGCCGTTCCCTTTTATGCTGAAATTGGGTCAACACAAGTTCACCTTTCTTGGCATCTATGTTGAGCAGGATGATATTTCTGGCTGCGTCAACTTGTTGTACCTTATCACCCGTTTTTGCGGAAGAAAGGTTCGGATCATTGGCTTTTTTGCCTCACATAAAGAGAAAAAAGTACTGCCTGGAGTCAGCCCAGGCAGTACTTTTTTCAATCAGTCCCAGCGTAAAAGCGGCAAAACGGCGGTACACCGGCTTTGTTCTCAGATAAACAAACTCGAAAAGTTACTGTTTCTCGAATTTGTCCAGCATTTCCTTCGTTTTCGCCTGCTTTTCCTCAATGGCTTCCTTCAGTATCATGTCCTTCACCTTCATCAGCCGAGTGGTGGTGGCGCGGTCGTTCTCGTCCAGTTTCATGGTGATATAGCGGATGGATTCCTCAGTGTCGGGGATGACCACGTATTCCAGCGCGTTGACCCGGCGGCGAGTCTTCTCGATCTCCTCCGCCATGAGCTGCATGGACTTCTCGGTCTCGGCCAGCTTGAGCATGGACTGGAACACCTCGCCCAGGGCGGCCACGGCGCCGTCCAGCTCGCCGGAGGTGGCGGCGAAGCCGTAGGGGAAGATGTCCCCGGCGTCGTCGGTGCGGGTCTTGTAGTGGTACTCCGGCACGTTGACGCTCATCACGTTGCGGAAGGTCATGGACAGCTCCACGCTCTGCTTGGGGTACATCAGGGCCTGCTCCATGGCGGGGCCGCTCATCAGGGCGGAGGCCACGGTGAAAGAGCTGTGGACCTTCATCAGCTCCTGCTCCACCTGGGCCCGGAGGGTCCGCAGCTCACGGACAGTCTCCAGGAACTGCTTCATCAGCTCGTCCCGCTTGTCCTTCAGCAGCTTGTGGCCCCGCTGGGCGGTGCGCAGCTTGCCCTTCAGCCGGGTGAGCTCCATTCGGGTGGGATTCACAACGGTTGCGGCCATTGTTTAGCCCTCCTTTTTGGGCAGATACTTCTCGATCAGCTCAGGCTTGATGCGCTTCAGCTCGGAGGTGGGCAGGATGGACAGCAGCTCCCAGCCCAGATTCAGGGTCTCCTCGATGGACCGGTTCTCCTCGTACCCCTGGTTGACGTACCGCTTCTCGAACTCGTCGGCGAATTTGGCGTAGAGCAGATCGGTGGGGGTCAGAGCGGCCTCGCCTAGGATGGACATGAGCTCCTTGTTGTCCTTGCCGGTGGAATAGGCGGCAAACAGCTGGTTCATGGTGCTGGCGTGGTCCTCCCGGGTCTTGCCCACGCCGATGCCCTTGTCCTTCAGACGGGACAGGGAGGGCAGCACGTCCACCGGGGGATTGATGCCCTGGCGGTACAGCGGCCGGGACAGGATGATCTGCCCCTCGGTGATGTAGCCGGTCAGGTCGGGGATGGGGTGGGTCTTGTCGTCCTCGGGCATGGTGAGGATGGGGATCATGGTGATGGAGCCGGGCTTGCCCAGCTGGCGGCCGGCCCGCTCGTACATGGTGGCAAGGTCGGTGTACAGGTAGCCCGGGAAGCCCCGCCGTCCGGGGACCTCCTTCTTGGCGGCGGAGACCTCGCGGAGAGCCTCGGCGTAGTTGGTGATGTCGGTCAGGATGACCAGCACGTGCATGTCCTTCTCGAAGGCCAGATACTCGGCCGCCGTCAGGGCCATACGGGGGGTGGAGATGCGCTCCACGGCCGGGTCGTTGGCCAGGTTGGTGAACAGCACCGTGCGGTCGATGGCGCCGGTGCGGCGGAACTCTTGCACAAAGAACTCGGACTCCTCGAAGGTGATGCCGATAGCGGCGAACACCACGGCGAAGTTGCCGGCGTCGTCCCCCAGCACCTTGGCCTGACGGGCGATCTGGGCGGCCAGATTGGCGTGGGGCAGGCCGGAGCCGGAGAAGATGGGCAGCTTCTGCCCGCGGACCAGGGTATTCAGGCCGTCGATGGTGCTGATGCCGGTCTGGATGAACTCGTTGGGGTAGTCCCGGGCGGCGGGGTTCATGGGCAGACCGTTGATGTCCCGGTACTCCTCAGCCAGGATGTCGGGGCCGCCGTCGATGGGCACGCCCATGCCGTTGAACACCCGGCCCAGCATGTCGGCGGACACGCCCAGCTGGAGGGGGTGGCCCAGGAAACGGACCTTGGACTCGGCCAGGTTGATGCCGGCGGCGGACTCGAACAGCTGGACCACGGCGGTGTCGCCGTTGACCTCCAGCACCTTGCCCCGGCGAATGCCGCCGTCGGGCAGCTCCACCTCCACCAGCTCGTCATAGGTGACGTTTTCCACCATCTTGACCATCATCAGCGGGGAGACGATCTCCTGGATGGTCTTGTACTCTCGGATCACAGCTCCTCACCTGCCTTTCTGGTCACTTCGTCTATCTCCCGCTCCATGTCGGCCACGATGTCTGCATAGACCTTCGTGTACTCCTCGGCGGGGACGGACTTGGCCCGGCCCACCCGCTCGCGGGCGGGGATCTCGAACAGCTTCGCGGCGGGGGCGCCCTTGGCGATGGCGTCCCGGCACAGCTTGTCATAGTAGAGGATCATGGACAGCAGCTTCTCCTGCCGGTCATAGCTGGAGAAGGAGTCGATGTCCACGAAGGAGTTCTGCTGGAGGAAGTCCTCGCGGACCATCCGGGCGGACTCCAGCGTCAACTGGTCGTTGGGACTCAGGGAGTCCTTGCCCACCAGCTGGACGATCTCGTTGAGGCTGGCCTCGCTCTGGAGCAGGCCCATGGCCTGTTCCCGGTTCTTCAGGAAGTCCCGGCCCAGATTCTCGTCGAACCAGGGCTTCAGAGAGTCCAGATACAGGGAGTAGGAGTTCAGCCAGTTGATGGCCGGGAAGTGGCGCTTATAGGCCAGGGAGGCGTCCAGGGCCCAGAACACCTTGACGATGCGCATGGTGCCCTGAGACACGGGTTCGGACAGGTCGCCGCCGGGAGGGGACACGGCGCCCACTGCGGTGAGGGAGCCGGCCCGCTCGTCGGTGCCCAGGCAGGACACGGCGCCCGCCCGCTCATAGAACTGGGCCAGACGGGAGGCCAGATAGGCGGGGTAGCCCTCCTCGCCGGGCATCTCCTCCAGACGACCGGACATCTCACGGAGAGCCTCGGCCCAGCGGGAGGTGGAGTCGGCGATGACGGCCACGTCGTAGCCCATGTCGCGGAAGTACTCGGCGATAGTGATGCCGGTGTAGATGGACGCCTCACGGGCGGCCACGGGCATATCGGAGGTGTTGGCGATCAGCACGGTGCGCTTCATCAGGGTCTCGCCGGTGCGGGGGTCCACCAGCTCGGGGAACTC
>CANRIW010000015.1 GCA_947630785.1 uncultured Oscillospiraceae bacterium | reverse complement strand
CAAGCGAAAAATTACACCGCAAAGGCACACTTTTTAATTTTTCCTCGGCTTTGTATCAAAATCTGCATGATTATATCAATATAGATGCACTTGACCCGCCCCTCATACCGAGGTAGCAGGGCCTTCAGCGCCTCCAGATTGTCACCACGGATGATCATGTTCTCACTGCCGTTGTCGGCGTCGTGCTGGCCCGCCACGTCAAAACTGTATCGCCGCTCCAGCACCCGGTAGGGAACCTCCTGGTGGTGGTTGATGACCTTGCTTTTCCCGATCCATTCAAGAGTGGGCATCTGTTTTCACCTCTTGTACTTCCTCCACAGGAACATTTTCCCCATCCGGCTGCAATCGCGCATTAAGGAAATAGTAAAAATCAGGATATGCCGTCTGGATAATCACTTGTTCCTTATTCATAAAATCGTCGTTTCGTTTATTTGAAATGTCCGATATGGCCTCAGCAAGATATAAGTTAAAACACATTGCAGAAAAAGCGATTAAAGTTAAAGAAGTAGAGATAGGGCTTTGAAATGGAAGTGAAAGAAACGGTAGGAGGATAAAAACTGTAATCGAAAGGATGAAAGAAACTTGTGAACCTGCTCTCAAAACTGTTATAAATTTCTTCTTCTCATATTTAACAGGATGCACCGCATTTTCATGATTTTTGCTCATCCCCCTAATGTATTGCATAACACCTTTAATGTTAACGTTAGGATTAGTGATGGGAATATTCTTTGCTTGTTTCTCTGATAAGAATTCTAGTGACACCAGTATTATATAATTAAATTCATTAGTTGCAGCTCTTTTCCACCCAATATTATATAAAATATCACTGGTTGCAGATAGGAGGGCGGACAATGATAAGCCCAATAAAATATTGTCGGTAATTTCCATCAAGCCAAAGCAATCTAATATAGCAACAATAAGATATATCGCTGCCATTATGATAAACACAAATGAAGATTTTTTCACAGTTAATTACTCCTGTTCAGGCTTTTTCTTAACATATTTTCCGCTCTTGATTCTCGCGTCCTTCGGCTTTGGCTCATCGTCGGGAATCGCCCATGAGTATCCCATCATATCTATCCCACCCCCCTGTCACAGACGACAGGGTAACAATACAAATAGAACAATAAAAGGCACCCCGGCGGGGTCGCTCCACGGAGAGCGGCGGCTTTGGCCGCCGCTCTCTGCATAAAAAGCTACCCTGCTGGAGTGTCGATCAGGTGTCAAATTGGTGTCAAAACAGCCAGCAAAAGGGCAAAACACAAAAGGTGCGGAAATAACAACTTTTCCGTTTCAAAACGCATAGGATCCGTTGAAAACCATTGCGTCCACTGTATCCTTTCGCCATCTGGGTCACGGTCTGGGTCGCCCCTTGACCCAAACGCTGACCCAAATTAAAAATCGCAAAAAAGTTATGAAAAAGGCTCAAATCCTTGCGAATTTGAGCCTTTTTGGTGGAGACTACAGAACTCGAATCTGTGACCTCTTGCGTGTGAAGCAAGCGCTCTACCGGCTGAGCTAAGCCTCCGTATTGGTGACCCGGACGGGAATCGAACCCGTGTTACCGCCGTGAAAGGGCGGTGTCTTAGCCGCTTGACCACCGGGCCGCGGTGCCCGAGGCGGGCGGATATTGGGGATAGCCCGGAGAGGCGGCTCCCTCGCCGCTTCTCCGGGATTGGTAGCGGCGACTGGATTCGAACCGGTGACAACTCGGGTATGAACCGAGTGCTCTAGCCAACTGAGCTACGCCGCCATAGTGCCGCCCTAAACAGGGGCGAGAGTTAGTATACCCTGTTTCGAGGCAGTTGTCAACATTTTTTTGCGGCGGCGCCGGAAAAAATCGCGGTCCCCCGTCTCATGGCGGGAGACCGCGCGCGCTCAATACAAAAAGTGATGCTTCCTGTAGTATGCCAGATTCTCCAGCTGCCGGACCAGTTCCGCCTGTGTCTCATCCAACTGACGGGTCAGCGTCCCGTCGGCGGTGAGGTAGAACCCAGCGGTATGCACCACAGGTACCGCCGCCCGGCAGGAGCGGACCGCCTGCATATAGGCGTCCCCCTCCCAGCCAAGCTGTTCAAACAGCACATCCATCAGAAAACAGGGGGAAACGGTGGGACCCTCGCCCACAAGGTCATGCCCGATGGCCTTCTCTGCCGCGTCGTTGGCCCAGATCAGATAGGGCGTGGACCAATAGGTGTAGATACTCTCATCCGTGGACTGAGAAAGGTCAATACCCAGCGCGTTATATACGGAGTTTCCGTTGCCCAGCCAGGGCTTGTGATCGCCAAATACCACCAGGACGATGGGCTCGTCGCTGGCGCGGAAAGTATCTGCCATGGCAAGCAGGCGGCTCTGCGTATCCATGACCGAGCCCAGATAATTGGCCAGGATATACCGGCTCTCTGTATCCAGCTCATAGTTGGCGATATAATCGTCCACCCCGCCCCACCAGCATTGGTCCGTGGTATAGGGTCCGTGTCCTTGGTAGGAGACCGAGAAGGAGAACAGCGGCGCCGCGTCCTTGAGCTGCTCCTGGATAGAAGCGGTGAGCTCAGGCATAAAAATCACGTCGTTGGCGACCCATCCATTTGTGAACTGAGTGTAATAGTTCTCCACATACCGATAGCTGTCGAAGCCCAGATAGGCATTGACGTTTTCCCGGTTGTAAAACCACTGGAAGCTGGGATGGTCGCCGGAGGTCCGATAGCCCTGGTCCTTCAGGTACCACACATAGGAACTTGTCTTGGCCCGGGGGGCATATTCCCCGGAGGGATCGCCGGTGAGAAAGCCCCGCTCGGTATTGACGGTGCCCCCGGCAAAGATGTTGGTCAGCAGCGTGCCGGAATAGCTCTCCGCTTCCAGGGCATGAAGGCCGGCGTATACATCCTGCTGGAACTCGATCTGCTCAAAGCCGGAGAAATCGGCAAAGGCCTCCAGCATGATCCCCACGATATTGACCTTTTTGTCCTCCGGGATGTCCGCGTCCTCATACCGGGACAGCAGCTCCTCCGCTTCACGCTCCGAATAGCCCTCCGGCGGATGGGGGATGGCGTCCGGAACACTGTGCAGGAAAGGATACAGGAGCCCCCGCGCGATATACTGCTGGGTGGAGGCCCACTGGTTGAGGTGCTCAAAGGCGGCGTTCCGCGTATAGACCGCGACATCGGTATAGGAGGGGACCAGCGCCGCCGCTGCCACGATTGCCGCCGCGCCGACGGCCACCCGCCCCGGCCAGCGCGGTTTGCCTCTGGCCAGCAGCGCCAGCAGCACAATGCTGAGAGCTGCCAGCGCCAGCGCGGCGATCAGCTTGTCGGACAGGAACAGCGCGTAGTTCTCCGTCATCTTGCCCGCCTCGTTCAGCAGGGTCAAGTCCGTGGCGATGACCGGGTCGTCCCGGAAGGCCAGCTTATAGTAGTTGGCAAAGGACAGGGCCAGCACCGGCAGCGCGGTGAGGGCATAGGCCAGCCAGGCCCGCCCCAGCAGCCCGTACAGCAGGGCGGCCAGCACCAGCGGCGGCAGCAGGTTGAGAACGATCAGCCCCGGATGGGCAAAATAGTCCCAAAAAACGACCCATCCGTAGTTGCTGCCGGTGGCCAGCGCCAGGGAGATGAGACCCAGCGCAATGGCCGCTCCCGCCAGCAGAAGCGCATTCCACAGCCAAAAAGCCACCCTCCGTCCGGCGGAACCTTCCTCCGGCGGGCGGCGCTGAAACAGGAAATACCCGAAAAAGCCCTTCATTTCCGCTTAGTAGTCCAGCTTCCCGTCCAGCCAGGCTTTCAGCTGGTCGATGGGCACCCGGACCTGCTCCATGGTGTCCCGGTCCCGGATGGTGACGGCGTTGTCCCCGGCCTTGTCGGCGTCGCCCACGGTGTCGAAGTCCACGGTGACACACCAGGGGGTGCCGATCTCGTCCTGCCGGCGGTAGCGCTTGCCGATGGAGCCGGCGTCGTCGTAGTCCACCATGAAGTATTTGGAGAGCATGGCCTGGATCTCCCGGCCCTTGTCCGCCAGCTTCTTGCTCAGGGGGAGCACCGCGCACTTGAAGGGGGCCAGAGCGGGGTGGAGATGGAGGACGGTGCGCACGTCGTTCTTGGCGGCGTCCACCACCTCCTCGTCATAGGCGTCCACCAGGAAGGCCAGGGTGACACGGTCCGCGCCCAGGGAGGGCTCGATGACATAGGGGATATAGTGCTCGTTCTTCTCCTGATCGTAATAGGTCTGATCCTTGCCGGAGGTGTTCTGGTGGGCGGTCAGGTCGAAGTTGGTGCGGGAGGCCACCCCCCACAGCTCGCCCCAGCCGAAGGGGAAGACGAACTCGAAGTCGGTGGTGGCGTTGGAGTAGTGGGACAGCTCCTCGGGCTCGTGGTCCCGGAGGCGCAGATTCTCGTCCCTCATGCCCAGGTCCAGCAGCCACTTGTGGCAGAAATCCTTCCAGTAGGCGAACCAGTCCAGCTCGGTGCCGGGGGTGCAGAAGAACTCCAGCTCCATCTGCTCGAACTCCCGGGTGCGGAAGGTGAAGTTGCCCGGGGTGATCTCGTTGCGGAAGGACTTGCCCACCTGGCACACGCCGAAGGGCAGCTTGCGGCGGGTGGTGCGCTGGACGTTCTGGAAGTTGACGAAGATGCCCTGGGCGGTCTCGGGCCGGAGGTACACGGTGTTCTTGGCGTCCTCAGTGACCCCCTGGAAGGTCTTGAACATCAGGTTGAACTGGCGGATGTCCGTCCAGTTGTGCTTGCCGCAGGTGGGGCAGGGGACGTTGTGCTCCTCGATGAAGTCCTTCATCTGGGTCTGGCTCATGGCGTCCACGCTGTGCCCCAGCTCAAAACCGTTCTCCTGGCACCAGTCCTCGATGACCTTGTCGGCCCGGAAGCGCTCGTGGCACTCCTTGCAGTCCATCAGCGGATCGGAGAAGCCGCCCACGTGGCCGGAGGCCACCCACACCTGGGGGTTCATGAGGATGGCGGCGTCCAGCCCCACGTTGTAGGGGTTCTCCTGGACGAATTTCTTCCACCAGGCCTTTTTCACGTTGTTTTTCAGCTCCACGCCCAGGGGGCCGTAGTCCCAGGTGTTGGCCAGACCGCCGTAGATCTCGCTGCCGGCGAAGATGAAGCCCCGTCCCTTGCACAGGTTGACGATCTGTTCCATGGTCTTGTCGGTGTTTTTCATGAAAAGCACTCCTTTTTGGATTTGCCGCCGCTCCTGTCCGGCGGTGAAGGCGCGGCGCGCCCTTCAGTTAAAGTTCTTTTTGGTTACTTTTTCTTTCAAGAAAAAGTAACCGCCCTGAGACCGCTCAAGCCTCAGGGCGAACAGATTTCTCGCGGGTCCTGAGTTCACGGCTGGCTGCCGCGCGCTCCCGTATGACACGCATTTTAGTATGGAAAATCTCCTTTGTCAAGGGATTTTTATTGGGGACGGCTCCCCTTCTTGTGCAGCGCCTCCAGGGACAGCTCCCCCGCCAACTTGAACAGCGCGTCGGCCATGACCCGCTCCACCGGCAGGTCCCCGGCCTGTTTTCCCACCCGCTCGTAAAAGTCGTAGACCTCCGGCCCCACCAGCAGGGTCACTTTTTTCATGGATTTCACAGTATGTTCTCCCTTCTAATTCCTGGTAAACCGAGTATATCACGATATATGAGAAAATACAACAGATATTCTCATATATTAGTCATTAGAAATTTCAGTTAGAATTTCTAATGAAGGAGGGGAGAACGATGCCGTTTGAACCCAAATCAGCCAAGAAAAAGGGAAAGGGCATTTATAAGAGCCTCTATATATCCGAAGACATTGCGGAACAGGTAGACAAACTGGCCGCCGAGAACGGCACCAGCTTCAACAACATGGTGGTCAGCATGATCGAATACTGCCTGAAAGAGATGGAGTAGGGGCCGCCGTCACCGGCTCTCTAAAAAATCCCCCGTGCAGGGGGATTTTTTATTCCCTTTTCCCAAGTAATGTGTTATAATATGTATTTAGAAATAAATAAGGGAGGAGACCGCCATGCAAAACCGCGTCACCGTCACCGTGGGAGGGCTGAATTATACCCTGCTGGCAGCCGAGGGAGAGGACTATATCCGCAAGGTAGCCGGCTATGTCGACGCCAAAATGAAGGAGACCGGCCAGGGGGGCAGCATCTCCCAGCTGGACTGCGCCGTCCTCACCGCCTTCAACATCGCCGACGACCGCTTCAAGGAGCAGGACGCCTCCGAGAATCTCCGCCGCCAGTGCAAGGAGCTGATGGAGGAGAACTCCAAAATGAAGATGGAACTCAGCGAGGCGAAGCGGGAGATCTTCAAGCTCCAGCAGAAGAGATAACCCATCATCGGAGGAGCGCTCATGGAACTGCTGGCCCCCGCGGGCAGTCCGGAGGCCCTGCGCGCCGCTGTCTGCGGCGGGGCCAACGCGGTCTACCTGGGATTCGGACAATTCAACGCCCGCCGCGGCGCCCGGAATTTTACCTCCGAGGAGCTCGCGGAGGCGGTTTCTTATTGCCATTTGCGGGGGGTAAAGGTCTATCTGACGCTGAACACCCTCTGCTCCGACCGGGAGATGGCCGCGGCGGCGGAGTGCGCCATAGAGGCCTCCCGGCTGGGGGCGGACGCGGTGCTGGTGCAGGACATGGGCATCGTCCGCATCCTGCGCCAGGTGGCACCCGACCTGCCCGTCCACGCCTCCACCCAGATGACCATCCACAACCTGGACGGCGTCAAGGCGGCGGCAGACCTGGGGATGAGGCGGGTGGTGCTGGGCCGGGAGCTGTCCGGGCGGGACATCGCCTATATCTGTGAGCGCTCCCCTATCGAGATCGAGGTGTTCGTCCACGGGGCACTGTGCATGTGCTGGTCCGGCCAGTGCTTCATGTCCTCCGTCATCGGCGGGCGCAGCGGCAACCGGGGGATGTGCGCCCAGCCCTGCCGCCTGCCCTACGGCTGGGGGGACGAACTGGCAGAGCGCTATCCCCTGTCCCTGAAGGACCTGTCCCTGGCGGGCCATCTGAAGGAGCTTGAGAGCATGGGGGTGGCCTGCGCCAAGATCGAAGGGCGCATGAAGCGCCCCGAATACGTCTACATCGTCACCAGGACCTACGCCTCCGCTCTGATGGACGGACGGGAGCCCTCTCCGGCGGAGATGCGCCGGCTGGAGCAGGCATTTTCCCGCCAGGGCTTTACCGACGGATATTTTACCGGGAAGAAGGGCCCCGATATGTTCGGCGTCCGGCAGGACGCCTCCGAGCCAAAAGAGCTGTTCGCCGCCGCCCGGGCGGCCATCGAAAAGGGAGAAGGCCCCCGTGTCCCGGTGAAGCTCTACGCCATGGTCCGCGTGGGCCAGCCCATCCAGGTGGGCGTGGAGGACCCGGAAGGCCGTCAGGCTACCGTCTCCGGCGAGCTGCCCGAGCTGGCCCGGAACCGGCCCGTGACCCGGGAGATCGTGGAGGCCCAGCTCTCCAAGACCGGCGGCACCCCCTACCGGGCGGAGCGGACCTTCGCCCTGGTAGAGGACGGGCTGTCTGTCCCCCTGTCGGCTGTCAACGGCCTGCGGCGTCAGGCCCTGGAGGAGCTGTCCCGCCAGCGGACCGTCCTTCCGGAGCGCCGCCACGGGCAGTACAGCATGGGCGCCCGGTACGAGAATTTCCGCGGACAGCCGGCCATTCAGGTGTCCCTCCGGCGCGCGGAGCAGCTCACCTTTGAACTTTTGAAGCGCAGGCCCGATCTGATCCTCCTGCCCGCTGGGGAGATCGCCGCCCACCCGGATGAGATCCGGGCGGTGATGGACCGGCAGGTGCCCGTGGCGGCGGCGCTGCCCCGCATCTGCCTGGACCGGGAGCTGGACGAGCTCCGCCGTCAGCTGGAGGTCTGCCGGAAGGCCGGCGTGGCCGACGCGTTTCTGGGCAACCTGGGCTCTGTCTCATTGGCGCGGGAGCTGGGGTTCCGCCTCCGGGGGGATTTCGGCCTCCACGTGTTCAACAGCCAGGCCATCAAGGAGTACAAGCGGATGGGGTTCGAGACCCTCACCGCCTCCTTTGAGCTGAAGCTGGCCCAGATCCGGGACCTGGCCAAGGCCGTCCCGGTGGAGCTCATCGCCTACGGCCGCCTGCCCCTGATGATCACCGAGAACTGCGCCGTCAAAAACCAGTCGGGCAAGTGCGTGTGCGGGAACGTGAATCTGCTCACCGACCGGAAGGGCGTCCGTTTTCCGGTGGAGCGGGCCCCCGGCTGCCGCAACGAGATCCTCAACGCCAACAAGCTGTACCTGGCGGACAGGGAGGCCGACTATAAGCGGGCCGGCGTGTCCGCCCTCCGCCTGCTGTTCACTACCGAGAACGGCGTGGAGTGCGCCCAGGTGCTGGACCGCTACCGGGGCGAGGGGAATTACGTCCCCAACGGCTACACCCGGGGCCTCTATTACCGGGACGTGGAATAAAACGCGCCCCCCTCATCCGCCCCCTGCGGGGGCACCTTCCCCCAGGGGGGAGAGCTCAAAAGGAGTCAATCTGAATGGATATCATCCTCGCGTCACAGTCTCCCCGTCGGCGGGAACTGCTCACCCAGGTTGGCCTGACCTTCCGGGTCCACGTCTCTGACGTGGACGAGGCCACAGCCCCGGGCACCCCTCCCGCCCGTATGGTGGAAGAACTGTCCCGCCGGAAGGCGTCCGCCGTGGCCGCTCTGGAGGGGCCGGAGCCCCTCATCATCGCCGCCGACACGGTGGTGGCCCTGGAGGGCGCCATCCTGGGCAAGCCCCACAGCCAGGAGGACGCCTTTGCCATGCTGTCCGCCCTGTCCGGCCGGGAGCATCACGTCTACACCGGGGTCACCGTGATCCACGGCGGGAAGTCGGTCACCTTCCACGAAAACACCGCCGTCCGCTTCCGCCCTCTGAGCGAGTCGGACATCAGGGACTATATCGCTACCGGCGAGCCCATGGACAAGGCGGGGGCCTATGGCATCCAGGGAAGGGGCGCCCTGCTGGTGGAGGGCATCTCCGGGGACTACGGCAACGTGGTGGGCCTTCCCCTGTTCCGGCTGGGCCGGGTGCTGGAGGAGGACTTCGGCCTTTTCCCCTTTCACCCCTGAGAGGAGTACGGTATGAAGCAGTTTTTCAAGGACAACGGAGGGCTCCTGCTGATCGCGGCGGCCCTGCTGGCGGCGGTGATCGCTCTGGGCTCCTATATCCTGGGCGTCAACCCGCTGGCGGAGGTGCTGGAGGTGCTGGCCACCCCGGTGCGCGCCGTCTCCGCCTGGGTGACCGACTGGGCCCAGGGCCAGTATGACCGCACATTTCGCTATGAGGAGCTGATGGCGGAGAACGAGGCCCTGCATCAGCGGCTGGCCGAGATGGAGGAGGCCGCCCGAAACGGGGAGGACGCCGTCCGGGAGAACGAACGGCTGAAGGACCTGCTGGGTCTGGCGGAGGAGCGGCCCGAGCTCACCTATGAGGACGCCTCGGTCACCCGGCGTTCCACCTCCAACTGGGAGGCCGGGATTATGATCGACCGGGGGACTGCCGACGGGGTGGCCGAGAACGACTGCGTGATAGACCAGTACGGCAATCTGGTGGGCGTCGTCACCGAGGTCGGCCTCAACTGGGCCGCCGTCACCACCATTTTGGACCCCGACGCCCAGTTGGGCGGGCGGGTGGCCCGGGCCGACACGGACGCCATCCTCCAGGGGGACTTCACCCTGATGCTGGAGGGGCTTTTGAAGCTGTCCTTCCTGCCGGAGGACGCCCAGTTGGTGGCGGGAGACCAGGTCGCCACCTCGGGCCTGGGCGGGGTGTACCCGGAGGACCTCCTGGTGGGCAGCGTCAAAGACCTCCGCACCGACGCGGACGGCATCAGCCGCTACGCGGTGGTGGAGCCTGCCGCCGATATCCAGCACATCAAATACGTCTACGTGATCACCGATTACAGCGGCGGGGAGTAATCCCCGCCGTTTCCGGAGAAAGAGGGAGAGACTATGGCCGAGCTGACCCCCATGATGCGGCAATACTGGCAGATCAAGGAGCAGTACCCTGACTGTCTGCTGTTCTTCCGCCTGGGCGATTTCTACGAGATGTTCCACGACGACGCCAGGCTGGGCAGCGAGGAGCTGGGCCTCACCCTCACCACCCGGGACCGGGGCAAGCCGGAGGACCAGCGGGTGCCCATGTGCGGCGTGCCCTACCACTCCGCCCAGAACTACATTGCCCGGCTCATCAAGCGGGGGTACAAGGTGGCCATCTGCGAGCAGATGGAGGACCCGGCCCTGGCAAAGGGCCTGGTGGACCGGGACATCATCCGCATCGTCACCCCCGGCACCGCCATGGACGACGTGATGCTGGACGAGAGCCGCAACAACTTCATCTGCGCCGTCTACGAGGACAGCGCCGGGGCCGCCCTGGCCCAGTGCGATCTGTCCACCGGCCAGTTCACCGCCGTCCCCTTCACCGGGGAGGGCTGGCTGACCCATCTGCTGAACCGGCTGTCCGCCTGCCCCCCCAGCGAGGCCATCCTGTCCGACGGGGCGGCCTCTGAAAAGGAGCTGACGGACTTTTTGAAGGACCGGCTGGGCTGCCTCTGTGAGAACGGGGGCGAGGCCCCCTTCCGCCCCGCCCAGGCCAGGGAGGCTCTGATCTCCTGCGGTCTGGTGGAGGCCGGCAGGGAACTGCCCGAGGACGACATCGGCGCCCTGCTCTGCTGGCAGGCTGCCGGGGCCCTGGCCGCCTATCTGAAGGAGACCCAGAAGACCGACCTCAGCCACCTCACCGCCCTGGAGCTGGGCGGCGGGACAGGACCGAAATATCTGGAGCTGGACCTGACCGCCCGCCGGACCCTGGAGCTCACCGAGACCATCCGGGGCCAGGAGAAGAAGGGTTCTCTGCTGTGGGTGCTGGACCGCACCCGCACCCCCATGGGCCACCGGCTCATCCGCTCCTGGATCGAGCAGCCCCTCCGGGACCCGGCGGCCATCGCCGTGCGGCAGGACCAGGTGGCCGCTCTGGTGGGGGACTCGGTGACAAGGGAGGAGCTGTCCCTGACCCTCCGGCGGGTGCCCGATCTGGAACGGCTCATCGGCAAGGTGTCCTACGGCAGCGCCAACGCCCGGGACATGCTCACCCTGGCCGAGGGGCTGGGGGTCCTGCCCGAGCTGGCCGGACAGGCCGCCCCTCTGGCCCAGGCGGCCCCCCGCCGGTTCGGCTTTTTGGAGCGGTTCACGGAGCTTCAGGACTTACAGGCCCTCCTCCGCTCCGCCATCCGGGACGACGAGGACGGCCACCGCCTTCCCTTCACCATCCGGGAGGGCGACTTCATCCGCCGGGGCTACAACGAGGAGGTGGATCACCTCCGGGACGTGCTGGACCACGGAGCGGATATGGTGGCCGCCCTGGAGACCCGGGAGAAGGAGCGCACCGGCATCAAGAGCCTGAAGGTGCGCTACAATAAAGTGTTTGGCTACTATATCGAGGTGTCCAAGAGCTATTTCTCCCTGGTGCCCGACGACTACATCCGCAAGCAGACCCTGGTGAACTGCGAGCGGTTCTTCACCCAGGAGCTGAAGGACCTGGAGCATGAGATCCTCTCCGCCCAGAGCCGGGTAGTCGCTTTGGAATACCAGCTCTTCTCCGAGCTGCGGGAGACCGCCGCCGGCCGGGTGCGGCAGGTGCAGCAGGCCGCCGCCGGGGTGGCATCGCTGGACGTGCTCACCTCCTTTGCCGCCGTGGCGGTGGAGAACGGCTACTGCCGCCCCCTGGTGGACGACAGCGGCGTCATCGACATCAAAGAGGGCCGCCACCCGGTGGTGGAGAGGATGCTGAAGGACAGCCTTTTTGTCCCCAACGACGCCTATATGGACGGCGGGGCGGACCGGCTGGCCATCATCACCGGGCCCAACATGGCGGGCAAGTCCACCTACATGCGCCAGGTGGCTCTCATCGTCCTCATGGCCCAGATGGGCTCCTTCGTGCCGGCCAGGTCCGCCCGGATCGGGGCGGTGGACCGGGTGTTCACCCGCATCGGCGCGTCCGACGACCTGTCCGCCGGCCAGTCCACCTTCATGGTGGAGATGACCGAGGTAGCCCAGATGCTGAAAAACGCAACGAGCAAATCCCTGCTGGTGCTGGACGAGATCGGCCGGGGCACCTCCACCTACGACGGCATGTCCATCGCCCGGGCGGTGCTGGAATACTGCGCCGACAAGAAGAAATTAGGGGCGAAAACGCTGTTCGCCACCCACTACCACGAGCTCACCGAGGTGGAAAGCGCCATTGAGGGCGTGAAAAACTACCATATCGCCGCCAAAAAGCGGGGGGACGGCATCGTGTTCCTGCGGAAGATCGTCCCCGGCGGAGCGGACCAGAGCTACGGCATCGAGGTGGCAAAGCTGGCCGGGGTGCCCGCCAAGGTCATCGACCGGGCCCGCGCCATCCTCTCCGAGCTGGAGGAGCGGGGCGGGACCGCCCCCGTCCAAAGTTCCGCCCCGGCGGACGATCAGTTCTCCCTGGGGGATATGGCGGGCTCCGCCGTGCTGGACACCCTGCGCTCCACTTCCGTGGAGACCCTGACCCCCATCGAGGCCATGAACCTGCTCTATCAGCTGAAACAGAAGCTCTCGTAAGAGGTTTGAGTTTATGAACGATACCATTGCCGCCATTGCCACGGCCCCTGTCCCCACCGCCATCGGCATCCTGCGCCTGTCCGGGCCGGACGCCGTGGCCGTGCTGGACCGGGTGTTCACCCCCGCCCACGGCGGCCCCATGTCCTCCCGGCCCGACCGGACGCTGGTCTACGGCGAACTGCGGGACGCGGACGGCGCGGTCATCGACCGGTGCCTGGCCACCGTCTCCCGCTCACCCCACAGCTACACCGGGGAGGACACCGCCGAGCTCCAATGCCACGGCTCGCCGGCGGCGCTGGCCCTGGGGCTGGAGGCCCTGTTCCGCGCCGGGGCCCGGCAGGCAAAGGCCGGGGAGTTCACCCGCCGGGCCTTTTTGAACGGCAAGCTGGACCTGACCCGGGCCGAGGCGGTGGCCGATCTCACCCACGCCGAGACCCCCGCCGCCGTCCGGCAGGCGGCGAACCAGCTGGGGGGCGTCCTGGCCGTCTCCATCGACAACATCTACAACGATCTGGCGGAGGTCTGCGCCCACTTCCACGCGGTGCTGGACTATCCCGACGAGGACATCGACCCCTTCCGGGCCGCCGAGCTGAGAGAGGCCCTGGACGGGGCCGCCCGCCGGCTGGACGATCTGGCCGCCACCTACCGCCGGGGGCGGGCCGTCAACGAGGGGGTGCCCTGCGCCATCGTGGGCCGGCCCAACGCGGGGAAGTCCACCCTGTTCAACGCCCTGCTGGGCCGGGAGCGGGCCATCGTCACCCCCGTCCCCGGCACCACAAGGGACACGGTGGAGGAGCGGGTAAACCTGGCCGGGATGACCCTCCGGCTCATCGATACCGCCGGCCTCCGGGACACCGACGACCAGGTGGAGCGGCTGGGGGTAGAGCGCAGCCGGGCCGCCATGGAGGGGGCGGAGCTGATCTTCGTGCTGTGGGACTCCTCCCGCCCGGTGACGGAGGAGGATACAGCCCTTCTGGAACGGGCCGCGGCCCTGGCGCCCACGATCCTGGTGTGGTCCAAGCGCGATTTGCCCCCCGCGCCGGGGCCGTTCCTTGACCCGTCGAAGCTGCCCCTCGCGGTGGAGGTGTCCGCGCCCACTGGCAAGGGACTGGATGAATTGGAACAGGCGGTGGCCGCCCTGTTCCCGGCGGGGGTGGACGGTTCCGCCACCGTCCTCACCAACGCCCGGCAGATGGAGGCGGCCTCCCGCGCCCGGGAGGCCATTCGCCGGGGAGCGGAGGCCCTGTCCGCCGGGATGCCCCCCGACGCGGTGGTGACCGATGTGGAGGAGGCCATGTCCGCCCTGGGAGAGCTCACCGGCCGCACCGTCCGGGAGGACGTCACCGACCTGATCTTCCAACGGTTCTGCGTGGGCAAATAGCGAAAGGAGACCGCCCATGAGCTACATCGAAGTCCAATATCCCGCCGAAAAGCCGGCGTTCTATCGGATGTTGAAGGAGCAGCTGGCCCTCTACACGGCGGACGCTCCCAATCTCACCGCCGCCCTGGCCAACTTCTCCGCCGTTCTGGCCCAGGCGTTCCCTGACGCCAACTGGGCGGGGTTCTACCTGGTGGAGGGGGATGAGCTGGCGGTGGGCCCCTTCCAGGGCCGGCCGGCGGTGAGCCGCATCGGGTACGGCAAGGGGGTCTGCGGCACGGCCTGGAAGGAAAACCAGTCCCAGGTGGTGGAGGAGGTGGCCTGCTTCGCGGGGCACATCGCCTGCGACTGCAACACCCACTCGGAGATCGTCATCCCTCTGCGGAGAGCCGACGGGACCATCTGGGGGGTGCTGGATATGGACAGCGTCCTGCCCGGACACTTCACCGAGGAGGACCGCATCGGGCTGGAGGAGTGCGTGAAGCTCCTCCCGGCCCCCAACTGAGGAGGAAAACGTATGCGCGCGGTGGTGACGCGGGTGAAAAACGCCCGTGTGGAGATCGACGATAACATCAACGGCCAGATCGGCCGGGGCCTCCTGGTGCTGCTGGGGGTGGGCCCCGACGACACCGAGACCCAGGCCGACAAGATGGCCGACAAGGTCTGCGGCCTCCGCATCTTTGAGGACGAGAATGAGAAGATGAATCTGAATCTGGCGGCGGTGGGGGGCTCCATCCTGGCGGTGAGCCAGTTCACCCTCTACGCCGACACGTCCTCCCGGCGGCCGGGGTTCTCCCACGCCGCCAAGCCGGACCTAGCCGTCCCCCTGTATGAGCGGTTCATGGACCAGTGCCGCGCCCGCGGCTTCACCGTGGAGCACGGGGAGTTCGGCGCGGACATGCAGGTGTTCTCCCAGAACGACGGCCCCGTGACCATTTTGCTGGAGGTGTGACCATGCCCGTTATCAAGCAGCTTGACCCCCATGTGGCCGATCTGATCGCCGCCGGCGAGGTGGTGGAGCGCCCCGCCTCCGTGGTGAAGGAGCTGATGGAGAACGCCATCGACGCCGGGGCCTCCGCCGTCACGGTGGAGATCGTCCACGGGGGCATGACCCTCATCCGGGTAAGCGACGACGGCTGCGGCATCCCGGCGGACCAGGCCGCCACCGCCTTCCTCCGCCACGCCACGTCAAAAATCGCCACCGAGTACGATTTGGAGGCCATCGGCACCCTGGGGTTCCGGGGGGAGGCCCTGGCTGCCATCTCGGCGGTGTCCCTGGTGGAGCTGCGCACCCGTACGGAGGACGAGGCCCTGGGCACGGTGCTGACGCTGGAGGCCGGGGTGGTCACCTCCCAGGAGGAGGCGGGCTGCCCCAAGGGCACCACCCTCTCCGTCCGGGACCTGTTTTACAACACCCCCGCCCGGTTAAAATTCATGAAGAAGGACGTGGCTGAGGGGGCCGCCGTATTCGCGGTGGTCCAGCGGGTGGCGCTGTCCCATCCGGAGCTGTCGGTGAAGTTCCTCCGGGACGGCAAGCAGGAACTGCTCACCCCCGGGGACGGGCAGCTGAAGAGCGCCGTCTACGCCGTGCTGGGCCGGGACATCGCCCTGGGTCTGCTGCCGGTGACCGGCTCCGGCGAAGGGATGTCCGTGTCCGGCTTCATCTCCCTGCCCGCCTGCTGCCGGGGGAGCCGGGGCTATCAGCACTTTTTCGTCAATGGGCGCTACGTCAAGAGCCGGGTGATGACCGCCGCGGTGGAGGAGGCATATAAAAATCAGAAGATGGTGGGGAAATTCCCCGCCTGTGTCATCCACCTGACCCTGCGGCCCTCTGAGGTGGACGTGAACGTCCACCCCACCAAGACGGAAGTCAAATTCCAGAAGGAACAGTCGGTGTACACCGCCGTGTACTATGCGGCGCTGGCCGCCCTGGACCGGGATCACACCCGGCCCCAGGCGTCCCTCTCCGCCGCCCCCAGGGGGGAGGACACCGTCACCCCCCATCAGACCAAACTGCCGCTGCCCATGGGGCACGGCTCCGCCGTCCCCGCCCCAAAGCAGTCCGCCCTGCCCCTCAACGACTACACCGCCCCAAAAGCCCCCGTGGGGGAGCGGATGACGGTGGAGGAGTATAAGGCGGGCGCCGGCCCGGCCCCCCAGCGGCCAAAGGCGGTGAGTCCCACCCCCTTCCGCCGGGTGAAGCCCCTGCCCGTGGACGAACCCGCGCCCAAGCCTTCCCCCCTCAGGGGGGAAGGTGTCTCCCGCAGGGAGACGGATGAGGGGGCGAAGGAAGAGCCTGCCCTCGCCCCTGAGCCCGCCCCCGAGGAGGAGCCCTGGGTCGTTCGGGGGGAGCTGTTCCGCACCTATGTGCTGGTGGAGCAGGGGGAGAAGGTATTGCTCATCGACAAGCACGCCGCCCACGAGCGGGCCAATTTCGACCGGCTCAAGGCGGCGGACTACAAGCCCATGGTCCAGGAGCTGCTGACCCCTCTCACCTTCACCCCCGCTCCGGAGGAGCGGGCCCTGCTGCTGGAGCAGGCGGATCTGCTCTCCCGGTTCGGCTTCGAGCTGGAGGAGTTCGGCTCCAACGCCCTGGCGGTGCGCTCCGCCCCCGACTATCTGGACGCCGGGGACATGGAGCCCGCCCTGCTGGAGCTGGCCCGGCGGCTGCGGGTGACGGGGACCGCCGACCCCGCCGGCGTCCGGGACGAACTGCTCCACACCATGGCCTGCAAGGCGGCCATCAAGGGGGGCTGGCGCTCCGGCCAGGAGGAGCTGGAAGAGGTGGCCCGGATGGTCATGAGCGGCGCGGTGAAATACTGCCCTCACGGCCGGCCGGTGGCCATCGAGCTGACCAAAAAGCAGCTGGAGAAGCAATTCAAACGCGCGTAAAGGAGTTTTTTATGGCATATCAATTAGCTGAGATCAACGAGGCCGCCCGCCGGGACCCCAAGGGGTTCATGGAGGAGTGCGACGCCCGCTATCAGGAGGCCATCAGCCGGTGCGCGGATATGATCTGCGAGAACCGGAAGCAGAGCCCGGTGGTGCTGCTGTCCGGCCCCTCCGGCTCGGGCAAGACCACCACCGCCCACAAGCTCCGGGAGGAGCTGGAGCGCCGGGGCATCGGCAGCTACGCTGTGTCCATGGACGACTACTTTGTCCATCAGAATCCCCGCACCGCCCCCCGAACTCCCGACGGCTCCATCGACTACGAGTCCCCGAAAATGATGGATCTGGACCTGCTGGACGAGCACTTTGAGAAGCTGGCTAGGGGCGAGTGGGTACTGGTGCCCCACTTCGAGTTCGCCCGCCAGATGCGCAACGACAGCAAGGGCACTCCCCTGAAGGTGGGCCCAGACGAGATAGCCATCTTCGAGGGCATCCACGCCCTGAACACCGACCTGACCAGCCGCCACCCGGAGGCCGCCCGGCTCTATATCTCCGCCCGGAGCGACATCCGGGACGGGGAGAAGACCGTATTCAAGGCCACCTGGCTGCGGCTGACCCGCCGTGCCGTCCGGGACTACAACTACCGGGGCACCGATGTGGCCGGGACCCTAGAGATGTGGGGCAACGTCCGCCGGGGGGAAAAGCTGTACATCTCCCCCTACAAGGACACCGCCCACATCAAGCTGGACTCCTCTCTGGCCTATGAGGTGTCGGTGATGGCCTCCTACGCCCGGCCCATCATGGCCGCCGTACCCCAGGACAACCCCCGCCGCCGGGAGCTGCTGGATATGGTGGCCGCCTTCGACCGGTTCGAGCCCATCGACCCCGGGCTGGTACCCCCCGACTCCCTGCTCCACGAGTTCATCGGCTAAATATGGAAACAGAGCGGAGGACCTGCGTCCTCCGCTCTGTCTGTCTCATTCGGCCGGTCCGCTCTCCGCCGGGGCCGGGGTCTCCTCCGGGGCGGGCGCCGGCGTGGGCTCCGGCTCCGGTTCCGGTTCCGGCTCCGGCCTCGGCACAGCGGGCTTCACCGGCGCGTAGGGGACGAAACAAAGGTTCATGTCGGTGTTGGAGCTGATGCCCGCCACCTTGCCGGTGCAGGAATACTGCCAGATCTGGAAGTGGTAGGGGCTGCTGGGATAACTGGTGTACTCGTCAAACCAGAACTCATAATCGGTCAACCGGGACAGATCCATTTTCACCATCCCGCAGTATTTGTTGAAGTACACCCCGGCCATATAGCCCTCCTGCTCCACCCGCCGGCAGAAGGCCTCGATGCCGTCGGTGACGGGGCCGGGTTCGGAATAATAGGTCCGGGCGTGGTTTGTGCTGGAGTAGTTGCCCAAATACTCCCAGTCGCACACCACCGGGAACTCGATCTGATCCTTGTAATCTTTAATGAGGTCCAGGACATACTCGGCCTCCTGAAGCCCCTCCCGCTCGTTGAGCGCCTGGGAGAAAAAGTAGACCCCCACGTTCAGTCCGGCGGCCAGGGCGCCCTCGATATTCCGCCTCCAGTACTTGTCCTCAAAGATGCCGCCGGAGTTGAGGTACCGGCCGCCCACCCGGATGATGGCGAAGTCGATGCCGTCCGCCTTCACGGCGTACCAGTCGATGATCCCCTTGTGCTCGGAAACGTCCACGCCGCGGATATACTCGCCGGCGCTGTAGCAGACCCGGCCCCGGTCATCGGTGTAGAATTGGGAGCGGGTGAAATCAGAGCGGGGCACACTGTCGAACAGATCCACCCAGTAATTGCTCACGCGGGTCATGTCCTTCGTGTAGTCGGAGTTCATCACCCGCCAGATGACGGCGGCCATCTCCGCCCTGGTGACGTTTTGATCGTCCGGGTCGGGATAGAAGCGGCGGACGCCGTCCCTCAGCTCGCCTTCCATGATGCCCTTCTCATACAGCTCCACCGCGTAGCCGTCGTCGCAGTCCACATAGGGCGACGGGCCGGAGATGGCCACCAGATCCATAGCCCTGGCGGTCATCCGCGCGATGGACAGCCGGTCCACCGGCTCATCCAGGTAATCGCTGTCAAAGGAGAACACCAGGCGGTTGTCGATGGCGGGCTGGACATAGACGTCGGCCCAGTGGCCGTCGTTTTTGGACTCGTCGGCCTTCACCCCGATGGCCCCCAGGATCAGCTTGAACGCCTGTCCCCAGGTCACCGCCCCACCGGGCTGATAACTGGTCGGCGTCATCCCGCCGATAACACCCTGCCGGTACAGGTCCAGCACATAGGAATAGTACCATTTGTCGGGAGACACGTCGGCAAAGGGGGAGAGCTCCGGCGTATCGGCGGCCGTGGCGGTGGTGCAGCTGAACGCCAGTACAGCGGCCAGCAGCAGGGTGAGGATGCGTTTTTTCATGGCGGGCTCCTTTCCAGAGTTCAAGTCGATGCCCTTTTATCTTACATAATCCGTTTGATTATGACAACCCTTTCTCCGGGACGTCGCAGAAAATTTACAATTAGCGCCGCCCTCTTGTCAATTCCCTCTCAATCATGTAAAATAGGGTCAAGAGTTCCACGGAGAGGAGGGACGCCCCTATGACAGCCCTGCTGCTGCCCAACGAGATACTGTCCATGTCGGCTCAGGCCGCCCGGCGGCTGGTGGAGTCCGGCGACGGGGACGGCGCCCTTCTCTACCTGGCCCTGCTGGAGCGCGGCGGGGACGAGGCAAAGGCCTCCGCCGCCCTCCGCTGGGACGGCGCGCGGCTCAGCCGGGCGCTGGAGCGGCTGGCCGCCCTGGGCCTGACCCAGAGCGGAGGTCCCGCCCCGCAGCCCCCAAAGCCGGAGGACGCCCCGCCCCCCGCGTACACCCGGGGCGAGGTCAACGCCGCCCTGGAGCGGGAACCCGACTTCATGGCCCTCTATCAGGAGATGGAGCGAATCCTGGGCCGCGTGTTCACCGACAACGACCTGAAATGCCTCTACACCCTGTACGACTATCTGGCCCTGCCCGCCGAGGTGATCCTCACCATGACCCACTATGTGGTCCAGGAAGAGCGGCAGCAGCGGGGCAGCCCCGGCTATCTGCCCCGGATGCCCCGCATCCAGCAGGAGGGCTTCCGCTGGAAGCGGCTGGGGGTGGATACCCCGGAGCGGGCGGAGGAATACCTCCGGCTCCAGGAGCGCATCGACGCACGGGAATCGGCCGTCCTGTCCGCCGTGGGAGTGGCGGATCGCCGCCCCGCCGTGGGGAGGGAGCGGGAGTTCATCGCCAAGTGGGTGGAGGCCGGCCACAGCGACGCCCTCATCCGCCTGGCCTACGAGCGCACCGTGTACCAGAAGGGCAGGATGAACTGGCCCTACATGGACCGCATCCTGGAGCGCTGGCAGCAGGCCGGCTGGCGCACCCCGGAGCAGGTAAAAGCGGAGGACAGGCCCCCGAAGCGGCAGGGCGGAAAGCCCGCCGCCAAAGCGCCCGCCGACTTTCAGCCCAGCCGGGAGCGCATCAAAAAGAACGATGACTGGCTGGACCGGTTTTTGGAGCAGCAGGAAAAGGAGAGAGAAGGGAGTTGACCGCCCATGTATGAACCCAGCGTGATCCAGCGGGCGTCGGCCCGTCTGGCCCGGCGGAAGGAGACCGGGGAGCGCCGCCGCTTCGCCCTGGAACGGGAGCTGTACGGCCGCTCTCCCCGGCTGAGGGAGCTGGACGCCGCTCTGCGGGGCACCATGGCCGACCTGGCCCATCTGGCCACCGGCGGCAGGCCCATCGACCCCGACGGTCCGGAGATCGCCGCCATCCGGGAGAAGAACCGGGCCCTTCAGGCGGAGCGGACCGCCCTGCTGAAGGAGCTGGGCACAGACCCGGCGGAGCTGGAGGCAGTCCCGGACTGCCCCCTCTGCGGGGACACCGGCTGGGCAGACGGGAAGATGTGCGCCTGCCTGAAAGCCCTCTGCGCCGAGGAGCAGATGAAGTCCCTCACCGCCCTGCTGGGGCTGACGGAGGAACAGTCCTTCGACAAGCTGCGGCTGGACGTGTACAGCGACCGGCCCTGGCAGGGAGAGGGCCGGTCCCCCAGGGAAAACATGCGGCGGGTGGCCGCCGTGTGCGAGGGTTTCGCCCGGCAGTTCCCGGCCTACCCTCTGAAAAACCTGCTGCTGTCCGGGGGCACCGGCCTGGGCAAGACCTTCCTGTCCGGCTGCATCGCCCGGGAGGTGTCCTCACGGGGCTTCTCCGTGGTGTACGACACCGCCGTCAATCTGTTCGCCGCCTTTGAGACCCGCAAGTTCACCAGGGACGGCGATGAGGGCCGCCAGGCCAGGGACGACACCCGCCGCTATCTGGGCTGCGATCTGCTGATCCTGGACGATCTGGGCAGCGAGTTCACGACCCCCCTGGTCCAGTCCTCCCTGTACGAGGTGGTGAACAGCCGCCTCCAGGCGGACAAACACACCATCATCTCCACCAATCTGTCTGTGGAGCAGATGTCCGGCCGGTACAGTCCCCAGCTGATCTCCCGCCTCGCCGGGCTGTATCAGGAACTGACCTTTTACGGCGACGACCTCCGCCTGCGGCGGCCCCTCTGACCATCCCGTGCCGAACCGCCTTCGGAGAGGCGGAAATCATACAAATCAGGAAAAAGGAGCGTGTCAACATGATGGATCAGCTTCCCCCCATCGTCCAGCGCGGAATGCGCGTGCAGACCGCCGTGTCCCTTCACGAACCGGACCGCGTCCCCTTCATCCCCACCTGGAACAACTTCTACCAGCTGGAGTACGGCGTCAGCTTCCAGGACTCCATGACCGATCCCTTCACCCTGAACGCCGCCCTGGACCACCTGCTGGACCGGTATGAGCCCGACCTGGTCTATATGCCCACGGTGTTCCCCATCCCGGCCATGGAGCGGGCGGGCTCCACTCAGTGCCGGTTCCCCGGCCCCTATCACAACCTGCCCGCCGACACCCCCTACCAGTACATCGACAAGCAGTTCCTTCAGGACGAGGACTACGACGCCTTCCTGAAGGACCCCGACTGGTTCCTGTTCCAGAAGGTCCTGCCCCAGAAGTACGCCAATTTCGGCGGGGTGGCCCTGCTGAACCCCCCGGCCATGTGCAACTCGGTCATCTACAGCCTGGGGGTGCTGGGCGCGCCCCCCGTCCAGGAGACTCTGAAGGCCATGCTGGACACCGGCAGCCTGGTGATGGAGAACCTGGGCAAGTGCGCCGCCCAGGCCCAGCACACCGTGGAGCGGGGCTTCATCCCCTTCGGCGGCGCCACCATCATGACCCCCTTCGACGAGTTCGCCGACCACATCCGGGGCATCATGGAGGCCTGCATGGACTGCATCGAGGAGCCGGAGCGGCTGGAGGCCGCCCTGGAGATCTGCTCCCGGCACATCCCCACCTTCATCGCCAACGCCAAAATGCAGCACGCGGAGTACATGTTCATCCCCCTCCACTGCGGCGTAGACGACTTTATGTCCCTGGAGAACTACAAGCGGTTCTACTGGCCCGGCCTGAAAAAGGTCATCCTGGCCTCCATTGACGCGGGCATGACCCCCATCGTCATCTGCGAGGGCAAGTACCGCACCCGGCTGGAGGTGCTGGCCGACGTGCCCAAAGGCAAGGTCATCTACTTCTTCGAGGACGTGGACCTGGTAAAAGCCAAGCAGATCCTGGGCGATGTGGCCTGCATCGGCGGCGGCATGCCCACCGAGTACCTGATGATGGGCGACAAACAGCGGGTCATCGACCACACCAAGGGGATGATCGATCTGCTGGCCCCCGGCGGCGGGTATATCATGACCAACACCATCGCCATCGACCAGGTAAAGACCGAGAACCTGGAGGCCTGGAAGGACACCCTGTTCGACTACGGCAGATACTGATCTCAGCCGGGCCTTTCGCCTCTCCGCAGCGGGATCCCTGCGGAGGATAAAATGCTCCCCCTGTGCGGGCAGCTTTGCCGCTGCCCTGCACAGGGGGAGTATTTCTGCGCTCTGTGTTCAGCTTTTCTCCTCAAAGGTGGCGCCGCAGGACCGGCAGTGGACGGTGATCCGCCCTTTGCCCCTGGGCACCCGCATCTGCTGGCCGCAGTTGGGGCATTTGAAGTAGCGATGATCTCTGTCCGCCATCCGGGCGCGGAAGATGGAAAAGCGCCGCACGATGGGCCGGGTGAGCTGGAGGAATTTCGTATTCTCCGCCCGCCGCTTGTCGATGTTCCGGGAGAGGGAGCGGAACAGGCAGACGATCACCAGCACGAGAGCGGCGAGCTCCAGGATCCCCCAGCGGACGAACAGCCCGACGAGGCAGAGGACCACATAGATCACGATCAGGAACATATTCAGCTGGTCGCCGCCGTAGCGGCCGGCCATGAACTGGGTCAGAGCCCGCCGAATCATGGGCGATCACCTCCTCATCGGGTGATTTTGGGGCGCTTTGGAAGGATACTCTTATATTAAGCCTCCAATTAGTCCCCGTCAATGGGGTAAACGTAAACAAAATGTGAATCTTTCATTGCCTAACGGGAAAAAACCTGCTATACTTGAGCCAAATCTCCCAAAGGAGGCCGCGCCATGGCCCGCATCGACAAAGAGAATTACTATCTGGACATCGCCTCCACCGTGCTGGAGCGCTCCACCTGTATGCGCCGGCATTACGGGGCCATCATCGTCCAGAACGACGAGATCGTCTCCTCCGGCTACAACGGCGCCCCCAGGGGGCGGAAGAACTGCGGCGACCTGGGCTACTGCACCCGGGAGGCCATGAACATCCCCTCCGGGGAGCGATACGAGCTGTGCCGCTCCGTCCACGCCGAGGCCAACGCCATCATCTCCGCCTCCCGGCGGGAGGTGCTGGGGGCCACCCTGTACCTGGCCTGCAAGGACCCCGCCACCGGGGAGCTGCTGCGGGGGACCACCTGCTGCTCCATGTGCCGCCGGCTCATCATCAACGCGGGCATCAGCCGGGTGGTGGTGCGGGACACCCCCGCCGAATACCGGGTGGTAGACGTGGAAAAGGAGTGGATCGACGAGGACGACTCCATCCCCGAGGCGGTGAAATGAGGCGATCCCTCAGAAAAGACCGCGCAGAAGCCCGCACTTTCGCGGCGTTTTCGGCGCTTTTTGCGTCATTTTTGGCGCTTTTCGGGGCCTTTGGTTGCACGCCCGCGCCGGAGCCGGCAAAGACCACCTTCGCCGCCATGGACACGGTGATGACCCTTACGGTGTACGGCGGGGAGGCGGACGCCCTGGCCGCCGCCAGGGACCGGGTGCTGGAGCTGGAGTCCCGCCTGTCGGTCACCGACCCGGACAGTGAGATCGCCACCCTGAACCGGGATGGGACCGCCGCCCTCTCCCCCGACACGGCTGAGCTGCTGAGGCGGGCCTTAGCCCTGTGCGCCCAAGTGGACGGCGCGCTGGACATCACCATCTACCCGGTGGTCCGGGCCTGGGGCTTCACCACCGGGGACTATACCGTCCCCGATGAGGCCGCCCTCTCCGCCCTGCTGGAAAAGGTGGACTACACAAAGGTGCGGCTGGAGGGGGATACCGCCTCCCTGCCCGCCGGGTCGGAGATCGACCTGGGGGCCGTGGCCAAGGGCTGGACCGGGGACGAGCTGGCCGCCCTGCTGCGGGAGGAGGGCGTAAAGAGCGCCCTGCTGGAGCTTGGGGGGAACATCCACACTGTGGGCTCCAAGCCCGACGGGTCCGACTGGCGGGTGGCCGTCCGGGACCCCGGGGACCCGGAGGGATATATCGGCGTGGTGTCCGTGTCGGACAAGGCGGTGGTCACCTCCGGCGGGTACGAGCGCTATTTTGAGCGGGACGGCGTCCGCTACTGGCACATCATGGACCCCCGCACCGGCGCCCCCGCCCGGAGCGGGCTGGCCTCGGTCACCATCGTGGCGGACAGCGGCCTCTATGCCGACGGCCTCTCTACCGCCCTGTTCGTCATGGGGGCGGAGGGCGCCCTGGACTACTGGCGGGCCCACCGGGATTTCGAGGTGGTCCTGGTCTCGGAGGACGGCTCGGTCACCGTCACCGCCGGGCTGGCGCGCGCCTTTGCCCTCTCGGCAGGCTGTCATCTGACCGTCGCCCAGCCATAAAACTCCCCCAACAGGGGGAGTTTTTACCTGTAAAAACCCAAAATAATGTTGAAAAACCCCCTTGACAGGAAAGCTGTTGGCCTTTACAATAATGAAAGGATAATTCTGAAAAACCGCGCGGGTCTCCCGCCGTTTTATGAGTTTGCAGCGCCGTCCGGCGTTTTCTATACGGTCCGTGTGATAGATTGTAAACCCGAATAGTGCGCCCAAATGGGGCGGTTTTTCGATTATCGCGGTGCGTTTCTGTGCGCATCGCGCTTAATTTTGCCTGAAAACAACGAAAATCTTAGAAAACAGGAGGTGTGGAACTCACATGCAAGTCCCAGTGTTCGTACTGGTCATCGTGGCCGTGGTGGTGGGCGTGATCTGCCTGGCCATCGGCCTGGTCGTGGGCTATCAGCGCCGGAAGGCCGCCGCCGAGCGGGAGATCGGCTCCGCCGAGGAGGAGGCCCTGCGCATCATCAACGAGGCCACACGGAGCGCCGAGAGCAAAAAGCGGGAGGCCACCGTGGAGGCAAAAGAGGAGATCCTGAAAGCCCGCAGCGAGTTCGACAAGGAGATCAAGGACCGCCGGGCCGAGGTCCAGCGCCAGGAAAACCGTCTGAACCAGAAGGAGGAAAACCTGGACAAGAAGCTGGAGAACCTGGAGCGCAAGGAGGAGACCGTCGCCGCGCGGATCGCCGCGCTGGACACTGAAAAGGCCGAACTGGATCAGATCAAAGCCAGCCAGCTGGAGATGCTGGAGCGCATCTCCGGCCTGACGGTGGACGAGGCCAAGCGCTATCTCATCGACCAGCTGGCAGACGCGGTCACCCACGAGGAAGCCGTCAAGCTCAAGGAGATCAAGGACCGCTTCAAGGAGGAGGCCGACACCTATGCCCGGGAGCAGATCGCCCTGGCCATCCAGCGGTGCGCCGCCGACCACGTGTCCGAGGCCACCGTGTCCGTGGTGCCCCTGCCCAACGACGAGATGAAGGGCCGCATCATCGGCCGGGAGGGCCGGAACATCCGCACTTTGGAGACCATGACCGGCGTGGACCTCATCATCGACGACACCCCCGAGGCCATCACCGTGTCCTGCTTCGACCCGGTGCGCCGGGAGATCGCCCGGCTGGCCCTGGAAAAGCTCATCCTGGACGGCCGCATCCACCCCACCCGCATCGAGGAGATGGTGGAAAAGGCCAAGCGGGAGGTGGACGCCACCATCCGCGCCGAGGGCGAGCGGGCCGTGTTCGAGACCAACGTCCACGGCCTGAACCCCGAGCTGGTCAAGCTGCTGGGCCGCCAGCACTACCGCACCAGCTTCGGCCAGAACGTGCTGAACCACTCCATCGAGGTGTCCCATCTGGCCGGCCTGCTGGCTGCCGAGCTGGGCGCCAATGTGGCCGAGGCCAAGCGCGCCGGCCTGCTCCACGACCTGGGCAAGTCCGTCAACCACGAGGTGGAGGGCTCCCATGTCCAGCTGGGCGTGGAGCTGGCCCGGAAGTACCACGAGAGCGAGGCGGTCATCCACGCCATCGAGGCCCACCACGGAGACGTGGAGGCCAAGACCATCGTGGCCTGCCTGGTCCAGGCGGCCGACGCCATCTCCGCCGCCCGCCCCGGCGCCCGCAAGGAGAACGTAGAGTACTACATCAAGCGCCTGGAGCAGCTGGAGGAGCTGTCCTCCTCCTTCCCCGGCGTGGAGAAAGCCTACGCCATCCAGGCGGGGCGCGAGGTGCGCATCATGGTCAAGCCCGAAGAGGTCTCCGAGGACCGGCTGGCCCTGCTGGCCCGGGAGATCGCCAACAAGATCGAGGCCGAGCTCCAGTACCCCGGCCAGATCAAGGTCAATCTCATCCGGGAGACCAAGGCTATCGAGTACGCAAAGTAATATTCATAGTGAGAAATCCCCGCCGGCATCAAGCTGGCGGGGATTTCTCGCTAAGCGCCGTTGCGCTTTCCCTATCAATGTGATATGATATGTCAAATGAACAAAAGGAGACTGGTCGAACTATGATAGCCTTCAAAGACCCCGACCTGGCCGACCGACGATGGGTCGCCCCCCTGCTGGCCGCCGAACCGGCCCTGTCCCTGGAGTACAGTTTTGCCGCCATCTACCTGTGGCGGAACATCTATACCCAACAGATCGCCCGGTTTGAGGACCGGCTGCTGATCCGGGTAGTGGGCTCCCTGGGCCCCGCCTGGCTCTATCCGGCGGGCTCCGGCCCCCTGGCCACCGCCCTGGACGCCATCAAAGAGGACGCCGCCGCCCAGGGCGTCCCGCCGCTGCTGGTGTGCGTCACCGGGGAGCAGCGGGACGCCATCGAGGGGGCATGCCCCGGCCGGTTCGCGTTCGAATCCCACCGGGACAGCTTCGACTACCTGTACGACGTGAACCGCCTGGCCGACCTGCCGGGAAAGAAGCTCCACGCCAAGCGGAACCACATCAGCCACTTCGACGCCCGGTTCCCCGACTGGACCTCAGAGCCGGTGACCGCCCTGAACGTCGGCGAGTGCATGGACTTGGAACGGCAGTGGAATCTGCGGCATTTGGCGGAGGAGCGCCGGGAGATCGCCGCCGGCGAGGACACCATCTCCGAGGAATCCGCCGTACTGCTGGACGCCCTGGAGCACATGGACCAGCTGGGCATGGAGGGAGTGCTTCTCCGGGCGGAGGGAAGACCCGTCGCCTTCTCTCTGGGCGGGCTCATCACCCCGGAGTGCTTCGACGTGAACTTCGAGAAGTCCTTCGGGGACGTGCAGGGGGCCTACGCCGCCGTCAACCGGGAGATGGCCCGGCGGGTGCGGGAAAACCATCCCCAGGTGAAGTGGCTCAACCGGGAGGACGACATGGGGCTGGAGGGCCTCCGGAAGGCCAAGCTGTCCTATTACCCGGATATCCTGCTGGAAAAATATATCGCCCGGGAGGTCGCCCCATGATCGAGCTGCACCCCGCCCGCCCAAACGAACTGCCCGCCGCCGAGGCCCTCTGGGCCCGGACCTTCGGCGATGGCGCCGCCTTTCAGCGGCAATTTTATAAGCTCTGCGGGGTAGACGCCCCGCTGGTACTGACAGAGGACGGCGCGGTGCGCTCCATGCTGGCCCTGCCGGAGACAGAGCTGGTCTTTGGGGACGGCTGGAGCGTCAGGGCTGGGTATGTCTATGCCCTGGCCACCGATCCCGCCGCCCGGGGCTGGGGGCATGCCGCGCTGCTGTTGAACTACGCCGCCGAGTACGCCCGCCAGCGGAGGTATGACTGTCTGCTCACCGTGCCGGCGGAGCCCTCCCTGTTTCGATTTTTTGCCCGGAACGGCTTTGAGGCGGGATTCTGTCACCGGGTACTGCGGGCGGAGCCCGTCCCCGGGCCCCTCTCCCCCGTCACGGCGGAGGAGTACGGCACGCTGCGGGAGGAGCTGCTGGCCGGCCGGACCCATGTGCGGTTTTCCGCCGGGGAGCTGGCGTATCAGGCCGTCCTGTGCCCCCATCCCGGCAGCGGGCTGTACCGGCTGGACCTGCCCCTCGGCCCTGGCTGCGCCGCCGTGGAGATGTGGCCGGACCGCCCGGTGGTCAAGGAGCTGCTGTGCGCACCGGAGGACGAAGAGCAGGGCGCGGCGATCCTGTCCGCCCTGTGCGGGCAGATCACGGATGTGAGAGTGCCCGCCTCCGACCGGGGCGGCGTCCCCTTCGCCGGAGCGCGGTGGCTGTTCGCGGCGCCGCCCTCCCGGTGGAGGGCCTTTCCCCAGGGTTATTTCGGTCTCGGATTCGACTGAACATGATCGGAATACGCGCAAAGATCCCGTGGTATCAAGGCGATACCACGGGATCTTTTGTCTCTCAGCGGACCATGGTGTTCTCGGCGGGGGCGCTGTCCAGAGAGCTGCCGGTGGAGAAATACTGCTGAAGGATGCCGGCGGCGATCTGGGCCAGGTTGCCGCCGGAGGCGCCCTTCTCGGCCACCAGGCAGAGGGCCACCTGGGGATCGTCATAGGGGGCGAAGCAGACGAACACGGCGTTGGCGGTGGACTCGGCCACCTCGGCGGTGCCGGTCTTGCAGCCCACCTCCACCGGGAGGCTGCCGAAATACTGGGCCATGGACGGGGTCTTGGACAGATCGTACATGCCCTGCTTGATGGCCACCAGGTTGGCGGGGTCGATGTCGATGGTGCTGAGCACCTGGGGCTGGTACTCATGGAGGACCTGGCCGCTGTCAGCGGAGCGGACCTCCTTGAGCAGATGGGCCTGATAGCGGCTGCCGCCGTTGACCAGAGTGGCCACGTAGTTGGCCAGCTGGATGGGGGTGAACTGGTTGTTGTCCTGGCCGATGGCGGCATTCAGCACATTGCCGCCGTACCAGACCTGGCCCAGCGCCTCGGAGGTCTCCGGGCCGGCCACGGAGCCCTTGTACTCGTCGATCTCGATGCCGGTATACTGGCCCAGACCGAACCGGGAGGCGTACTCTCCCAGCTTGGCGATGCCCAGGTTGGCGCCCACGTCGTAAAAGTACACGTTACAGGAGTCCTTGATGGCCTCCACCACATTCTCGGTGCTGTGGCTGCCGGGGGCGATCCAGCAGCGGTAGGTGGTGCCATAATAGGTGTAGTAGCCGGTGCAGGTGGTGATGGACGAGGGGGTGATGACCCCTTCGGTGAGCCCCGCCGTGGCGGTGACCATCTTGAAGGTGGAGCCAGGGGCGTAGAGGCCCTGGGTGGCCCGGTTCAGCTGGGACTTGGAAAACTCGGGATAGGAGGCCATGGCCAGCACCCCGCCGGACATGTCCATCACCACCGCGGCGGCGCCGCCCTCCTCCTCCAGGCCGGACTCAAACTGGGCGAGCAGATTCTCCGTGGTGGTCTGGAGGGCCAGATCCAGGGTGAGGGACACGTTGCCGCCCGCCACCGGAGGGCTGTCATCCTCCCAGCTCTCCCCCTCGATCACTCCGTCCTCCCCTTTGACCACAAGGCGGGTGCCGCTGGTGCCGTGGAGCCAGTTTTCAAAGGCCAGTTCCACCCCGCTGCGGCCCACCCTGGCGTCCAGGGGATAGCCCAGATCAGTGTAATAGTCCTGCTCCCCGTCCTGGATGGCGCCTACCGTGCCCAGCACGTGGGCCGCGTAGCTGGTGAGGGTCTTGCGGGCGGTATCGGTCTTGAACACCACCCCGTCCAGCCCCCGCTCCTTGGCCTTGGAGATGAAGGCAATGTCCACGTCCCTGGCAAAGATATAGTCCAGATAGTATACCTGCTCCGCCCGGAGGTAGAGGGCGTACAGCACCCCGGCCATCTCCCGGTCAGCCGCGTCGGGGGACTCCCCCTCTTCAATGAGGCCGAAGTCCAGGCACATGGCGGTGAACAGGGTCTCCGCGTCGGGGGAGTCCTTTACGGCGTCCTCCACCCAGCCCCGCTTCTCGGCCAGACTGCCCAGATAGGTGGGCCGCAGCTCCGTTCCGCCGTCCTCCTTTTCATGCTCGTAGCAGAGGGGGTCCTCTTTGGTATAGGTCCAGGGGGCGGTCTGGGAGATAGGCAGGTTCTCGGCCCACTCCACCCCCTGCTCCCTGCACAGCGCCAGCAGACCGGCGATGATCTCATTGCGCCGCTCCCCCATGTCGCTCAGTTTCAGCTCTACATGATAGCTCATGGTGTTGGTGACCAGCAGCCGCCCATAGCGGTCCGTGATCTCCCCCCGGACGCTGTCCACCCGCTCCCGCTCGGTGGTGGTGCGGTGGACGACAGTGGGCAGATAGCTCTCCCCGTTGACGATCTGGAGCTGGAACAGCACCGCGAAAAAGACCAGGAGGATCCCGCAGAAGATCAGCATCAGCGCCTGGGTGCGGAGCTTCAGCCGCCGGGCCTCCTTTTCTGTTTTCAGCTCCTGCTGGCGCAGGAATTCAAAGGGATCATTCATGGGCGATCCTCCCAAAGCGGACACAGCAGAACCGCTCCAGCCAGTACACCGGCAGCAGGAACACCAGCGACCAGCCCAGCTCGGGCAGAGCCACGCCCATCAGCACCTTTACAGGGGCCAGACCGGCAAAATACCGGCTGCCCACCTGCCACACCTCCCAGAAGAGCAGGACCGCGGCCGCACAGATGAGGTAGCCCCACCAGTCCCGGCGAAGGACATACTGGGCGATCAGTCCGGCCAGCCACCCCGCCGCGGCGCAGGCCAGGACGCAGCCCGCCCCCTGATGGCCCAGGCCGCTCATCACCAGCCCCGTCAGCGCCCCGTAGACCGCGCCGAAGGCGGGCCCCTCCAGCACGCCCCCCGCGACAGCGGCCGCGGGCAGCAGCAGGGGCAGGGCCATAGGCATGGGCCCCAGGACATAGTAATCCGCCGCCGCGACGATCAGCAGCGCCGCGCCGTAGGCGATCCATTGGAAGATGATGTCCTGTCTGGTCATAGCGGCTCCTTACCAATCAAAATGAGCTGCGGTCATGCCAGCTCCCCGAACAGGGCCCAGGTGGAGCAGCCGGTGATCTTTACGTCCCGGAACTGCCCGATAAGGCCCTTGTCCCCGTTCAGGTGGACCAGCCGGTTGCCGGCGGTGCGGGCGGTCAGGCTGTTCCGGGGGTCCTCCCCCTCCCCGTCGATGAGGCAGCGGAGGGTCTTCCCGATATACGCCTGATGCTTCTCCAGGGAAATGGCGTTCTGCGCCTCCACCAGCCGGTCGAACCACACCTGCTTCTCGGCGCGGGAGACGGGGTCGGCCATCTCCGCCGCCGGGGTCCCCTTCCGGGGAGAGAAGATGAAGGTAAAGAGGGCGTCGAACCGGACCTCCCGGATGAGGGAGAGGGTGTCCTCGAACTCCGCCTCCGTCTCGCCGGGGAAGCCCACGATCACGTCGCTGGTGAGCACCACATCAGGGATGCGCGCCCGCAGGGCCCGCACCTTGTCCAGGTACTGTTCTCTGGTGTAGCGCCGGTTCATGGCGGCCAGCACCCGGCTGTTCCCCGACTGGAAGGGCAGATGGATGACGGGGGCCACCTTTTCGCAGTTCCGCATCACGTCGAACAGGCGCTCGGTGGCGTCCTTGGGGTGGGAGGTCATGAAGCGGAGCAAAAAGTCCCCCGGGATGGCGTTGGCCCGCTCCAGCAGGGCGGGGAAGTCGATGTCCTCCCCCAGGTCCTTGCCGTAGGAGTTCACGTTCTGGCCCAGCAGGGTGATGTCCTTATACCCCTGCTCCGCCAGTTCCCTGATCTCATTCAGGATGACCTCCGGTTCCCGGCTGCGCTCCCGGCCCCGGACATAGGGGACGATGCAGTAGGTGCAGAAGTTGTTGCAGCCGTACATGATGGACACCCAGGCTTTGATGGAACCGGACCGGCGCACCGGCAGCCCCTCGGCGATGGCGCCGGCGGACTCGTCCCGGTCGAACACCCTCCCCCGGCGGAGGTACACCCGGCGCAGCAGCTCTGGGAACTTCCACAGCGCCTGAGGACCGAACACCAGGTCCACATGCCGGTAGGTCTGGCGGATGCGCTCCGCCACATGCTCCTCCTGGGCCATGCAGCCGCACACGCAGATGATCTGGTCCGTGTTCTTCCGCTTGCCGTGGACCAGAGCGCCCAGGTTGCCGAACACCCGCTGCTCCGCGTGCTCCCGGATGGCGCAGGTGTTGATGACGATCACGTCGGCCCCGGCCTCGCTGTCGGTGATGGCGTAGCCCATATCCGCCAGCATCCCCCGGATCAGCTCGGAGTCGGCCTCGTTCTGCTGGCAGCCGTAAGTGTCCACCCAGGCGGTGGGCCGGACGGGCAGGGCGGCGTTTCGCTCACGCAGTTCCGCGCAATATTCTCTCTGCCGCCGGATATCACCGGCGGGGATGACGGGAGTAGTTCGCTCCAAAGGGGTCCCCTCCATATGCTGTGTGGTGGAATCCGATGATATCACAAACCCCTGTGGGATTCAAGGGCGGCATACGTGTTGTCGTATCCTGTAACTGTTTGTCATTTTTGTGGGAAAAGACGGCAATTTTCCCCTTGACAGATATTATGTCCACCGCATTTTTTCGGAAAGGTTGTGGAAGCTTCGGTGGAAGTTGTTGAAAACCGGGCGTTTTCTCTGTCACCACACCTTCGAAAATGCCGGATTTTGTCGTTTTTTCGTTGAGAAAAACTTGACGGAAAAATTATCGGTCAAACGGATCATCTGTCCCCCGCGTCACCGGCCGGCCGGGTGAAACTTCCCCAGATACCAGCCGGTGGCCCCGTCTTTCTTCGCCAGACAGCCCCGGCTGCTCCGGCGGACCAGGGCGAGCCGGTCGCCGGGAGACACGGGCAGCAGATAGTCGGTGGTGTCCTCGCAGTGGATGTGACCGTCGGACCGGCGGGGGTACAGGTATTCCTTCAGGATCCACAACTCCCGGCCGGAGCTGACGTGCCGGCACCAGGCGCAGTCCCCTTCCTCCCGGAGGACCTCCACGGCGCTGTCGCTCCATCGGATGTTGACGGAATCCTTTGAGGGAGCCTGAGCGTCCTCCGCCACCACCACGGGCAGCCCGTCGTAGGCGATATAGCTCATGTCGTCCCCGCCGATGTCCGGGATGACAAGGGCGTTGAGCTGTCCGTCCAGCTTGAGGACGCACCCTCCGTCGATGGACACGATGTGCCGCTCCCGGTCGATGAGGGGCCGGGCGACGGGGATATCGGGATGGTACAGGGTCACCGGCCAGTGGCCCACCACCACCCACTTGCGGAAGGACAGGCCCTGCCCCATGAAGTCGTCGTTCTTCATGCAGTGGTAGGCGTCCAGCTCCTCCAGCCGGTCCTCCCGGGGGACACCCCCGTGGGCAAAGATATAATTCCCCGCCTCCAGGATGTGGGGCAGACTGCAGAGGAAGGCGGTCTCCTCCGGAAAGTGTTCCCGGATGGCGGCCCGGAGGGCGGGCAACTCCTCCTCCCGCTCCACGGGCGGGCAGCCCAGCTCCGCCCCCATCTGGTTGACGAGGGCCCGCTCCCTCCAGAACCGGAACACCGGGCTCAGGTCGGCGTCCACGCCGGGGCGGCCCTCCAAAAAGGTCCGGTCAATGTGGTCGCAGTTGCCGCTGAGGGGATACACTGTGTATTCTCCGCACAGCTCCATCACGTACCGCAGGGTGTTCAGGCTCTCCTGCCCTTTCTCCAGGATATCCCCAAGGAGGATGAGCACATCGTCCCTGGAGAAGCGGGCTTTGGCCAGCAGGCCCTTCAGGAACGGAAGATTGCCGTGGATATCGCTGACACACAGCACCCGGCGGCCCGGCTCAATGGCCGGCCGGATGACGGCGGCGGTCCGGTCCATAGCGTCTCCTCCCCTCTGCCTTTCGCAATTTTAGCATAGTATATCATATTTTTTGAGAAAAGAGAAGAAAAAACAGTTTACTACCGGGAGTATATGTGTTAAAATAAGGATGTTACCAGAGAAATCCATCTTATATAGAAACAGGGAGGAAACCGCCATGCCCAGAACCGGTAACAAAGAGCGCAGCACAGCGCTCTATGAGAGCATCTTGCAGTTGAAAACCATGGAAGAGTGCCAGGCATTTTTCGACGATCTGTGTACCGTGGGCGAGCTGCGGGCCATGGAGCAGCGGTTCGATGTGGCCCTGCTGCTGGACGAGGGCCTGGTGTACACCGAGATCCTGGAGAAGACCGGGGCCAGCTCCGCCACCATCAGCCGGGTAAATCGCATCTTCTCCTTTGGGAAGGGCGGCTTCCGGACAGCCATCGAGCGAAGAAAAGAACCCAGGCAGGAATAAGCCGCGTCAAAGCAGGCCCGCCCCTTTTTGGGGCGGGCCTGCTTCATATTCCGCCCGCGGCCGCTGGCGCCCCGCCCAAAGGAGCGCGATCCTCTTGACAAAGGGATCAGCGCCCGCTATTATTATGTCACACGATATATCGAAGTATATAATAGCAGGGAGGGACGCGCCGTGCCGGAACAGGGACCCATGACCGAGGCCATGTACTACATCCTGCTGGCCCTGCTGAAGCCGGGGCACGGCTACGGCATGATGCAGCGCATCAGGGAGCTGTCCGGCGGGCGGCTGGTGATGGGACCGGGGACGCTGTACGGTGTATTGAACCGCATGAACAAGGACGGCTGGATCGCCTTTACCGGCGAGGAGGGCCGGCGGAAGAACTACGCCATCACGGACGCGGGCCGGGATGCCCTGCTGGCGGAGTATAAACGCCTCAAGCGGCTGGTGGCCGACGGGACCGTGCTGGAGGAGGAACAGGGATGAAATACAGGTGGAAGCTCCACCCCAGCGACTACGCCCTGGGGGAGAACGAGAAATTTTACGGCGACATGGAGGCCAAGGGCTGGCGGCTGGTGAAGCGGGGCGAATACCGGAGCAAATTTGAGCGGGTGGAGCCCAGCCGGACCCGGTACCGGGTGGAGGTGGCCGGCGCCTCCCTCCCGGACGGTCCGGCCCTGCCGGAGGAGCAGATCGCGGTCTATGAGGACTGCGGCTGGGAATACGTCACCAGCCGGGGGCTGTCCCACTATTTCCGGGCCCCGGAGGACAGCGACGCCCCGGAGTTCTATGCGGACCCCCGGCAGCAGGCGGAGACTCTGAAGGGCCTCCGGCGGCGGCTTCTTGTGGGCACGCTGATCTCCCTGGGGCTGTTTGCCGCGCTGCTGGCCATGATCCTCACCATCAGCGGCGGGGCGGTGGAGCTGACCGCCGGGGTGCGGCGCTACTGGCTCGTGGCGCCGGGCCTGGTGGTCTTCTACTGCCTCCTGCTGGCCTCCGGCATCGCGGCGGACACCATCGACAGGTGGCAGATCGGCCGCACCTACCGGCGGCTGAAGCAGGGCGTGCCTCTGGACCACGCCCCCAAGGGCCGGGGCCGCGTCCGGTTCGCCCTGGTCCACGGCCTCCGGTGGGCGTCATACCTGTTCCTGGCGCTGACGGCGCTGCAGCTCGTCACCGTGCAGCACGGCCCCATGCCAACACAGCCCGACGGGCCCTACATCGTCCTCAGCGACGTGGGCTGGACCGGGGAGCGCACCGACTTCATGGGGAACACCAGCCGCAGGGATTGCACTCGGACCTTTCTCTCAGAGTACTGGGACACCCGGGAGTATGTGGAGAACCCCGGCCATGTGGCGGCCACCATCTATCAGGACGTGTACCGCCTGGCCCCCTGGATGGACCCCATGGACTGGGTGGACTGCGTGATGGCGGACAGAATACAGCGGAGCCACGAGTACATCCCCATGGACATCGAGGGCCTGGACGCCGCCTGGGTGGTGGAGGGCGGCACGGAGGCCGTGGCGGTGAAGGGACAGCTGATGGCGCATATCACGTATCTGGACGGAGAGTACAAGACCTCGGCGCTGCAGGGCGTGCTGGAGGCCCTGGCGGGGCGCTGGAGCGCGTACAGTTGACACAGGCCGATCCTGCCCTGAGTCTGTGGAAACGGCTTACCGGCGAGAAAAGAGTCAAAAGCTCCGAAGTCAAATGACTTCGGAGCTTTTGACGTCAGGAGCCAAAGGCCGGTCCCCTGCCGGTCATCTCAATCGTCCTCGAACGAAAGCTGTTTTCTCCGGGGATGCCGGGGGTGGCGGGAGTAGTAGGGCGTCTTTGTGCCGACCTCCTCCGCCGGGATCAGGCGGCGGAATTTTCCCTCCTCCTCCGCCCTGCTGAGCACCGTCTCGAACAGCGCCGAGCCGTGCTCCTGCCCCACCGGCGCCGCCTCCTCATAGGGCACGGCGGGGTGGATCGCGCCCGTCGGGCACAGCAGCTCGCAATAGGTGCAGCCATGGCAGTCGTCACAGGCGTCGCCGCGGCTGCCGTATCTCTGGGGCCGGGCGGCGAGGTCGATATAGCCCATCGTGCAGTTGTCCATGCAGATATGGCACTTGGGATACAGGCATTTCTCCGGATCCCGGACCAGGCGGCCGTGTACGTTGTGGAAGCCGCCCAGGTGGTCGATGGCGGCGTTCGCGTGCATGGGCATCATGTCGGGCGCCGGCGCCCCGGGGAGAAGGTCCGTCTCGCCGCCGCGGACGCGCTCCGCCCTTTGGCAAACCTCCCTGCCCCACTCCTTTGCATCCTCCAGATCCACCGCGTCCGGGTGCCCCGCCGTATAATAGGGGTCCGGGAAGATCTGGACCGTGCAGTCGCCGTACCAGTCCCTCCAGTCCACGACTCGGAAGCCCCCGTTCATCAGCCGGGGGACGGCCAGAGGGAAATACAGATCCGGCATGGTCCCATGGGTACAGAAGGAAAAGGCCAGCTTCCCCGCCTGGGGCGGCATCTCCTCCACGAACCTCCGCACATTGGGCGGCATTTCATACCACACGGGGGAGCCGAGCCCGACCATGTCGTACGCGCTGAGTTCGTCATAGGCGACCTTTTTCAAAAACTTCAGCGTCACCGCGTGGCCTTCCTCCCGCATACCGTCGCGGATGGCGCGGGCGATCTTCTGGGTATTTCCCGTCTGAGAATAATAGACGATCAGGATCTTCATCTGCACAGCCTCCCTGTCACAGGAAAAACTCTAACACATTCCGGCGGAAATGGAAAGCCCTTTCCTGCGCTCCGGCCTCTGAAAAACACTGGCGCTGTCAGCTCGTCCTCTTTTGATCTGCCACCGATATGTGAAGTTCCATGATAACAGGCCAGGCCGCTCCCTTCCAGTTATTCTTAGTTACACCTGATACAACAACTTTTGTAGATTTATGCCAACAAATTGGGGACAACCGATTGACAAATACGATTTCTGAAAATACAATAATCAGTAACCCCATAGCCATCAAAGAATAACAAAAGGAGAGAAACATTATGTTCAACAATATCGGCAGAAAGATCCAAAGCTACTCCCAACTGATCTTTGCCATCGAGGTCCTTTTCTGCATCCTCATCGGGGCCCTGCTCGGCGCCTCTGTGGGCTCATTCATCCGTGGTGAAGAGGGCCAGATCATCGGGCCCCTGGTGGGCTTCTTCGTCATTTTGATCGGCATTTTCTTCGCCTGGCTGGGCCAAATGCGGCTGTACGCCTACGGCAAGATCGCCGAGTGCTGCGAGGTGATGATGAACACCATGCTCCAGAAGGAGAACGGCCAGGCCGCCCAGAACGCGGTGCGCAAGTGCAGCTGCGGCGCGGTGCTGGATGCTGACGCCCTGTTCTGCCCCGAGTGCGGCAAAAAGGTCGAGCGCTAAGGGGCAGGAGTGAGAAGCTATGTTCTGTAAATACTGCGGATCAAGCATCCCCGCCGGCTCCACCGTCTGCCCTAACTGCGGAAAAGACCTGACGTCCCGGCCGGCGCCGGTCGCCGGAGGCGTTAAGTCCGCCGCGCCCTTTTTCCTGCTCATCGCCGTTTTCTATGTGCCGACCCTGCTGAGTCTGGTCAGCAGGCTGCTACTCATATTCACCCCGGCTGGCCCGGGGTCGGTCTGGCCACTTCTGGTGTCGCTCCCGGATCCGGTCCTGGGGGGGCTGATTCTGTTCTTTGGCGTCAAGCGGGGAAAAATCGACATCACCAGCTACCGCTATTCCGACGCGCTGGTGCTCGCCTGCCTCTGGCTTCTGGCCCCCTGGTTATCCTCCGCAGCTGAATCTGCTTTTTCCATTCGATACAGCGAAGCCTTTTATATCGCCGTTGTCAGCGTTTTCCCCACAGTCAGGATGCTGTTCCGGCTGGCGCACGTCTGGACGGCGCTTGGCATCCTTCTTCTGGGCCTGGGCCGCAAAGGGGCCTGGAAGCCTGAAAAGGGCCATCTGTTTGCCGCGGCGGGGGGCATGCTGCTGCTCTCCCTGCTTGGGCTTACCTTTGCGCAGCTATCCTCCGCGATTTCCGGGGCATCGCCGGAATACATCGTGTATACGGTCGTCATTTGCCGCATCTGGAGCCTGTTCAGCTGGCTGTGGCCCGCCGCCGTCCTGCTGACCTTCCGGCGGCTGGGCAGCGGCCGGATCGGCCCGGTGGCCGCTGCCCTGGGCTTTCTCGGAATGTTCGTGGCGGAGCTGATCCTGCTGCCGGTTCTCATCTTCACCCTGGACCTCGGCCCTTACGGCTTCGGTATTGCGATAGGACTGGCTCCCCTGGTCCCCCTGCTGGTCACACATCTGCTGTCGGGCGGCACGCAGCGCCCCGTGTGGGGCAAAAAAGCCGGGGACTGAGAGGCGGAGGTGAAAAGCCATGTTCTGTAAATACTGCGGGGCAAACATCCCCGCCGGCTCCGCCGTCTGCCCCAAGTGCGGAAGAGTGCTGCAGGCCCGCCCGAAGCCGGCCGCCGGGGGCGTTCGGGCCGTCATACCCTTTGTCCTGCTCATCGCCATCCTCTATGTGCCGGTCCTGTGGGACCTGGTCAGGGACCTGATGTTCACGCCCCTCCTGGTGCGAATCCTGCTGCCGGTTCTGGGGCCGGTCCTGGGGGGAGTGATTCTGTGCTTCGGCATCAGGCGGGAAAAAATCGACATCGCCAGCTACCGCTATTCCGACGCGCTGGTGCTCGCCGCGGCGGGGGCCATGCTGCTGCTCTCCCTGCTTGGGATCGTCTTTGCGCTCCCTGTCGCCACGATTTTCGGGGATTGGCCACAGGCACGCGACATTGTGAACGGCATTTGCAGCGGCTGGAGCCTGTTCAGCTGGCTGTGGCCCGCCGCCGTCCTGCTGACCTTCCGGCGGCTGGACAGCGGCCGAATCGGCCCGGTGGGCGCGGCACTGGCCTTCCTCGTAATGCCCCTGGGGGAGGTCCTCATGGTGCTGGTCCTCTTCGTCGTCCTGAGTCTCGGCCCTGCCGGTCTCGGCATTGCGGCGGGGCTGTCCCCCGTGGTCTCCCTGCTGGTCACGCTCTTGCTGTCGGATAAGCTCGCGTTCCGGCTTTAAGTGCCGGTAACCAGCAGAAATCCTTATGGATTTCCTGTCCCTCAGGTCCCTCTGAATGACTGTACCAGATAATCTGGCCGCCGGATGCCCCTGTATCGGGGACCGGCGGCTTTTTTATCAAAAGAGAGGGCGGGGCTGAAGCCCCGCCCTCTGTCAGTGATTCAGTTGCCGGTGAGCCCGCAGAAGACCATCACGATCTTCGCGACCTCCGCGCGGGTCGCGGTCTCCGTAGAAGCCAGCGCGGGCCCGCCGCGGCCCTCCACAAGGCCGTTCGCCACGGCCCAGGCCATGGCCTCGACCGCCCACTCGGGCACGGCGTCCCCGTCATCGAAACCGTCCAGCACGGCGACGTCCGCCTCGGGCTCGTCTATGTACCGGTACAGCATCGTCACCAGCTCCGCGCGGGTGATCTTCCGATCCGGAGCGATGCCGTCGGACACGCCGGCCTCCACGGCCCAGTCCACACCGGCCTGATACCAGGGCTCGCTGCCCGTGGTATCCACGCCCTTCATGCGGGCCAGCATGGTCATGATGGTGCCCCGGAAGGTCACGCCCTCGGGATCGAACTTGTCCCCGGAGACGCCGATCATGATCCCCTTCTCCACCATGAAGTCCACCGCCTCGTGGTACCACTTGGTCTTGTCCACGTCAGTGAATTTGTCCGACGGGCAGACGTGTACCTCCTCGCTGGTGATCACGTACTTGCTCAGATGGGTGGTCTCGAACACCACCTTGCCGGCCGCCGCGTCATACACAGTGGCGCAGGGGGTCAGATCGCCCTCGTCGTCCAGATAGCTCACCCGGACGGTGGAGGCGTCGTTGCCCTCGGGCAGCGCGTAGGGCACGGTGATGGTCAGCACGCCGCCGTCAAACTCCGTGATCTCCTCGCCGTTGCTGGTCAGCGTCAGATCATACACCGGCGCGCCGTCCGCCGCCTCGGTCTGGGCCGCGTTCAGCGTCTTGGACGGGGTCACGGACAGCACGGCGGTGGCGCCCGCCTGCTCGGCCACCGCGCCGATGGCGGTGCTGTCCAGCGCCACCTCAGCCACGTCGGAGGTGATGATCAGCTCCGCGTCCTCTACCGCGGCCAGCTTGTCCAGCGCCCCGGTGGGCAGCGTCACCCTGATGCCGTCCGCCTGGCTGGAGGTCTTCACCTCCACCTCCACCACGGGAGCCGTGCCGGCGCTCTCAGCGGCGCTGACGGCGGAATCGACCGCCCGGTCCATGCTGGAGCTGGGCACCGTGGCGTTGGCCGTGGTGCCGCTGGTGGTGGAGTTGGTGTTCACGTCCACCGTCGTCGTGCCGCTGTCCGTGTCCGTGGCGGGCTGGTCAACGGTGGTGCTGGGGGCGGGGGGAGTGGTGGGGGCGGGGGCGGAGATGGTAACTTTCACTTCGTTACTTACACTACTTGCCATATTGTCATAGGCGTCTGCTTTGGCCTGGATGGTGATTTCTCCGGCCTTGGCCGCATCGCCAGTGAATGTAATCTTCGCCGCAGTCTCGCTGGTATCTTTGACTACGGTACATTCAGTCAAGCCGGTCGTTTCAGAGTTAAGTTTAATTTCAAAGTCGCTCTTGCTCAATTCGCTCTTGAACGGCAGATTGGAAGTGACCGTCAGAGTGATGGCATCAGCCGCCGTACCCACATTGATGGTGCTTGGAGAGACGCTGATATTGGGTGTGACGGCATTGACGGTAACGGTTGCAGCTTCGGCAGGGCTACTGGCCTTTTCCTCGCCAAAGGCTGCCTGGGTGACGGTAAAGCTAAAGCTACCCGTTTTGGCCGTGCCCTGGAGTTTCACCGTGGCTTTCTTTCCGTCGTGAGTAATGCTTTGAACAGTCAATCCGGTACTATCGTCAGAGAATCCATAATTATCAGTTGTATCATTGTCAAAGTCAAGATTGCTGGTCAATGTCACAGTCGGGTCCTTGGTGCCGGCGTTGATCTCAGTGGGGGCTACGGTGACGGTAGGCTTTACCGGCCCCTGAGAGATTTGTACAGAATAATAACCTTTCGCGCTATTGTCCATAGCGGTTACTTCAATAATAATGTAGTAATTGTCTGAAATAGTAATGGGGTCACAGGTATACTCTTCTGCACCAGAGCCAGACAGTGATCCCGCAGAGGAAAATTCGGATGGATGCTCCTCTTCACTAAGCATGTATAGAATAGAAGAAACTGCCGATTGGGGAGTGACCTTAAGTTGTACATTGGAGAGGTCTTCCACTGGCATGCTGCCCAAATCGGCAGCATTGTTAACAGAACTGCCGCCGGTATAGGTTTTGTTGTTTACCTCGGTGTCATCGACGGTCACCTTTTTCAGCCCGGTTTCCTTGGAGGCAGGAATATCGAATGTAGTGCTTTCACAAGTCACATCTTCCTTGTCCTGCACGGAGAATTTGAGCTTTGCACCGTTGACGGCACTGCCATCTTTGCTTGTCGCGGTAAGGCCGCTGAAAGTATATTGACCACTGGTCGAAGAACTTTGAGTGTCTGTCCCGCCAAGAGTCCAATTTCCGGTATCGGCTTTTTCTACCTTGACAGTTTTGCCGTCAATCGTATTATTGTTCTTGTCGACTACTTTTACTATCGGATTGCCAAGGGAACCGCCATTAGTTTCTGGTGCAGTCGGTTCTGTAACAACTGAAATCTGGCTGGGCTCACCAGCTGTGACGGTAACGGTCGCTGTGTTCCCACTGGAAGGAGCCTCAGAGAAAGCTTGATTATCAACTGTGATAGTCAGTTCACCAGCTTTAGTAAGCCCTTTGCTCAAAGTGAGAGTAGCATCCTTACCAGTTTCACCTCTTGCTACAGTTGTAACTGTAATACTACTGCTTTCAGAAGGGTCACCAGATAGGGTGAACCAAGTTGGATTAGAGGTGATAGTTTCCTGAAATGTGGTAGTTTCAGCTGTCAAGTTTAGCTTGATTGATGTAACGCTACTATCTGCACTTACAGATGACTGTTCGGCAGCTAGTGTAATGCTCTCTTCCGCCAACGCCATCGTCGGCACCAGCGCGACGACCATGGCCAGCGCCAACAGCGCGGCCAGGGCCTTACTCAATCGCTTCTTCATTAGAAAACCTCCCATTTTAGAAAGTGTACTTTTTCAAGCTCACAATTCGACAAACAAACCGCCTTGCAAAATGCTTGAATTTCTGCGTTTTCCATGTTATACTCAACCCATACAAAGTCGACAGTTAACTTTGTAAAAGTACACATTTTCAAAGTATTCTCCGATTTTCAGCACGAAAAAATCTTGAAAATCGACAACCCAGGGGGCCGAGCGATCCACCTCCGTCCTCCCTCTGTTTTTTGAAAAAGTGTACTATTTCAAAACGCTTTCTGTCAACTCAACATGGTCAGTATAACATTTAAATAGGTGTAAATCAAGCATTTTCTGACCGAGACGCAACCAGACGATTTGCTTCATATAAGTACGATTTTATAAAATATTCGTGGCGCTTCGACACCCATATCCCCGCAAAAACGACAAGCTCCCCCGGCCAAGGGCCGGCACAATAAGGAAGTAATTTCGACAAACTAAATCCCGGCGTTGTAAAGGCAAAAACGCTCAGAAAGGCAGAAATGCTTTTCTGAGCGTTTTCTTTTTCGCACATTCGTCTTTTGAAACGGTGACTGCTACAATGAAGCCATCACAGGAAGGAGGTCAAACAAATGAGCGCAAACCTGACGTACCACTGGGAGGGCGACTACCTTATCCCAAACCTGGCTGCCCCGGAGGACATCCCGACGGGCATTTGGGGCACGAGAAGAAGGAAGTTCCTGCGTCAGCACCGCAACGGGATCTACACCGGGATGCTTCTTTCAGGCAAGCTCAACGCCCACCTTGCGGAGATCGACTGGCAGGCGACAGAGATGTTTGAGCGGCTGACCCGGCAGATGGCGGCGGAGCAGGGTGTCACAGAGCAGCTCAAGGCCCAGGATCAGATGGCCTGGGTGGATGCCATGAACAACATCCGCAACGCCGCCGAGGAGGTGATCTTGGACGAACTGATCTATTCCTGAGCAGGTCCCACAATACTGAATAAGGGGTAGTTGTAATGAATATGGACTTATCCATAAGCTGCTTCTGATAATTCAAGTGTACCGCAAAACGCAGATCCTTTGGAGGGACTGGCAGGGCCGGTTTGCGCTGAAAACCGACCCTCTTAGTCCTGGTCGTCTGTTGCGGAGATGGATCGCGGGGACAAATGACAAAGGCCCGTTCCCGGCTGTATGCCGGAAACGGGCCTCCCGTATATTTCGTTATATGCTTATCCGATCCAGGCAGTCGCGCCGGTGAAGTTGCTTCCGGTGTAGCCGCTCTCGGCGCGGACGGTGCCGAGATTGTACTGACCGTAGGAGAAGTAGGCCGTCACCACATAGCCCGGAACGGTCTTCTGTACCTCCGCCATCATCCGCTCCGCGTAGCCCTCGATGGCCGACTCGTCAAAGGACTTCCACCACGCCTTGAACTCGCTCATGCTCAGAGGGCCGGAATAGGTCATGGTGAAGATCTTCTCGTTTCCGTAATGAGTGACCGGCTTCTCCTCGACTGTCCACATCCGCTCAAAGCTGGCGTAGTCGCCGCCCTGAACATCAGGGGCCGTGGGCTTGTCCACGGTGGCGATGTGATTCTCGCTGTCATACCCGACCACCAGCCCGTAGGCTTCAGCCAGCGCCCGGAGCGGGGCATAGGTGGTGCCGTTGTAGGTGAACACCATCACGTCGTTGCCATTGACATCCTTGGGCTGGAAGACCTCGCCGTCCACCAGGACTTTGATGGGACTGACCTCGATGGTGAGCGCCCCGGTCGCGGCCAGGGCCGTGACCGGCAGGGCCGCCAGGATCAGCGTGGCGATCATGCCGGCCAGGAAGGATACAAACTTGCCCTTCATCAGCAGGCACCCCCTTCCTCGGCATAGACCAGTTCGGCGGTGACGATCTCCTCGGCGCGGCTGCGGATGTTGTTCATCAGCCCCACCCATTTCATTTGGTCTTCGGCTTTGAGAACCTCGGTCACGCCCTCCCGCCGGGCCATCCCGGTGCAGATGCGCTCCATGCGCTCATGGCAGGTCTGGTCGATCTCCGCCAGATGCTCAAAGAGCTTCCCGCCGGTGAGCAGGGCGGCGTACAGGCCGGGGCGGTGGTCTTTCAGGAAGCGGAGGCGCATCCGGCCATACTTGCCGAACTTGGCCTCGCCGGTGTCGGGCAGCTCCAGGTTGGGGATCAGGTAGTCCCCCTCCTGGCAGTAAGTGCCGCCCGTTTGCTCAAAGATGGATTTCATAAAACAAGCTCCTTTCGTGGTAAAATGGTTGCAGTTAGTGAAAAAATAGCTCCTTTCCTCATAACTGCCGCTGATTTTACCGCAAAATGAGCCGCCGCAGCTATGATGTATTAGGTGGGGTTTGACCCTCACCCTTTACATCATATATCTGAGGACAACATCTCCGGTAAGATCTCCGATGAACGCTTCGGCAAGATGTCCGCGACCTACGAGGCAGAGCAGAAAGAGTTGGAAAGGTCCATCGCCGCCTGCGAGGAAAAACTGAGGGAAGCCGACAAGGCCGCCATCGACCTGCGGATGCTCTTGAATGGCCTCAGAGAGTTCTCCATGGTCCGTGAACTCACTCCCACCATTGTCAACACCCTCATCCAGCGCATCGAGATCCACAACAACGATAAATCCAGCGGACATTGTTACGTCAAGGTAGACATCTACTTTACCGCTGTCGGCATGATCGACATCCCCACGAAGCAGGAATTGGAGCGGCTCCGGGCCGATTACCTCAAGAGGATGCAGTCCGCGTAAAACGGACAAGGTGCAGTCCCGAAAGACTGCACCTTGCCTTACATAGCAAATGTTTCCTTATCCCGCCGGTCCACACGCCGGGGGAGCTTTTACGCTTGAAAAAGCATTTTTGCGGAGGCGGGAGGGCTCAGCGCCCCGCGGGAGGCGGTCCGCTTTTCTTTTCCCCGCCCGTTCATTCCTTGGCGGCGCCGGCGGTCACGCCGGTGACCAGGAACCCGGACAGGCAGAAGTACAGGATCACGATGGGCACCGCGATAAAGATGGACCCCGCGGCGAACCGGGTAAACTGCGTCTCGTCCAAGTGCATCAGCCCCACCGCCACCGTCCACAGGTCCTTGTTTTTCAGCAGCAGGTTGGGCAGGATGAAATCGCTCCACG
>CANRIW010000014.1 GCA_947630785.1 uncultured Oscillospiraceae bacterium | reverse complement strand
ATCGACATGCTGCTGGCCCAGCGGTTCGGCATGTACTATATCGACGAGAACGGCGAGAAGGCCCTGCCCTATATCATCCACCGCACCTCCATGGGCTGCTATGAGCGCACCCTGGCCTACCTGATTGAGAAGTACGCCGGCGCCCTGCCCTGCTGGATGAGCCCGGAGCAGGTCCGGGTCCTGCCCGTCACTGACCGGGCGCTGGACTATGCCAAGGGCATCGCTGCCCAGCTCACCGCCCAGGGCTTCCGGGCAGAGACCGACAGCCGGGGCGAGAAGATCGGCCGCAAGATTCGGGACGCCCAGATGGAGAAGGTCCCCTATATGCTGGTAGTGGGCGACCGGGACATGGAGAACGCCACCGTCTCCGTCCGGCACCGCTCCGGCGAGGACATGGGCGCTATGAGCCCGGACGCCTTCGCCGCCCTGCTGAAAGAGGAAGTGGACGGCAAGGTCATCAAATGATCCTCTGCCGCGCAAAGGGCTTCCGCTGTCCAAAGCCTATGGCAGAACACACCCTATGCGATAAAAAGAGCGGTCGCTGGTACAACAGCCTCATCCGCAAAACGAGGTGATCGTCATGAACTGGAAAACGCTGCTGGCCTCTCTCCGGGGCGTGAGCGCCTATAAGGACATCCTGGACACCCCGGTGATGGAGGCCGCCCTGCGGCTGACCTCCTGCGCTGTGTACGGGGACGGGCTGGGCGGACTGGAGGCCTATACCGATCTGTTTTACCGCCTCCACGCCGAGGGCTTCGATGGATTGGGCGCCTGGCTGGACGGCGCCCTGGTCCGCTCGGCGGGGCCCTATCCCCGGCTGGCGGAGCGGGAGGCCAGGGACCCGGCGTTGGAACAGGCCGCCCGGCGGGACGTCTCCACCTTCGATCTGCTGGCCAACGTGGACTGTGACAAGTGGATCGCCCGGCTCACCGAACTGCTGGACAGCGACTATCAGGGTGCCCTCACCGCCCTGCCCCGGTGGCGGGTGGGCCGCCGCCTGAGCTTTGAGGACTACACCGCCCTCTACCGGAGAGGCGCGGGCATCTTCACCCATCGGGCCTTTGTGTGGGAGGAAGGGGAGCTCATCCCGGTGCTCCATCCTGACTGCCCCGGCGCGGACGACCTGCTGGGCTACCAGAGCCAGCGGGACCAGGTCATCCGCAACACCAAGCGGCTGCTGGCGGGGCAGTATGTGAACAACGTGCTGCTCTACGGGGAGAGCGGCACCGGCAAGTCCGCCACGGTGAAGAACCTGCTGACCCTGGAGGGCATGGAGGACCTGCGCATCATTGAGGCGGACAAGGAGAACCTGGGCGGCCTGCCCGCCCTCATCCGCCAGCTGGAGGGCAGGCCCCAAAAGTTCATCATCTTCATCGACGATCTGACCTTCGACCGGGACGACGCCACCTACTCCGTCCTCAAGACCATCCTGGAGGGCGGGCTGGAGCGCCGGCCCCAAAACGTGGCGGTCTACGCCACCTCCAACCGCCGCCATCTGGTGCGCCAGACCATCTCCGAGCGGGCGGGGGACGAGATTGACCGGTCCGAGACCATCCAGGAGAAGACCTCCCTGGCCGACCGGTTCGGCCTCCGGGTGCTGTTCCAGGGGCTCACCAAACAGGAGTACCTGGACATGGTGGACTACCTGGCCCGCCGCGCCGGAATCGACATGCCCCCGGAGGAGCTCCACGAGCGGGCCGTTACATGGGAGCGCCGGGGCGGCTCAAGGACCCCCAGGACCGCAAGGCAGTTCATATTGTCGCTGTAATGACAAGAGACCGCCGGGGAGGCGTTTCCCGTTAAACGCCTCCCCGTTTTTTCATAATCCAACACAAAAAGGCCCCCGTGTCGTTCCCTTTTTTCAAAAACCCCGGTATTCTGATATTGCCAAAACAAAAGGAGGTAATATCCATGAACACCGACAAGATCTACGCCGAGGCCATCGCCAACGAGTACTCCAAAAAGAGCGCTTCCAAAGTCGTGGCCCTGAAAAAACTGGACCGGAGGGCAAAGCTGCCGGCCAGGCTGTTTGCCTGGATCTTCGGGGCCGTCTGCACCCTGCTGGCCGGCACCGGCATGTGCCTGGCCATGAACGTCATCGGCGGCGGGGGCGCCGCCTTTATGGCGCTGGGCGTCGTGACCGGCGTCGTTGGCTTTGTGGGCATGGGGGTGAACTACCCCATCTACCGGCGGCTTTTGCAGCGGAGCAAGGACAAGTACGCTGGTGACATCATCCGTCTGGCCGGGGAGATCACCGGCGGCGAAGAGTAAGGCCCGCGGGGGCGAAAGGGGGCAGAGCGGTTGAACCGATCGGAGAGCAGATACTTCAACACCGCCGTCCGAATGGACGAGGCCCTGATCGAGCTGCTGGAAAAAAAGAGCTTTGAATACATCACGGTCAAAGAGATCTGTGAAAAGGCCGGGGTCAACCGCTCCACCTTCTATCTGCACTATGAGACAACGGCCGATCTGCTGAACGAGTGCGCCGCGTACGCCAACCGGAAGTGCTTTGACCGGTACGGCAAGGAGTACGCGGATATGTCCAAACGGCTGTCGTCGGCGGACCTGAAGGAGCTGATCTTCATCACACCGGACTATTTACGGCCCTATTTTGAGTTCGTAAAGGAGAACCGGCGGCTGATGAAGGTGGTGCTGTCCCATCCGGCGGCGCTGAACATGGAAAACACCTTCAACTCGCTGTTTCAGCGCATCTTCTCCCCGGTGCTGGGCCGGTTCCGCTTCCGCGAGGAGGACAAGCCCTATATCATCCGCTTCTATCTCTCGGGCATCATGGCCATCGTCGCGGAGTGGATCAAGGACGACTGCCGTATGCCCGTGGACCGAATCATCGGCCTCTGTATGCGGTGTATCCTGCCCGGCGGGGCGGAGACCCAGCTGTCCCGTTTTACCGCGCAAACGGAGGAACAGCCCACATGATGGGCGAGGGGCTGAAAGAGGCCGCCGCCGCGCTCCGGAAGGACGCCCGCGTCCGGGACAGGGCTACCCTGTACGTCGGTCTCGCGGTCAGTTGCGGCTACGCCTGCCTCAATGCTGTGGGCGGGGCGATGCTCCACTCCCCCTGGCTGGGTACGCTGGCGTTCTACTACATCATGCTGAGCCTGCTCCGGTTCACCCTGGCCCGCGGCTACCGGCAGGGCGACCGGGCGGACAAATGGAAGCGCTACCGTCTCACCGCCGTCCTGATGCTGCTTCTGACCGTCGCCCTCTTCGGCATCTTCTGCATGACCGTCTACTCCGGCCATATCATCGCCTATCCCGGCTACCTGATCTATGGGGTGGCCGCCTACACCTTCTACGCCGTCATCAGCGCCGTGCGGAACGTCATCGTCTGCCGCAGATACGACGATCCCGTTCTCTCGGCCAGCAAGGCCCTCAAACTGGCGGCGGCTGTCATCTCAGTCTACTCCCTGCAATCCGCCCTGATCTCTGCCTTTGGCGACGATAATGCATTCCGGGCCGCCATGGGAAAATGGGTCGGCGGCGGGGCGTTTCTGGTCATCGCGGGCGTCTCGGTGTATATGATCGTCAAAAGCTCGCTGGCGCTCCGGCGCGTATAGGGCTGGCAGTTCGTGCTGTCGCTATGAATATGGAAAACCTCCCCGGACCAACAGGTTCCGGGGAGGTTTTTATGCGGGGAAAATGCGGCGATGGTTCGCTCAGGCAGGCAAACGGGAACTTACTTATATCTTTTTAATCGGATGCCGAATCACGGTTTTCCATTTTTCAGGGGCAACCTTCCTCGCGTCTGACATATAGATCTCATGGTGCAATCTTGCAGCCGTTATATCATTCACATATCCGTTTTCAGCCAAATATTCATCCATCAAAGCGACTGTGGCGGGCTCGTCATCGAAAGGCCCCAAGTGCATGATTTGAACACACAGCCCCTCGTCGATGGTCATAAACTCCACTGACGAACAATCCAGCTTTTTCTTTTTAGTCGCCGTTTCGACCGCCCATTCAAAATCCTTTTTCGTTACGAAATCAGGCAATCGAATGACAGAAATCCAATTGAATGAGGACTTATCTGTATAATTGATATCTCCCTCATGATTTTGCCACCAAAAGCCCTCAAGCGGCGGTACGACATATTCAAAAAAGCCCTCGATTTTGTAATCTGTTTTATAACTCATTTTCAAGGTGTACGCAACCGCATATAACACACTGATTGCCTTCTGATACGCGCCGCCGGCCTCGTTTGGGTCGCCTTTCCCTCTGACCGCAATATAATTTGCCTCCGGTACGTTTACAATTTCTGGTTTGTTTTTCGGCAAATAATATTCTTTATACTCTTTCTTAAAATCAAAAGCCATAATTACCTCCACTAAATCCCGATTGATCTCCGCCGCTCACGTTCCGCCAATGGTCCGGCGGATCTCCTCCTCCACCTGTTTCAACTCGAACTCCAGCTCGGCGGCGGGCACCCGCACCGCCCCGTGGCCCAGGATGATGAGCTGTTCCAGCCCGTCGGAGGTGGCTACCCGTACCCGGTGGTCCTTTTTCTCCTTTCCAAGGGCGTAGGTGACCTTCTCGATATACATATCCGCCGTCTCCGCCTCCCTGGTGTAGACCACGGACACCTCCCCGTCCCGCTCCACCGAGCCGGGGTTGTTTTTGACCTTGTAGGCGTCGAATACCACGATGACGTTGATCCGCTTCCAACCCTGGTAGTTTTTCAGCCGGTCCACCAGCCGCTGGCGGGCCCCGTCCAGGTCGGTCTGGGACAGCTTCCGCAGCTCGTCCCAGGCGTGGATGATGTTGTAGCCGTCCACCAGCAGATAGTCCTCCCCGTCCCGGAGCTTGAGGCCCTTCCAGGGCCGCTCTTTTTTGGGAGCGGACAGTTTGGGGGCGGGCCGGAAGGCCCTGGGCTTCACCGGGCCGTACACCTTGGCGAAGATGGCCTCCAGCTCCTTGTCCAGGGCCCGCTGGGACTCATAACTCATCCGCCGGGGCGGGGACGGAGGCTCGTCCGCGATCTGTCCCGCCTCGGCCCGCCAGCCGGAGTCCAGGTGGGCGTGGCCCTTCACCTCGTCCCAGGGCACGTTGTACCCCGCCCCGTGGGCGCAGAACACCGAGCCGGGCGGATTGGCCAGGTCGGCCTCCGGGTCGTAGGCGATGGAGGCAACGACTTCCTCCTGGTTGTGGCAGGGCCGGTAGCCGTCCACCGCGCAGGACAGCTTTCCCCGGCCGGCGGTGTAGGCGGCCACCTCGGTCCAGTAGCCGCCGAACTCGGACACCGGCACCGCCCCGGTGAGGACGGCGGTCTCCCCCGACGACTCCGGCGGGTCCATAGTACCCCCCATCCGCTGGAGGTCGGTCATGGCCCGGCCCAGGCAGTTCGCCGGCAGTTCCAGCCGGAAGGAGTACCAGGGCTCCAACAGGACGCTCTCGGCGCACATGAGCCCCTGCCGCACCGCCCGGTAGGTGGCCTGGCGGAAGTCGCCCCCCTCGGTGTGTTTCAGGTGGGCCCGCCCGGTGAGGAGCGTCAGCTTCATATCGGTGATGGGGGAGCCGGTGAGCACCCCCAGGTGCGTTTTCTCGATGAGATGGGTCAAAATCAATCTCTGCCAGTGGCCGCTGAGCACGTCCTCCGGGCAGGCGGTGGCGATCTGTAACCCCGCCCCCCGCTCCAGGGGCTCCAGCAGCAGGTGGACCTCGGCGTAGTGGCGCAGGGGCTCGAAGTGGCCCACCCCCTCCACCGGGGCGGCGATGGTCTCCAGGTAGATGATGCTCCCCGGCCCGAAGGTGACCTCCGTGCCGAACCGCTGGGCCATCACCCGGGAGAGAATTTCAAGCTGCACCTCGCCCATGAGCCGGACGTGGATCTCCCCCAGTTCCTCCTTCCACTCCACCCGGAGCTGGGGGTCCTCCTCCTCCAGGACGCGGAGTTGGGCGAGCAGGGTGTGGACGTCCATGCCCTCCGGGGGCAGCACCTGCCAGGTGAGCACTGGCTCCAGCTCGGGGCCCTCCCAGTCCTCCTCGGCGCCCAGCCCCTGCCCCGCTCTGGTCTGGCTAAGGCCGGTGGCGGCGCAGACGGTGCCCGCCGGGGCCTCGTCCGCGGGGATGAATTTGACGCCGGAGTAGAGCCGAATTTGGGTGACTTTCTCCTCCCAGTCCTCCGTCCGGAGGGCCTCCCGGACTTTGAGAGACCCGCCGGTGACCTTCATCCAGGTGAGCCGCTCCCCCTTCTCGTCCCGTGTGATCTTGAACACCCGGGCGGCAAAGTCGGAGGGCCAGTCGGGCTCCAGGGTGAACCGCTCCAACCCGTCCAGCAGAGCGTCCACCCCCTCCACCTTCAGGGCGGAGCCGAAGAACACCGGGAACAGCTCTCTCCGGGCAATGAGGGCGGCCAGATCGAAGTCGGACAGGGCCCCCGTATCCAGATAGCGCTCCATCAGCCCCTCGTCGCAGAGGGCCGCGTGCTCCAGTGCGTCCTCCCAGGGGCCGGAGAAGTCCACGCAGTCGCCGGACAGCCGCGCCCGAAGCTGCTCCATGAGGGCGTTTTCGTCGGTGTCCGGCTGGTCCATCTTGTTGACGAACAGGAGGGTGGGCACCCCGTGGCGGGCCAGCAGCCGCCACAGCGTTTCCGTGTGGCCCTGGACGCCGTCGGCGGCGCTCACCAGCAGCACGGCGTAGTCCAGCACTTGCAAGGTGCGCTCCATCTCGGCGGAGAAGTCCACGTGGCCGGGGGTGTCCAGCAGGGTCAATTCCAGCTCCCCCCGCCGCAGGATGGCCTGCTTGGAGAAGATGGTGATGCCCCGCTCCCGCTCCAGCGCGTCGGTGTCCAGAAAGGCGTCCCCGTGGTCCACTCTTCCCAGCTTCCGCACGCTGCCCGCCCGGTACAGCATGGCCTCGGTGAGGGTGGTCTTGCCCGAGTCCACATGGGCCAAAAGTCCTACAGCAAGTCTTTTCTTCCGTCCGTTCCCGCCGGCGCCGGCCATTTCCTCACCCCCTCACATCTGTCATACTGCCGCTATTATAGCATAACAGATCTCTTTCGTCGATAGATATTCCTGCGTTCAAAACTGTTTGCAAGGAAAGATGTATTGACTTTCACTACAAAAAATAGTATTTTATTGTAATAATGAACTGTGTTTTGCCTTCATTCCGGCAAGCATCGCCGGCTGTTTCCGCAGTTAGAGCGTTGCGCAAATCCGCTCTGTTGGAGTTATCAGTGGAAGATGTCTGATGATAGGAGGAACTATGGACCAGTTTTCTTTGAAATGCTTTCTCATGTTGGCAGAGCAGCTCAATTTTACCAAGGCCGCTTCGGCTATGAATGTGTCACAGCCCACCCTCAGCAGGATCATAGCCGCCCTGGAGCATGAAGTGGGCACACCGCTGTTTAACCGAAGCAAACAGGCCATCACTATCACCGCTGCCGGTCGGGAGTTCGCTCTTTACGCAGAAAACATCGTGCGCAGTTATGATTACGCGGTCCGGCGGGCCAGGATTGTCGCTGAAAACAGCAGTGTCCGGCTGCGGCTCGGTTTTCTTCCCCCGATGTGCACCGGCATCATGCCTATCGTGGCAAAGCGTATGCGGGAGGAGCACCCCGAGATAGAACTGGTGCTGGAACCCCATAATCAAACCCATCTCATCTCCGAGATCAACGAAGGAAATCTGGATTTGGCCCTTATTATGCACTGGAGGACTGAATCTCTGATCCAATGTGAAGTGGAGCAGTTTTTCCAGGACGACTACTATGTTGCCATGGATCCGGACCACCCTCTGGCCCAGCAGGATTCCCTCCGATTGGAAGATATCGCTGGGGAGCGATGCCTCTTCTACAAGGCCCTGGCCGACTTCAGAACGTACAGCGCCTCTGACCCCGGTCCCCTGCTCCTTCAAATGGATATGGACCGCAAAGCCCATTTGGAGGAAACCGATGTGGTCAACGATATCATAGGTCTCATGACCCTGTTGACCTGCAACGAGGGAGTCGGTATCCTGCCCAATCATGTCAAGCGTTTTGCCCTGCCCGGGCTCAAATTCGTCAGGCTGGAGAAGGAAAACGACAGCGGGATTCCCTTTCGGGGGCTAATGTGCTGGCGGCGCGGCAATGACAGCCCCCATCTGGAGATACTGCGTCAGGTGGTTCGGGAGACAGGCAGAACCATCTCCACCGACATCAACTGAATTGAAATCCACAGGCAGAGAAAGGGCCGTTGGCGTTAAATCGCCAACGGCCCTTTCTCTTGTATATAAAAACTAGGCATTTCGTTTTGCATATTATCTACAAAAACTTTCACAATTCATTCGATGAATTGGTCTAATTTACTATTCGAATTTCCATTCTGCACAAACTTATATTAAAATACTAACATGAGGTCCGATCTATTTCACCCCGCGAGAGCCTGTCAAAAAAACAAAACGAGGAGGAGAAACATGAATCGCATCACCGTTGACCCGGCAGCCTGTACCGGCTGCAAAACCTGCTACAAGGCCTGCTTCATCGACGTCATCCGTTGGGATGCTGAGCACAATCTGCCCATTGCCCCCTATGCCAAGGATTGCGTTGGATGTATGTACTGTCAGGCCTCCTGCCCGTTTGGCGCGATCAAGGTCGAAATCGACTTTGATAATATGCGCGACTGGACCTATATCCCCGGGGACGAACGGCACGTCTGAGCCGCCGCCGGTCAATCAAAACAGACAGAAAGGATGAAATCAATGGGACTCGATAAATTAGGAACTGTTTTGTCCGCTGACGTTCTGGTGATCGGCCATGGTATCGCCGGAACTACTGTTGCTCTGGGTGTGAAAGACAGTCATCCCGAGTTGGATGTGCTACTGGTCGACAAAGCTTCTACTGGCTGGGCTGGAAAGGCCAACAAGGGCGGCTGTATCCTAATGGATGTGCTCAGCGACAAAGACGCTGTAGACGTGGTGGAATGGCACGTCCGCAAAACCGGCGAGTATCTGAACAACCAGGATATGTACCTCAAGTTCGTGCGCAGTGCTCCCCACGCCATCGACAAGATCGCGGAATGGGGCGCTAATGTCACCCGCACCGCTGACGGCAAACATTCCACTGTACCCGATTTCCCCGCCCCGTGGACCCTCACCGGCGTGGACGCCGACTTCTTGCTGCGGATGACCAACACCGCCAAGAAAAAGGGCTGCCGCTTCATGGACAAGATCTCTGTCACCGATTTGCTGACCAAGGACGGCAAGGCTGTAGGCGCGGTTGGCTTCAGCCTGCTGGACGGAGAGAAGTTTATCTTCAAAGCCAAAGCCGTTGTCATGGCCAATGGTAACCAGGATTACCGCGCCACTCCCATGTGGTCCTGCGCCCGTGGCGATGGCCTTGCCGCCGCCTACCGGGCCGGCTGCGAGATGCGCAACGGCGAGTTTGGAACTTTCCGTCAGGTGAGTAATGTCGATGTGCTGGGTGAGGTGCCCTCCGCCGAAGACTGGATGTTTGATGCCAAAGGCAACTACCTCTCCCCCAAGTACCGTCCCTGGCTCCAGCAGGAGGAAAACCTGGATAAGCGCGGCTGGATGGTCTATGACTCCAATGCAATGTCCTATGTAGGCATGTACCTGGAGACCCTGGCCGGCAACGGCCCTCTTTACTATGACGAAAGTCTGAACACTGGCCGTCAGAAACTCACCAGCTACTTCCGCGACACCAATATGTGGCAGCGTAAAAAGTGGCTCAACTGGAAGAAGACCGAGGGCATGGAACTCCATAAGGGTCTGACCGAACCCGGTCCTCGCCAGCGTATCACCGCCACCCTCATTGGCGAGGACTCTCCCCTGAAGGTGGACGAGAATATGGCCACTTCCCTGCCCGGTCTGTGGGCTGCCGGTGATGTGTGCTACAACGGCTCCGGTATCCCCGGTGCTGTTCCCGCGCCCCCGGCCCGGCTAAGAGGCTCTGGCATCATGTTCGCCGTCTGCTCCGCCCTGTTTGCCGCCCCCAACGCCGCCGACTTTGCCGCCGGTGCCGATTCGGTTGAGCCCGACGAGAGTCAGGCCGCCGCCCTTTTGGCTGATGCCTTTGCGCCTCTGAATCGCGCTGAAGGTATCGATCCCATGGAGGTCATCTCTGGAGTGCGTAAAGTCATGGCCCGCGTAGAATACTCTACCTATATGCGTCAGGACCGTTTGGAAGAGGGTCTGGCCCTCATTCTGGCCGAAAAGGAAAAGCTTCCCCACCTGAAGGTGAACGACTTCCATTACTTGGCCGAGGCCAACGAGGCCCGCAGTTTCGTCCTTTGCGCCGAGATGCATTTCCGCACCGCCATGCTCCGCAAAGAAACCCGCGGCTGGTTCGTGCGGGAGGACTACCCCGAGCGGGACGACAAGAACTGGCTGAAGTGCATCAACTTCCGTAAGGGCGACGACGGCGAACCCGTCATCTGGTTCGAAGATGTCCCCATCGAGAAGTATCCCTTCCAAATCAATGACAGATAAGGAGGTTCCGTAATGTCCAACAGAGTTTGCGATACATTAGGGATTCGCTATCCTGTTATTCAGGGTGCCATGGCCTGGACCTCCATGCATGAATTGGTGGCCGCCGTATCCAATGCGGGTGGCCTGGGTGTGCTGGGCGTGGGGTTCACCCCTCCCGACATCATTCGTGAAGAGGTTAAAAAGGTCAGGGAACTGACTACAAAGCCCTTTGGCGTCAACGTATTTATGATGCCCGACCTGCTCAAGGTCAACAGCCCGCTGATGTTGGAACTGCGTCCCCCCGTGATTTATGTGGATATCCTTGCCAATCTTGACATCGATTTGGCAAAGCACCATTTCCAGCTGTGGCATGATGCCGGCATTAAGATTCTCTTTAAGGCCAGCTTCATCTCTGATGCCGTCAAGGCACAGGAAGCGGGTGCCGATGTTGTCATTGTAAAAGGCTGGGAGGGCGGCGGTCACGTCACCGACGAGTCCACCATGGTTCTGGTCCCCCAGGCCGCGGAACTGCTCACCGTCCCTCTGGTGGCCTCCGGCGGCATCGCCGATGGGCGCGGAATGGCCGCTGCCATCGTGCTGGGCGCAGAGGGTTGTGAAATGGGCTCCGCTTTCCTGCTGGCCGAAGAGAACAATATCCATCCCGACTTCAAGAAAAAGATCATTGAGACTGGCGATATGGGTACCACCATTACCGGCCTGTCTACTGGCGAACCCAGCCGCATGATCACCAATACTCTGTCCAAGCGCATCCTCCAGACGGAAGCAGAAAACTACCGGGCTGACGCCGCTAAATTGGTAGCAGAAATGTCTGCCGGTTCCCTGCGGAAAGGCGCTACCACCGGTGACTTGGAGGAAGGCGCCGTCATGATCGGGCAGATCGTGCCGTTGCTGAAAAAGATTCGTCCGGCCAAAGAGATCATCGAAACCACGGTCCAGCAGTGCGAGGACATTTTGAGCCGCAAAATGAGTTTGGGGCTGTAATCTGTAGCGGGTCGTACCGCTCCGCCTTTAGTAGACGGAGCGGTACGGTTCCCCGCGACTCGTTAAACTTTTAACAAAACGGGTATAAATTGTCCCGCTAAGAGAGGAGCGATCCCTTTGAAACATATCCAGCGTGCCATGATTATTTTCAGCAAGGCCGCCAACTTAGTGTGCATAGCTGCCATCGCAGTAATGATGTGCGCCGTATTCGCTGATGTGATCATGCGCACCTTTTTCAACAGTCCCATCACCGGTGTCACCGAGTTGACCCAATGCTGCTGGGTGCTGATGACCCTGTCTTTCGGTGTGGTCATCATGGAAAACGCCAACACCATGGTAGATATCTTTGTTGAGAAAATGCCTCCCCAGGTCAAACGCATTGTGATCCTGTTGGTCGATCTGTGCGCCATTGCATACAGCTTCATTATCGGCTGGCGTACCATTATCAAGAGCCTGTCCTCCAAAGCCTCCAACATCATGTATGTGATGTTGGGCGTAAAAGAATGGCCCTTCATGATGGCCTTCGCCCTGTCTTTTATTGTGGCTGGCGTGGCGACGATTCTGATCACCATCACCGAGTGGCAGTCCAATACCGCCGCCTGCCGGGAGTGGAAACAGAACGGCGGCAAGAAAAAAGAAAAAAGTGAGGAGGCTTGACCATGCCATATGAACTGATTGGTATTCTCGGCATCGTGGTTCTCGTTCTGCTCATTATGGGCCGGATGTGGATTGGCGTAGCCATGGGCCTCGTCGGCTTTGTGGGACTGTGGATCATGCGTGGCCTGCCCTATGCCCTGAACATTGCGGGCGGCGCGCCCTATGCCAACTTGTTTGCCTATACCCTGACCGTAATTCCCATGTTCACCCTGATGGGGATGTTTATTTCTGAGTCCAAGATCGGCTCCAAGCTTTACGGAGCTGCCGAGGCATATGTAGGCCACCATCGCGGCGGTTTGGCATCCGCTACTGTGCTTGCTTGCGGCGTACTCGGCGCCATTACTGGCGGACACTACGGCGCCACCGTCATTATGTCCAAGTTAGCGCTTCCGGAAATGCGCAAGCGTAATTATGACGATGAGCTGGCTGGCGCCAGCATCGCTTCCGCCGCGCCCTTGGCTATCATCATTCCTCCCAGCGTCTCCATGATCTTCTACGGTGTGCTCACTGAGACCCCCATTTCCAAGCTGTTTATGGGCGGCCTTATCCCCGGTATCCTGCTGGCCATTTGCTTCTGCTTGGCCATCGGCATCATTTGTCGCAAGAATCCCGACCTGGCCCCGGCCGGTCCCAAGGCCGATATAAAGACCAGGCTCAAGGCCACCGTTGGTTTGATCCCCATCGCGATTTTGATCATCCTCGTTCTGGGCACTGTCTATACCGGTGTGTGCACCACCACTGAGTCCGGTGCCATCGGTGCTGTGGGCGCGTTGATTATCGCCCTCTGCATGGGTGACGTAAACTTCAAGATGCTCAAGACCTGCTTTGTCGAGACCGCCAAAAATGCTGGCATGATCTTGTTCCTGATGGCCGGCACCTATATCTTCATCACTTTCATGTCGGTCTCCAAACTGCCCTTTGCCATCACCGAATTTATCATCGGTTTCCATGTCCCCTTCGTGGTCCTCATGGTGTTCATCGCCCTAATGTACTTCTTCCTGGGCATGATTCTTCCCGAGGTCCCCATGATGCTGCTCACCGTTCCCCTGCTGTGGCCCGCTCTGGAAAGCCTGGGTACCGACCCCATCTGGTTCGGCGTGGTCATCGTCATGCTGATGGCTTTGGGTTCCATCACACCGCCTGTAGGCGTGGTGGTATTTATTCTCTCGGGTGTAAGCAAAATACCTGTACTCAAGCTGTTCAAAGGATGTCTACCCTTTATCATTACTGAGGTGCTCGTCGTATTGCTTCTGTGTATATTCCCGCAGATCGTCACTTGGCTGCCTTCTACAATGCGATGACTTGACTGCGCAGCCGGATTTGCCCCAGCACATGGGATCTATTGAGAGAGCCGCGTCCAATAATCAGTATCCGCTCACTGCTGAGCCGCGCTCCGCGCGGCGGAAAGGATGGTAAAAATGAAAAAACTGATCGCCCTCCTGCTGGCCCTGACCATGGTGTTCGCACTTTGCGCCTGCAGCCCCACGACCCAGACCGGCCCCGGCCCCGCCAGCAACCCCGGAAGCACGTCCTCTGATTCCGGCGGCGAGAATCCTTCCGGCGGCAGCCAGTATACCGAAACCTACAACTGGAACGTAGCCATTACCTTCGGCGGTGACTCTATCCGCAATATTCAGGCAATGCTGGATGAGGTCACCGAGAAGACAAACGGCCGGATGCAGTTCACCGTTTATCCCAGCAACTCCCTGATCTCCATCCCTGAGTACCCCGACGCTCTGAAGGACAGCATCTGTGATATCGGCGTAGTCGCCTCCATCAACTATCCCTCTATTTTCACCTATAACGCTGAGATCGTCGGTATGCCCTTTACCGGCATGAAAGACGAGTATCAGGCTATCGAGGCTTGGTACGCCCTGCGTGAGCAGTTCCCCGATGAGATCAACGGCGAGTGGGAGAGCGTTGGCGCTTTCCCCTGGTATGTCTATACCACTCCCGGATATCATCTGCTGACTATCAACTCCTCGAATGAGATTCGCAAACCCGAAGATCTGGCCGGCCATAAGATCATGTCCGGTAAGACTCAGATCCTCAATCTCATCAATGCCTACGGCGGAGCTGCCATCCAGGCTGCCCCCACCGTCTACTACGAGAACTTGGAGAAGGCTGTGGCAGAAGGCGTGGTCAACAACTACGGCGTGTGCAATACCTTCGGTGCTCTTGAGCTGATGAAGTCCTCCACCGAGTTTGGCACCGGCGCTTACTATGACATGTTCTTCATCGCCATCAGCCAAAAGTCCTGGGACAAGCTGGATCCCGAGGTGCAGCAGGCTTTCCTGGACGTGAACGCGGATATGCGGGCCGATATGCTTGAGCAGAAGCGTTCTCTGGAGGACAACGCCAACGCTATCGCCGCCCTGTCGGACGACTTCAATAAGACCGTGCTGTCCGACGAGGAACTGCAGGTTTGGATCGACGCTATGGAGCCCTACAATGAGGCCGCTCTGGAGGAAATGACCACCACCTACCAGAAGGACAAGGCTACCGAGATGTATAACTATCTGCTGGATTGGATCGCTGACCAAAACAACTGATTCAAACTGATCGATTCCTGCACTAACTCAGCTCCCTGCGCTCTCTCAATAACAGAGGGGCCGATGGCGTTCCGCCATCGGCCCCCTCTGTTTTTCGTCTACTTGTCCTTCTTTGTCGGGCCAAATACTACCCCGCAGCTGCGCCATTGCCATCCCAAATCCTTCCCGTTCTCAGACCCCGCGGAGGAATCCCCCTCCTTTTTTTGGGTAAGCCGCTGTGAAAAGCGGTCTGTAGAACGGATGATTCGGTAAATGATAGCCGTGTGAAGCTGAGCCAGTTCTTCTGTGGTTGCCATATTTTGATTTACCATCCAAGTACGGGTCAGCCCAATAACAGCCCCCGCGCAGCTGGAAGCGATCAGCTCTGGAAAACGGATATTGCCCTCCGCTTCAATGTGGCGCATAAAATCCTGATACATATAGCTCTCATATCGAAATACAAATTCCTGGTCGCCGTTGGGGCCGAACAGAGCTCTGAAAACCTCCCGATGATTGGCGCAATAGCGGCATATATCGATGAATACCGGGGCCGTATTCCCCTCTCCCACCGAACGGAAGCTAAAGTACTCCCACCCACCCAAAATATCCAGTACATCCGCTAAGGTACGCTCCTCAAGTTCCTCCTTGAGCGCCTGGATGCTCTCAAAATAGGTGTAAAACGTGGCACGGGAAATCCCGGCATCCCGGCAGATCATGGAAACGGTGATTTTCTTGAATTCGGTCTTTTGCAGCAATTTGCAAAAGGCCAGCTCAATATCCTGCACTCGCTTATTTATCATACCGCCGCACCTCCTGCTTGCGCAAAATCGGGGCTTTTTTGTCGATTCTCACATCTTTCTCCACTTTTATTTTACTCACTTGTAGAAGAAAAGTCAAGAGGACGGTCCTTGCGGGCCAAAGCAGAATCGAAAAAAGGACCGCCCGGAGTCGGGCGGCCCCATAATCAGGGAAGCTACGGTTCAACTGAAAAACGTCGTTAAAATCGCATACCACATTGGGATGGTAAAGGTGGAGAGCAGCGTGGCAATGAAAACACTACCGGCCGCCTCAAACTGGACGTCTTGCTCGGGCTCATACTGGAGGGCATAGGCCGCCGTAAGGGAGGCGCAGGGAAGGGCAGCATAAATCACAATCATATCGCACAGGACCGGGTCCATCCCCAGTGATTTCAGCGGCCGCGTTAAAATCAGGAAAATCAGGGGCATGAGAATGGTCCTGGCCAAAGGCAGACGGAAAAAGCGCGGGTTGATCAGTTGGCGGATCTGATTCCGGCCCAGCACCAAGCCGCATAGCAGCAAGCCCAACGGGGAACATATTTTGTTCAAGCTGTCCACACAATATTGGATCACCGTAGGGAACTTCCACCCGAATACCCAAAACAGCACACCGATGATCACCGCGCACATGCAGGGGTTGAAAATCGTCTTCAACGTCTCCGCAACGCTCTTTTTTTCTTTCCCTCCTGAAGGGCCCAGCAGCCGGGGAGATAATGTGTAGTACAGAATACGCACTGGCACCAGAAACATCACATAATATAAGTTCCCCGTCGTTCCAAAAAGAGCGTCCATGATAGGGATTCCCATAAACGAGTAGTGCGGAAATGTCAATCCGTACCGCATGACCCGGCCCACGCCGCTTTTTCCCATGATCAGATAAAAAATATGGCCGATCAGAAGAAACAGCAGCATCACCACCAGCCCTGCTATCAATGCGAAAAAGCAGTTGCGCAGCAGATCGAACGAGAACTCATTAGTATTGATTGAAACAAAAATCAGGCAGGGCAGAGCTACCTTCATCAAAAAGTTAGTTAGATGACCGGCAAATGTATCAGGCACGATCTTCATTTTGGCAGTGAATATGCCGATGCAGGTCATCAAGAACAGCTCAATGGCAAGCGTTACAGCTATCATGCATTTCCTCCAAATGCAGGACTTTTGTCCTGGCAACTGCGGACATAATCATAAAACTCCTCGCGGGTGGCGTAACCAGCCGGCAGCAGGTCGAACTCCTGGAGCATTGCCTTACCGGTGAGTACATCCAAAGCTCCTTCCGCCAGAGCCTCCATCTCAAATTCACCGGGAAGAAGTTCCACCGGCGCAATAAAACTCACCCGCTTGGTGATATACTCCGTCACAAATTTGAAATTGGCCATCCCGCCGGTGAGGATCACGCGGTCTACCGGATGTTCTGCCGCCACCCGCATTTCTCCAATAGCCTTGGATGTCTGGTAGGACAATGCCTCTGTCACAGCGTAGGCCAGCGGATCTCCCGCATCCATCAATTCAGCGACTTTGCGGGCATCCTGAGTGCCGAAGTACGCCTTATACCCTGAGCCGCCGTTGAGCAGTTTCATCAGTTCCTGCTGTCCGTATTTTCCCGAATAGCACAGTCCGATCAGTTGGTCCATGGGCAGGCGGCCTGCCCTCTGAGTGGACATGGGCCCGCTGAACGCGTTCACGATATCCACGATGCGGCCCCGATCATGAGCTGAAACCGAGATGCTCCCTCCCAGATGGGCGACGATGAAAGTAGACTCTTCATAGGTCTTGCCAAGCTTTGCCGCTGTCATACGGCTCACCCGGCGGCTGTTCAGGATGTGACCCCGGCCGGAATTACGAATGCCCGGGAAGCCGGTATACCGGGCTACCTCACGGATTTCATCCACGCTGACGCCGTCATAGATAATAACAGGGACATCGCTGCCCTTTGCTAAGTTCATGCCGATCATACACGCCAAAGCGGACTCATGGCGAGAAACCGGAGCATACGTCAATACATCCACCATCAACTGGTTCACGCGGTAAGCCCCGCCCTTGATCGGCGGCAGAGGCCCCCCGCGGGCGGCAATGATATCCAGATCCTTGATGGAATAGCCGTTATTGGCCAGCCATTCAGTGACAATTTGAGTGCGGAATGGAAGCTGATCTACCGCTGTCATCGAGCGTTTCAGCACTTCTTCAGACATAAACAGATTGTCCTGGATCACGCGGGTGTCATCTTTAAAAATGGCTACCTTGGTAGAGGTAGAACCAGTGTTGATCACAAGTATCGTTTTCATTGGAATCTATCGCTCCTTCCTGTATATCCCGCCGGAACAGAATCGGCCCTCCAGCAGACGGGAGAATCAATTCCCGTCCGCCGGAGGGCGCAATCAATATCGGCCTATGTCACATCGGACCGACCTCCGCCGTGCGGGGCGCGGCGTTTTAATATTTAAGAATGTAGTCGCGGATGTCACCAATAGTCTCCATGCCAATGAGGGTACGGAAGTTCGGAGCGACTCCCAGCTTCTCATCCAGCAGGGCGCTAACGCTGATAAGCTGGATAGACTTCAGGCCCACCTCAGTCAAAGGGGTCTCCATAGTCAAGCCGCTGGTATCCGCCCGGGTCACAGTGCCCAAAACGCTCATAATGGTCTCTTCCACAACTTTAGGGTTCAGTTCTTCCATAATCGATTAACTCCTTTAAAATAAATTTATAAACGAACTGTTTACTGATTCACGCCAGACTGGAACAGTCGGGTCAACATAACAGAGACACGAAGTACATCCTCTGCCCCAGCACCCCGGGACATATCGCTCACCGGTTTGGCAAAGCCCTGGAGCATTCCTCCATTCGGCTTAGCACCGCCCAGCCGCTGGAGTAATTTGACACCGATATTACTGGCGTCAAGATTTGGGAACACCAGCACGTTGGCGCGACCGGCAACCTCGCTTGGCCTCTTTACCTTGCGGGCAGCTACCTCGGGAATGATAGCGGCATCCAGCTGGAACTCACCATCTACCATCAAATCGGGCTCCCGTTCCCGGGCAATTTTCACTGCTCTGGATACTAACGCGGCCCGCTCATGGCTGGCACTGCCGCAAGTGGAGAAGGACAGCATAGCAATTCTGGGCTCCCAGCCCAAGATTGCCCGAACGCTGCGTGCGCTGGAGATGGCAATATCCGCCAGTTCCTCTGAAGTAGGAGCGATATTGATAGCCGTATCGGAAAACGCCACAAGGTGACCATGGGGGCCGTTATAAGCCGGTGCCTCCTGAATGGAAAAGCAGGAGGGAGTCTCCACGCCTTTGGCCATCCCAATAATCAGCTTGTACGTAGCCACCACTTCGTCAGTTTCCGTGGCAATCCCCGCAGCAATGCAGTCCGCATCCCCCGCTTGCACCATCATCGCTCCAAAGTACAGCGGTTTCTTTAACATCAGCGATGCCGCTACGGGGGGCAGTCCGCTCTGCTCAGCGAAAATCTCCGCATACCTCTCACGACGCTCCGGCTCCAAAGCAGAGACAACCTCGATTCCTTCCAAACTAACGCCGGCATCAGCCGCCGCAGCCTCTACCTTGTCCCGTTCTCCGATCAGAATGGGTCGAGCGAACCCGATCTCCACCACACGGGCCACCCCGCGCAGGATATTGAGGTCAGTCCCCTCTGGATAGACAATTCTCGTGGAGCTCCCCTTGATTTTTGTGATTTGTTCGTCGATAAACGCCACTGATTTTTTCCTCCAAATGCCACTTTACTTTACCAGCCGGAAAGCCACAGTCTTGTAGCCGTCGCGTTGGAATATCTCCATCTTCAGCGGAGCAGGCAGCATCTTATCCACTTCAGGCGCGTTCCGCTTAGTGATGCCAAACACAATGGCAGTGAAAATGGCTCCCTCTTTCACCCGGACATAGCCCAAAGCATAGGGCTCGCCGTAATCCGCGCTCATCGGACCATTGAGCACAAAGCTCTCCAGCGTTGCATCACCGCTCATTTCGATCCAACGCATATCGTGGCCGCCGCAGGTGTTACAGGAGTAGAGGGGCGGGAATTCGCAGGCGCCGCAACGCTCACACACGGTACCCAGGAACTTGCCCTCTTCCAAGGAGTCATACCATTTCTTTACAACTCGCTCATATTTGATGACTTTATCCATCTTATGACCATACCTTTCCGCCGCGTTGCCCGGGCCGCTGCCCGTCACATGCGGCCTGTATTCATAATCCCATGTTTCAGAGCCCCGGGTCGATCACTCTACGGTCCGGAGGATGGCGGCAGTCACATTTTGCGTACCGCCAAAGCCGCGAAGCATAGTTGTAGTGGGCACCTTCTTCAACTGGCGCTCGCCACATTTACCGCGCATCTGCATGACCGCTTCAAAATGATCCTGCAATCCGGAAGCTGCCCAGGCATGGCCGTTGGTCCGGCCTCCGTTCGTATTCATGGGCCGGTCTCCGTCATAGGCCATGCGGCCCTCCATAGCGTATTTCCACGCCTGCCCTGCAGGAACATAACCAGACAGCTCAGCGGCTAATATCTGGGAGGGAATTGCAAAGTCGTTCACCATCAGCAGATCCAAATCAGCGGGTTTCACACCAGTCTTTTCATACACCTGACGAATCGCCTCGCGAGTGGCCCGCTCCTCATTGTCGATCATACCGGCGTTCATACTGGACATCCCGATACCCAGTACCTCGATGGGCTGCTGACGGAACTGCTTAGCCATCTCAGTGGGGCAGACAATCAGGGCAGCGGCCGCGTCGCAGGTAGCCTCAAACCCACTGACTCGCAAATAGCGGGAGATCTTGGGGTTGTAGTCGGACTTCATGTACTCCTCCGCACTGGCAAAACCGGCTTCGGCGGCCAACTGGGCAAATTCGGTCCTGAGCAGAGCGCGTTCGGTCTTCGCCGCCGCGCGGCGGGAGTGGAGGGACAGTGCATTCAGCACATCATCCATCTGCTCATAGCTGATGCCATAGGTCCGGCAATACTTTTCACACACCAGATCCATGGTGACCTGAAGAGAGTCGGCACCCAAATAACGGGCGTAAGCGCGATCGATCAGCCGGGCAGGACCGGAACCCACGGAGAACAGGCCGCCAGAACCCAAGGATTTACGCAGATGGGCCGGCTTTCCAGGGATATACATACTGGAGCCCATCTCCACCGCACCAGATAAAACAATGTCGTACTTACCGGAGGCCACCATGTTCACAGCCATGTCCAAAGCCACATAGCCACTACAACATGCTTCGTTGTGGTGGGCAGCGCCTTTGCCCCGCATGCCGATCCAGTCGCCTACCTGGACGGCGGGAGTGCCATAATCGGAGAACAGCACGGCACCCGACTGGCCATGGAAATAGTAGTCGATGTCGCTGGCGTCGATGCCCGCATCCTCCATAGCGTCAATGGCAGCCCAAGCAAACAGCTCGCCTTCAGTAAAGCCCTGAGTAGCCGGGTCGTCATAAGCGCGCATGAAGGGGGTGGCCCCTACGCCAATAATGGATACGCTTCTTCCGTACTCGCCAAGTTTTACGCTCATAAACTCAAACCTTCCTTTCCTGTCGAGCAGTTCGGTCACTGTGCAAAGGCCGCAGATCGCGTTGCCCAGTCCCGTTACAATAAGTATACCAGTTTGCACTTTGGCACGTCCGACAGAGCTTTTGAACTTTGTCCTTTCTGCTTGACATTTTTAATATAAATGTCCAAATCCTCTTCGTCAAAAGGCCGAATCTTTGTAGCATGTGTCTTTTCGTTATCTGTCTGCAAAGACACTGGAAACACAAAACAGCTTCGAAAAGTTCTTAATAATATGAGCCTAAATGTCGCACTCTCTCGTTCAGTTCTTGCATTATCCGGCGGCGCCGGGCTTTTCCATGCGTCTCAGCCAGAGCCGCAACAACACCAAGGCAAATACCGCTCCGCAGCTTTCCCCAATAATGATGGCCCAAATCAGCCCGTCAATACCGAAAATCTGGTTGAACAGCAGCATACAGGGAATATAAAACACCAACTGGCGCGCCGCTGCATGGAGCAGCGTGTCACGCCCGTCACCCATAGCCTGAAGGCAATATGATGTATGATAATTCAAAAACTGGATCGGGGAAGCAAGACAGCGCACCCGCATAAAGCCCGCTGCCATGGCAACGGTGGCAGCGGCACTGACCGTATCTCCCGCCGAGACATCAAGAAAGACGCTGACGATAGGCGCTGCAAACAATTCAAACACAGCAAGGCTCATGAAAGAAACGACGATTCCGATTACCCGACCAGTGCGGATCACCTCCTGCATCCGCGCCCGATTGCCGGACGAGTAGTTATAGGCCACAATGGGCAGCATTCCCTGGCACAGGCCGATGTTGACCATGTTTGGCAGCCGTTCCGGCTTCATCACTATGCCGATAGCCGCCAGCTCCAAATCGCCGTGGGCTGCCATCTGGTTGTTGAGCACGATGTTTGCTATATCGAACAGCCCTGTCAGCACTGCCGAGGGCACGCCCACCGCAAATACAGCCTTGACATCCTCGCTGCTGACCTCTCGAAGACGGCGGGGATCTATGCTGACAGCCGCTTTACGGGACACTTGAAACAGGGCGATAAACATGTATATACAGGAAGCGGTGTTGGCAAGCAAGGTAGCCAACGCCGCTCCGAAAACCTCCATACCCTTGGGAAGCAGCACAAACATGAACAGAGGATCTAAAGCAATGTTCAGAATCCCACCACATGACAGGCCAAAGCTGGCTTGCCGGGAGTAACCCACATTGCGCAGCAAATGGGCGCCCACGGCGGAAAGAATCACCGGCACGCCACCGATCACGATCACAAGCCACACATACTGCCGGGTATAGCCTATGGTATCCTGCGATGCCCCCAGCAGCCTTAGCAGCGGATCCATGAACAGTGCTGTCAGCAGAGAATAGGCCAGCGCAATGCCCAGTCCGCCGTAAAAGCTGAACGCACTGACCCTTCGCGCATCCTCCTCCCTGCCCTGTCCCAGCAGCCGAGCGGTCAGGCTGCCTCCGCCGATACCGAACAGATTGGAAAATGCGACTGTCAGCATTACCAGAGTAAAAGCTAAGGTCGCTGCGCCCACCTTGTAGGGGTCTCCTGTGCGGCCGATAAAAAATGTATCCACTATGTTGTAAACCACATTGATCAACTGACTGATAATGGTTGGAATCGCCATTGCAGCGATCGCCTTCGGTACCGGCATATTCTCAAAGAGTTCTTTTTTGCTGTCAGTTTTCACATTTTTCCCCTCCGTCTTCTCGCCAAAGCCTCTCTTTTTGTATATTTTGTCCAAGTTTATCACTGTGGCTGTGGCCTGTCAATGACAGACTGGGGTTCAACTGTATAGTAGTGAGGGCAAATCTTTTTTATTTGTTGTTTGTTTCGATACAAATCATGGAAAATCAACTGTTTTCTCCGAGAAATCAGTTGAACAGTTCCGCGTTCTCCTCGAACAGCTTGCGGATCTGCGTTTTCAGGGGCCTATGCTCCGGCCCGGACAGGTTCGGGTCGGAGGCGATGAGCCCGTCGGCGGCCCCCTTGGCCTCCTTCAGCAGCTCCATGTCGGAGGCGAAGTCGGCCACCTTCAGCTGGGGCAGGCCGTGCTGCCGCTTGCCGAAGAAGTCGCCGGGGCCCCGCAATCTTAAATCTTCCTCGGCGATCTGGAACCCGTCATTGGTGGCGCAGAGGGCTCTCAGCCGCTCCCGGGCCGTGTCGCTCTTGGAGGCCGACACCAGCACGCAGTAGCTCTGGTGCCGTCCCCGGCCCACCCGGCCCCTCAGCTGATGGAGCTGGGACAGGCCGAACCGCTCCGCGTTCTCGATGACCATAAGCGAGGCGTTGGGCACGTCCACCCCCACCTCGATGACGGTGGTGGACACCAGCACCTGGGTCTTCCCGGAGACGAAGTCCGCCATGGCGGTCTCCTTGTCCCTGGGCTTCATCTTCCCGTGGACCAGCCCCACGGTCAAATCGGGGAACACCTTCTCCTGCAAATCCTTTGCGTAGGTGGTGACGGCTTTCATGTCCATGGGCGGGGCGTACAGGTCGTTCCAGGCGGGCAGGTCGTCCACCTCATCCACCGCGGGGCAGACGATATACACCTGCCGGCCCTCCTGGACCTGCTTGCGGACAAAGCCGTACATGCGCGCCCGCTTGTCCTCCCCGATAGCGAAGGTCTGCACCGGCGTGCGGCCGGGGGGCAGCTCGTCGATGACCGACACGTCCAAATCGCCGTAGATGATGAGGGCCAGGGTCCGGGGGATGGGAGTGGCGGACATGACCAGCACATGGGGCGCTGTGCCGCTCCCCTTTTCCGCCAGCGCCGCTCTCTGAGCCACGCCGAACCGGTGCTGCTCGTCGGCCACCACGAAGCCAAGATTTTTGTAGGCCACCCCCTCGGAGAACAGGGCGTGGGTGCCCACCACCAGGTCGATCTCCCCATCCGCCAGGGCGTTCAGCAGGGCCTTCCGGGGCTTCCCCTTCACCGAGCCGGTGAGCAGGGCCACCCGCACCCCGGCGGGGGCCAACAGGGCATCCAGCGTCCTGGCGTGCTGCTCGGCCAGCAGTTCGGTGGGGGCCATCAGGGCGCACTGGCAGCCGTTTTTGGCCGCCGCCCAGGCCCCGAAGGCGGCCACCGCCGTCTTGCCGGAGCCCACGTCCCCCTGGACCAGCCGGTTCATCACCCGGCCGGAGGCGAAATCGGCGGTCATGTCCTCCATGGCCCGCTTTTGGGCCCCCGTGGGGGCAAAGGGTAGCAGGGCGGAGAACTCCGCCGGGTCCGTTTTGAGGACCCGTCCCGCCCCCCGCTCCCGGCGCTCCTTCAAAAGGGACAGGCCGCAGGTGAGGGTGAACAGCTCCTCGAACACCAACCGCCGCCTCGCGATGGCCAGCGCCTCCCAGTTGGGGGGAAAGTGGATGTTCTTCCGGGCGTACTGGACCTGGCACAGGGCATGATCCAGCCGCACCTGTTCCGGCAGGAACTCCGGCAGGCCCTCCAGACAGTCGTCCACCGCCCGCCGGGCAAGGCCCGCCAGCAGATTGTTGGAGATGCCCGCCGTCAGCGGGTACACCGGCATGATGAGCCCCGTGACCCGGCTCGTGCCCTCTTTTTCGAACACCGGGTTGGTCATGGACCGGGCGCGGCCCTGGCGCTCCGCCGTGCCATAGAACACATAGGTCTCCCCCGGCTTGAGCGCCGTTCGGATGTAGGTCTGGTTGAAGAAGGTGAGGTGCAGTACGCCGAAGCTGTCCACCGCCTTCACCTTCACCAGCTCCAGGCCCTTGCGGATGCGGCTCACCGTGGGGGCGGAGGCCACCATGGCCGCCACGCAGCAGGGCCGGTCCTCCGGCGCGTCCCGGAGGTTGAAGCACTCCCGCCGGTCCTCGTACCGCTGGGGCAGATGGTACAGCAGGTCGCCCAATCTGCACAGGCCCAGCTTCTCCAGCTTTTTCGCCCGGGTGGGGCCCACCCCCGGCAGGTCGGTCAGCGGGGTCTCTCTCGTCAGTGCCATGGTCTCACCTCCCGAACATTTTTACCGATTATAACACAGATACGCCCCCGGCGGCAAGTCCGCCAGGGGCGTATGTTACACTTCTGTGATAACCGGCAGGATCATGGGGTTCCTCTTGGTCTTTTTGTAGAGGTAGTTGGACAGGTCGCCCTTGATGGCGCTCTTGATGGAGGACCAGTCCCGGATGTTGTGGTCCTCGCAGTCATAGAGGGCGTCCTGGGCCACCTGGCGCAGCTCCTCCATCAGCTCCTCCGACTCCTTCACGTACACGAAGCCACGGGTGATGATGTCCGGCCCGGAGATGATCTGGCCGTCCTCGGCGGAGATGACGGTGGTCACCACGATCATGCCGTCCTGGGCCAGGTGCTGCCGGTCCCGGAGGACCACCGCCCCCACGTCACCCACGCCGTAGCCGTCCACGAACACCCGGCCGGAGGGCACGGTGCCGTTCAGCTTGATGGCGTTCGGGCTCACCTCGATGACGTGGCCGATGTCGCTGATGACGATGTTCCTGGGGTCCATGCCCATGTCCTGAGCCAGCTTGGCGTGGGTCTTCAGGTGCCGCTGTTCACCGTGGAGGGGGATGAAAAATTTGGGACGCACCAGGGCGTGGATGATCTTCAGCTCCTCCTGGCAGGCGTGGCCCGACACATGGAGGGGCAGCGCCCGCTCGTTGACCACCTCGGCGTCCCGCCGGTACAGCTCGTTGATGACGCTGTCCACTGCGTTCTCGTTGCCGGGGATGGCGCTGGCGGAGATGATGACCCGGTCCCCCGGCAGGATGTCCACCTGCCGGTGGGTGTTGAAGGCCATCCGGGTCAGGGCGGACATGGTCTCCCCCTGGCTGCCGGTGGTGATGATGCACACCTTGTCCTTGGGCAGGCTCTTGATCTGGTTGATATCCACCACGGTGCCCTGGGGGGCGCGCATGTAGCCCAGCTCGGTGGACACCTTCATGGCGTTCTCCATGGAACGGCCGGTGACGGCCACCTTCCGGCCGTACTTGGCGGCCACGTCGATGATCTGCTGGATGCGGTCGATGTTGGAGGAGAAGGTGGTGACGATGATCCGCTCGTCGCAGCCCCGGAACAGGGCCTCGAAGGAGGCGCCCACCGCCCGTTCGCTCTTGGTGTAGCCGGAGCGCTCCACGTTGGTGGAATCGCACAGCAGGCACAGGACCCCCTCGTTGCCCAGTTGGCCCAGCCGGGTCAGGTCGGTCATGCCGCCCTGGATGGGGGTGGAGTCGATCTTGAAGTCGCCGGTGTGGACACACACGCCGATGGGGGTGCGGATGGCGAAGGCCACCGCGTCGGAGATAGAGTGGTTCACATGGATGAACTCCACCGAGAAGCACCCTGCCTTGACCACCGCCCCCGCCTCGCAGGTGATGAGCTTGACCCGCTTCTCCAGGTGGTGCTCCTCCAGCTTCAGCTTGATGAGCCCGGCGGACATGCGGGTGGCGTAGATGGGGGCCTGTACGTCCCGCATGAGATAGGGGATGGCCCCGATGTGGTCCTCGTGACCGTGGGTGATGAAGATGGCCCGGATGCGGTCCTTGTTCTGAATGAGGTAGGTAAAATCGGGGATGACCACGTCGATGCCGTACATATCGTCGTCGGGGAAGCCCATGCCCACGTCCACGATGATGATGTCGTTCCCGTACTCGTACACAGTGAGGTTCTTGCCGATCTCATTGAGGCCGCCAAGAGAGATGATCTTCAGCTTTTCTGCCATAAATACTCCTTTTCCAGATAAAATTACAGGGTTTTTGCGCAGAACGACACAGCCGGCCCTCTTTGCCCGGCTTTTCGTCCTGTATGTATGGTACATATCAAAAGCGCGCTCTCTGGCGCTTTACGCCGCAGTCGGTGACGCTCGACCCTTCCGGGGAGCGATTTTCGGGGATTATACCACAAGTATTTTTCGTTGTAAAGCCTTTTTTGTCGTCTACCGGGCCCGGGCCAGCGTGAGCGCGGCAACAGAGCCCGCCCCCGCGCCCCTGAGGCAGGCGGCGCACTCCGCCAGGGTGGCCCCGCTGGTGACGATGTCGTCCACCAGCACGAGCCGCTTCCCCTTCACGTCCACATCGGGGAGGACCCGGTACACCCCGGCCACATTGGCCCGGCGCTCCGCCTCGTCCTCGATGTGGGACTGGACGCCGGTCTGCCGGGTCTTCTCCAGCGCGGGCAGAACGGGGATGCCGGTCAGCTCCCCCACCCGGCGGGCCAGCAGCTCCGCCTGGTCATAGCCCCGCTCCTTTCGCCGTTTGGCCGACAGGGGTGTCCAGGTGATAAAGTCCACCAGCTCCTGCCACCGCTCCGACAGGCACTCCGCCATCAGGCCGCCCAGGGCGGCGGCGTGCCCCCTGGCCCCCCGGAACTTATAGCGGTGGACGGCCTCCACCACCCCGTCCCGGTACCACAGCGGGGAGAGACAGGCGTCGCAGCCCTCCACCGCCCTGGCCTCCTCCGGGGAGGTGTGGGGCAGAGTCTCCCCGCAGAGGGAGCACAATCCGTCCGTCTCCCACTTCTCCAGCACTCTGCCGCAGAAGGGGCACTTGGGCGGGTAGATCAGCTCGTAAACGGCGCGGAGGATGTTCATCGGTCGTCCAGCTCAATGGGGCCGTGCTCTTTCTCGAACTTGCGGACGCAATCCTGCATGAGATGGACCATCTGCCAGGTCAGAGAGCGGCCCTCATACTCGGCAATGTAGGCCATTTTATCGTGCAGCTCGTTGTCGATGCGAAAACCAATGTGTTTTTCCCGCTTCATAATGCCATGCTCCTTTTCGGTTCTGGCATTATGTTAACCCTTTAGACTAAGTTTTAGTACAGAATAGGCTTATAATAAGTTCACTATATCGTGTCCCGTTTTCCCTTGACAAAATGCCTCAAAGCGGCTATAATAACAAATGGAAAGGGCCCTGCCGATAAGCGGTCAGCCCTGAACAGTGGTTTGCCTATTTAGCATAGACAACCGTCACCGGCCAGGGTGGCGGTTGTCTCTCTTTATACGCACAGTCACGGTAAATCCGAAGACATGAAACGTCAAAGTAAGAGGCATAAAGTCACCCCCTTTCAGGGGAGTGGCTGACCGCCTACCGTTATGGCAACACCCTTTCCGCGCTTATTATACAGGATGTGACAGGAAAAGTCAACGTATGAAAGGAGGGCCGCGGCGCGGCCCTCCTCGTTTCGTTATTGCGGCTTGAAGCTGTCCTTCAAACTCACCGCCCGGTTGAACACCGGGTGCTCCGGCGTGCTGTCCTTGTCCGGGCAGAAATATCCCTGCCGCAGGAACTGGAACCGTTCGGTCACTTCGGCGTGGCCCAGGCCAGCCTCCACCTTGGCGTGGGGCAGCACCTCCAGGGAGTTGGGGTTCAGGCACTGGAGGAAGTCCTTCCCCGCCGCGTCGGGCTCCGGGTCGTCGAACAGGTTGTCGTACAGCCGGACCTCCGCGTCCACGGCGGTGGCGGCGTCCACCCAGTGGATGGTGGCCCCCTTCACCTTGCGGCCGTCAGCGGGGTTGCCGCCCCTGCTGTCCGGGTCGTACTCGGCGGCGATCTCGGTCACATTGCCCGCCTCGTCGGTCTCATAGCCCACGCACTTGATGAGATAGGCCCCCTTCAGCCGGCACTCGGGGCCGCTGGGATAGAGCCGCTTGTACTTGGGCACCGGCTCGGGCAGGAAGTCCTCTGCCTCGATCCACAACTCCCGGGAGAAGGTGACGGGCCGGGTGCCGTCCTCGGGCCGGTTGGGGTTGTTCTCCACCTCAAAGGTCTCGGACTGCCCAGCGGGATAGTTGGTGATGACCAGCTTCACGGGGCGGAGCACCGCCATCACCCGGCGGGCGGACTCGTTCAGGTCCTCCCGGAGGCAGTACTCCAGAAAGGCGTACTCGATGGTGTTGGTGTTCTTGGCCACGCCGATGCGCTCACAGAAGTTGCGGATGGACTTCGGCGTGTAGCCCCGCCGCCGCAGGCCGCACAGGGTGGGCATCCGGGGGTCGTCCCAGCCGGACACATAGCCCTCCTCCACCAGTTTCCGCAGCTTCCGCTTGGACATGACGGTGTGGTCGATGCCGAGGCGGGCGAACTCGATCTGCCGGGGCTTGTGATAGGGGATGGACACGTTGGACACCACCCAGTCATACAGGGGCCGGTGGTCCTCATACTCCAGGGAGCAGAGGGAGTGGGTGATGCCCTCCAGGGCGTCCTGGATGGGGTGGGCGAAGTCGTACATGGGGAAGATGCACCATTTGGTGCCCTGCCGGTGGTGCTCGATATAGCGGATGCGGTACAGCACCGGGTCCCGCATGTTGAAGTTGCCGCTGGCCAGGTCGATCTTGGCCCGGAGGGTGTACTTGCCCTCGGGGAACTCGCCGTTCCGCATCCGCTGGAACAGGTCCAGGGACTCCTCCACAGGCCGGTCCCGCCAGGGGGAACGGGCGGGGGTGGCGGTGTCCCCCCGGTACTCCTTGAACTGCTCCGGGGTCAGCTCGCAGACGTAGGCCAGTCCCTTTTTGATGAGCTCGACGGCGTACTGATAAGTCTGCTCGAAGTAGTCGGACCCGTAGAACATCCGGTCCCCCCAGTCGAAGCCCAGCCAGTGGATGTCCTCCTGGATGGCGTCCACGAACTCGGTGTCCTCCTTGGCGGGATTGGTGTCATCGAAGCGGAGGTTGCAGAGGCCGCCGTACTTCTCGGCGGTGCCGAAGTCGATGTTCAGCGCCTTGCAGTGGCCGATGTGGAGGTAGCCGTTGGGCTCGGGAGGGAAACGGGTGTGGACAGTCATGCCCGCGAACTGCCCGCCCTGCGCGATATCCTCGTCAATGAAATCATGGATAAAATTCTGGCTCATAGGGACGTTCAGCTCTTCTGCCATGTCTGTTCACTCCTTTTGGGATAGTTGATCCGGCCTTTCGCCGTAACTTTGTTATTTTACTATGCCCCGCCGGAAAAAGCAACCTCAATCTACATACTTGTCCACAAAGGCGGTCACGGTGTTCCAGTAGAGGACAGGCTCGGTGCTCGCCGCCTCGCTGTGGGCGGCGCCGGGGACCACCAGTTTTTCCTTCTCCGCGCTGGCGCAGGCGTCGTATACCACGTCCAGCATCTCAAAGGGCACGAAGGTGTCCGCGTCCCCGTGGATGAACAGCATGGGCACGGTGGCCTTTTTCAGCTGCTCGACAGCGGACGCCTCCTCAAAGGAGTACCCCGCCCGCAGCTTGGAGAACATAGAGGTCACGTTCAGAATGGGGACGGCTGGCAGGTGGAACAGGTTTTTCAGCTGCAAACTGAACTCGTCCCACACGGAGGAGTAGCCGCAGTCCTCCACGATGCACTTCACGTTGTCGGGCAGGTCCTCGCCGGACACCATCATCACCGTGGCGCCCCCCATGGACACGCCGTGGAGAATGATCTCCGCCTCCGGGTCCCTCTGGACGATGGTGTCGATCCACCCCAGCACGTCGGGCCGCTCCAGCCAGCCCATGCCGATGAAGGTGCCGTCGCTCTCCCCGTGGGCCAGTGCGTCGGGGACCAGGACCGACCAGCCCATATCGTAGAACTTTTTGGCGTAGGGAGCCTCGGAGATAGAACTGCTGTAATAGCCGTGGCAGAATATGCCGTATTTGTGACCCTCCTGCTCGAACCACTTTCCCCGGCGGACCCCGTCGGGCCGCTGGAGCTCCACCGCCTTGCCCTCGTTCTGGAACCACTCCTGGGCGCCGGCGGCGTAGTCCCGCCACTCCTGCCGCTCGGGAGACAGCTCAACGACCGGGCCGTCGCCAATGCCCTCCACGTTCCCCCGCTGGAACAGGTCGTTCATGGTGAAGGACGCCCCGGGATACAGGGCGAACTCGAACAGGAGATTCCCGGCGAACAGCAGCGCCGCCGCCAGCAGCACCAGTATCACCGCGACGACGATAATAATGATCTTCTTTGGGCTCTTTTTCTTGGTCTCCATGAGGCGGCAGCTCCTTCTCGAATGTCCAGGACAGTTTACGCCTTTAGTGAGAGAAAGTCAAGGGCTCACAGCGCCAGGGGCACCGCCTTCGTCATGGTCAGACTGTCCGGGGTCACGTCACACTCCACCGCCAGCACCTCCACCCCGGCGGCCCGCGCCTCCCGGAGGACCCGTCCGAATTCCGGGTGGGTGGCGTCGTTGGGGGAGAAGGACTTCATCCCCGCCATCTGGATGACAAAGCAGACGGCAGCCTCGTACCCCCGCTGTTTGGCCTCTATCAGCTCCCGGAGGTGCTTCACCCCCCGCTCGGTGGGGGCATCCGGAAAATAGGCGCGGCCGTCTGCCTCCAGAGTGACCCCCTTCACCTCCACAAAGCCCTTCCGCTCCCCCGCCTCGAAGTAGAAATCGAACCGGGAACTGCCCCATTTCGTCTCCGGGCGGAGGAGGGTCAGGCCGTCTGTAAAATGCCCCGCCTCCGCCCACTCAGCGAACACTTTGTTGGGGGCCTGGGCGTCCATATTCACCGGCAGGCCGTCCTTGTCCACGGCCACCAGGTCATACTTCGTTTTGCGGGCGGGGTTTCCGCTCTCCTCCAGCCAGACGGTCCGGCCGGGGATCAGCAGCTCCCGGCAGCGCCCCGTGTTCTTCACGTGGACGGTCTCCACCCCGCCCTCCAGCTCCGTTTCCGCGATGAACCGGTTGGGCCGGGACAGAAATTTTGCGGGCAAAATGTGTCCATACGTCACGGAGATCACCTCTTTTCGATAGTTTATCACAAAAAGCGCGCTCCGTCAAATTGTACAAAATTTAACGGGATAAAGTGTAGCCCGTCCACCCTTTGTGCGCCCGCTCCCATTTATTTTGGCACATCTTGTGGTCCTGTCGGAACCTGTCGGATTTTGTCGAAAACTTTCTCTTGCGGGGACTGTTTTATTCGACAATAATGAGGGGCAAAAGGAGGCTGATTCCTATGCGGGAACTGTTTGTACAAACCCTTGAACTGCCGGATGAGCAGGGCGTTCCCCGGCAGTATGATTACTCCATCCTCATCGGTGAGATGGACGTTGGCCGCTTCTCCTGTGAGAGCTACGGAATCAAGGTGGCCCAGCGGGGCGGGCCTTCCGCCTCTGTGCCCGATATCACCTGCAGCGCCCAGCGCATTGATGAGCTGTCCACCCTGCTGTTGCGGCACGGCGTCACCCCCGCGGCCCTGGCCGACGTGGTCCAGGACTGGCTTTAGCTCCGCCGTCAAATGACAGGGGGGCGCTGCCGTCAAAACCGGCAGCGCCCCCCTGCTATATCAACCGAGAATATCACCGGCCACCCGGTCGGCCACCTGGCCCACCCCGTCGAAGTCCACATAGGGATGGTAAAGGGCCTCCAGCCTGTCGTGGGCCTCCTTGGCCTGGGCGAGGCCCGCCATGGCATCGTCCATAAGGGCGCCCGCCACCCGTCTGGTAAAGCGGAGCCGCGGCCGGCTGGTCCGGTACAGGTCGGGGTCTACCATGGCGTCCACCCGGATGCGCCGGTAGGGGTGTTTCGGCCAGGGACTCTCGGGCGCGGAGGTGACGAAGGCCAGCCCCAGCCCCGGCAGGATCACATGGGCCAGCTTGCCCGGGGCCATGGGATCGGGGCAGGCCACCGCGTCGTGGCCCGCCGCCAGCGCCGCCGTCAGGATGGGCGCCAGCAGATGATGGCTCAGGCCATAGCTGTCCGACAGCTCGTAGACACGGTCCGCCTGGGCGGCGACAGTGTCCCACAGAGCCACCCTCCCCTGGCAGGAGACGGCGTTCAGAAACCGCGGGTCGCACCGTCCCTCGCCGGAACCGGTCTTTTTGATCTCCCGGCCGATGATGCCGGCGGCCCGCTTCGCCAGCCTGTGCTGGAGGGCCTCGGTGCCCAGCAGTTCGCTCATGTTCTGCCGCAGCTCCCCCGCCGCCCCCAGGGCCCGGTAAGCGCGCTTGTAATGGCCCTTGTACGCGGCAAAGGCGGCGATGATATCGTCCTTCAGGGGCTGAAGGCCCTCCCGGTCATAGTAGTCGCTGAGATCTAAGTACCGGTCGATGACGCCGGGGCACTCCGGCTCGATGACATGGGGGGACGTACCGTCCACCACCGCCGCCCCCAGGGCGGGGATGATCACCGCGTCCAGAGAATCCGGGTCGCCGGAGCAGAGGATCTCCTCCACGTCGTACCCCGCGGCCCTGGCGTGGCGGCCCACCCGCCGCATAAGGGTGGATTTGCCGCTCCCCGGCCCGCTCTTGATCACATACACCCGTCTGAATTTGTCGGGATCGGACAGCTCATGATAGAGAGAATAGAACCCGGAGGGCGTGTTGGCCCCCAGGAAATATCGCGTATCGGGCATAGCTTATGGCCTCCTCAAAACTCAGGCCGCCGCGGGACCGGCGGCCCCTCGATTTCCATATCAGACTATGCCGTTTCGCCCGGAGAGGTGCCCCCTTCCCCCGTGTGCCTCAAAATACTTCGGAATTGCCTATTGCCAAAAGCTTCTAAGGCTGTTATAATCAAACTATCCAAAAGGTCTGCCGCCCGTCCCGCACGGAATGGGCGTATTGCACAGCTTTGGAAGACGGACCGGAAACAGAAAAGGAGGCACACAGCTATGGAACCTAAATTTTTCCCTCTGCTCAATATCGGCGGTATGCCGCTGCTGGCGGCCAAGGGCCATTTTGCCACCAAGCACAGCCATATCAACTACTTTATCGACGTGACCGCCCAAAAGTACAGTCTCAAAGGCTGCAGGGCGGTGGCCCGGGAGCTGTCGAACAAGCTGAAGGGCCGTTTTCAGGTGGACTCCATCCTCTGCATGGACGGCACCAGCGCCGTGGGCGCCTGTCTGGCCCGGGAGCTGACCCGCGCCGGGGGCCAGTCCCTCAGCGAGGGAGACAATATGTATATCATCAAGGGCGAGCTGGACGCCAAGGGCAACCTGATCTTCCGGGACAACGCCCGGTTCATGCTGGAGGATAAGCGCATCCTTATCCTCACCTGCTCCCTGACCACCGGCACCACCGCCCTCCACGGCCGGCGGAGCGTGGAATACTACGGCGGCAGGGTGGTGGGCGTGGCCTCCATCTACGCCGCCGTCAATGAGCTGGACGATCTGCCCGTGGTCTCCATCTTTGACACCAACACCCTTACCGACTACGCCTCTTTCTCCCCCTCGGAGTGCCCCATGTGCAAAAAGGGCGTGCCCATCGACGCGGTGGTCAACACCTACGGCTTCTCCAAGATCTCGAAATAGGTGCGGTCGCGGACGAGCAAGGCGCCCCGGCCGGTATATCCGCTGGATATGCCGGCCGGGGCTTTTCCGCGCCGGGCGTTTTTTCACACCGGCGGCGCCAGGAGCTTGGGAGACAGATACCGGATCAGTTTGCCCACAAGGGGATTGTTGTTCCTCTTGGCCCGGAGAAGGCTGATGTGATTATAGCTCTCTGTCTCGATGACGGTGAAGCGCTCCCGGTTCACCACGCGGGTCTTATTGTAGAGCATGGCCACACAGTTGTTATACTGCACCTCAGAGATGACGGAGTCCAGGTTAGGCTTGCAGATCAGCCGCTTCGGCATAAAGCCGCACACGCTGTATACCCGGTTGCGGTACTCCTTTTTCACCCGCTCGTTGTCGGTGATCGGCGCGCAAAAAGTCTGGTCGGCCAGATCGGTCAGGGAGAGGTCCTCCCGGCCGTTCAGGGCATGGTCCGCGGAAAGGAACATCTGGAACCGGGCGGAAAGGGCCGGATAGCTGTCCAGGTAGTCGCTGTCGTGCAGCTCCTGATGGAAAGAAAACACGACGTCGTACTCCCCCGCCATCAGTCCCTCCATCAAGGCAGCCACGCTGTTCACGGTGATGTTGATCCGGTGCTGCGGATTGAATTGCTGGAATTTCAGCAGCTCCAGGTAGATCTCCTCAAAGTCCAGCCCCTCCAGCAGTCCCACCTCGATATGCAGATTCTCTGAGGTCTGGTGCTTATGGGCCTCCTGGACCGCCTCGTCCAGCTCCCGGCGGTGCCGGGAAAACAACTCCAGCATGATTTCCCCGGCCACAGTGAGGGACAAGCCCCGATAGCGCCGGTTGAACAGGGTCAGCCCCAGTTCCTGTTCCAGCGCGGCGATCTGCTTGCTGATGGCCGCCTGAGACACGTACATCACCGCCGCGGTCCTGGAAAAACTCAGATGCTGGGCCATCGCGATAAAATACTCGATCTGAAGCTGCGTCATATCCATCCCCCATTCTCATTTCTCAGTTATACTATACCACATTTCTCTCCGTTTTCAACGTCAAATTTACCAGTAATATTACTTTTTAGTTATATCTCTCAACCAAACAGTGTGTTGTCTTGTCTCCTCCGTCCCACTATACTGATAACAGGGAAAATTGAATGGGAGGGTCAACCATGAACACGAAAAAAGAATCCGCGCTTTCCCTGAACTTCGGAGCAAAACACTGGTCCGTCCTGCTCTATACTATCCTGCTCTATTTCGTCACCGCCATCATCACGGGCACCGTCCAGATCACCGCCCCCGGCCTGGCCGCCCTGCGGCATTGGGACTACGCTGCTCTGATGGGGCTCAACACCGTGGGCGGTCTGCTGTCCATCCCGCTCACCTTCGTCTTTGCGCAGGTCATCCGCGCCAAGGGCGTGAAGTGGCCCACCCTTATCTTCATCGTCCTGTACGGCGTGGGCATGATGCTGTACGGCAGCCCCCTGTTCGGCGTGGTAGTCGTGGGCATCCTGCTGGCCAACGCCACCTCCAACAGCCTGAACATGGTCTCCCCCAACACCCTGCTCACCGACTGGTTCCCCAAAAAGAAGGGCGTCGTGCTGGGCATCGCCACCGCCGGCATGATGCTGGCGGCCATCGTGGCCGCCCCCGTGTTCCAGATCATCACCAACGCCACCAATATGCCCACAGCCTTTTTGATCGTAGGCGTGGTCATCCTCATCACGGGCGTCCTCACCCTGTTCATCAAAAACACCCCCAAGGAAGCGGGCACTTATCCTGACAACGACCCCAGCGCCGACGTGGAGGAGATTGCCCGGATGAAAGCCGCCATGTCCGGGCAGAACGGCTGGACCATCCGCCGCCTGCTGACCTGCAAGGACTTCTGGATGATCACCGTCGGCTTTGGCTTGGGCTTCTTCGCCCTGGTGGGTGCCGCCTCTTTCTTCCTGCCCCAGGGCCTGGAGTACGGCCTTGCGGAAAATCAAATGCTCCTGTTCATGATGCTCAGCGGCATCGGCTCAGTCATCGGCAGCTACGTGCTGGGCGCCATCGACCAGGCAAAGTCCACCAAACTGGCCACCGTCATCTACGGCGTCGGCATGATCGCGGGTATGGCCGCCCGCGCCGTCGGCGTGAACAGCACGCCCCTGTTTATCTTCGGCGTGTTCTGTCTGCCCTTCTTCCAGGGCGGTCTGGCCAATCTGATGATCTCTATGACCGTCCAGGTCTTTGGCCCCGCCAGCTATGCCTCTGTGAACCGGGTCATGTCTCCGCTGGTCATCGCCATCCGCACCCTGTCCTTTGTGGTGGTAGGCATGGTGTACGGCGCCAGCAAGACATACAGCGTGGTCAGCTGGGTCATCACCGCCCTGCTGGTGATCTCCTTTATCTGCCTGTGCCTCATCAACAGCGCCACCAAGCCTGTGCCCGAGAACGGCAAGTGATCGGGAACGCAGCCGCGATATCCACGACAGAGAGGCAGCCGAAACGGCTGCCTCTCGTTTTTTCGGCCGGGCAGCGACGTCAAAACCCGGTTTGTAATACCCTATTGAATCAATGTCAATAACATGGTAAAATACGCTTGTCCGACGACTACCATTTGGAGGTGTTACTATGTCAGCAAGCAAAGCAGAGAAACCCTCAACCAAGAAAAAAACCGCCCCGGCGGCGGCTTCCGACGAGATCATCGCCGAAGCTGTCCCGGCGGCTAAAGCAAAAAAAGCGACCCCCGCCAAAAAGGCCAGAACAGCCAAAACAGCGTCCGGGGCCGTCAAGGCGGACAAGCCCGCTAAAGAAAAAGCCGCGGCCACCAAGGATGACAAGCCCGCCAAGGCGAAGGCCGCCCCCGCGAAAAAGGCCAAGGCCGAAAAGGCGGAACCCGCCCCCGTGAAGAAGCCGAGGACGCGGAAACCCAAAGCCGCCCCGGCGGAGCCCGCGGAGGAAGCTCCCATCGTCCCCGTCGCTGAGGAGGCCCCCGCCGCTCCCGTTGCAGAGGAGATCCCGGCCGCTCCCGCCGTGGAGGAAGCTCCCGCGGAGGAGACCCCGGCGCCGGAGCCGGTCATCGACTACTCCACCCCCCGGCGGAGCGTGGCCTTCATCGGCTCGGAGTGCTATCCCTTCGTCAAGACCGGCGGCCTGGGCGACGTGATGTACGCCCTCCCCAGGGCCCTGGTGAAGCAAAACTGCGACGTGAAGGTGATCCTCCCCCGCTACAAGTGCATCCCCTGGGAGTACCAGGAGAAGATGGTCTACCGGGGCGCCTTCGACATGGATCTCTGCGCCGACGGCAAGTCCTACTATGTGGGCATCATGGAGTACGTGTGGGACGGCGTGGTCTATGACTTCATCGACAACGATGAGTTCTTCAGCTGGGGCAAGCCCTACACCGACCTGGTGGAGGACATCCCCAAGTTCTGCTACTTCGCCAAGGCGGCCCTGGCGGCGCTGAACTTCCTGGACTGGACCCCCGATATCATCCACTGCCACGACTGGCAGGCCGCCCTGGTCCCCGTGTATCTGCGGACCCTGTTCGCGGACACCAAGCTGGCCCGGGCCAGGACCATTTTGACCATCCACAACCTGAAGTTCCAGGGCATCTACAGCATCCCCCACATCAAATACTGGTCCGGGCTGCCCGACTACGTGTTCAACAAGGACGCCCTCACCACCAACTGGGTGGACGCCAACATGTTCAAGGGCGGCCTGACCTACGCCAACGCCATCACCACGGTGAGCCCCACCTACGCCTGGGAGATCCAGACCCCCGAGTACGGCGAGACCCTGGACGCCCACCTGCGCTATCACGCGGGCAAGCTGCGGGGCATCGTCAACGGCATCGACTGCGAGACCTGGGACCCCTGGACCGACCAGCGGCTGCCCGTCAACTACGACATCACCAACGTGCTGGACCGGAAAAAGGAGAACAAGCGGGCCCTCCAGGAGGAGCTGGGCCTGGAGCAGGACGACGGCAAGTTCGTGCTGGGCCTGATTTCCCGGCTCACCGACCAGAAGGGGCTGGACCTGCTCAACGCCATCATCCCCCAGATCATGGACGGCAACACCCAGCTGGTGGTGCTGGGCACCGGCGACAAGGTATACGAGGACTCCTTCCGCTACTATGAGAACGCCTACAAGGGCGCTGTGTGCTCCAACATCATGTACGACGAGACCCGGGCCCATCACATCTACGCCGGGGCCGACGCCCTGCTGGTCCCCTCCCGGTTCGAGCCCTGCGGGCTGACCCAGCTCACCGCCATGCGCTACGGCACGGTGCCCATCGTCCGGGAGACCGGCGGTCTGAAGGACACGGTGGAGCCCTACAACGTGTATACCAACACCGGCAACGGCTTCACCTTCGACCGGTACGACGCCGGACTGCTGCTGGACGCCGTCAACCGGGCCAAGACCCTGTACTTCACCAACCGCTGGTGCTGGGATGAGATGGTCCAGCGGGACATGGACAAGGATGTGTCCTGGGAGCGCTCGGCGGAGCAGTACAAGTATCTCTATCTGGAACTGACCTGACGGCGCAAAAATACAGGCGGCCGCCCGCGTGACGCGGGCGGCCGCCTCGCTTTATTTTACGCGCGCGGCGGAACGGGCCTCACTCCCCGGGGCCCGGTGCGATCACCTTCCGCATATTCCAGTTCGCGGCCACCTTCCGGGCGGCCTCCAGCCGCTCCTCCGCGCTTTTGTAGGAAAACTCAGCGGTATGGGCGCCGCAGTCCACACACTGGACATACACGCACCAGCCGCCCTCCTCTTCGATGCTCCCCACCCCGCCGCAGCAGGGGCAGTCCTCCAGGTGGATATCCTCATAGTGTTCCATAACGCCCGTCCTCCTCGCTGTCCGCCGGGGCAGTTCCTTTACGCCTCGTCGGGAGGCTGGCCGTCGTGGGCGGGCCACTGGCACTCGCCGACTTCCATGTGGGAGAACACCGCCCTGAAGGAGGAGTCCTCCGGGCTGCAGGCATAGACGCCGAACCGGATCTCCCCGGCCCCCTCCCACAGGTGGCACACCCGCATCTGAGCAAAGTGGACGCCGTCCTCAGAGCACTCCAGACGGAAATCATCCTCCCGGCGGCTGAGCCGGTACCACATGGACTTGACGGCGGCGGGGATCTCGGTGGTGGCCCAGTCGGAATAGCCGTGGTTGGTCACCACGCTGCCCAGGTGCTGGAAGGCCTCGTTCTCGTACTCGATGGAGGCTTTCAGCCAGTTGTCACTGTCCAGATAGAGGATGATCCCGCACTGGTCGAAGCGATGTTCGCTCTCGAACTCCGTCTTGACGGTGAAGGAGAAAAACTTCTCGTCCGTCCGCATCTGGAAGACGGGGGCGTTGTCGTTGCAGAAATGGTAATAGGTGCGCTGCCACAGGTCGGTATGGGGCTTTGTGACCACCTCCACGGCGCCGTCCTTCACCTCGCAGCGGGCCGGCTCTCTCGTCCACTCGAATTTGCTGATGTCTACCATGTTTTGATCCCTCCGAGTCAAAGTTTGGGCAATTATATCACAGCCGCAGGGAAAAGTCCAGCGGCTCACACCGCCGCCTTGGACGCCTCCAGCGCCGCGATGACCCGGTCACAGAACCCGTCGAAGTCCGGGTCGGCCCTTTGGCACTCCGGGTGGGACAGGATATAGTCCAGCGCGACGCGTACCCCCCGGCGGAAGGGCACGGCGGTGCGCATCTCCGGCACGGCCCGCTTCAGCTTGGCGTTGTCGAACACCACCGACGCCGCCTTGTCCCCCAGGAGGCTGCCGGCGAAGTCGTAGCCGTACTTCTTCCCCACGTCAGCCAGATACTGGCTGGCCACGTGGTACGCCTTCAACTCCACCCCCAGCGCGTCCGCGATGGTGGAATAGATCTGGTCCCAGGTCAGGGCCTCGTCCCCGGTGATCTGGAATGCCTCGCCGATGGCGTGCCGGTTCCCCATGAGCCCGGTGAAGCCCACGGCGAAATCGGTGCTGAAGGTGAGGGTCCACAGGGAGGAACCGTCCCCGGGGATGAGGACCGGCCTGCCCTCCAGCATCCGCCGGAGCACCTGCCAGGAGCCGTTGGCCCCGTGGATGCCCACGGGGACAGACCGCTCGCCGTAGGTGTGGCTGGGCCGCACGATAGTCACCGGGAAGCCCTCCTCCCGGTACTTCCCCATCAGGAATTCCTCGCAGGCGATCTTGTTCCGGGAGTACTCCCACCAGGGATTGGCCAGCGTAGTGCCCTCAGTGACGATGTAGCCGGCCGCGGGCTTGTGATAGGCGGAGGCGGAGCTGATATAGATATACTGCCGGGTCCTGTCCCGGAACAGCCGCCAGTCCCGCTCCACGTCCTCCACGGTGAAGCCGACAAACTCACACACCGTGTCAAAGGTCATGTCCCCCAGCTTTCGCCGCACGTCATCCTCGCCGCGGATGTCAGCGGCGATCTGGCGGACCCCTTCCGGGACCTCGTCGCTCCGGTTCCCCCGGTTGAGGATCCAGGCCTCCCAGTCCGGATCGTCCGCCAGCCGCCGGACCACGGCGGCGCTGATGGTGCCCGTGCCTCCGATGAACAGCGCTCTCATGGCGCGCCCTCCCCTGCTCTTTCAGATACTGACAGTGTAACACAACCTTCAGAAAAAGCAAGGTCTGTTTCCCGAGGCCGCTCCGGTCAGTTTTTCTTTCCCCGCTTTTTGAAATCCTCCTCGATACGGGCTTTCCAGCCGGCCCCCAGGGGCATGGAGGCCCGGGCGCAGGTCACCGCCTCGCTGATGACCTCGTAGTTCAGGGCGGTGCCCACGCGGTCGGACTGATAGCGTACCGCCTTGTCGGCGCTGATGCCGAACCGGGCGGCCTCCTTGGCCGCGTCGATGTTGGCGCCCAGGAACAAAAACTCCCAGCCGTCCTTCTCCTTCCGCTCCTCGATCATGGCTTTGACTTTGGCGTAGTCGTACTCCCGGCTGGCGTTCTCCAGCCCGTCGGTGGTGATGACGAACAGGGTCTTTTCCGGCCGGTCCTCGCTCCGGGCATACTTGTGGACGTTGGCGATGTGGTGGATGGCGCTCCCCACCGCGTCCAGCAGGGCAGTGCAGCCCCGGACGTAATACTCCCTGTTCGTCAGGGCCGGGACCTTCTCCAGGGGCACCCGGTCGTGGATGACCTCCCGCTGGTCGTCGAACAGCACGGTGGATACCAAGCACGCGCCGGGCTCCCGCTTCTGCTTTTCGATCATGCCGTTGAAGCCGCCGATGGTGTCGCTCTCCAGCCCGCCCATGGAGCCGCTGCGATCCAGGATGAATACCAGTTCTGTCATTTGAAATGACCTCCTTTTGTTTTGATGGCTCAACTGTACCAGAACGGAGGAGGTCTTTGGTCGCCCGACAGGCGACAAATCGGGGCCGCATATCACGCCGGAAACGATTGCATATCCGCCGAAACCGGGGTATAATGTCCTCAAATCTGCGAAAGCGGTGACGGGTATGACCGAAGTGGTGGCCGCCCTCATTTGGGACGGCGATAAGTTCATGATCTGCCAGCGCCCCGCCCACAAGGCCCGGGGCCTGCTCTGGGAGTTCGTGGGCGGCAAGGTGGAGCCGGGGGAGACGAAAGAGCAGGCCCTCGTCCGGGAGTGCCGGGAGGAACTGGCGGTGACGGTGGAGCCGGCGGACGTGTTCATGGACGTGGTCCACGAGTACCCCGACCTGACGGTCCATCTGACCCTGTTCAACGCCTCCATCGCCCAGGGCGTCCCGCAGAAGCTGGAGCACAACGACATCCGCTGGATCACCCCGGCGGAGATTCCAAACTATGAATTCTGCCCCGCCGACAGGGACATCCTGCGTCGGCTCATGGGCCGCTGAAGAAGTCGTTCCCCGGTTGGAGAGCAGACAGCAGAAAAATCGCGCGGGCGGGTCTCGGACCCGCCCGCGCTGTATTATTCGAACTGGGAGGCGTACAGCCTGTAATAATAGCCCTTCCCGGCCATCAGCTCCTCGTGGGTGCCCTGTTCCACCACGTCGCCGTGGTCCATCACCAATATCTTGTCGGCGTTCTGGATGGTGGACAGCCGGTGGGCGATGACGAAGCTGGTCTTCCCCTTCATCAGCTCCCGCATGGCCTTCTGCACCTGCTGCTCAGTATGGGTGTCCACGTTGGAGGTGGCCTCGTCCAGAATGAGCATCCGGGTGTCGTACAGCATGGCCCGGGCGATGGTCAGCAGCTGCTTCTGCCCCTTGCTGATGTTGCCGCCGTCCTCGCTGACCACGGTGCGGTAGCCCTCGGGCAGGCGCATGATATACCCGTGGATGCGGGCGGCCCTGGCGGCGGCCACCACCTCGTCCATGGTGGCGTTCTCCTTGCCGTAGGCGATATTATCGAAGATGGTCCCCCGGAACACCCAGGTGTCCTGGAGCACCATGGCGTAGGCCCGGCGGAGGCTCTTCCGGGTGAGGCCCCGAATCTCCTTCCCGTCCACCCGGATCTCGCCGGAGTCCACGTCGTAGAACCGCATGAGCAGATTGATGACGGTGGTCTTGCCCGCCCCGGTCTGGCCCACGATGGCCACCGTCTGCCCCGGCTCCGCCGCCAGGCTCAGATCGTGAAGGATGGTCTTGCCGGGGAGATAGCCGAAGGACACGTGGTCGGCCTCCACCGCCCCGGCGGGGTCGGTAAGCTCCTCCGCGCCGTAGAGGTCGGCCGCCTCCTCCGGCTGGTCCAGCAGCTGGAACACCCGCTCGGCGGCGGCAAGCGCCGAATAAATTTCATTGATGATGTTGGCGATCTCGTTGATGGGACCGGAGAATTTCCGGGAGTACAGCACAAACTTGGAGATCTGCTTCAGGTTCACGATGTTGAAAAGATAGAATACCGCCCCCAGCAGGCCGATGAGGGCCAGCCCCAGGTTGGAGATGAGGCCGATGGTGGGGCCCATGGTCATGCCCAGGGAGTCCGCGTCCCGGTAGGCGTCGGCGGCCTTGTGGTTGATGGCGCTGAACTCGTCGCATACCCCGTCCTCGTGGGCATAGGCCAGGATGGTCTTCTGGCCGGAGAACATCTCCTCCACAAAGCCGTTCATCTCGCCGTAGGCCTTGCTGCGTTTGGAGTACCGGGGCCGGGTCCGCTTCCCCATGAACCGGGTGTACAGGACGGACGCCGGAATGGTGATGAGCATCACCGTCACCAGGGGCAGGGAGGTGACGCACATCATCACGAAGGAGCCCGCCACCGTCACCACCGAGGTCAGGATCTGCACCACGTCGGTGGACAGGCTGGTGGACACCACGTCGATATCGTAGGACACCCGGCTGATGATGTCGCCGGCCTGGTTGCGGTCGAAATACTTCACCGGCAGGGCCATCAGCTTGTCGAACACGTCTTTGCGCATCCGCTGGGCCACGCGGCGGCTCACCCGCATCATCCCCTGGCTCACCAGGAAGGACAGCAGATTGCTGCCCAGATAGGCCGCCAGCATACATTTGGCGTAGAAAAACACCCGGTCAAAGTCCACCCTGCCCGCGCCGGCCTCGATGACGCCGATGGCCTCCCCGGCAAAGGAGGGCCCCAGCAGGTTGCCGATGTTGCTGGCAAAGGCGCAGAGCAGCAGGAGGAGCACGATCCACTTGTACTCCGCCAGATAATTCAATATCCGCAGCAGAGCGCCGCGGGTGTCTCTGGGGCGGCCCTGGCCGCCCCGGTCGCTGGGTCCGGGCATGGATGGTCTCCTCCTCTCTCAGGTCATCGATCCCATTTGCGTCTCGTAGATGGCGCGGTAAACCGGGCAGGTCTCCAGCAGATGGGCGTGGCTGCCGTAGCCGATGCACCGGCCCTCCTCCAGCACCAGAATGTTGGTCATGGACTGCACCGAACTCACCCGCTGGGCCACCATGATGACGGCGGCGTCCTTATGCCGGGCAAAGATGGCCTTGCGGAGGGCCGCGTCGGTCTTGTAGTCCAGGGCGGAGGAGGAGTCGTCCAATATGAGTATCTCCGGCTGGCCGGCCAGGGCCCGGGCGATGAGCAGCCGCTGCTTCTGTCCGCCGGACAGGTTGGCGCCCTTGATGTCCGCCATATAGTCCAGGCCCGCGTCCAGCTCGCCGATGAACTCGGCGGCCATGGCGTCCTCCACGGCGTTCAGCACGTCCTGTTCCTCCAGCCCCCGGCCGAAGTCGATGTTCCGGCGGAGGGTGTCGTTGAACACCATGTCGTTCTGGAACACCACGCCGAATTTGCGGTGCAGGTCGTCCTTCTCATAGGCGCGGACATCCTTCCCGTCCACGAACACCCCGCCGGCGTCCACGTCGTAGAACCGCATGAGCAGGTTCAGAATGGTGGATTTGCCGCAGCCGGTGGAGCCGATGATGCCCAGGCTCTCCCCCCGGTCCAGGGCAAAGCTGATGTCATAGAGGCACTTCTCCCGTTCCGCCCCGGCAAAGCCCTCGTGGGCGGGGTCGTCGGCGGCGCCGTAGCTGAAGTCCACATGCTCGAACCGGATGAACTCCTCCCCGGCGGGGGCAGGGCACTCCGCCGCTGGCAGGGTGGTCTGGTCCTCCTCCGCAGACAGGACCAGGTCGATGCGGTCGGCGGAGGCGCTTGCCTTGCTCAGCATCATGAACACCCGGTTCAGGCCCATGACCCCCATCATGATCATATTGAAGTAGGTCAGGAACGCCAGGATGACGCCGGGGTCCATCTGCCCGCCGTTGACCCGGTAGGCCCCCAGCACCACCACCAGCGTCAGGCCGATGTTCAGGCACATCTGCATGGCGGGACCGGGGATGGCCATGACGGTGCTGGCCTTGATGTCGCTTTTGGCCATGGCCTCGTTGGCCGTGCCGAAGTGGCCCTTCTCGTACTCCTCCTTGGACAGGGCCTTCACCACCCGGATGCCGGTGATGTCCTCCCGCATGATGCGCACCACGTCGTCCAGCCGCTGCTGGACCTTGTTATAGAGGGGGATGCCGAACCGGGACACCCCCACGCATACCAGGATGAGAATGGGGGCCATCACGCACATGATGAGGGCCATCCGCACATCCATGGTCAGGGCCAGGATGATGCTGCCCACCAGCAGGATGGGGGCCCGGACGCACAGGGTCTGGAGGGACTGGACGCAGGACTGGACGTTGTAGCTGTCGCTGGTCATGCGGCTGATGAGGCTGGGCAGGCCGAAGGCGTCGAACTGGCCGCCGGACAGGTTCACCGTCCGGTGGAACAGGGCCTGCCGCACGTCGTAGGAGATGTTATGGGCGTTTTCCACCGCCCTCTGGTTGGCCGCCACATTCAGCTGCCGGGTGACGACAGCCGCCGCGATCATCAGCAGTCCCCAGAAGATCACCGGGCCCAGCCGCCCCAGGGGCACCACCTTGTCCAGCAGGTGCTCCAATATGTACGGCAGGCTCAGCTCCGCCATGGTGCCCACCAGCTTGACGGCCATCACCAGCAGCACGCTCCACTTATAGCGTCCCAAATATCGGAAAATCAACTTCAAAGGGGTCCCCTCCCCGGTCTTTCACGTATTTTTCGCGTGAAGTGCATTATATCAAATAGGTCGGGGAAAAGTCAAATCATTTCCCGCAAAAAGGGGCCCTCAACCGGTGGTTGGACCCGGTCAAAAACGCCGCCATTGTCTTTCCCTCCTCGCCGGAGTATCATGGAACCAGTCCGGCCGGGCAGAACAAAAGGAGGTTTTCACCATGGAGATCGGCAATCAAATCAAGACCCTGCGCCAGCAGCGGGGCGCCACCCAGGAGGCGGTGGCCGCCGCCCTGGGGGTCACTGCCCAGGCGGTGAGCAAGTGGGAGACGGACGCCGCCGCGCCTGACATCCAGCTTCTGCCCGCCATCTCGGCCTATTTCGGCGTCATCATCGACGCGCTGTTCGCCCTGACGGACGAGACCCGGATAGAGCGCATCCGGAACATGATGTGGGACGAGCGGGACCTGGACCCCGCCGCCGCGGGGCGGGAGGCAGCCTTCCTGCTGGATAAGGCCCGCCGGGAGCCGGACAACGGCCAGGTGTGGACCATGCTGGCCTGGATGGAGAACCACATCGCCGGCACCCACCGCCGCCGGGCGGAGGGATACGCCAAGGAGGCCCTGGCCCGAATCCCGGACGACAAGGACGCCCATGCCGAGCTGGCGGAGGCAGTGGGCATCCGCAGCCCCGACTGGTATTACAACTCCCACCGCCGGATCATCGACTGGTACAAGGACTTTTTGGAGCGCCATCCCACGGTCATGAGAGGCTATCTGTGGCTCATCGACGCGCTGGTGGAGGACGACCGTCTGGACGAAGCCAGGGCATACTGCGACAGGATGGGCCAGGTGGACCGCACCTTCCGCACCCCGATGCAGCGGGGCCGCGTCGCCTGGCGGGCGGGGGACCATGACGGAGCTGTTGCCATCTGGGAGCAGATGTGCCGGGACTTCCCCGACGACTGGATGGCCTGGTCCTCCCTGGGGGACGGCTACACCGTGGCCGGGCGGTACGCCGAGGCCATCGACTGCCACCAGAAGGCCAAAAAGCGCCAGACCGCCCCCCGGTTCACCGACTCGTGGGAGGCCGTGGCCCAGCTCAGAGAGCGGATGGGGGACATCCCCGGCGCCATCCGAGAGCTGGAGGAGGAGATCGCCGTCATGGCTTCCGACTGGGACACCACCAGCGGCGAGACCGTCGATGCCGTCCGCCGGGAGATCGACCGGCTGAAAAAGAAGCTGTGATTTCGCCAAATAGCAAGCGTTCTGCCAAATCACCCTATTGTGAAAAATCGTCCGGACGTGTATGATATACACGTCCGGACGATTTCATTTCAGCAAGATTCGTATTCGCAACCGGGGGTTGCGGAATTGCCTATCCGGGTGTATTGTGTGCCACACGGGCCGCCGGTATGCTGGATGGGAAAGGAGGTACTATGGCTCTCTCAGAAAAGCTGTACACGCTCCGCAGAAAGAGCGGGCTGTCCCAGGAGCAGCTGGCGGAGCGGCTGGGGGTGTCCCGGCAGGCCATCTCCAAGTGGGAGTCCGGAGTTTCCCAAAGTTAAAGATACCACATCAATCCCACGCGGACTTTTGCTCAACCGATACAGCCGGAGGGCTGGAT
>CANRIW010000013.1 GCA_947630785.1 uncultured Oscillospiraceae bacterium | reverse complement strand
CGCTTCATCGCCGTGAACGACGGCATCGACAGCGAGGAAGGCGAGAGTGAGATCGCTCCTTTTAAGAACATTCTCAACGAGATGTACGCACGGGATATTTCCAAGAAGGTGCGTTCCTCCCACCGCTTGCGGGGAAACGCGGGTGAACCCTTGTCCCAGCCGCCCTACGGGTACAGGAAGAACCCGCAGGATAAGAAGAAATGGATCATCGACCCGGAGGCGGCAGAGGTGGTCAAGAGCATCTTCAGGATGTGCCTGGATGGAAAGGGCAACGAAGCCATTGCAAAAGCCCTTCAGGAACAGCAAGTATTAGTCCCTATGGCGTATTGGCAAAGCAAAGGGCTGCCGCGGGGCGGTAAAACGCAGACAAATCCGTATCGGTGGAGCAATACCAGCATCCAGCAGATTCTGTCTCAACAGGAGTATTGCGGGGACGTCATCAACTTCAAGACCTACTCCAAGTCCTTCAAGAACAAGCGGAGGCTGAAAAATGACCCGCAGAACTGGGTGATATTCAAGGACGTTCATGAGCCGATCATTGACCGGGACACTTTTGATCGGGTACAGGCCCTTGTGGCAAAAACAAAACGCCGTGCGCCCAAGAAGGAGAACGGCCCCAAAAGTATCTTCTTCGACCTCCTGTACTGCGGGGACTGCCACAAAAAGATGCACTACCACACGAACACCAAAAATAAGGACATCCACTACTTTGCCTGTTCCGATAACACCGTGGATCACCGTGGGGCTTGTCCTGGCCGACATTATATCCGGGCGGACGCCATTGAGCAGGTAGTGACGCTGGAACTTCGGCGGATGGCCGAGATGCTGCGGAACGATGAGGCCGCCTTTGCCGAGATGCTGGCTCAAAAGACCGATCAGGAACTCCAAAAGGAGCGGAAGCGGGACGAAGAGGAACTTCAAAAGTCCATCGTCCGCAACGACACCGTCTCCAGGCTCTATGAAAAGCTCTACGAAGACAACGCCACGGGCAAGGTGAGCGACGAGTGGTTTATGCAGCTCAGCCACAAGTACGAGGTGGAGCGGATGGAACTGAAGAACAAGATTTCCGCTCTGCGCAGGAAGCTGGCGGAATCGGGCCAGCACCAGCGGGAGCGGGACAGCTTCATCAAGGCCATACGCCAATTCATGCGGATGGACCGCCTGACCTCGCCGCTGCTGCGGGAGCTCATAGACCACATCGACGTGTTCGAGACGGAGGGCACAGGCAAGAACCGTACCCAACGGGTCGTGATCTATTACCGCTTCGTGGGGTATATCGAGTGGCCGGGGCGGGCAGGCGGCCAGAACTACAAGGCTGACACCCGCAAGGGCGTGGCGGTGGAATACCTCACCAATCCCATCCCAGCATAAAAAACGAGCAGGCGTCACGCCTGCTCTACTTAGAAAAAGACATCGAGTGTTCATAAGGTGAAATCCCTTATGAACACTCGATGTGATACGGGCCCAGGGATTTGAGAGGTGTTAAAAATGGAAAAAACGACTGAGCGCAAGCCCGCCGTCCGTAAGCTCACCGCGGGCCAGATCTTCTCCGAGCTGTCCATGCCCATCCTGCTGGTCCTGCTCATCATCGTGTTCGCCATCCTGTCCCCGAATTTCCTGACCCCCCTGAACCTGACCAACATCCTGGTGCAGAACGTGCACATCGCGGTGTGCTCCTGCGCGGTGATGATGATCATGGTCTCCGGCGGCACCGACCTGTCCATCGGCTATCAGATGTCGGTGGCGGCCGTCCTTATGGCCAAGACCATCAGCGAGGGCACCCTGCCCGTCCCCGTGGCCATCATCCTGGGCATCCTGCTGTGCATGGTGCTGGGCGGCTTCAACGGCCTCATGGGCCAGGTGCTGAAGAGCCACACCATGATCATCACCCTGGGCACCATGGCCATCTTCCAGGGCATCTCCTACCTGATCTCCGGCTCCAAGTCCTTCCGCAACCTGCCTGACAGCTTCATGTACATGGGCCAGGGCCGTCTGTTCGGCGTCATCCCCGTGAACGTAATCATCATGCTGGTCATCGTGATCATCGTTGGGGTCATCATGAGCATGACCTCCATCGGCCGCAAGATCTACGCCTGCGGCGACAACCCGGAGGCCGCCCGTCTGGCCGGCCTGAACGTGGCCCGCATCAAGGTGCTGGTGTTCGTCTTCGCCGGCCTGCTGGTGGGCATCGCCGCCCTGCTGCTGGCCGCCCGCGCCGGCTACGCCGACTCCGGTACCTCCGGCCCCGGCATCGAGTTCACCGGCATCACCGCCTGCGTGCTGGCCGGCGTGGCCCTGAAGGGCGGCGAGGGCACCCTGTGGAAGGTCATCGTGGCCGTATTCGTGCTGGGCGTGCTGTCCAACGGCATGCAGCTGATCGGCCTGGGCACCTATCCTCAGTACATCGCCCGGGGCGCCATCATGCTGATCTCCCTGTACCTGAGCAACCGCAACGCCAAAGCCATGTAATGTTCTTGCCACAGGCAAGTCATTAAATAGTCGACCCCAACCACACAATTCAAGGAGGAACCAAAAATGAAAAAAGTCATCGCCCTTCTGCTGGCCCTGGTCATGGTGTTCGCGCTGTGCGCCTGCGGCCCCAAGGACCCCAACGTGGGCCCCGCCAGCAACCCCGGCACTGAGACCACCCCCGGCTCCGAGCCCACCGAGCCCGCCGGCAGCGAACCCACCGAGCCCGCCGGCACTGAGCCCACCGAGCCCGCCGGCAGCGAGTTCGACCCCACGGGCAAGAAGATCGGCTTCGTGACCTTCGGCCCCGGCGAGTTCTTCACCGCGCTGGCTGAGACCTACGTGGCCACCATGGAGGCCAAGGGCTGGGAGGCCTCTTACACTGACGGCGAGTTCAACCCCGAGACCCAGATCGCCGCCGCCGAGAACTACATCGCCATGGGCGTGGACGTGCTGGTCATCTGGGCCGTGGCCCCCGAGGCCATGAGCGGCGTGGTCAAGACCGCCATGGATCAGGGCATCAAGGTCGTGGCCTTCGTGGGCGACCTGCCCCAGTACAACCTGCGGATGCGGGCTGAGGACGCCGACCTGGCCTCCAGCCTGGCCAAGCTGGCCGCCAAGTGGATCGACAAGACCTATGCCGACGCGCCCGACCACTCCGTCCCCGTGGGCGTCCTGTCCTGCCGCGCCGCTGACACCGGCGTCATCCAGGCCGACGTGCTGCTGAAGATCGCCGACTACTCCACCAAGGCCGCCACCCCCACCGAGTTCGAGCAGTCCGACGAGACCGCCACCACCGGCCAGACCGCCGCTGAGAACCTGTACACCACCCACCCCGAGATCAAGGTGTTCCTGACCCCCCACAACGGCCTGGCCAACGGCCTCAACGCTTTCTACACCAGCATGAGCTCCCCCGTCACCGACTACAGCGACATGGGCATCTTTTGCATCAACGGCGATAACTCCACCACCGACAGCATCAAGGACTCTGTAGACGGCAAGTCTCCCCTCCGCGGCACCGTGATGACCGGCTCCGTGCAGGACACCGCCAATGAGATCCTGACCTATGTCACCGGCCTGATGGACGGCACCTATGAGGACGGCTATGTGTCCGACGCCCGCCTGCTCTTCATCGACGCCGACACCATCGACGAGTACCAGTCCACCGGCACCGTCACCTCCGTCACCGCCGACGACTTCCAATAAGCTTCACCGCAAGACCTGAACCCATCCGCGCGGGGAGCGTGTGCCGCTGACCGGCACACGCTCCCCTCCCCTAATCTCACATTTCAATTTAGGAGTGATTCCCTTGAAAAAGCGTCTTCTCTCTCTCACAGTAGCCATCGTCCTGGCTGTCTCCATGCTGACTTTGCCCAGCTTTGCCGCCACTGACGTTACGATCAAGTTGGAAGTCAACGGCGAAAACTACGTCTTTGATGAAGAATTGGGACTGCCCTACCTCGACAGCGCCAACCGCACCATGGTCCCCCTGCGTTCTGTCAGCTATGCGCTCGGCCTGGCGGAAAGCGACGTGTCCTGGGATGAGGACACGCAGACCGCGAAATTTACCCAAAACGGAAGGTCCGTGTCCTTCAAGGTCGGCAGCACCCACTGCACCATCACCGAGGGCGAGGACGTCTCCTACATGTATATGAATACTGCTCCCGTGCTCAAAGACGGCCACATTTATCTTCCCATCCGCTATCTGGCGGTCGCCCTGGGCTATCATGTGGGATGGGACGGCGCTACCGCTACCGTTTCGCTTACAAAAGCCGCTGAGAGCGACCCCGTGGTCAACATCTATCTGACCCGCCACGGCAAAACTATGTTCAACACCGTGAAGCGCGTCCAGGGCTGGTGCGATACCCCCCTGACCGAGGCGGGCGCCAAGGTGGCTTCCGATCTGGGCAAGGGCTTAAAAGCCAGCGGGGTGACCTTTGTTGCCGCTTATTCCAGCGATCTGGGCCGTCAGCGCGAGACCGCCCACCTCGTCCTGGACGAGCTGGGTCTGGACGATATGCCGCTCACCGAGCTGTTCGGCCTGCGCGAAGTCTGCTATGGCAGCTGGGAAGGTGAACTGGAGAGCGTGCGCGACGCAGCCTTCTGTGAGGCCGCCGGCGTGCACTCCATCTATGAGATCTATGAGGCCGGCGGCAGCCTGCTTTACGACGTCACCATCGAGACCGATACCTCCGGAACGGCCGAAAGCCTGAAAGAGGTCCAAACCAGGATGATGGCCGCGCTGACTCAGATCGCGAAAGAGACCGAGGCCATCGGCGGCGGGAACGTGCTGGCCGTCTCCAGCGGCGGGATCACCAGCTCTCTGGTGGAAATGTTCAGAGGTTATGGCCTTGAGCTGCCCAACGCCAGCGTCACCATGCTGACCTATACGGACGAGGTGTTCATCATGGGCGCTATCGGCGACACCAGCTATTCCACCCTTGGGGCCACTGTTGAATGATCCGAAGGCCGCGGAGCCTGTCCGCCCGCGGCAGACAATTCTGAGAAAAGCGAGGCGTATCTTATGAGCAAAGTTTTGGGCCTCTCCTTCGGCAGAAAGATGAGCAACTGCGAGGTCATGGTCAAGCAGGCCCTGATGACCTGCCAGGAGGCCGGGCACGAGATCCGGTTCATCCGCGTCAACGACCTGGACCTGAAGGACTGCACCGGCTGCATCGCCTGCGTGCTGGGCATGATCCGGGGCGGCAAGGGCGGCTGCGTCCTCAAGGACGACTGCCACATCATCGACGACGCCATCATGGACTGCGACGCCCTGATCTTCGGCTGCCCCACCTTTGAGATGACCCCCACCGGCACCTTCAAGACCCTGTGCGACCGGCTGGGTCCCTCCCACGACCTGTCCTTCCGCAAGGTGGCCATCGAGGAGGGCCTGGCGGCGGGCAAGGACCCCGACAAGCTCCCCGACCAGCGCTGCCTGAAGCCCCGGGTGGGCGCCTTCTTCTCGGTAGGCGGCGCCATGACCAAGAACTGGCTGGCCTTCATGCTGCCCACCATGTACTGCCTGACTCTGTCCATGGGCATTGACGTGGTGGACACCTATGAGTACCACGGCGCCATGGCCCACTACCATGTGGTGGGCAACCAGCCGGTGATGGACCGGATGACCGAGATGGGCAAACACGTGGTGGACGCCCTGGCCCACATGGACGATGAGGAGGAGCGCCGCCGCTGGCGGGGCGATCACGAGGGCGTGTGCCCCGTGTGCCACTGTGACCTGCTCACCGTGTCCCAGGACAAGAAGACCATCGAGTGCCCCGTGTGCGGCTCCTACGGTACCTTCACCGTGGAGGACGGCAAGCTCATCGCCCACTTCACCGAGGCGGAGCAGGCCCGCTCCCGGCTGCGCTACGCCGGCAAGCTGGAGCACTCCACCGAGATCAAGACCTGCGCCGCCGGCCCCGACCAGCTCCCCAACGTGAAGGAGCTGCTGAAACCCTATCAGTGGGAGTGAGCGACATGAAGACCCTGACAGCCGACATCTGCATCGTGGCCGCCGGGCCCTCCGGTCTGGCCGCCGCGGTCACCGCCGCGGAGAACGGGCTGAGCGCCATCGTGCTGGAAAAGAACTCCATGGTGGGCGGCACCGCCAACATGGGCATGGGCCCCTTCGGCGTGGGCAGCCGCATCCAGAAAAACAGCATGATCACCCTCACCAAGGAAGAGGTCTTCCACCAGATGATGGAGTATACCCACTGGCGGATCGATCCCAGGAAGCTCCGGGAGTACATCTGGAAGTCGGGCTCCACCATCGACTGGCTGGAGGACATGGGCGTACAGTTCGCCGGCGTGGCGAAGTACTTCCCCTCCGCCGCCCCCACCTGGCACGTGGTCATTCCCGAGGGGGGCGGCAAGCCCGGCCCCCGGGCGGCCGGCGCCATGAACAAGGTGCTCTATGAGAACGCCCTGGAGCTGGGCGTCCAGTTCCTGCTGAACACCCCCGCCACCTCCCTTATCAAAGAGGGGGACCGCATCGTGGGGGCCCGGGCCCGCAGCACCGAGACCGGCGAGGAGATCGAGGTCCGCTCCAAGGCGGTCATCGTGGCCACCGGCGGCTTCGGCGACAACCCGGAGATGATCAAGCAGGAGTGCGGCTACGAGTGGGGCAAGGACATCTTCAACGTCCGCTCCCCCGGCGTCACCGGCGACGGCATCCGCATGGTATGGGGGGTGGGCGGCGCCCACGGCGAGACCCACATGGAGAAGATCATCTGGTCGGAGATCCCCAACTGCCTGCTGCTGGACGGCTTCCGCCAGCCCACCGCCCTGGTGGTGAACATCGAGGGCGAGCGGGTCATGGACGAGACCATGATCGAGAACGCCTCGGTCACCGCCAATATCATCGACCGGCAGATCAATAAGCGGATCTATCCCATCGTGGACAACCGGCTCATGCGGTACTACCGCCGCCACGGGGTGGACTACCCCGGCGGCGTCCACTCCGGCAACCCCGCCGACGACTTCGAGGAGGGGATGGTCGACCTTATCGAGCAGTATCCCGACTTTGCCTTCTGCGCCGACACGGTGGAGGAGCTGGCGGAGAAGATCGGCATCGATTCCGCCGCCCTGGCCGACACCCTGGAGCAGTACAACGCCGCCTGCGACGCCCATGTGGACGACCAGTTCTGCAAGTCCCACCACTACCTGCGCCCTCTGCGGGGCAAGCTGTACGCCGTGGCCCTGTGCCTGGGCGCCTACGGCTCCCTGGGCGGCATCCAGGTGAACTACAAGTTCCAGGTGCTGAAGGACGACAAACGGCCCATCCCCGGCCTGTACGCCTCCGGCAGCGACACCTGCGACATCTACGGGGACACCTATCTGTTCCCCCTGCCCGGCAACACCATGGGCTACGCCGTCAACAGCGGCCGTCTGGCCGCCGAGCGGGCGGCGGACTACATCGCCAGTCTGGATCAAGACTGAACCTCTTATCCTCCTTATAGCGGCCACTCACCAACCACAGACGCGGCAAAAGGGCGGGGCTGATCAGCCCCGCCCTTTTGCCGCGTATTTTCCGTGTGGGTCGGCCCAAGGCGTGGGCGGTGTTCCGCCTGGCAAAAGAGGTTTGGAGCGAGTGGGAGCCGGGCCTGCCATGGGCTTCGCTGCCGGAGCGGCGCCCGACGCGAACTTGACAAATCCCGGCCGTCTGATATAATGTAATTGTCTTCGAGCCCCCCTGCCTACGGCTTCGGCTATGGGAGCGGGGCCGCGCCGGCTGTGCCGGCGCCGGGGTCGTTTTGGAAACGAAGCGGCCTTCCTGATTGAAAAGGAGGCGGACAGCGCGATCACTGTGCCGGCGGGATGGCCGGGACGGTCTTTTTGTCGTCCGTCTTGAAGAAGACGGACGATCATTTTTTAGGAGGAAAAGACCATGAGAAAAGCCATCGCGTATCTTATGAGCATCTGTCTGGCACTGGCGCCCCTGGCAGGCTGCGGCACGCCGGCGGACAAGCCCGTAGAGCTCATCGTGTTCGCCGCCGCCTCTCTGACCGAGACGCTGACGGAGATCGCGGACCTGTACAAAGAGGCGGCGCCCGGCGTCACCCTGGTGTTCAACTTTGATTCCTCCGGCACCCTCAAGACCCAGATCGAGGAGGGGGCGGAGTGTGACATCTTCATTTCCGCCGCGCCCAAGCAGATGAACGAGCTGGACGGCTCCCTGGACGCCGGCGGCGGCAACCCCGACGGACTGGACTTTGTCCTCCAGGGCACCCGCGTGGACCTGCTGGAGAACAAGGTGGCCCTGGCGGTCCAGGAGGGCAACCAGGCGGGGGTGGAGTCCTTTGACGATCTGGCGGCGGGGCTGAAGGACGGCTCCCTTCTGCTGGCCATGGGCAACGAGGACGTGCCGGTGGGCCAGTACACCCAGAAGATCTTCGCATGGTATGATTTGAGCGAGGAGGAACTGGCCGCCGCGGGCTCCATCACCTACGGCTCCAACGTGAAGGAAGTCACCACCCAGGTCAGCGAGGGGGCGGTGGACTGCGGCGTCATCTACGCCACCGACGCCTTCTCCGCCGGGCTGACCACCGTGGACACCGCCACGGCGGAGATGTGCGGGCAGGTCATCTATCCCGCCGCCGTGCTGAACGTCACACAGCACGAGGACGCGGCAAAAGCTTTCCTGGACTACCTGGCCGGGGACGCGGCCGGGGCCGTGTTCGAGTCTGTGGGCTTCAGCCCGCTGGCCTGAACTGCACGACAAGGGCGGATGGGCATCCCACCATCCGCCCTTTGGGGTTGCATGTAGTCTTATGGAGGAAAGGCAGGTTTCAATATGGACTGGTTTCCGCTGTGGAATTCCCTGCGGATCGCGGGGATCAGCACAGTCGTCATCTTTTTTCTGGGCATCCTGTCCGCGTACTATATCGCCAAGGCGCCCCGGATCGTCAAAGGTGTGCTGGACGTGGTACTGACCATCCCGCTGGTGCTGCCGCCCACGGTGGTGGGTTATCTGCTGCTGCGGGTGCTGGGGCCGAAGCGGCCCGTGGGCGCGTGGGTGCTGTCGGTGTTCGGCGTCCGGCTGACCATGACCTGGTGGTCCGCCATCTTCGCCACCTCGGTGGTGATCTTCCCGCTGATGTACCGCACGGCCCGGGCGGCCTTTGAGAGCTTCGACGAGACCCTGGCCCAGTCCGGCCAGACGCTGGGCTTGAGCAACACCTACATCTTCTGGCGCGTCCGCATGCCCGCCTGCCGGCAGGGCATCCTGGCGGGGACGGTGCTGGCCTTCGCCCGGGCGCTGGGAGAGTACGGCGCCACCAGCATGATCGCGGGGTACACCCCTGGCAGGACGGCCACCATCTCCACCACCGTCTATCAGCTCTGGAGGACCGACAACGACGCGCTTGCCTTCCGCTGGGTGATGGTCAACCTGGCCATCTCTGCCGTGGTGCTGCTGGCGGTGAACCTGCTGGAGAAGAAGCAGGCCCCGGGAAGGAGCGGATGAGATGGCTCTTTTCGTGGACATTGAGAAAAAGCTGGGCGATTTCCGGCTTCAGATGCGGTTCGAGGCGGGGAACGGCGTTCTGGCCCTGCTGGGGGCCTCCGGCAGCGGCAAGAGCATGACCCTTAAATGTATCGCCGGCATCGAGCGGCCGGACAAGGGGAGGATCGTCCTGGACGGACGGGTGCTGTTCGATTCGGAGCGGCACATCGACCTGCCGCCCCAGAAGCGGCGGGTGGGGTACCTGTTCCAGCAGTACGCTCTGTTCCCCAACATGACGGTGGAACAAAACATCGCCTGCGGGGTCCGGGACCGGGCCGCACGCACAGAGGCCGTCAGAGAGATGATTCGCCGGATGCGCCTGGAGGGGCTGGAGAAAAAGCGGCCCCGCCAGCTCTCCGGCGGGGAGCAGCAGCGGGCGGCGCTGGCCCGGATCCTGGTCAACGAGCCGGAGGTCCTGCTGCTGGACGAGCCCTTCTCCGCTCTGGACAGCCACCTGCGCTTCCGGCTGGAGCAGGAGGCGCGTGAGGTCATCGGGCGGTTCGGCGGGACGGTGCTGCTGGTGTCCCACGACCGGGACGAGGTGTTCCGGCTGGCGGACCGGGTGGCTCTTATGAAGGACGGCAGCATCGAGGCCGCCGGGGAGAAGCACGCGGTGTTCGCCGCGCCCCGGACCGTCAACGGGGCCCGGCTCACCGGCTGCAAGAACATCTCCGCCGTCCGGGCGCTGGACGGGGAGCACGTCTTTGCCCAGGACTGGGGCCTGGCTCTGCGGGTGGACGGCGATGTGACCGGCGTCACCCACGTGGGCATCCGGATGCACGACGTGACCCCCTGCCCGGACGGGGCCGGGGAGAACGTGTTCCGTTTCCGGGCGGCGGAGGAGATCGAGAACCCCTTCTCCGTCACCGTGATGCTGCGCCCAACGGAGGCGGAGGGCGCTCAGCCCGTCGGGATGGAACTGCCCAAGGAGGAATGGGCCGCCCGCCGGGGGGCGGAGATATTTGCCGCGCTGCCCCCGGAGAAGATCATTTTGCTGAGAGGATGATGGCGATGAGGCCCGATGTCACCTATGAGGAGGCCGTCCGGCGGGTGCTGGCGGCCGTAGAGCCCGTGGGGGCGGAGACCGTCCCCCTGGAGGACTGCTATGGCCGGGTGCTGGCGGAGGCCGTCGCCGCGGAGGCGGACGTGCCCCCCTTCGACCGATCCCCTTACGACGGCTACGCCCTGCGCGCGGCGGACACGGCGGACGCCTCCCCGGAGGCCCCCGTGACGCTGCATATTTTAGAGGAAATTCCCGCCGGCGGAGTGCCCCACTTCACCGTCACGGCGGGGACGGCGGCCAAGGTCCTCACCGGGGCCCCCATCCCGGAAGGTGCTGACGCAGTGATCATGTTCGAGAAGACGGAGTTCACCGGGAGCCGGGTGACCATCTCCGCGCCGCTGCGGGGCGGGGAGAACATCGTCCGGGCCGGGGAGGACATCCGAAAGGGCGCGGTCCTCGCCCGGCGCGGACAGAGACTGGATGCGGGACTGCTGGGGGTACTGGCATCCCAGGGACGGACGGCGGCGGCAGTCTATCGGAGACCCCTGGTGGGGCTGATCTCCACGGGCAGCGAGCTGGTCCCCCCGGGCGGGGACTGCGCGCCGGGGCAGATCTTCGACTCCAACCGCTATACCCTCGCCGGGGCGCTCACCGATTCGGGCTGCGTTCCGGTCTGCTGCGGCGTCGTCCGGGATGACGCGGCCTCCATCGCCGGGGCGCTGGGAAAGGCGCTGGAGGGGTGTGACGCGGTGGTGCTCACCGGCGGGGTGTCTGTTGGGGACTACGATCTGACCCCGGCCGCCATGGAGGCGGCGGGGGCGGAGATCCTGTTCCACGGCTGCGCCGTCAAACCGGGGATGGCCTGCGCCTACGGGACGCGGGACGGAAAGCTCATCTGCGCCCTGTCCGGTAACCCGGCCTCCGCCGTCACCAATTTTTATCTCATCGCCCGCCCCGCCCTGCGGAAGCTCTGCGGCAGGGAGGACTGCCTGCCTGACCCATTCCCGGTGACGCTGGCAGAGGGCTTTGATAAGAAAAGCCCCGTCACCAGGCTTCTGCGGGGCAGGCTTGACCTGTCGGACGGGACCGCGAAAATGCGCCTGCCAAAAGACCAGGGGAATGTGGTGCTCAGCAGCACGGTGGGCTGTAACGTAATGGCCGTCGTCCCGGCGGGGAGCGGACCGCTCCCGGCGGGAACGAGACTGGAGGGGTTTCTGCTGTGAAAAAAATCGAGGTGGAGAAGGCGGTGGGCATGACCCTCTGCCACGATATCACCGCCATGCGGGACGGGTTCAAGGGGGCGGCCTTCAAGCGGGGCCACGTGATCACCGGGGAGGACGTGCCCAAACTGCTGGACCTGGGCAAACGGACGGTGTTCATCTGGGAGGAGACCGCCGGGGAACTTCACGAGGAGGACTGCGCCCTCCGCCTGGCGGCCATGGCCCCCGTGCCGGAGGCCCATTACGAGGGGCCCTCCGAGGGCAAGATGCTGCTGATCGCCGACGGACGGGGGATGTTCCGGGTGGACACAGAGCTGCTGCGGGAGATCAATTCCATCGGCGACATCACCATCTCCGCCATCCCGGACCACTACCCCGTGGAGCCGGGGATGCGGCTGGCCTCCATGCGCATCGTGCCTCTGGTGACAAAGGAGGAGCAGATCCTCCGGGCGGAGGAGCTCTGCCGGGGGCGGAAGCTCCTGGACCTGCGGCCTTATACAAAGAAAAAAGCCGGCGTCATCATCACCGGCTCGGAGATCTACAGCGGGCGGATCGCGGACAAGTTCGAGCCCGTGGTCCGGCGGAAGCTGGCGGAGTACCCCTGTGAGGTCCTGGGCGTCACCATCTGCGACGACGATCTGGACATGATCCTGGCCGCGGCAAAGAGCTATCTGGGGCGGGGCGCGGACCTGCTGATCTTCACCGGGGGTATGTCGGTGGACCCGGACGATCTGACCCCCACGGCCATCCGCCGCTTAGGGGCAGAGGTAGTGTCCCACGGGGTCCCGGCCCAACCGGGGAACATGACGCTCGTCGCCTATCTGGGAGACACGGCCGTCCTGGGCGTGCCGGGTGCAGCCATCAGCCTGCCCGCCACCATCTTCGATGTGCTGCTGCCCCAGATCTTTACCGGCGACCAGCTCACGAAAGCGGATCTGATCCGCCTGGGAGACGGCGGCCTGTGCCAGATGTGTCTCAGCTGTCACTTTCCCAACTGCACCTTCGGAAGATACTGACCACTGAGATTGGAGGCTGAACCATGGAAGGGATACCTGTCGTCTGTTTCGCGGGCTGGTCCGGCTCCGGAAAGACCACGCTGATCGAGAAGCTGATCCCCGCTTTATCCGATAGAGGGCTCCGCGTGGCGGTGGTCAAGCACGACGCCCACGGCCTCTTCTTTGACGGGGCGGGAAAGGACTCCCGGCGGTTTTCCGACGCGGGGGCGGTATGCTCCGTCGTCAACGGACCGGGGGAGACGGCGGTGTTCCTCCGCCGTCCCCTTGGATTGGAACAGACGCTGTCTCTGATTCGGGATGTGGACCTGATCCTGGTGGAGGGCTACAAGGACTGCGCCTATACACAGCTCGGCCTGTGCCGGGGGGAGAACGGGAAGGGTTTTACCGCTCCGTTCTCCCGGTTCGCCGCCCTGATCACGGACGCATCTGTTCCGGACGCTCCCGCGCCGGTGTTCGGTCCGGACGACATAGAGGGGATTGCGGCCTTCCTCGTCAGGAACAGGGACAGCTTTACCCGTTCCGCCCCATAGAGCGCCGCGACTTTACTGCCTGCCTGTGACAGGAAGGTCCTCGACGAGGACCTTCATCGTGCCGCCGCAGGCGATTCCACCCTCCTCCGCCCCGCCGGCGAGGTCGATGGGGATGACCTCTGCACCTCCGGTGCCCAGGAGACGCCGGGCTTCCAGCAAAGCCCTGCCCTCGGCGGAGCCTCCTCCGATGGTCCCGGCGGTGCGGCCCGCCGCATCCACCACCATCAGCGCGCCGCTTTTGGCCGGGGCGGAGCCCTCTGTCTCCAGCACCAGCAGCAGGGCTCTGGGGGCATCACCCTCCGCGGCGAAGCGCAGCAGGTCCTCCCGGACCTCTGTCCGCTCCAGGACGTCCGCCTCCTTTGGCTGGGAGCGGCGGACCCGGATCATCTCCGCGAGAATGGACACGGCGATCTCGGCGGGCGTTTCCGAGCCGATAGGCAGGCCGATGGGGGCGTGGACCCGCGCCAGACGGTCCGGGGCAAAGCCCGCCTCTTTCAGCAGGGCCATCAGCCCGGTCGCCCGCCGTCTGGAGCCCATCATGCCCAGATACCGGGGCATCTCCCCGGAGAGGACCGCCCGGAGACAGACCCCGTCCCACTGGTGGGCCCGGGTGAGGACGCAGACGTAATCCCGGGGGCCGGCGCAAAGGCGCTCGACGGCGTTTTCAAAGGGGGCGCAGACAATCTCCGCCGCCATGGGAAACCGTTCCCGGCTGGCAAAATCGGGCCGGTCGTCCGCCACGGTGACGGAGAAGTCCAGTCCGGCCGCCAGCTCCGCCACGGCCTGGGAGACGTGCCCCGCTCCCAGCAGGATCAGCCGGTCGGGCCGGACGAATTTCCGCCGGTAGAGCGTTCCGCCCGCCGTCCGGGTCAGGACGGCCTCTCCGTCCCGCTCCAGCGCGTGTAAAATGTCCGCGAATTCCCGGTTCATGAGCTCATTCCTTTCTCAGGGCCCCGGTGAGGGACAGGGCGGCCTCAAGCACGCCGCCCCCCACTGCCAGGGCCTTGTCGGAGGCGCAGTAGCAGTGGGCGATCTCGCACCGTGGGTCCACGTCTCCGGCTTTCATGCCCTTGTGGACCGGAGTGTCGTCGGCCAGGATGCCCCGGAGCACCCCGCCGATTTGACACACCATGGGCAGGCCGTCCACTGTGCCGGCCGCGTCCCCGGCCTCGACGATATCGCCGATCTCCCGGAGCTGACGGAACACCCCGTCCGCCGGGGCCCGGAGGACCCGCTCCCCGGCAAAGCCGCCGACGAGGCCGGGCACCGCCGTGTTGGGCTGGGCGGAGCCCTCCCGGATCACCCGGCCCAGATAGTGGCCCCGCATGGTCTCCACCACCGCGTGGCAGTCCACCCCGGCGGTGAAGCCGGGGCCGGCGGCGATGACCGCCGGGGCGTCGGTGATGCGGGTGCCCAGGTTCTTTTTGGCCAGAATCACGTCGGCCACCACGTCGGGCTTCAGGGCCGGGATGCAGGTCCCCTCCGGGTCCACGAGGACGGCGATCTCACCGCGTTCAAGGATGGTCAGGGCATCTCCCGGAGTTTCCGCCAGCCGGGCGGTGACGTCCTCCACCGTCCAGCTTCCGAACAGCACCGCCTGGGAGAAGCATACCGTCCGGCGGATGGCGGTGGGCCGGGGCAGCTCTGTCATGATCACCCGGAACCCCGCCCGGCGGAGCCGCAAAGCGGTGCCGGTGGCCAGATCTCCCGCTCCCTTGATGACTACAAGCATTGGATATCCCCCTTCCACAGGCTCCCCACCGCGGCGGGCCCGCTCAGCAGGGCCGCCAGGGCCTGGCCCCGCTCCAGCAGGGCCGGCGTGTCCGCCTGATTGAGAAAATACCGCCAGCCGGTGCTCTCGCCGTTCAGCACCCGGGCGGCGATCTCCGGCGTGACGGCCTCGTCCATGCCGGCCCCCGCCAGCCGGGCGTACAGCTCCGGCCGGTGGGCTGCGGCGGCAATCGGCTGTCCCAGGCCGGTGAGCCCCGCCACGCAGATCACCTGCCGGGCCTCCGGCGGGATCACCGGCTCGTGGGGCGCGTGGGCCTTCAGCGGGTGCCCGGCGGCGCCGTCCGCCTCCACCAGCACATAGTCGAACCGCTCCGCCAGGGCCGCCATGGGAAGGGCCGGAGCCGTCAGCTTGCCGGTCCCCGGCAGGGGCGTACCGGCACAGAACAAACGGTGCTTTTGCCGCACCTGCTTCAGCTCCGCCGTTGAGACGGCCAGCGGCACGTCCGGGAAGGGGTAGATCTTCGTGGTGGTACACAGCAGCACCGAGCGGCCGGCCGCCGCCAGCTCCCGCCCCAGTACGGAGAGCAGCGTGGTCTTTCCCCCGCTGCCGATCACCGCCGTGACGCCCGCCGGGATATCCAGCGCCTCCCCAAAGGTCATTTCGCTCACCCCCGCCTTTTTTCTCAGTATAACCCGGACGGCGCTCCGTTTCAAGCAAAAGCCGCGATTGAAATCGCCGGGGACGCGTTGTATACTGAAAGGGACAACGAACAGGGGAGGCCGGACTATGCCGGAGGACATCGTATTCTGTAAGGGCGGCGGCTGTACCGCCAAGCTGGGGGCGGGGGTGCTGAGCCGGGTGCTGTCAAAGCTGCCCAAGGGCCCGGCGGACCCGGACCTGCTGGTGGGCTACGACAGCCGGGACGACGCGGCGGTCTACCGTATTTCCGACGACACCGCCGTAGTCCAGACCCTGGATTTTTTCCCCCCTATGGTGGACGACCCCTACACCTTTGGCCAGATCGCGGCATGCAACGCCCTCAGCGACATCTACGCCATGGGCGGGGAGGTCAAAACGGCGCTGAACATCGTCTGCTTCCCGGAGAAGTGGGATCTGAACGTTCTGGGGAAGATTCTCCAGGGCGGCGCGGAGAAGGTCATCGAGGCCGGCGGCACCCTGGCCGGAGGCCACTCCATCGCCGGGGACGGGGTGCTGTACGGCCTGTCCGTCATGGGGACGGTCCGCCCGGATCGGGCGCTGGCCAATAACCGGGGCCGGCCGGGGGATAAGCTCATCCTCACCAAAAAGCTGGGGGTGGGCATCCTCTGCACCGCCAACCGGGTAGGGGAGGCGTCGCCGGAGGGGATGGCTGAGGCGATTGCCTCCATGACAACGCTGAACAAACGGGCCGCTGAGATCGCGGCGAGGTATGAGGTCCATGCCTGCACCGACGTCACCGGATTCGGCCTGATCGGCCACCTGCGGGAGATGCTGGACGGGAAGCTGTCCGCTACCGTCCGGTGGAAGCAGGTGCCTGTCATCGGTGAGGCCAAACGCCATGCCGACGAGTTTCTTTTGACGGCGGCGGGTCAGCGGAACCGGAACTTTGCCGGGGACGCCGTCCGTTTTGACAGTGTCCCCTTCGCCATGGAGGAGATCCTGTTCGACTCCCAGACCTCCGGCGGGTTGCTGCTGGCCGTCTCCCCGGACCAGGCGCGGGACCTGGAGGCGGAACTGCGGACGGCAGGTATGCCGGCGGCTGTCATCGGGGAGCTTTTGGAAAAAACGGAGCCGGAGATCACGATAAACTGACACAGAGGGTGATCATGATGAAAAAGACTGTCAACGCCATGGGAGACCCCTGTCCCATCCCGGTGGTCAAGACCAGAGCGGCCATCCGGGAGCTGAACGGTGCTCCCGGCACCGTGGAGACCCTGGTGGACAACGAGATCGCCGTCCAGAACCTGACCAAGATGGCCGTTCAAAAGGGTTACGGCGTGTCCTCCCAGCAGTTGGGGAAGGATCAGTACCGGGTCACCCTGTCCATCGCCGGCGGCATCCCCGAGGAGGACGAGCCGGAGGAGATCGTCTGCGCTCCCGTGCCGAAGCGGGGGAATACGGTGGTGGCGGTGTCGTCCTCTGCCATGGGGACTGGCAATGACGAGCTGGGGGCCGCCCTGATGAAGGCATTCCTCTACGCCCTGGCCCGGCAGGAGGAGCCCCCGGCCGCGGTCCTGTTCTACAACGGCGGGGCGAAGCTCACCTGCGAGGGCTCCGTCTCTCTGGAGGATCTAAAGGACCTGGAGGCCCGGGGGACGGAGATCCTGACCTGCGGCACCTGTCTCAACTTCTACGGCCTCACCGAGAAGCTCCGGGTGGGCGGCGTCACCAATATGTACGACATCGTGGAGAAGCTGACCGGGGCCGGGCTGGTGGTCAGGCCGTGATCTACCTGGACAGCGCCGCCACCGCCCTCCACCGCCCCCCCGCGGTGGAGGAGGCCATGGCCCGGGCCCTGCGCACCCTGGGCAATGCCGGCCGGGGCGCCCACGGGCCGGCACTGGCCGCCTCCCGGCTCATCTACGGTGTCCGGGAGAAGATCGCCGCCCTTCTGGGCGTCTCCGACCCCGCCCGGGTGGCTTTTACAGCCAACGCCACACAGGCGCTGAACACTGCCATCGGGGGGCTTATCCGCCCCGGGGACCACGTTATCACCACCGCCTGCGAGCACAACTCCGTTCTCCGGCCCCTCTACCGAAAGGAGGACCAGGGGACGGAGCTGACCATCCTCCCGGCGGACAGTCTGGGCCGGATGGACCTGGACGCTCTGGAGGACAGCCTGCGCCCCAACACCCGGGCGGTGGTGGCGGGCCATGCCTCCAACGTGACGGGGAACGCCGTTGATTTGCAGAAAGTTTCGGATTTCACACAAGCTCACGGGCTGCTGCTCATCGTGGACGCGGCTCAGACCGCCGGGGAGCTGCCCATCGACATGGAAGCGCTGGGCGTGGACGTCCTGTGTTTCACCGGGCACAAGGGCCTCATGGGCCCCCAGGGCACCGGAGGTCTGTGCGTCCGGGAGGGCCTGGATATCCCGCCCCTGTTGACGGGAGGCAGCGGGTTCCGCAGCTTCGACCGGGCCCATCCCGCTGAACTTCCCGAGGCCCTGGAGGCTGGCACCCTCAACGCCCACGGCCTGGCCGGATTGGGGGCAGCCCTGGACTACGTCCTGGAGCGGGGCGTGGAGGATATCCACCGGGCGGAGGACGCTTTGGCGCGGCGATTCATCGCCGGAGTGCGGTCCATCCCCGGCGTGACCCTCTACGGCGACACAGACGCCCCGGTCCGGGCCCCTATCGTCACCCTGAACATCGGGGACCTGGACGCCGGGAAGGTCAGCCAGTCCCTGTGGGACGAGGCGGAGATCTGCGTCCGGGCGGGGGCCCACTGCGCCCCTCTGATGCACAAAGCCCTGGGCACGGAAGAGCGGGGCGCGGTGCGGTTCAGCTTCTCCTGCTTCAACACCAGGGAGGAGATCGACCGGGCGGTCCGGGCCGTGGCGGACATCGCCGGGGAGGATTAGCCATGCGGGAGAAAAAGCCATATATCGTTCTCACCTTCCACACCACTACCGAGGCCATGGCCATGGAGAGGCGGTGCGGGGAGCGGGGGATTCCCGGACGGCTCATCCCGGCCCCCAGGGAGATCACCGCCGGATGCGGACTGGCCTGGCGCATGACGCCGGAGGACTTTGCCATTTGGCGGCCCGGGCTGGAGCGGCTGGGCCTGCGGTTTCAGCGGGCGGTGGAGCTGACGCTCTGTTGACTCACCGGGCAGAGCGGGAAAAACACGGGAGGACAGCCGCGGCGGGCTGTCCTCCCGTGTTTTTCAGTAGAAATATTTCGCGCTGTAATTCGCGCTGTTGCCGATATACTGCATAATGGAATCGCTCTGATTGCCGGAGGAGGCGAACGTGGGGTCCATCCGCTGCCATGAGGTGCCGTCAAAATAGATGGCGCCGTTGATCCAGCCGTTTTCCGCCGACCAGACGCTGATCCACGCGTGATATGCCGTGCCGGCGTAGCCCACCACCAGCTTGCAGGGGACTCCCTGGCTGCGGAGCATACCGGTCATCAGGGCGGCATAGTCGAAACAGATGCCCGACCTCTTTGCCAGAACCGTGTCCAGCACAGGCAGATAGCCGCTCTTCACGGTGGCCGCCAGCTGACGGTCATAGGTAAGATTTCCCACCACGAAGGCGTACACCGCTTTTACCTTTTCCAGCGGATCGGCGATTCCGGCGCAGAGCTCCGCCGCCCTCGCGATGGTATTCGGCGCGGACTCAAAGTCGACATACTGATTGGAGCGGAGAAAAGGCGCGAACTCGTCCGTCATCGCGGCGCTGATCGTCTGGGTCACCACCGCCGCGTAGGACGTGTCCCGCACATTTTCGTAAACGCCCACCTGATAGGTCCCGTTACCGTCGGAAAGGGGCAGCGTCGCCCACTGGCCCGGGGTCAGATTGTACCGGTACTGGGTGGTGGGGCCCTGCACCAGGGCCTTCAGCCGTTGGGTGGTGGAGGCGGTGTACCGTACCATCACATAGCCGTCCCTCACGTTGGAGTAGTCGATGACCGCCTTGCTGTTGCTTTTGACCGAGATGCCGGGCGCGCTGGTCTTCAGATATGTGGGCACTGCGGGGGTGGATCCCGCGAGAGCGGCGCTCTCATCTCCCAGATCCCCGCAGTCCACATCCACCTTGTCCGTGAATGCCTCGTCCATGAGCTCCTGAGGAGGCTCGGTGGCCGCCGGGGGCTCCGGGACCGCCGGGGATTCGGCCGCCGTGGGAGCGGCGGGGGGATCGGTCACCTCGGGAGTGGCGGGAGGCTCGGTCACCTCAGGAACGGCGGAGGGCTCGGCTGTCTCGGGGGCGGTTGGGGGAACGCTCGTTTCGGGGGCCTCCGCCGTCGGGGAGGCCGTCGCTCCCGGGGACCCGGACGCCGCGCCCTCCGGGTCCGAGCAGCCGGCCGCGGACAGCATGACTGTCAGCGCTGCCAAAAGGAGCGCGCAGAGCCGTCTTTTGATTTTCATGCTGATTCCTCCTCACAGATTTCCCCTTTGCGCTGTTGGGATAGTACCATTGGCGCTGTGATTTGTCAAGGCGGGCGGCGAAACGGGCGCCTGGCGGGAAGAAGAGCGCCCCGGCGGAGGGTCCTCCGCCGGGGCGATTTTATCGGACGCTGCTCCCGCGCGGGAACTCGCCGGCGGCCGTCGAAGCGCCCACAGCGGGTCCTGGGGAGATCAGCCCTGCTTGGAGGGGGGAGTGGTGGGCGCGCAGACGGCGGTGTAGTGGGCCTTGCGGGCCTGGAACTCGGGATCCTTGTAGAGGTCCATCAGGCGGCCTTCGTTCTCGAAGATGTCCTGGCCGTGGGCGAACTTGCCGCTGAGCACGTCGTGGGCGTGCTCAAGATGGCCGTTGGGGACAATGGACTCGTCGAACACGAACTTGGTGGCGCCGTTCTCCACGGTGAGGTGGCCCTCCATGCCGCAGTACTCGCAGACGGCGTGGGTGGTGCCGGGGAAGATGTAGAAGGCATTGCCGTGGCAGTGGGGGCAGGCGCCCTCCACGCCCTTCCACAGATCCAGGTTCTCGGAGCCGGCGATCTGCACGTCGTTGTCGATGAGGTACTGGGCGGCCTCCACCAGGTTGCGGCCGATGACCTTCATCCGCTCGATCTTGTCGTCCTGCATGATGACATCCTTGGACCAGGAGAAGTAGTCGTTGTTGACGATCTTCCAGCCCTGGCTCAGGGCGAACATGGCGTGGTCGGTCTCGCAGCGGACAGCCCAGTCAGAGCCGCCGATGGCCACAAAGGAGATGGCCTTCTGCTTGAAGTACCGGGGATTCAAGCCGGGCTTGCCCTGCTCCTTCAGCTTGCCGTCCAGCATGAGCAGCATACCGGTGTCGTGGCCGGGGCCCATGCGGTCGGTGATGGTGTGATACAGGCCGGAGCCGCCGGACTCGAAGATGGGGTCGACCATCAGGACGCCGTCGGCCTCCACGATCTTCTCATAAAAGGCGGAGAAGTCGTCCTTCTGGGAGCAGATCATGCCCTTGCCCATGACCAGGCCGCGGGAGCAGGCCACGCAGCCGGAGCAGTACTTGATATTCCAATCCAGCAGATGGATGAACTCGATCTCGGCTCCCATCTCTTTCGCGGCCTCGAGAGCCACCCGGCACATGGTGTCGTTGTTGCCGTTCTTGGTACCTAAGGAAACGCCCAGGATCTTCATCTTTTTGTCCTCCTCAAAGTTGATATTTCATGTAATACTGCGCAAGAAACGCACGAAAGAAGCGGGTATATATGTGCATTTCCACTTGTTTGTACTATAACACGCCGCCCGCCGGTTGTCAACAATCAGGTTCGCGGCCGACGGCGGGGAAATACTCCCTCGAAAGATATTGACAGGTCAATATTAAGGGTATATAATGGCCGAAATAAAAGGGGGCGGTCTGTATGAAACAGGAGCGGTTTGAAGAGTTTTCCGGGCTGATCGCCGGTATCCACGGCGACATCCAGAAGCTGAAGGCCCGGTACACCGCCCAGCTGGGCCTGAAGTCGGTCCACGTTTTCTGGCTCTATCTGCTGCGGAGCCGGCCCGGAGGGCTGTCCGCCGCGGAGCTGTCCGCCGCCGGCAGGTCCGACCCCAGCCTGGTCTCCCGGGAGCTGGACGCCCTGCTGGAGCGGGGGATCGTCAGGACCGCGGAGGGCGGAGGCCGCCGCCGGTACGGCTGGAAGCTGACCCTGACGGAAAAGGGGGAGCGGCTGGCGGACGTCATCGCCGCCGTGGCCAACGACATCCAGGACACCGTCAGCCGGGACATCCCCAAGGCGGAGCTGGAGAGCTTTTACCGGACGCTGTCCACCCTGGCGGAGCGCTTTGCCGGGCTTACCGAGACCAACAGGATCCAGGAGGTCATCGACCGTGAGCGTAAGACTGTTCAGTGATTCGGCCTGTGATATGACACAGGCTGAGGCAAGGGAAATCGGGGTCACTGTCCTGCCGCTGAAGACCATCATCGACGGCGTGGAATACCTGGATGGGGTGACCCTGTCCGCATCTGAGTTCTATGAGCGGCTGGCGGGCTGCAAGGCCCTGCCCACCACCAGCCAGATCACCCCGGCGGAGTTTACCGCCGCCCTGGGGCCCGCGGTGGAGGCGGGAGACGAGGCGGTGGTCGTCACCATCTCGGCGAAGCTGTCCGGCACCGCCCAGAGCGCCGCCATCGCGGCGGAGGGCTATGAGGGCAGGGTGTATGTGGTGGACAGCGGGAACGTCACCGCCGGGCAGAACATCCTGCTGCGGTACGCCGTCCGCCTGCGGGATCAGGGCCTGCCCGCCGGGGAGATCGCGGCGGAGTTGGAGCGGGTGAAGGGCCGTATCTGTCTCCTGGCCCGGGTGGACACCCTGGAATACCTGATGAAGGGCGGACGGCTGTCGAAAACGGCGGCCATCGCGGGTACCATTTTGAATATCAAGCCGGTGATCTCCGTGGAGAACGGAGAGATCAAGGTGCTGGGCAAGGCGAGAGGGACCAGACAGAGCGATAATCTGCTCACCGAATTCGTGGACCGGCGGGGAGCCGATTTTTCGATGCCCGTAATGCTGGCCTACACCGGCCGGGACGACAGCCTGCTGCGGAGCTATATCGACAGCAGCCGCGCTCTCTGGGAGGGCCGTCTGGCGGAACTGCCCATCGCCGCCGTCGGCAGCACCATCGGCACCCACGCGGGGCCGGGGGCCGTGGCGGTGGCCTTTTTCGCCAGGGAGTGAGCGGAGGGACAGCGCGCATATGACAAAAGAGGACGCCAACGGCGTCCTCTTTCGTGTTTGGAGTCAGTTCCCCGCCCCGATAGCCCGGATCACACAGACGGCCGCCACGATCACGACCACGACCAAAACGATGATGAGGATCTGGCGCAGGTAGTTATTTTTTGGCTCAGGTGTTTTTGACATGACAGATACCTCCTTAGCAAAGCGGAGCCAGGATGCGCAGCACTCCGTCCAGGGTCCAGCTCCAAAAGCCGCTCTTCACGTTCTTGCCCAGCTCCATCTGCCGGCACTGCTCCTGAGTGGCCAGGAAGTCGCCCTTCACGTCCTTCAGCAGGGAGGCGCCGTAGAACAGGGAGTTGTTCTCAAAGTGGAGGAACAGGCTGCGGTAGTCCAAGTTCACGGTGCCCACGGTGCCCACCACATCGTCCACCACGCAGCCCTTGGCGTGGACGAAGCCGGGGGTGTACTCGTAGATCTTCACGCCGGCCTCCAGCAGCACGGGGTAAAAGCTGTGGGACATACGGAACACCAGGGCCTTGTCGGGCACGCCGGGCATGATGATGCGCACGTCCACCCCCCGGCGGGCGGCCCGGCAGAAGGCGTCCAACAGGGCGTCCCCCGGCATGAGGTAGGGGGTGAAGAACCAGGCGTAGCGCTTCGCCTGGGACAGCAGCTCGATATACAGCTCGTTGCTGGCGGCGCTGGGGCGCAGGGGCGAGTCGTAATAGCTGAGGATATAGCCGTCGGCGGGGGCCGTCTCAACCGCTGCCGGGGCGGAGAGCAGGTCCACGGGGATGGAGTCGCCGGAGAAGGCGTTCCAGAACTCGGTGAACATCCTGGCGTAGCCCTCCACCGCCTCGCCGGTGAGGCGGAAGCCCACGTCCTTCCAGTGGCCGAACTTCACCACCCGGTTGATATACTCATCCGCCAGGTTGACGCCGCCGCTGAAGGCCACCCTGCCGTCGATGACAAGCATTTTGCGGTGGTCCCGGTAGTTGATGGTGCCCCGGATGGAGCGGAGGGGATTGAAGGGGATGCACTGGATGCCTTTGGCGCGCAGCTCCCGCACATTCTGGTCGGAGTAGGTAGAGATACTGCCCAGATCGTCGTACATGACACGCACATCCACGCCCTGAGCGGCCTTCTCCGCCATGATATCCACCATGGAGTCCCACATGACGCCCCGCTCCACGATGAAGTACTCCGAGAAGATGTACTTCTCGGCCTTTTTCATCTCCTCCAGCATGACGGGGAAGAGCAGGTCGCCCAGGGGGTAATAGGTGGCCTCCCGGTTCACGTACAGGGGACAGCCGGTGAGGGTGTGGACGTAGCGGAAGGTCTCTGCCATGCGGGGAGCCTCCCGCCCCAGAGCGTCACAGAGGGCGTCGGTGTCGTCCGTGCCGCCGGGATAGGGACGGGCGGCGGAGAGCCGCTTCTGCAGGGGCCTGGTGGAGCGCCGGTTGCCCACAATCAGGTACAGCAGGGCGCCGGCGATGGGAAAGGTCAGGATCACCAGCAGCCACAGGATCTTATAGGTGCCCTCGTCCCGCTTGGTGATGATGAACAGCACCGCCAGCAGGGCGAAAATGGACAGGGCCAGGTTGATGAGCCCGGCCCAGGGGGCCAGCCAATGGACCAGCAGGAAGAGCCACAGCAGCTGGAGCAGGACGGCCGGGATGAGAATGAGCACGCGGCGGATGACTTTTTTCATATAGGATCCCTCCGGTCATGGGAGAAGTTGAATATATGATACCACAGAATCCCAATTGAATCAATCGGTAAGAATACAGCAGGTGTAGGTTATGGTCCTGGGTCCGTAATAGTAGCTGATATCGGAGGCGGCGCATGTGGCGCTCACGTTGAGGCCGCTGGCCTCCATGGATGGGATGGCCAGCTCCGGGAAGCGGCAGGGCGCGTCGGGGCAGGCGCAGGTCTTGCAGACAGAGCAGGCCCCGGCGGACAGGGGCATACAGCCGGGGAAGACTGCCCGCATCTGTTCGGTGAGGGCCCGGAACCGCTCTTTCTGGAGGACCTCGGCGGCCATCATGGTCTCCACGTCGTAGTCGTCCTCCAGTTGCCCGGTGGTCTGGACGATGACCCCCCGGTGATATTGGGCCGCCCTGGCGGCGAAGTCCTCCAGGGTGCCGCAGTGAGGCGGGCAGGTCCAGCATTTGCCGTAGCTGCGGCATTTATCGGCGGCGCACATGTCCCGCACCGCCGGCTCGAATTTCAGGGCGGGGACGTTCAGCATCCCCACGTGATCGAAGCCGCAGCCCGCGGCCAGCTCCAGCAGTTGTTCGTCTGTCATGGTCAATCCTCCTCCGGGAACATCATGGCGTCCATATAGGCGTCGTTGAACTGGGGCAGATTGGACAGCTCCCGGTAGTCCATGTTTGCCTGCAGGCGGGCCAGCCGGGCCCGGGCGTCAGAGGACACCAGCGCCTCCAGCGCGCCCTGGGCGGCGGTATTGCCCACCGCCTGGGTGACGGGGAGCAGCTCCGCCGGGATGAGACCGATGCGGGCGGCGCTCTCCGGGCGGATATAGCTGCCGAACCCTCCGGCCAGCAGCAGCCGGCCCACCTGGCCGAACTCCGCCCCGTAGGCGTCCAGCATCACCCGGACGCCGGCGGCGATGGCCCCCTTGCCCAGCTGGAGCTTGCGGATGTCCGCCTGGGTGACGGCCACTCCGTCCGCCAGGCGGAAGGCGGGGGAATCGTCCAGCAGGAAGAGATACGGGGCGGCCTCTTCGGGGATGTCGTCCTCCTCCACGTCCAGCATCCGCCCAGTCTCATCCACGGCGCCCAGTTCCAGCATGAGGGCCACGGCGTCGATGAGACCGGAGCCGCAGACACCCACGGCGGGCCCGCCGCCGATGACGGAGCAGACCACTTTCCCGCCCTCCAGGCGGACCTCCGAGATCGCCCCCGGCGCGGCGGTCATGCCGAAGCGGATCTGGGCCCCCTCGAAGGCGGGGCCGGCGGCGGTGGAGCAGCACACGAACCGGTCCCCGTACCCCAGGGCCATCTCGCCGTTGGTGCCCACGTCGATGAGCAGGGCAGGGGCGTCCGCCCGGTCCAGGCCGGCCGCCAGCAGGTCGGCGGTGATATCGCCCCCCACGTAGCCGGACACGGCGGGACAGATATACACCTCCCCGTCGAAGGGAAGTCCCAGGGCCCGGGCGTCGTGGCAGTCCCCGAACCGGGAGACCGGGGTGAAGGGGGCCACGCCGATTCCGTCAGGCGGCAGACCGGCCAGCAGATGGCACATGGTGGTGTTGCCGGCCACGACCATACGGCTTACCTCCTCCACCGGCACCCCGGCGGAGCGGCACAGTTCCCCGATCATCCGGGACAGCTGCCCGGTGATGGCCGCGGTGAGGGCGGGGCGCCGCCCGTCCATGGAGGCCCGGATGCGGGCGATGACGTCGGCCCCGTAGGGCCGCTGGGCATTGCCCTCCCCAGCGCTGGCCAGGACTTTTCCGGTGGCCAGCTCCGTCAGCTGGCACACCACGGTGGTGGTGCCGATGTCGCAGGCAATCCCATAGCCAGACAACCCTGGGTCGGCGGGGAGGGAGGCACGGGCGGCGCTGTCCAGCTCCACCGCCAGGGGGGCGACTGGGGGCAGCCGGAGGGTCATTCCCTCCTCCGCCGGGGTGCGGCAGGCCAGCACGGGGGTCTCCCCCTCCGGGCCGGACAGGAAGACGGTACACTTCTGACAGGTCCCCTGTCCGCCGCAGGGGGCGTGGACGGGCATGCCCTCATGCTCCCGCAGAACGTCCAGCAGGGTTTCTCCCGGCCGGGCGGACAGGTTGACCGGCCCGGTCTCCAGTAACACGGTGATGTTCATAGCGTTCCTCCGATCGCTCAGCGGTGGTTGTTCCGCAGGGACTGATACAGCCGGTCCATCAGCCGGCGCAGGGGGACGAACAGGACCAGCGCGATGACGAAATTGCCAGCTCCGTGGAGCAGGTCATAGGGGATGCCGGAGACCCACCGGGCCGCGGCGTACCCAAAGCCGCCTATGAACACGTCCACCGGCGCGCACAGGGCCCCGAACAGCAGCCCGAACCCGCCGGACAGCAGGGCCCAGGCCAGGGGATGGACAGCCTCCCGCATGAGCCAGGCCCCCACGGCCAGGATCAGCCAGATGTACAGGTAGTTGACGGACCATAGATTGAAGCCGTACAGGAGAAATTCCAGCAGCACATACACGTAGATGGGGTACAGCGCCTTCCGCCCGAAGGTGACGGCGAACAGCATGACCATCAGGGACACCGGCTCGATGTTGGGCAGGGGGGCCATCACCACCTTCATGCCGAAGGTCAGTCCGCCCAGGATGCCGAACAGGGCCAGCTCCGCCAGCAGGAGGCCGCCTTTCCGCTCAGCCAACGGTGTATACCAGGGAGAAGGTATCCCCGTCGGCGATGGGGGTCTGGTCGATCCCCTGCATGGCGTAGTCCTCCCCCTCGTACAGGGCCCAGTAGGCGTTGTTTTCCTCGTAGATGGCGTCCTCGCCGTCCACCCGGGTGATGTACAGGCCAAATTCGCCCTCATCGCCCGCGATGAGCCCCTCGGCCAGCAGCACCTCGCCCAGGTACTCCGCATCGGTGTGGTAGGTGAAGGCCTTGGACGAGCCGTCGCCGTGGACCACCTCCACCGTGACCGTCTTGGCCCCCTGGGAGGTCGCCGGGCGGGTGGCGAAATAGATCACCAGCAGGCAGACGACCAGCAGTACCGCCACGACGGCGGCGATGATGAGCTTCTGATTTTTCTTCATGGTTTTTTCCTCCTCTGAATGTTGAAAAGCGGCCGCGGCATCAGAACTGACGCCGCGGCCGTGTTTTCCGCATGCAGACGCCGCGCTTCCCCGATGCTCGCGGGGGGCGGCGCCCCGGTTTCCGTAGGTCTTCTGACTCGCGCCTGTGGGGAGACGGACTCCCCGCGGCCCCCTTCGCCTTCCCGGATCTCTCCAGTGACCGGCTTTCGCCTGAAGGGCGCCTCAGCTGCATACAGCGGCGGTACCGTTCGGGATTCTCACCCGATTGTCTTGTTCAGCCCGGACGGTGCGGCAGGGCCCCGTCCGGGCCACGGAACGGATGGTATTCTGTTTGTGGTACGGTTTTACGCGGAGAGCAGCTCCACGGCCCGGATGGCGGCGGAGGCCGCGTCGGGGGTGTAGCAGTCGGCGCCGATGGAGTCGCAGAACTCCTGGGTCAGGGGGGCGCCGCCCACCATGATCTTCACCTTGTCACGGATGCCGGCGGCCTCGGCGGCCTTGACCACATCGCCGATGACGGGCATGGTGGTGGTCAGCAGGGCGGAGCAGCAGATGAGCTTGGCGTCGTTGTCGACGGCGGCCTGGACAAAGGTCTCAGGGGCCACATCCACGCCCAGGTCGACCACCTCGATGCCCTTGCCCTCCAGCATCATCTTCACCAGGTTCTTGCCGATGTCGTGCAGGTCGCCCTTCACGGTGCCCAGCACGGCCTTGCCCGCGCTGGTGCTGCCGGCCTCGGCCAGCAGGGGCTTCAGCACCTCGGTGCCGGCGCTCATGGCCCGGGCAGCCACCAGCACCTCGGGGACGAAGATCTCGTTGTTGCGGAACTTCAGGCCCACCCGGTCCATGCCGGGGAGCAGGCCCTCGGTCAGGATCTGCTGGGGGGCCAGGCCCTCGTCCAGGGCCTGCTGGACCAGCTGGACCACTTGCTTGCGCTTGCCGCGCTCCAGGGCTTCACCAATCTCGGTCAAAGTGCTCATAACAAATACCTCCGTTTCATGATTCGTTCATTTATGTAATGGATTCTGATACAACTAATTTAGCAAAAGTCAAAAAACGCCGCAACAAATCCGTGAGAACAGACGGGAAAATTACAAAAAATCATAATAATTTTTTATAGGTCCCGCTCCCTGCGCTCATCGATGCGGCGGCTCTGTTTGCGGTAGCGGTCGGGGGTGACCCCTGTCACCCGTTTGAATACCTTGCAGAAATAGCTCTGGTCCTCGAATCCGCAGGCAGCGTAGATCTCGGACATGGTGGCGCTGCTGGCCAGCAGGAGCACCTTGCTCTTTTCCACCCGCAGCTGGTTGAGGCAGGCGCAGAAGCCGAAGCCCAGCTCCTCTTTGAATACCTTGGAGAAATAGGAGTGGGAGTAGCTCACATAGTCGGCCACTTCTCCCAAAGTCAGGTTCCGGCCGCAGTTGGCCTGCATATAGCCCATGGCCTTTTGGATCACGTCCCGGTGCTTGGTGTCTACCAGCTTGAACACCAGGGCGGTGTAACGGCGCAGGGCCTGGGACAGCCACTGGGCGATATCCTCCTGGGTGCGGAGGCGGCGCAGCTTTTTCAGATACTGGTCGCTGATGGCCAGCGCGGCCTCCTGGTCGGCCCCGCCGTGGATGGCTGCTCTGGACAGCAGCCAGAGCAGCATCGCCACCTGAAAGCCGCTCGTCTCAGGATCCGGGGTCAGAAAGAAGATGTGTCCCAGCAGATCGTTGAGCAGGGCGGCAGCGGCGGCCCGGTCGCCCCGCGCCACCGCGGCGTAGAGCTGCGGTTCCTTCTCGACGGGATAGCGGGCGTCCTGCCCGACCGCCTTGACCTGGTGGATATACTGCCCCATGTTCTGCTGCTGCAGCCCATCGTCCCGCTGGAGGAACAGTTCCCGGCTGTTGTCCCCGATGCAAAGAGTGTCGGCGAACAGCTGAAGGGACAACTGGCTCAGCCGGGCGGACTCCATGTGCGGGATATCACAGAGAAAGTTCCACAGGGACGCGAGCTCATCCTGACGGACGCCGCGGCGCTCGATCAGTTCTTCCAGCAGATCGTCGGTGTCCATCAACAGCACGGGGCCGGCCACCAGCCCCCCCGCCAGAGCGCCCCCCACCATGATGGGGCTGGCGCAGTAGGCCAGGCTGGAGGGGCAGGCATAGATGTACCGGCCTCCGAAGCGCTCCGCCTGGCGGATGCCTCTCAGGTGGAGGTCGGTACAGGGGGGCGGTATCCCGGGAAGGGCTTTCAGATAGGCACACTCGTCCTCCGGCCGGCCGGACTGGTACAGCGTCTCACCGGCGGCGGAGATCAGCCGGCAGCGGACGCCGGTGGTCCCGGCGAAGGCGTTCACCATGGATCTCGCCGCATCCAGATCGATGACATAGCTGTCGCTCATGTCAAGTCCTCCTGTGTCAGGCCGGGCCCGCCGAACCGGCGGGCTCGGGCCTCCCGCCTCAGGCGCGGACGGAGTCCATCATGGCCTTCAGATTCTCCAGCTTGCAGTTCAGCGGGACCTCGCAGCCGCTGCCCAGCACCAGGCCGCCCTTGGCCATGGACATCTGGATCAGGTCCTCGCAGTAGGCGGACACCTGGTCGGGAGTGCCGAAGGCCAGCATGGTGGCGGGCACGTCGCCCCGGATGGGCAGCCAGCCCTTGAGGATGTCGTAGGCGGCGTGGATGTCGGTGACGCCGTCCAGCTCCACCAGAGTGCTGCCCTTGGGCAGCTCCAGCAGCTTGGGCAGCATGGGCAGCCAGTTGCCGTCGGCGTGGAGCACCGCCTGGACGCCGGCCTGGTGGAGGCCCAGGATGATGGCCTTCAGGGAGGGCCAGGAGAACTCCTCGAAAATGGCGGGGGAGATGGAGTTGGCGTCGGACCGCATGGCGTAGAGGCTGGCCCGCTTCAGGGGGGAGTGCTCCAGAGTGCCCAGGATCTGGCCCAGCACCTCCGGGGTGCCCTTGTCGATGGCGGCCTTTACCAGGTCGGGCTCGTCGTACAGGTCGTAGACGAACTCGCCGAAGGAGCGGACCATGGAGAGGGTGTCGAAGGGGGTGCCGGAGGCGGTGCCGTGGATGGGGCTCACCCCCCGCTGGGCCAGGAAGCCGGCTACCTTTCCGGCGTTCATGCCCACCTGCATCCACAGCTTGCCGATGTCCGGGATGTTGGTGATGGGCGGGTGCTGGATGGTGCAGAGATAGCGGTTGTACCACTGGAGGTAGCCGTTGTCGATGATGTCCTGGTAGTCCTCCGGCTGCATGTGGCAGGTCTCTTTGAACTGATAGCTGGCGTCCTCGTCCAGCTCATAACCGGGGCGCAGGGCCTCGATGCCCTGGAGGAACATCACGTCCCCGGGAGGATTGCCCTGGCACAGGTCAGGGGTGCCGATCTTCTGGAAGGTGATGTCTAGGGCCTGGAGCCACTTGTCCATGTCGGAGGTGATCTCCTTCTGGGTGAAGCCGGCCACCCGGCCGGGATAGAGGAGCATCATGGGATACACAGGGATGTCTTTGCGGTCGGCGGGCGGGACCAGGTCGAAGCAGCGCTGGATTTTTTCAAATGAATTCATAAAAATTCTCCTCTCCTGTTTTAGATTCTTATTCAATTTCACATATTTTCATTGTAACGGTACTGCCAGCCTCCGTCAAGGGGCAAGGAATGGAAATCGTAAAAAAATCACAAAAACCGAAAGGAAATTTTATACGGGCGGAGGACGTTTTGCTATAATTTAAACAGTATACACAATGAACCGCCAAAAAAGGAGGAAATATGTATGCAGACCACCATGAAACAATGGGTGAGCGACACCTTGGCCGCCTCCCGCAAAAAAGCCGTCCCCGTGCTCTCCTTCCCCTGTATCCAGCTTCTGGGCGTCACCGTCCGGGACCTGGTCTATGACAGCGATCTCCAGGCAAAAGGCATGAAGCTGGTGGCCGACCGGTGCGACACCGGCGCCGCCGTGTCCATGATGGACCTGTCGGTGGAGGCGGAGGCCTTCGGCGCCTCCATCCATGTGGCCGACGACGAGGTCCCCACCGTGGTGGGCGCCCTGCTGGAGAGCCCGGAGGACGCCGAGGCCCTGAAGGTCCCCGCCGTGGGGACGGGCCGCACCGGCGTGTATATCGAGGCCATCGAGAAAGTGTGTAAGCTGATCACCGACCGGCCGGTCATCGCCGGGGTCATCGGGCCCTTCTCCCTGGCGGGGCGGCTCATGGGCATGTCCGAGCTGATGATCAACTGCTACGAGGAGCCCGAGATGGTGGAGACCACCCTGGAGAAGGCCACGGAGTTCATCACCGAGTACATCAAGGGCTTCAAGGCCGTGGGGGCCCACGGCGTCTGCATCGCCGAGCCCGCCGCCGGCCTGCTCTCCCCCAGCCTGATCGAGGAGTTCGCCGTGCCCTATCTGCAGCGCATCATCTCCGCGGTGCAGGACGACGATTTCATGGTGCTGCTCCACAACTGCGGCAACTCGGTGGCAAAGGCCCTGCCCCAGTGGTATCAGTGCGGCGCCGCCGCCTACCACTTCGGCAACGCGGTGGACATGAAGGATATCATGGCCGGCTCCCCCAGCGACGTGCTGGTCATGGGCAACGTAGACCCCGCCGGCCAGTTCCGCAACGGCACCCCCGAGACCGTCCGGGCCAGGACCCTGGAGGTGATGGGGGACTGCTGCGGCTATCCCAACTTCGTCATCTCCTCCGGCTGCGACATTCCTCCCGCCTCCAGCTGGGAGAACATCGACGCGTTCTTTGCCGCCGTGGATGAGTTCTACGCCAAATAAGAGTCCTTATTCCAATCAGAAAACACAGGAGGGACCGTATTATGACAGAGCGCGAAAATATGCAGCTGGTTTGGGAGCACAAGCAGCCCGAGTGGGTGCCCATGATCAACACCGCCTCCCAGATGATCGTCACCCCGGAGATCAACGACCGCCCCCTGTTCATGAGCGGGAAGGACGACTTCGGCCTGGAATGGGAACTGGACCCCGCCCACCCGGAGCTGATGACCCACGTGAAGCCCGGCGGGGAGATCTTCGACGACATCACCGAGTGGAAGAAGTACATCGACTTCAAGAGCTGCGGGGACAAAAACTGGGAGGCTGCGGCCATGCGCACCCGGGCCATGTGGGCCAAAAAGGACCAGATCATGGGCTATGTGGTATGCAACATCGGCGCGTTCGAGCGCATCTGCGCCATGATGGGCCACGTCAACGGCCTGATGGCCCCCTATGACGACGAGGAGGCCTACGCCGAGTACGTGGAGGCCTACGCCGACTACCGCATCGAGCAGATGGAGTACTTCAAGAAGTACCTGGACGTGGACTTCCTGATGATGCACGACGACTGGGGCAACCAGAACAACCTGTTCATGTCCCCGGAGATGTGGCGGAAGTTCTACAAGGAGCCGGAGCGCCGCATGGTCAAGCGGTGCCATGAGTTAGGGATGTACTATATGCACCACTCCTGCGGCTACAACGAGCCCATCATCGGCGATCTGGTGGAGATCGGGGTGGACAGCTGGCACAGCGTCCAGCCCTGCAACGACCTGAAGAAGCTCAAGGCGGAGTACGGCGACAGGCTCATCTTCGCCGGCGCGGTGGACCCCCAGGTCACCGACGCCCCCGGTGCCACCGAGGAGCAGATCAGGGCAGAGGTCCGCCGGGTCATCGACACCCTGGGAAAGGGAGGCGGTCTGCTGTGCTCCTCCGCCGTCATGTTCTCCGTGGTTCCCGGGGTGGACGGCATCATCGACGACGAGGGCAGGAAGTACGGCCAGTACAGCACCCTGAAATTCGACTGATCTCTGTCACAGGCAAACAAATTAAAAGAAAAACCGGGCCATCCGTTTGGCCCGGTTTTGCGCTGTGCCCGAAGCGGGATGCCCCCGCGAAAGCGGGGGCACCCTGATCACTGATTAGCGGGCCGGTTGAGCATCACGCTGTCCCGGCTCATCTTTTGGCGCAGCAGCATAAAGTTGGGCATGCCGCCGGCGGCGCAGGTCTGCCTGGCGATGGTCTCGGCGTAGGGGAAGAGCTGCTGATAGCAGCGGACATGGAAGTCCTTCTTATCCTCATCGGTGACATAGCCGGTGATCTCGAAGATGCCGGCCAGCTCCACGGAGATGAAGAACCTGTGGTCGGGGCCGTCAGTCTTGTCCTTGACGCACTGATACAGCTTGGCCATGCAGCGGGTGCTGTCCTGATTGTAGTTCACCGAGAAGGAGAAATTGTTCTCCAGCTGGATCTGGCCAGGCTTGTCCAGCTTATTGAAAAATTGCAGGTCCTGGAGTTTATAGGAGAGCATATTGAGTTCCGCCATGGGTGGACACCTCCGAAAAGTCAGATTCAAGTGTTTCCATTGTACCACGGCGGGGAAAAAACTACAAGCCCCGCGGAAAAATGTTTACAAATCGGCCAGCGGGCTGTCCCACAGGCGGGTAGAGGCCACAGAACAGGAGGCCGTTCCCGACTTGCGGGCGATGATGGTCTCCGCCTGCTCCTCCGTCATGCCGTACCGGACGGCCTCGGCGCGGAAGTAGCTGGCGTTGCCCTCGTCGTGCCGGTCCAGGTCGAAGCCCGCGGGAATCACCGCGGCCCAGGTCCGGCCCTCCGGCAGGCCGAAGGCCGATATGCTCTCGAACTGGAACCAGCAGGAGTTCTTGGCGTAATAGGCGTTCAACTCCGCGTTTTTGTCCAGCAGCCGGTCCAGACGGGCGGGCACCTGCTGGTTGAGCACCACCGAGACAGGGGCGCGGCGGGCCAGGGCCTCCCGCAGTTCCAGGCAGGACAGGGGGTTCCCGCCGGCGGAGAAATACCCGCCGGTGGTGGGATCCAGGGCGGTCCACTTGTGCAGCTCCCGGTCGTAGATCTCGGCCACCACGTGGTTGTCCGTGTCGTAGGGAGAGAAGGGGAACATCCACACCCGGCGGGCGTGGATGCCCAGGGCCAGGCAGCACTCCACCAGGATCTTCGCCTTGTTCAGGCAGTTGATGCCCGCCTCCGGCTTTCCGAAGCTGTAGTCCAGCAGGGCCAGGGAGTTCATGGGGACGTGGTTGTCGTAGTCGCTCTTGTGGGTGAGCCTGGGGGCCATCCAGCGGCACAGCCGCAGGGCCCGCCGGAAGTCGCTCCCCCGGCCCGCCGTCCGCTCGATGGGCCAGCGGGCCTTCAGCTCGGTGAACTCCGGGCAGTCGAACCGGTAGGTCAGGGGGAAGTCCTCCCCCTGGGCCAGCGGGGGCAGCTGGAACAGGATGCCCCGGTAGATGTCCAGAAGGATCTCGCTGTGTTCACGTCGGTTCATAGAGCCACCCCCGTTACAGCTTTTTCAGCCTGCAGTCGCCGCTGGCGGTGCGGATGTGATAGACCGGCCCGCCGGCCCCCGCGCCGCCCCGGTAGGTAAAAGCGCCGCGCCGGCCTGAAAGGGCGCCCTTGAAAAAGTTGGAAGTACACTCGCCGCTGGCGCTCTGAAAATCCAGGTCAAAGGGACCGTCGCCGGGGATGCTGATCTTCACGTTCCCGGATTTGGAGGACGCCTCCAGGGCGGTGGGGAGAGCCTCCAGCTCCAGTTCCATATCCCCGCTGGCGGAGGTGCACTTCACGGCGCAGGGGACGCCCGAGCGGGCCCGCACATTGCCGCTGGTGGAGGACAGGTCCAGAGCGGCGAAGTCTCCGTCCAGCTCCACATCGCCGCTGACGGTGCGGACCTCCGCCGCGCCGGCCTGGCCCACGGTCAGATCGATGTCACTGCTGACCGTGTTTATGGACAGCCTGCCGCAGCGGTCCAGATCCGCCCCCACGTCGCCGGCCACAGTGCGCACCTCCAGGGTGTTCACCGGTTCTTTCAGATCCACGTCGATGTCGCCGCTGGCGGTGGAGTTCAGCCGAATGGTGTCCCAGGGCCGCCGGGGCAGGGTCAGCACCACGTCGGCCAGAAACATCCCCCGGCGGAGGAAGAATCCCCGGCTGGCGGTGCCCCCCTGGCGGATGGTGAGCACACCGTTTTCCGAGCGGACGATCAGATCGTCCGCGCCGCCGCCGATGACCACGTCCCCCTCCGGGGTGTCGTCCATGCGGAGGGCGATGTCGCCCCCCACCTCCACGTCGATGGCGGTCAGGGGAGTGCCGGAGGACTGGAAGGCGTAGTCCCCGTCAGGCAGGTGTTCCATCCAGGCCCCCTTGCCGTCGAAGTGGGAGACGCGGAGGCCGTTCTCCTCCGGCGGAGGGGGCGGGGGCGGCGCATCCGGGCCGGCCGGCCTGGGCGGTGCGGGAGGAGCGGGCGGCGTCGGCGGCACCGGGGGCTTGGGCGGCTTCGGGGGCTCGGGCGGCCGGCCCGGGTTTACTGTGATATGGACCTGGCCGTCGGGGGAGGTGTAGGTGTAGGGCCCCTGGGGCATATTGGCCTTGATGTCCTCCGCCCGCTGCCGGGCCTCCTTTTTGGCGGAGCCCACGGCCTCCCGGACGATGCCGTCCACGTCCACCCCATCCAGGGAGGTCTTTACGGCTTCGGTGGCGCTCCTGACGGCCTCGGACACGATCCGGCCCAGGTCTTTGAGCAGGCCCCCCAGATCGTCGAACCCGGACTCGGCCTCCGGCGACCGGCCGGGGAGGGGCTTGCCGGGCTCCAGGCTGTTGAGATAGTCCACCAGCTCGGCGGTGTCCCCCAGATCGTCCAGGGCGGCCTGATAGGCGGTCTCCTCGTCCATACCGGAGGCCAGCATATCGGTATAGCGGGCGTACAGGTTGTCGGCCAGCTCCTCGATCAGTTCCGCCTTGGCGGGGGTGTCCGGCGCGCCGGTGAGCTGGGCGGCGATGGCGGCGGACAGTCTCTCTTTTACGTTTTCCATGGTTCAGACCTCCTTTTCACAGCTGCAGATGAGGGCGTCCAGCAGGACGCGGGTGTTGATCCACTCCCGCCGGCCCGCCTCCCAGGCCTCCCGGCCCGCGTTGGTGATGGCGTAGTACCGGCGGCGGGCGCCGGGGCCGTCGTCCCCCCAGTAGGAGGTGATGAGGCCCTGCTGCTCCAGCCGCTTGAAGGCGGTGTAGAGGGTGGCCTCCTTCAGACCGTAGGCCCCGCCGGTGAGTTCCAGAATTTTTTTGTTGATCTCATAACCGTAGTTGTCCCCGCGCAGTAATTGTGTTAGAATAATGGTGTCGGTGTGGCCGCGCAGGGTGTCTGCCGAGATGGACATGTCACATCTCCTTCCTCAAATGATGGGGGGCCAGGGGCCGCCGATGGCCGTATCCGGCCAGGGCTGCCGGGATACCAGGGGTGCGTCCCTTCGGAAGGCCCGGGGCGGATTGGGTTCCCTCACCCGGCACATAGGCTGTGGGAGCCTCAGCCGGGGCAGGGCAAAGCTGAAGTGCAGGGTTCGGTTTTCGGTGGTCAGGGCGATGGTGGCTGTCATGATAAGGCTCCTTTCCCGCGCAAGCGGCACATCAATATGCGGAGATACATCATGTGTTGAGGTATCTTGTGAGGCCAATATAACACGAGATACCTCACCTGTCAAGGTATTTCCGTAAAAAATTTCAAAAAATTTTTGGGGCATACTATGCCCGGTGGAAAGGATGAAGAAAACTATGAGCGATTGTACCCACGACTGTTCCTCCTGCGGGGAGAACTGTCCCAGCCGGGAGGGGGGGAGCGTCCAGGACTTCCGCAAGCCGCCCCACGAGCTGTCCCGCATCAAAAAGGTCATCGCCGTCATCAGCGGCAAGGGGGGCGTGGGCAAGTCCGCCGTCACCTGTTCCCTGGCCGCGGCCATGGCGAAGCGGGGGAAAAAGGTAGGCATCCTGGACGCGGACATCACCGGTCCGTCGGTGCCCCGAGCCTTCGGCATCGTCCAGCGGGCGGAGGGCAGCGATCTGGGCCTCTACCCCGCCGTCACCGAGGGGGGCATCGAGATCATGAGCCTGAACCTGCTGGTGGAGCGGGAGACCGACCCGGTGGTGTGGCGGGGACCCGTCATCGCCGGGGCGGTGGAGCAGTTCTGGACCGACGTGATCTGGGGCGATCTGGACTATCTGTTCGTGGATATGCCCCCCGGAACGGGGGACGTGCCCCTGACCGTGTTCCAGTCCCTGCCGGTGGACGGGGCCATCGTGGTCACCGCCCCCCAGACGCTGGTGGGCATGATCGTCACTAAGGCGGTGAAGATGGCCGGGATGCTGGACGTGCCCGTACTGGGTCTGATCGAGAATTACAGCTATTTCAAGTGCCCGGACTGCGGCGGAGAGCACCCCGTGTTCGGAGAGAGCACCATCGACACGCTGGCGGCCCACCTGTCCCTGCCGGTGCTGGCCAAGCTGCCCATCCAGCCGGAGCTGGCCAGGGCGGTGGACAGCGGGAAGCTGGAGCAGTTCCAGCCCAACCCCATGGAGGAAGTCGCCGCCAGGCTGGACGGCGAATAAGTGAGCGCAGGAGAAGCGGCCCGGAGAAACTCCGGGCCGCTTTTTTCGGTTGCGCGGCGGGCAAAAATCTGTTACAATAACATCAGTTTCGACATAATTCGACAAAATGCGACATATTTGGATGCCGGCGGCCGCCCTCCGCCAGGTTTTACCGGGGAAGGGCCGGCGAAATCGGCACAGCATAGGAATGTAGAGAGAATGGAGGTGGAGCTGGTGGACCTGGAGAGCCTGGATCGGGGCGCGGCCCGGACGGCGGGACTGCTGCGGGTACAGCTGGCCCAGATGACGGCGGCCAGCCAGCTGCTGGGACAGACCGCCACAGATGCGAAGAGCCGGGAACAGCTGGCGGCGCTGAATCAGAGCATCTGCCGGATGCTGCGCGTCGTGGGGCGGATGGAGCTGACCTACCGGCTGGGGGCGGATACCCCCCGCATGGAGCCGGCGATGGTCAACCTGGCGAAGCTGGTGCGGGAGCTGGGGGAGGAGATGTCCGCCCTGCTGGCCGGGGCCGGCGTGGAGCTGACCGTCCGCTGTCCCGAGCGGATGAGCGCCTTTGTGGACGCGGGCCTGATCCGGCAGCTGGTGCTGGAGCTTGTGTCCAACGGGGCCAGGGCCGGGAAGCGGGTGGCCGTCACCCTGACGAAACGGGGGGACGAGGCGTCTCTGACGGTGGAGGACGACGGCCCCGGCGTGTCCCCGGAGAAGCTGGAGGCCCTGTTCTCCGGGGGAGGGGCGGATGTGCCCGACTGGCGGAAAAGCGGCAACGGCGTGGCCATCGCCCGGCGGATCGCCGCGCTCCATGGGGGGAGGCTCATGGCGGACGCCGCCCCCGGCAGAGGACTGCGCATGGCGGTCACCATCCCCCTGGGGCTGGACCGGGCCGGGAACCGGCTGGAGAGTCCACCCGCGGAGTGGGACGACGGCGGCTTCAGCAAGGCGCTGGTGGGCCTGAGCGATCTGCTCCCCGCGGGGATGTTTGCCCCGGAGGCGGAGAAATAAAATGCGTATGGCGCGGCGGGGAGACCCGCCGCGCCGTTGGCTTACGCGGAGGCGCCGCTCCTGTTGATGGTATCGGCCACCGCCGCCAGCACCTCCCCATGGGTCTGATCGAACAGATGGGTATAGATACGCTGGGTGGTGTTGGGGTTGCTGTGGCCCATGGCCCGGCTGATCTGGTACATGGGAACCCGCGCGTCGTTGGCCATGGAGGCGAAGGTGTGGCGGAGGCCGTGAAAGGTGATGGGGTCCAGCGCCCTGGCTGTCAGCAGAGCGGCCAGTGAGTGGGACATGAGGTCAGGGTGCCAGGGGCGGTCCAGGCCGTCCAGCACCAGAAAATCCTCCGGCCCGCAGGGGACGCCGGCCAGGGAGCGGCTGGCTTCCAGCCTGCGCAGCAGGGCCATCAGATCGTCCAGCGCCCCGATGGCCAGAGTGCGGCGGCTGTCGGAGGTCTTGGGGGCTTTTTCGATGATGCGGTAGCCCACCGTGGTGCGCACCCGGCGGATGGACAGCAGCCCGGTCTGCAGGTCCACATCCCGCCAGCGGAGCCCCAGGATCTCGCTCCGGCGCAAGCCCAGGCAGCAGGCCAATTTCACCGGAAGCTCCAGCGCCTGACCCTCCACCTCATCCAGCAGGCGCTTGAGCTGAGCGGGGGTATAATATCGGATATTGGCGGTGGTGGGGCTGGGCGGCGTGACCCGCCGGGTGGGATTGTCGGGGATGATCCCCTGCTGGTAGGCCGCCTTCAGCGCGGTGTGGAGCAGCACATGGTGTTTGCGCACCGTGTTGGGGGACAGGCCCCGTTCCCGCTCCAGCCACTGGTAGTAGCCCCGCAGCAGATCGGGTGTCAGCTCTGACAGCGGCACCTCTCCCAGGGCGGGCACCACATGGTTCTTGATGATGCCGTTGTAACCGTTGATGGTGGTGGCGGCCCGGCAGGGTTCCACCTCGTTGGCCATCCAGAGGTCCAGCCAGTGTTCCAGCGTTGCCCTGCCGTCCACACGGGCGGTGGAGTGCCGAACGGGGAAACATACGGTCAGCTTGGGCCTGGGGGCGGGGGCGACGGGGCGCAGGACGATGCGGCCTGTGCGGTTGACAGACGTGTGAGGCATAAAAAACACTCCTTTTTTTGATTTGGACGGCGCGGAGCCCGTGCGGTACCGGGAGGGGGGGCGCCGGAGGTCCGCCTCGCCCGCTGGGTCTACTATGTTATATGTTCCCGTGACAAAAGGGAAGGGGAGCGACCCTTTTTCCTTGACTTTTTGACCGCGAGGCAATACAATATAGGCCGACGCACCGAAAAAGAGGGCGCCGGCCATAGTTTTGGAAATATAACATTATTATATACAAAGGGTTGAGAGATCATGGCACAGGACAAAAACAAGCAGGTCACCCAGATCACCGATATGGAGGTGGACTTCGCCCAGTGGTACACCGACGTGTGCACCAAGGCGGAGTTGATCGACTATTCCAGCATCAAGGGGATGTTCGTCTACCGGCCTTACGGTTACGCCATCTGGGAGAACATCCAGAGCCAGCTGGACGCGGAGTTCAAGAAGTACGGCCACCAGAACGTGTATCTGCCCATGCTCATCCCCGAGAGCCTGCTCCAGAAGGAGAAGGACCACGTGGAGGGCTTTGCCCCCGAGTGCGCCTGGGTCACCTATGGAGGCTCCGACAAGCTGGAGGAGCGGTACTGCATCCGGCCCACCAGCGAGACCCTGTTCTGCGAGCACTATAAGAATATCATCCACTCCTGGCGGGACCTGCCCAAGCTGTACAATCAGTGGTGCTCCGTCCTCCGCTGGGAGAAGACCAGCCGGCCCTTCCTCCGCCACCGGGAGTTTTTGTGGCAGGAGGGCCACACCATGCACGCCACCGAGGAGGAGGCCAGGGAGGAGACCCAGCGGATGCTGAACGTCTACGCCGACTTCATGGAGAACGTGCTGGCCATGCCGGTGGTGAAGGGCATCAAGACCGACAAGGAGAAGTTCAACGGCGCGGAGGAGACCTACACCGTGGAGTGCATGATGCACGACCGGAAGGCGCTCCAGGGCGGCACCAGCCACTACTTCGGGGACGGCTTTGCCCGGGCCTTCGACATCACCTTCGCCGGGAAGGACAACCAGCTCCACTACCCCCACCAGACCAGCTGGGGCGTATCCACCCGGATGATCGGCGGCATCATCATGACCCACGGCGACAACCGGGGCCTGGTCCTGCCCCCCCGGGTGGCCCCCATCCAGGCCATGGTCATCCCCGTGGCTATGCACAAGGAGGGCGTGCTGGATGCCGCCAATTCCCTGCTGGCCCGGCTGAAGGCCGCCGGCGTCCGTGCGGACATCGACGACTCCGACCAGTCCATGGGCTGGAAGGCCGCCGAGTACGAGATGAAGGGCATCCCCCTGCGGGTGGAGATCGGTCCCAAGGACATGGAAAAGGACCAGTGCTGCATCTGCCGCCGGGACAGCGGCGAAAAGGTGTTCGTGCCCCTGGCCGAGCTGGAGGACACCGTCAGGCGCCTGCTGGACGAGGTCCACGACGGGCTCTACGCCAGGGCGAAGAAGAACCTGGAGGACCACACCAAGGTCTGCAAGACCGTGGAGGAGGTCAAGACCTTCATGGAGACCGAGGGCGGCTTCGCCAAGACCATGTGGTGCGGCGACGTGGCCTGCGAGAACGAGATGAAGGAGCGGGCCGGCGTGTCTTCCCGGTGCATCCCCTTCGCCCAGGAGCAGGTCAGCGATGTCTGCGTCTGCTGCGGCAGGCCCGCGAAGAAGATGATCTACTGGGGCGTGGCCTACTGAGTTGCCTCCTTATATATAAAAGAGTAAATAAAGCAGGGGCTGTCCGTCCGGACAGCCCCTGTATTTTGTGCCTTGAAAACGCTCGCGGCACAAGGGCTGGAATCGTGAAAAAAGACGGAAAAAATCTTCAAAAAATCCTTGACTTTGGGCGGGGCCATGTTGTACAATAGCGGAGCGCCTGTCAAAAGGGGCGCACTGCGATGATGCGGGAGATTGCTCGGGAACGAGGTAACTTCCGCGGAGTATGTCCGCGAATCGGGCGGCTGAGAGACTCACGCCACGGCGTATATCGCCGCGGATGGGTAGAACCGGCCAGCTATGTGCCGGTTTTATTCATGCCGGGGAGTGATACGCACGGAAACGTGTGCGGGAACTTCTCTCACCGTACGAAGGGACGCAAGTTTATCACTTCGTATGTTTAAGGAGGAAAACCACATGGCAGCAAAAGAAATGATCCGCATCCGGCTGAAGGCATATGACCACCAGGTCATCGACCAGGCCGCCGAGAAGATCGTGGACACCGCCAAGCGCAGCGGCGCCACTGTCTCCGGCCCCATCCCCCTGCCCACCAAGAAGGAGGTCGTCACCATCCTCCGCTCCCCCCATGTCAACAAGGACTCCCGGGAGCAGTTCGAGCGCCGCACCCACAAGCGGCTCATCGACGTGATCAAGCCCTCCCCCAAGACGGTGGAGGCCCTGATGTCTCTCGAACTCCCCGCCGGTGTGGAAATCGAGATCAAGCTGTAAAAACCCTGTCTGTACCGCAGTCCGCCGCGTTTTGAGGCGGACGGGTCAAGTTGAAAAACCAATGGGAGCCCAATGCCCACGTTTTTCAACCAATAACCTTTATTAAGGAGGAAAACCACTATGGAGAAGGCCATTATCGGCAAGAAGGTGGGCATGACCCAGATCTTCGACGACGCCGGCAAGGTCATCCCGGTCACCGTCATCCAGGCGGGCCCCTGCACCGTGGTGCAGAAGAAGACCGAGGAAAAGGACGGCTACTCCGCCGTCCAGCTGGGATTCGATGAGGTCCCGGAAAAGAAGCTCACCAAGCCCGAGTTGGGCCACAGCAAGAAGGCCGGCAAGGCCCTGCGTGTCCTGAAGGAGTTCAAGCTGGACAATGCCGACAGCCTGAACGTGGGCGATGAGATCAACGCCACCGTGTTCGCCCCCGGCGACCGGGTGGACATCACCGGCATCAGCAAAGGCAAGGGGTTCCAGGGCTCTGTGAAGCGCTGCAACACCCACATCCAGAAGATGACCCACGGCGGCGGCCCGGTCCACCGCCACTCCGGCTCCATGGGCTCCAGCACCGATCCCTCCCGGATCTTCAAGGGTAAGAACGGCGCTGGCCAGATGGGCAACGAGCAGGTCACCGTGATGAACCTGGACATCGTCCAGGTGGACGAGGAGCTGGGCGTCATCGCCGTGCGCGGCGCGGTCCCCGGCCCCAAGGGCGGCGTGGTCGCCCTCCACAGCAGCGTGAAGAAGGTCTTCGAGAAGAAGGGCGCCGCCGGTATCAGCGTCAACCCGCAGAAGGCCTCCGCCCGCGTCAACCCGCAGAAGGCCTCTGCGCGTAACCGCTAAGGAAAGGAGAGTGTGACAAATGCCTAAAGCGAACCTTTACAATATGACCGGCAAGCAGATCGGCGAGGTCGAGCTCTCCGAGGCCGTCTTCGGCATCGAGCCCAACGTCTCCGTCATGCACGACGCGGTCAAGAACCACCTGGCCAACTGCCGGCAGGGCACCCAGAGCGCCCTCACCCGCGCGGAAGTGTCCGGCGGCGGCAAAAAGCCCTGGCGCCAGAAGGGCACCGGCCACGCCCGTCAGGGCAGCACCCGCGCCCCCCAGTGGACCCACGGCGGCATCGTGTTCGCCCCCAAGCCCCGGGACTACAGCTACAGCCTGAACAAGAAAGTCAAGCGCCTGGCTCTGAAGTCCGCTCTGTCCTCCAAGGCCGCCTCCGGCGATGTGCTGGTGGTGGATAAGCTGGAGATGGGCGAGATCAAGACCAAGACCTTCGCCGGCTTCCTCAGCGCTGTGGAGTCAAAAAAGGCCCTGGTGGTCACCGCCTGCCCCAACGTGGTCAAGTCCGCCCGGAACATCCCCGGCGTGGTGACCAGCCCCGCCAACCTCATCAACGTGTACGATATCGTCAACGCCAACCAAGTCATCATCGACCAGGGCGCGCTGGCTGTCATCGAGGAGGTGTTCGCGTAATGAAGACCGCTTATGACATCATCAAGAGGCCCGTCGTCACCGAGCAGTCCATGGAAGCGGCCGCCGACAAGAAGTACACCTTCGAGGTGGCCAAGGACGCCAACAAGATCGAGATCGCCAAGGCCGTTGAGGAGATCTTCGGCGTGAAGGTGGCCAAGGTCAACACCCTGAACATGCAGGGCAAGGTCAAGCGCCAGGGCCGCTATCCCGAGGGCCGCCGGCCCTCCTGGAAGAAGGCCATGGTCACCCTGACCGCCGATTCCAAGTCCATCGAGTTCTTCGAGGGCATGGTGTAAGGGAGGAGAATGAAGAATGGCTATCAAGACTTATAAGCCCACGACGCCCTCCCGCCGCCACATGACTGTGTCCGCCTTCGAGGGCATCGACAAGAACGCCAGGCCGGAGCGCTCCCTGCTGGAGCCGCTGAAGAAGCACGCCGGCCGCAACAGCTACGGCCGCATCACCGTCCGGCACAAGGGCGGCGCCAACCGCCGCAAGTACCGCGTCATCGACTTCAAGCGGGACAAGGCGGGCCACGCCACCGTCATCAACCTGCAGTACGACCCCAACCGCTCCGCCAACATCGCCCTGATCGAGTATGAGGACGGCGAGCGCCGCTACATTCTGGCCCCTGTGGGCCTGAAGGCGGGCAGCACCGTCACCACCGGCAGCGGCGCCGACATCCTGCCCGGCAACGCGCTGCCCATCGCGGAGATCCCCGTGGGCGAGATGATCCACTGCGTGGAGCTGTATCCCGGCAAGGGCGCCCAGCTGGTGCGCTCCGCCGGCACCGCCGCCCAGCTGATGGCCAAGGAGAACGGCATGGCCCAGGTCCGCCTGCCCTCCGGCGAGGTCCGGCTGGTCCGGGAGAACTGCTACGCCACCATCGGTCAGGTGGGCAACACCGACTGGGCCAACATCCACATCGGCAAGGCCGGCCGCAAGCGCCACATGGGCTGGCGGCCCACCGTCCGCGGCTCCGTCATGAACCCCAACGACCACCCCCACGGCGGCGGCGAGGGCAAGGCTCCCGTCGGCCGGCCCGGCCCCGTGACCCCCTGGGGCAAGCCCGCCATGGGTTACAAGACCCGCAAGACCAAGAACCGCACCAACAAGTTCATCGTCAAGCGCCGCAACGGCAAGTAAGGAGGGAGTTTGAAATGAGCAGAAGCATCAAGAAGGGCCCGTTTTGCGCTCCCGAGCTGCTGAAGCGGGTCGATGAGATGAACAAGAAGAACGAGAAGAAGGTGCTGAAGACCTGGAGCCGTGCCTCCACCATCTTCCCCTCCTTCGTGGGCCACACCATCGCCGTCCACGACGGCCGCAAGCACGTCCCCGTGTATGTCACCGAGGACATGGTCGGCCACAAGCTGGGCGAGTTTGCCCCCACCCGGACCTTCCGGGGCCACTCGGGCAGCAAGACCGGTAAGTAAGGAGGAGATACAGAATGGAAGCGAAAGCCACACTGAGATACATTCGTATCTCCCCCCGCAAGGTCGGCATCCTGTGCGACCAGATCCGCGGCAAGAGCGTGAAGGAGGCAAACGCCATCCTCTCCGTCATCCCCAAGGCCGCCTCCGAGCCCCTGGCCAAGCTGGTCAAGAGCGCCGCCGCCAACGCCGAGAACAACCACCAGATGGACCCCGAGAAGCTGTACGTCGCCGAGACCTACGCCACTCCCGGCCCCATCATGAAGCGGTTCATGCCCCGGGCCAAGGGCCGCGCCTACGGCATCAAGAAGCGCACCTCTCACATCACCGTGGTGCTGAAAGAAAAGGAGGCCAAGTAATATGGGACAGAAAGTCAATCCCCACGGCCTTCGCGTGGGCGTCATCAAGGACTGGGATTCCCGCTGGTATGCCCGTGACGAGAAGGTCGGCGACCTGATCGTCGAGGACTATAACCTGCGCCGGGAGCTGAAGAAGCGCCTGTACGCCGCCGGCGTGCCCAAGATCGAGATCGAGCGGGACAACGCCCGCATCCGCATCTACGTGCACTGTGCCCGCCCCGGCATGATCATCGGCAAGGGCGGCGAGGAGATCGAGAAGCTCCGCGCTGAGCTGGAGAAGAAGCTGGGCAAGACCGTGGTGCTGAACATCGTCGAGGTCCGCAACGCCGACACCGACGCTCAGCTGGTGGCTGAGAACATCGCCCAGCAGCTGGAAAAGCGCATCACCTTCCGCCGGGCCATGAAGAACGCCATGGGCCGCGCCATGCGGATGGGCGCTCTGGGCATCAAGGTGCAGGTCTCCGGCCGCCTGAACGGCGCCGAGATCGCCCGCGTGGAGCACTACCACGACGGCACCATCCCCCTGCAGACCCTCCGGGCCGACATCGAGTACGGCTTCACCGAGGCGGCCACCACCTACGGCCGTCTGGGCGTGAAGGTGTGGATCTACAAGGGCGAGGTCCTCACCCAGACCCTGCGCACCACTCCCCGCACCATCGACACCAAGAACTACAAAGAGCGCGAGCAGCGTCCCCGCCGGGACCGCCGGGACGGCGACCGCAGGGGCGGGTTCAACCGCCAGGGCGGCGACCGCCGTCAGGGCGGCGGCCAGGGCGGCTTCAACCGCCAGGGCGGCCAGGGCTTCAACCGCGGCCCCCGGCCCAGCGCTCCTAAGGAAGGAGGGGCCCAGTAATGCTTCTGCCCAAGAGAGTCAAGTACCGCCGGCAGCACCGGGGCCGTATGACCGGCACCGCCACCCGCGGCAATAAGGTCTCCTACGGCGAGTGGGGCCTGCAGGCCCTGGAGCCCGCCTGGATCACCGGCAATCAGATCGAGGCCGCCCGTGTGGCCATGACCCGTTACACCAAGCGCGGCGGCAAGGTCTGGATCAAGATCTTCCCCGACAAGCCCGTGACCAAGAAGGCCCTGGGCACCCGTATGGGCTCCGGTAAAGGCGCCCCCGAGTATTGGATCGCCGTGGTCAAGCCCGAGCGCGTCATGTTCGAGATCGCCGGCGTTCCCGAGGAGACCGCGAAGGAAGCTCTGCGTCTGGCCAGCCACAAGCTGCCTATCAAGTGCAAGATCGTCAAGAAAGAGATCGAGAATGGTGGTGAATGAAGATGAAAGCGAACGAGATCCGTAAAATGAGCGCCACTGAGCTGGAGACCAAGCTGGTGGACCTGAAGAAGGACCTGTTCAACCTCCGTCTTCAGCACGCCACCAATCAGCTGGATAACCCCATCCGCATCGCTGAGGTCCGCAAGGACATCGCCCGCGTGAAGACCATCCTGCGTGAGCAGCAGGGCCGATAAGGAGGAGTAGGACATGGAAAACAGAACTTCTT
>CANRIW010000012.1 GCA_947630785.1 uncultured Oscillospiraceae bacterium | reverse complement strand
ACGACGCCGCAGGGCGTCTTTTTTTCTGTAAGTTCGGACGAGGGGGTAAATGGGAAAGGAGTTTGTCAACAGGTCCATTATACCCCATTTTGCCGCAAAAGGAAAGAGGGAGTTTTTCGATCGTGGAATGCGCGGTTGCAATCTGAAGAAAATTGGGGTAAGATAAAATGAAATATGTCCCCCGATGAGGAGGTTTGCTGAAATGAGAGACGGATTTATCAAGGTGGCCGCCGGCACGCCGGAGATCAAAGTGGCCGACTGCGACTTCAACGCGGCGAGCTGCGTCATGCTCATCCGCAAGGCGGAGTTTTACGGCGTCAAGGTGCTGTGCCTGCCCGAACTGTGCCTGACGGGCTACACCTGCGGCGACCTGTTCTTGCAGGACACTCTGCTGGACGGGGCGGAGCGGGCGCTGAAGACCGTTCTGGAGCGCACCGCGGACGTGGACATCCTGGTGGCCCTGGGCCTGCCGGCCCGGGCCGGCGGAGAGCTCTACAACTGCGCTGCCGTCATCCACAGAGGGAAGCTGCTGGGCCTGGTGCCCAAGACCTGGCTGCCCAATTACAGCGAGTTCTACGAGCAGCGGTGGTTCACCTCCGGCGCGGGCGCGAACGTCTATGTGGAGCTGGCGGGCCAGTCCACGGTGATCGACAGCCGGAGCCTCTTTGACTGCGCCTCCCTTCCGGGGCTGACCGTGGGGGTGGAGATCTGCGAGGACCTGTGGGCCCCCGAGCCCCCCTCCACCGCCCTGGCCAAGGCGGGGGCGACGCTGATCCTGAACCTTTCCGCCTCCGACGAGGTGGTGGGCAAGGCGGAGTACCGCCGGCAGCTGGTGTCCGGCCAGTCGGCCCGGCTGCTGTGCGCCTATGTCTATGCCGATGCCGGGGACGGGGAGTCCTCCACCGACATGGTGTTCGCGGGGCACGACCTCATCGCGGAGAACGGGACCATCCTGGCGGAGGACCGTTTCGGGACGGGCTTCACCTCCACCGAGATCGACGTGGGGCGCCTTCTCTTTGAGCGGCGGCGCAACACTACCTTCACCGGAGGGTCATGGGACGGGTACAGCCGAAATGAGTTCTCCCTGGAGGCGGCGGAGACCGTCCTCACCCGGCCCGTGGCCCCCAACCCCTTCGTCCCCGCCGACCACGGCGACCGGGCGGAGCGCTGCCGGGAGATCTTCAACATCGCGGCGGCGGGGCTGAAAAAGCGGCTGAAGCACGTCAACGCCTCCACCGCCGTCATCGGCCTGTCCGGCGGGCTGGACTCCACCCTGGCCATCCTCATCACCGCCGCGGCCTTCGATGCCCTGGGCCTGGACCGGAAGGGCTTCCTGGCGGTCACCATGCCCTGCTTCGGCACCACCGGCCGCACCAGATCCAACGCCGAGGCGCTGGCGGAGGAGCTGGGGGCGACCCTGAGGGTGGTGGACATCGGCGAGGCCGTCACCGTCCACTTCCGGGACATCGGCCAGTCCATGGACGACCACAGCGTGACCTTTGAGAACGGCCAGGCCAGGGAGCGCACCCAGGTCCTCATGGACATCGCCAACAAGACCAATGGTCTGGTGGTGGGCACCGGCGACCTGTCCGAGCTGGCCCTGGGTTGGGCTACCTACAACGGCGACCATATGTCCATGTACGCCGTCAACGCCTCCATTCCGAAAACACTGGTGCGCCATCTGGTGGCCTACGCCGCCGACGAAGCGGAGGCGCGCTCCCCCCGGCTGGCCGCCGTGCTGCGGGACATCCTGGACACCCCCGTGTCCCCGGAGCTGCTGCCCCCTGAGAACGGGGAGATCGCCCAGAAGACCGAGGACCTGGTGGGCCCCTACGAGCTCCACGACTTCTTCCTGTACTACGCCGTCCGCTGGGGCTTCCCGCCCCGGAAGGTGTTCCGGCTGGCCCAATACGCTTTGGGCGGGCAGTATGACCGGGAGACCATTTTGAAGTGGCTGAAAAACTTCTACCGCCGGTTCTTCAGCCAGCAGTTCAAGCGCTCCTGCCTGCCCGACGGCCCCAAGGTGGGCACCGTCACCCTGTCCCCCCGGGGCGACTGGCGGATGCCGTCAGACGCCGTCTCCGCCCTGTGGCTCAACGAACTGGAGGATCTGACGTGAATATCCTGGCGGACCTGTATCTCACCTTTGCCAAGGTGGGGGTGTGTACCTTCGGCGGCGGCTACGCCATGCTGCCCATCCTCCAGCGGGAACTGGTGGAGAACAAGGGGTGGGCCACCGAGGAGCAGCTGGCCGACTACTACGCCGTGGGCCAGTGCACCCCCGGCATCATCGCGGTGAACACCGCCACCTTCGTGGGCCGGAGCAAAGCGGGCATCCCCGGCGGGGTCTGCGCCACCCTGGGGGTGGTGTCCCCGTCCATCGCCATCATCCTCGTCATCGCCGCCTTCCTCAGCAACTTCATGGACATCCCCTGGGTCATCCACGCCTTCAACGGCGTCCGGGCCGGGGTGGTGGCCCTGATTTTGACCAGCGTCATCAAGCTGATCAAAAACGCCGTCATCGACTGGCCCACCCGAATCATCTACATCCTGGTGCTGGCCCTGGCGGCCTGGGGGACCTTCCTCGCCCCGCCGGCGGCGCTGAAGTGGCTGACCTCCCCGGTGTTTCTGGTGATCTGCGCCGGCGTGGCGGGCCTTGTGGTCCGCACGGTGAAAGGGGGCGGGAAAAAGTGATCTACCTGCGCCTGTTTTTCGAGTTCTGCAAGGTGGGCCTGTTCTCGGTGGGGGGCGGCCTGGCCACCATCCCCTTCCTCACCGACCTGGGGGAGCGCACCGGCTGGTTCACCTCGGGCCAGCTGGCCGACATGATCGCCATCTCCGAGTCCACCCCCGGCCCCATGGGGGTGAACATGGCCACCTACGTGGGCTTCACCTCCGCCGGGGTGCCGGGCGGCATCGTGGCCACCCTGGGGCTGATCCTCCCCTCCATCGTCATCATCCTCATCATCGCCGGTTTTTTGCAGAAGTTCCGCCAATCCAGAGCGGTGGACGCCGTGTTCTACGGCCTGCGGGCGGCGTCGGTGGCGCTGATCACCGCGTCCCTGCTCCAGGTGGCGAAGATCGCCCTCCTGTTCCACGAGACCGCCCATGAGATCGCGCCGGGACAGGCCGTGCCGGTGGTGGAGACGTTCTACTGGCCCGCCATCCTCCTGGCGGCGGCCATTTTCGTGCTGGTGAAATTCACGCCCCTGAAAAAGCTGCACCCGATCTGCTTTATCGGGCTGGCGGCCCTGGCGGGCGTCGTGTTCCAGATGTGAGTCGAGAGGAGAGAGCGCCATGAGAAGAAAGCGCGCTGCGGGGGCCCTGCTGGCCGCCGCCCTGATCCTTGCCCTGCTGGGGGGCTGCGGTCCGGCGGAGACCGCGGAGAGCCCGTCCCCGGCCCCTGCGCCCGGCGGGACGGCCACTCCCGCTCCGACGCCTTCGGCCACTGCTGGACCCACTCCCGAGCCCACTCCGTCCCCCACCCCGGAGACGAGCGAGTCACCCTCGCCCTCTCCGGAGCCCGCCGGTCCGGCGGAATATGATTCCGCCTATGCCCTCGATGTGGAGATCCCCGCCCTGATAAACGGGCTGGAGCTGCCCATCGCCGGGGCGTCCGGGTACGCGTCGGTACAGCTGGGGCTGTTTTCCCAGTATCCGCCGGATATGCCCCAGCCCACCCCGGAACCCACCCCCGAACCGACTCCTGAGCCGACCGCCGAGCCGACCGCCGAGCCCACATCGGAACCCACAGCAGAGCCGACATCGGAGCCGACTGAAGGGCCGACGGGGCCCACGGCAGAGCCCACAACGGAGCCTGCCGAGGAGACGGCGGAGCCCACCTCCGAGCCCACTGAGGCGCCGCCGGTCAGCGAGGCCCCGGCGGGGCCCTCCGAGGGAGAAACTGAGGCGGCCGCCATTCCACACGCCGCCGCCCTCTCTGCCGCCTCCCCGACAGTTCCCGCCGCCACGTCTGCGCCGGACCCCTTCGCCGGGGCCAGCGCGGTCATCGCTCCGGGGGAGGGCTTCACCATCCTCCGGGAGAAGGGGGATTGGTGGTACGTGCGCTATCCCAAGGGAGGCCGGGTCCTCACCGGATGGGTGGAGCACCGGTACTGCATGATCAATCTGCCCGACGTGATCCCCTCCATGATCTATGACGACGCCAACGCGTACAGCTCTCTGTTCGTCAGCTGCGGGAAGGATATCCCCGGCATCACCGGGCAGGCCCTCTACCAGAGCAGGGCGTACAATCCCCGGCTGGGCCGGGAGGAGTTCGTCATGCCCATCCTGTACCGGGCGGCGAGGGACATCTGCGCCGCCCAGCACCGGGCCCTGGCGCAGGGGAACTGCCTGGTGATCTACCAGACCTTCCGTCCCATGACCGCGCAGACGGCGGTGGTGAAGGCCCTGACCGCCCTGGCGAAGACCGATCCGGAGGTGAAGGCGGGCATCTCCACCCCGCCCTGGAGCATGGACTGGTTCATCGCCGTCGGGGTATCCAACCATCAGCGGGGCTATGCCCTGGACGTGAGCATGGTGAAGGCCCTCCGGGCGGAGAAGACGTCCACCTGTGGTTATCCCCACATCCGGGTGCTGGAGTGCCAGGACTATGAGATGCCCACTCCTATACATGAGCTGAGTATGGCGTCCGCCTCCACCCTGTCCCCCAGCAGTTCCCAGCTCAGCCCCACGATGAATGCCCCGGCCATTGCCCTGCGGAAATACTTCACCGATTCGGGCCTGAGCCCCCTGCCGTCGGAGTGGTGGCACTTCAACCACAACGCCGCCAACCGGGCCACCCAGAGCCGCCCCAGCGACGGGCGCTACCTGATCCAGGAGTGCTTCAGCACCGCCCCGGGCTGAGCGGCCTGCCCGCGAAACAGCGAGTCCCCCGGCCAGACGGCCGGGGGACTTTTCACGCTGCGAACGATTGGATATACGCGCCGCCGGAGACGATGAACCCCACATCGGTGGAGGCTCCCGGCTCCAGCGCCCCGTTGTAGTCCACGGAGGCGATGTGCAGGGCGGAGCCATTCACAGTGCAGGTCCCGTTCCAGCCGTTGGAAAGGGTGATGGGTCCGTCGAACTTCAGGTCCACCGCCCAGCTGTCACAGGGGGAGTCGGAGTTGTTGGTCACCGTCACGTTGTACTGCCGGAAGACAGCGCCGTTTTGATCCCAACTGTTCACCTCGGAGACAGACACTGTGATCCCGCCGCCGGAGGGGGCGCCGCCGGCGCCGATCCTGGTACAGAAGTTTTGGAGCATGGTGGCGGCCTGGGCCCGGGTAGCGGTGCCCGTTGGGCTCAGCGTATCGGAGGACACGCCGTTGATCACCTTGGAGCCGACGGCCCAGCTGACCGCGTCCAAGGCCCAGTCTGCCACCATGCCCGCGTCCTTGAAAGCGGACAGGCTGCCGCCGGCACCGACGTCGAGCTCCTTATATTTGGCATAGCGGTACAGCATCAGCGCCATCTCCTGCCGGGCGATGCTGGTATCGGGATCGAACGCGGCGCTGCTCCGGCCGGTCACGATATCGTGTGACGACGCCCAGGCTACCGCGTCATAGTACCATTCACTTTTGGGAACGTCGGCAAAGGCGGCGCTCCCGCCGGAAGGCCTGCCCTCCATGTTGTAGAGCAGCTGGGCGAATTCTGCCCGGGTGATATCGGCATTCGGGGCAAAGACGGTGCTGCTCCTGCCATTCATCAGGCCTCGCTCCGTCACGTATTCCACGGCGGGGGCGAACCAGTCTTTGGCCTTCACGTCCCTGAACCCGGCCACGCCGGGCTCCTCATAGGGGCCGGCCTTGCTGGTAAGCATCCTGTAGAGCCACTGGCCGGAGGGGCTGAGGTCATTTGCGGTGAAGCCGCCGGTCTTGGAACAGGAGGTCTTGAGGATGGCGGAGGTCTCATCCTTGTTGGACAGGTTCCAGGCCACGTAGCTGACCCCGTACTGGTCCAGGGCGCTGATCCACTGGTTGGCCTGGGCCTCGTCGATGCCCCCGTTCCCGTCAGCGGAGCAGATGCCGTACTCGGTCACGAACACGGGCAGGCCGGCCTTCAGGGCGTTGATCATCAGCTGCCGGATGTTGGCGCCGTGGGTGGCGGCGTAGAAGTGGAGGGTGTACATGATGTTGTCGTACCCGGTGATGGGGTCGGCGGCGGCCTCGTTCACCCGCTGGGACCAGTTGGGGGTGCCCACGATGATTACCGCGTCGGGGTCGTTGGCCCGGATCACCGGGATGATCTGCTGGGCGTAAGATTTGATCTGGGCCCAGGTGGTGCCGCCGTTGGGCTCGTTGCAGATCTCATAGAGCACGTTGTCCCGCTTGGCGAACTCGGCGGACATCTCCTGGAAAAACGCTTTGGCCTGGCTGATATAGGTGTTGGGGTCGCTGTCGGACAGGATGTGCCAGTCCACGATGGCGTACATCCCCGCGTTGGAGGCGTACTGCACTCCTTTGCGGATGAGCTCCTTCAGCTCTTTCTGATTCCCGCCGGTACAGTAGCCGCCATACTCGGCGGTGTACATGGCCAGCCGCACCACATTGGCTCCCCAGCTCCGCAGGTCATTGAAGCACTCCTGGTTCACGTACTGGGGGAACCAGGCCAGCCCGTGGGTGCTGACCCCCCGGAGCTGGACGGCATTGCCGGCGGCGTCTACCAGCCTCGTGCCCGACACCCGGAGAGCGCCTCCGGCGGCCTTGGGCGCGGCGGAGGGTGCCTCCGGCGCCGGCGCGGGAGTCGGGGAAACGGCCGCGGGCGTTTCCGGGGCCGCCGCGGGGGTCTGAGCGGCCTCAGAGGGCCGGGATGTCTCTGCGGGCCGGGGCCCGGTGGAGGTGGCGGCGGCGGGGCCCGCGCAGCCCACCGCCAGCAGCAGGGCCAGCAGCAGCGCTGTCAGCCGGATGTTCCTGATGATCATGGCACATACTTCCTCTCTGTGGGATTCAGCGACCCGCCGTCCACAGGATGTCTCCCGCTACGGGGGTGTAGAACAGCTTCGTGACCTCCGCCTGGTCTCTGGTGCGGGCCAGCAGCCACATGAGCTTGGCCAGCACCGCCTCGGTGGTCATGTCGTAGGCCTCCAGGACGCCCAGCTCGTTTTTCAGCCGGTGGCCCACGTGATACACGCTCAGGTCGCTGCCCTCGTTCTCCACCTGGGTGGTGAGGACGGCGAACCGGCCACGCCCCTTCCAGGTCTTGATGCAGTCATAAAAGCCACCCTCCTGGGGGACGCCGCCCACCCCGTAGCTCTCGATGATCACCGCGTCGTTCCGGGTGAACAGAAAGTCCAGCGCCTCCCGGTCCGCCCCCGGCGTCAGCTTCATCAGGGCCACGTTATGGTTCAGCTCCGGATAAAAGATGGGCGCGGCGGCGCACTCCTGCCGGATGTACCGTAACAGCACCCCGTCCCGCACCACCGCCAGCTCCGGGTAGTTGATACTCTCGAAGGCGCTGAAGCTGTGGGAGCGGGTCTTTTTGGCCCGGGTGCCCAGGATGACCTTGTGGTCGAACACGATGGACACCCCCGGCAGGTCGGCGGAGGCGCACAGGAACGCGTCGGTCAGGTTGGCCCGGGAGTCGGTGGTGTCGAACCCGATGGGCTTTTGGGCCCCGGTGAGCACGATGGGCTTTGGGGAGTTCTGGATCATGTAGCTGAGGGCGGCGGCGGTGTAGGCCATGGTGTCGGTGCCGTGGGTGATGACGAACCCGTCATACCCGCCGTAGTTCTCCCGGATGCACTCCACCAGCATCCGCCAGTGTCTGGGCCCTATGTCGGTGCTGTCCAGGGCCAGGAGCTGGACGCAGTCCACGGCGCAGGCCTTTTTCACGTCGGGGATGCGGCGCAGCAGCTCCTCGGTGGTGAGGCCGGGGGCCAGCCCCTCCCCGGTGGGGGCGGAGGCGATGGTGCCGCCGGTGCCGATGAGCAGGATCTTTTTCATGGGAGCTCGCCCTCCGGGGCGGGGGAGAGGTCCGCGGTCAGATAGGGATTGCCTTCCGCTGCCTCCAGGATGACGTTCAGGATCATCTCGGCATAGCCCCCCGCCTCCCGGAGCAGCTCGGGGCGCTCCAGGGTGAGCTCGGTGGGCCCTAAATCGGTGAGACAGTCGTAGAGGGCGTCCAGGTTCCGGCCGTAGTAGTCCGGGAGGCCCAGCGCCTCCGCCAGATAGGTATGGGCCCCCTGCCGCTCCAGCAGCCGGGCGCAGTCCAGTGTGACGCGGTTCACCATGTGACCTTCCCCCCCTCCACCGTCACCTCTTTGAAGGATTCGTAGTGGTCCACGGTGTAGAAATACAGCCCGTCGTTGGAGAAGATGAGCCGCCGGGCCCCTCTGGAGCCGTAGCCGTCGGTGTCGATGTCGCACTCGGTGTAGCTGCGGCCCTTGGCGGTGGGCAGCAGGCCCTCGTGGTTGCCGAACCGGTCGCCGCCGATGGCCGCGCCCTCCATGTACTTCTCCACAGAGCCGCCGGACCAGCCCAGGTCCCGGGCCTCGTCCTTGGTGATGTAGTTGGGGGGCAGCTCGCCGTAGGTCTCCAGGTACAGCACCACGTTGACCACGTCGTAGTAATATTCCCCGTAGACGGGCAGGTCTTCGTCCTCCGGCTTCTCTGTGGGGGCGGCGGGGGCGTCCGTCTCCTGGGCGGCAGGCTCCTCCGTCTGTTCGGGGGTCTCCGTTTCAACGGGGGCCTCTGTGGCCGGTTGGGCGGTGGAATCGTCCTCCAGGCCGTCGATCACGTCGCCGATGATCTCGTCGCCGTAGTCGTCCAGGAACTGGTTGACGTCGTCCGCCGTGCAGGCGGTGAGACAGGCCAGCAGCGTCAGCAGGGCCAGCAGCAGGGCGAGAAGTCTCTTTTTCATGGTCAGTCCTCCAAATATCGTTGTGTCTTGAGCAGTGGCAAGAACAATTCCGCATGGAATTTACCAGTCAACACATATTTCATCGAGCAATTTATACCCATCCGGGATTTCCTCTGCTACACCGATGATGTCTCCAAGCCATTCGCCAGGGTCTGTCACCCTGCCATAGCACATTAGATACGGCAGAGGGTCCACATGATCGCGCTTTTCATGTTTCAAAGAATAATTTTCGTCTTCGCTAAGGAATCACCATATATCTACAAGTGCAGCAATTTCAGCATCTGTTTTATTCGTAAAAAACATAGTCTCTCCTGAGTGCATATTTAAACGGGTAATCATTTTATTCTGTCCAAAGTATACGTAATCGCCTACTGCGACTATGCTGTTTGCAGACGAAATCGAGAAGTTCCACTCACTGCTCTTTATGCATGTCCCGCTTCTGTCGATTTGAAAAAGGATCGTAATGTCTTGAAATCCCTGCCTCTCCCCCGTGTTCTTCAATTCTTGGGAACCACTGGTTATAACAACATATCCTTCGGTACTCTGAAAACGTCCTAAATATTCAAGCCGGGGATGATCATCATCACGATGATTATCATACATAGTTGCAGTTTCGAGATTTTTATCGATCCTTATAATTTTGAAGATTCCAAGGCCCATATGCATCAAGTTAGAAATAGCATACGAGTACTCTCCGCAGTCAAACATGTCGCAATAATTACCTTCAATAAAATAATCATCACGTCCAAAATAGCTTTTTGTTTCTTTTTCTTTCTTGGGCGGGCTATCATGATTATCTTTCCCAAGCCAACTTACAAACTCCCCGTTATTATGATTGTTGAAGGTTCCAAATTGTGTCTCAAACTCCTCCGGCGCCTCCATATGCGTATGGTTCTCGTTATACCGCCAGAGAATTTCATTTCCATCTGCCCTAACTTCAAGAGGTTCAAAGTAGCACGCTACTCCCGTGACCATGTTGTCCCAATGAAATATCTTCGTTTCATTAAGGCCATGTTCTTCGATATAGTCCTTATTGTATCCAAGACCGGAGATATTGCGTTGCACTGATCTTAATTCTGAAAACGGTTTCCACTCCGATGTGTGCCTTATTCTTTTCCCGCTCATATCGTATCGCTTTCTTCCATAACCTCAGTATACTAATTCATGGGTTCTAAGGGACGGAATCATTGCATGACATCAATACCACCGTCTCCACATGTCCCGTCCTGGGGAACATATCCACGGCCTCGGCCCGCCGGACGGCGTACCCCAGCGCCCCGAAGCGCTTCACATCCCTTGCCAGGGTGGCCGGGTCGCAGGACACGTACACCACCCGGTCCGGTCCCATGGCGGCAATAGTGTCGACCACGTCCTCCGCCAGCCCCTTCCGGGGCGGGTCCACCACCACCACGCGGGGCCGCAGGCCCTGGTCCAGCAGGCGCTTCGCGGCGTCGGAGGCGTCCCCGCACCAGAACTCCGCGTTGCCGACGCCGTTGCGGCGGGCGTTCTCCCTGGCGTCCTCTACGGCCTCGGGCACCACCTCCACACCGATCACCCGTCCGGCGCGGCGGGCCATCACCAGGGAGATGGTCCCGATGCCGCAGTACAGGTCCAGCACCGTCTCTTTCCCGGCGAGGCCGGCGAACTCCGTCGCCAGGCCGTAAAGGACTTCGCATTGCGCCCGGTTCACCTGATAGAACGAGCGGGGGGAGATGCGGAAGGTGAGCCCGCACAGCTCGTCCTCCAGCCAGTCCCGGCCCCAGAGAGTGCGGAAGTCCCGGCCCAGTACAACGTTGGTCCGGGCGGGGTTGTAGTTGAGCACTACCCCGGTGAGGGAGGGGAGGCCGGAGCGGAGTGCGCTCACCAGTTCCCCCTCGAAGGGGAGGGCCTGTCCAGCAGAGGCGTTGACCACCAGGCAGCACAGGGCTTCGCCCGCCCGGTCGGTGCGGACGTACAGGTGCCGTATCAGCCCAGTGTGGCCCTTTTCATCGTAGGCGGGGATGCCGCGGCCGGCCATCCACCCCCGCAGGGCCCCCGCCAGGGCGGTGCACTGGACCGGCTGGAGGAGGCAATCTTTTATGTCAACTACCTGATGGGTCCTGGGGCGGTAGAAGCCCACCCTGGGCCCCTGGGCGACGGGGAACTGGGCCTTGTTTCGGTACCGGTCCGGCGACGCGGCCCCGTGGATGGTATCGACAGTTATGTCAACTCCACCGATGCGCTTGAGGGCGTCCTCCACCCGCCGGCGCTTGACCTCCAGCTCCTCGGCGTAGGAGGCGTGGCGGAAGCGGCAGCCGCCGCAGTCCACGTAATGGGGGCAGTCCGGCTCCCGTCGTTCAGGGGAGGGCTCCACGATGCGCTTCACCCCCGCCCAGGCGGCGCTGTGGCCCACGTGCTCGATGATCACGTCGGCCAGCTCCCCCCGGAGGGCGCCGTGGACAAAGACGGCCATACCGTCGATGCGGGCCATGCCGTCGCCGTCAACGGTGCAGTTGTCGATGCGGACCCGGTGGAGCTGTCCCTCTTTGACCGCCATGGGCGTCCCTCCCTCGAAAATGATCGGAAGATTTAACACTTTATTGATAGACAGCGCAGCTGTCTTTTGGTAAAATGGAGATGTCGAAAGGGAAACCGCGCCGAAAACAAGGAGGTGGGGGCGTGAACGTCGTATCCCTGTTGACCCCGAAAATACAGGTGGTCTATTTGTACGAGGATTACACCATCCAGAAGAGTCTGAAGATTTTGCGGGAGCACGGGTATACCGCCGTGCCGGTGCTGAGCCGGGACGGGCAGTATGTGGGCACCGTCAGTGAAGGGGATTTCCTCTGGCACTTCCTGGACCGGGAGGACGACTCCCTGCGGATCCAGGAGCGCGGGCTGCTGAAGGAGGTGCTGCGGCCCAACTTCAATCCCCCGGTCAGCGTCCGGGTGGGGATGGAGGCTCTGCTGGAGCGGGCCATGGGGCAGAACTTCGTGCCGGTGGTGGATGACCGGGGGGCCTTTATGGGCATCGTCACCCGGCGGACCATCCTGCGGAAGCTCACCGTGCCCAGCCACGCCTGTGTGGAGGCCGCCGCCGTCCTGGACTGAATCCGCTTTTTGAGAGCCGGCCGCGGGCCGGCTCTTTTTTTATCCCTGCCCCTGCTGCTTGTGGAGCTTGTGCAGCTCCTTTTTGCGGCGGTTAGAGAAGCGGTCCTCCTCGCTGTACACACAGCCGCAGTACTTCTGCATATAGAGCCCCAGGGCCCTGGCCTCCTCCTGGCCTTCTTTGAATCGGGGGCGGAAGTCGTAGGGCACGAACTCCACGCCGTATCGTTCCCCCATCTTCGCGCCGGTGGCGCAGATCAGCTCCCGGTTTTGATAGGGGGAGATGAGCAGGGTGGTGGAGAAGCGGTCAAAGCCGTGCTCCGCCGCGTATTGGGCGGTCCTCTCCATCCGGCAGAGGTAGCAGTACCCGCACCGGTGGTCCGGGTCGGCGGCCACGGCGGCGGTGAAGGGCCGCAGGCCGTAGAAGTCCTCCTCCACCAGTTTCAGGCCGATGTTCCCTGCGTACTGCCGGAGGGTGTCTCGCCGGGCCTTATACTCCTGGAAGGGGTGGATATTGGGATTGTACCAGAAGCCGGTGGGCTCCGTCCCCTCCTCCCGGAGCTGTTTGATGCAGGCCACCGAGCAGGGGGCGCAGCAGATGTGGAGCAGCAGGGACACTTGGACCGCCTCCTACATTGACATTTGGCGCCGTTTTGAGTACACTAAAGCTATCATAACACAACTGAACGCGGATAGAAAGGAAAAGGTGAGCGCAATGGCGGTATTTTCGGAGCATACCTTCCCCTCCAACGACGGGATCCATCAGATCGCCTGCTACCAGTGGGCCCCGGAGGGGGTCCCCAGGGCGGTGGTGCAGATCGTCCACGGCGTGGTGGAGCACATGGGCCGGTACGGAGCCTTCGCCCGCTTCCTGGCGGACCACGGCTATCTGGTGGTGGGCGGCGACCATCTGGGCCATGGCAAGACGGTCACCGACGGCAAATACGGCCATCTGGCCCACAAGGACGGCTGGATGTTGACCACGGCGGACGTCCACACCCTCCGGGAGCGGACAGGGGTGGACCACCCCAATATCCCCTATTTCCTGTTTGGCCACTCCATGGGGTCGTTTTTGGTCCGGACCTATCTGTGCGTCTATCCCGGCACGGTGACCGGAGCCATCCTCTCCGGCACGGGGCAGGAGAAGGCCCCGCTGGTGGCGGCGGGGCGGGCGCTGGCCTCGGCGGTGTGCGCCCTCAAGGGCCCCGACACGGTCAGCGACCTGGTGTACGATCTGGCCCTGGGGGGCTACAACAAGCAGTTCAGGCCCAACCGCACCACGGCGGACTGGATCAGCCGGGACGAGAAGGTGGTGGACTCCTACCTGGCCGACCCCTTTTGCACCTTCAAGCCCACGGCGGGCCTGTTCCGGGACATGATGGAGGGCCTCCAGTTCATCTCCGACAAGAAGAACCTGGCCAAAATGGACCCCAACACCCCCGTCTACCTGTTCTCCGGGGACAACGACCCGGTGGGCTCCAACGGCAGGGGCGTGGAGAAGGTGTACGGCTACTTCAAGGCCGCCGGCACCAGGGACCTGACCATGAAGCTCTACCCCGGCGGGCGGCACGAGATGCTCAACGAGCTGAACAGGGACGAGGTTTACGCCGACGTGCTGGCCTGGCTGGAGAGGCACATTTAAGCCTTCCACCCGCAGGGGGGAAGGTGCCCCCGAAGGGGGCGGATGAGGGGGCGGCGAGGTCAGCTGTCAGCCGACCCATCGTCGCCGCCTTCCCCAAACCTCATCCGTCAGCCCTTTGGGCTGCCACCTTCCCCATAAATGGGGAAGGCTCTTAGAGGAATATTGATTTAATTTGGGGAAGGCTTTTTAAGGTGTTTCTACGTCCGGTTCTTTGCCCGCAGAAATTTGAACTGCGTCTCCGAGCAGACCACCGCCAGGAAGATGACGGCGAACCCCAGATACATCAGCGGGGTGGGGGCCTCGTCGGTGAAGATGACGGAGAAGGCCACCCCGAAGGGGGCCTCCAGGGCCAGCAGCAGGGCTGCCGCCGCGGGCTCGGTGTATTTCTGCCCGATGTTCTGGAACAGCAGGGCCAGGCTGGTGGCGAACACCGCCAGATAGAGCAGCACCCCCCAGGCCCTGGGCGGCAGGCCCTCCACCGGGACGCCGTGGGTGAGGCACAGCGTGCCGGTCCAGCAGCAGAGCGCCGCCGTCCCGAACTGGATGACGGTGAGCAGGAACACGTCCCGCTTTTGGGCGAATACAGTGGCCGTCACGATGTGGAAGGCGTACAGCAGCCCAGACAGCAGGGTGAGCCCGTCCCCCCAGGTGAGGGCGAAGCCCCCGTCCCAGGACACCAGCCCCACCCCGGCCACGCACAGCAGGGCGGCCAGCACATTGTATCTGGTGGGCCTTGAGCCGTCCACCGCCCAGTACAAAAAGGGCACGATGACGCAGTAGATCGATGTGAAAAAGGCGTTTTTCCCCGGCGTGGTGCCGATCAACCCATAGGTCTGCACCGTATAGGCCGCGAACAGGAACAGGCCCATCAGCCCGCCCCGGAGCCAGTAGCCGGCGTCGATGCCCTTCCAGCGATTCAAGAACACCAGCGCCAGCAGGACGGCGGCGAAGGTGAACCGGAACGCCAGCAGGAACAGGGGGTCCACGTCGTCCAGGGTGTCCTTCAATAAAAAGAAGGTGGAGCCCCAGATCAGCGTGGCCGCCACGATCATGGGTTTGGACAGCTTTTTCAACAGGGCGTCGTTCATCAGAAGATCAGCTCCAAACGAGTTTCAGAGAGGGGTGGGACCGTGCTGCCGCAGTCCTTTTTCGACCGGGACACCGTGACCGTGGCCCGGGACCTGCTGGGCAAATACCTGGTACGGCGGTACGGCGGATTCGTTTTGGCCGCCCGGATCACCGAGACGGAGGCGTATATCGGCCGGATGGACCGGGCCTGCCACGCCTGGAACTATCGCCGCACCGCCCGCACTGAGACCCTCTTTGCCCCGCCGGGGACGGCCTACGTCTATCTCATCTACGGCATGTATCACTGCCTCAACCTGGTGGCCGAGCCCGAGGGGGAGCCGGCGGCGGTGCTCATCCGGGGGGCGGAGCCCCGGCACGGCTTTGACATCATAGCAGAAAACCGCTTCCATTGCAAGGCGGCGGAGATGACCGCCCGGCAGAAAAAGCACTTCCTGGACGGCCCCGGCAAGGTGTGCGCGGGGCTCAACATCGACCGGCGGCTGAACGGCCTGCCCTGGGGGTCCCCGGAGCTGGAGGCCTGCGCCTCCCTGGCGGAGATCGGCCTGACCGACCCGGCCGGGGACGGGGGCTCGCTGGACATCCACTCCGGCCCCCGGATCGGGGTGGACTACGCCGGGGAGGACGCGAAGCTGCCCTGGCGGTTCTGGCTCTGAGTCAGCGCGGGACAGGTTTCCCGGGCCGTTGCTTTGCGGACACTTTTCCCTTGAAGATGGGAAGATTTTCTGTTATGATGGAGAAAATGAGGGAAGGGGCGAGGACTATGCTGAAGGTGGAGCATATCTGCGTGATGAATTTTGAGAACGCCATCCGGGGGGCCAGAAACCCCATGAACAGCTGGGCCAGGATGGACAGCTATTACGACGGGGAGGGCCGGTTCGTGCTGGGGGAAAACGACCTGTCCCTGGCCCTGCGGCTGTGCTCCGCCGGGACGGATCACCGGAAGTTCCTCCGGCAGATCCTGGTGTCCATGGACATCACCGCCCCCATGTACTGGTGGAAGGAGTTCGACACCTATAAGGTGGGCACCGTGGCCAACTCCACCTCCACCATGCACAAGATCCACGCCAAGCCCTTCGAGCTGGCCGACTTCTCCACCGACCACCTGACGGCCGCCTCCCTGGCGGAGTTCGGGAAGTACGTGGCCTATCTGGAGACGGTCCGCCTTCGTTATGTGGAGGGGAAGGACAAGGCGGACTGGTACGATCTCATCCAGCTGCTGCCCTCCAGCTATGACCAGATGCGCACCGTCACCCTGAACTACGAGGTACTGGCCAACATCTACTACGCCCGGCGGAACCACAAGCTGGACGAGTGGCACACCCTCTGCGATGCCATTATGGAGCTGCCCTACGCCAGAGAGCTCATCGGCGCCTGCGGGAAGGGCGAATAGAGTAAAAAGAAAACCCCCGTCATCTGCAAAACAAATGACGGGGGATTTTCTTTGCCCTTAATGTATGTATTCCTGTAAAAACTCGTCTACCGCGGACCAGTACAGCTCCGGGTCGGTGCCCGCCGAGGCCACATGGCCGGCCCCCGGCACCCACAGGAAGCGTTTGGGGCAGGCGGCCGCCTGATAAAGCCTGCCCATCATGGGGGCGGGGACGAAGTCGTCCTCTACGCCGTGGATGAACAGGGTGGGGGTCTTGGACTGACGCACCGCCTCGACGGGGGCGGCGTCCCGCAGGTCGAAGCCGTCAGCGCGCCGGAGCGTGGCCCTTCGAAGGGCGGAGAACAGCAGGCCCGCCGGAACGGGGAGGGACATATCGGGGGCCAGGGTCTCCGCGTGGTTCTTGATGACGTGTTTGGCCTCCTCCTCGAAGGAGGTGTAGGAGCAGTCGGAGATCACCGCTCTCAGTTGCCGGGGGACCGGCCCTCCGGTGACCATCAGCACGGTGGCCCCGCCCATGGACGCCCCGTGGAGGACGATCTCCGCCTCGGTGTCACGCCGGAGGATCCAGTTGATCCAGCCCAGCATATCCAGCCGTTCCAGGTAGCCCCAGCCGATGCACTTGCCGCCGCTGCGGCCATGGGCCCGTTGATCGGGCATGAGCACATTCCAGCCGTGGCTGTGGTACCAGAGGCCCTGGGCGCCCATGGCCTCATAGGTGTCGGAATAGCCGTGGACGCAGACGGCCCAGCGGTGCTCGCCGGGATCGCCGGCGCGGCGGACCGCCGCCCACAGCCTTACCTGATCGGTGGCGGTAAGCGTGGCCTCCTCAAAGCCATCCATGCCGCGGGCCCACAGCCGGCCCTCCTGCTGGATGGGGTTGACGTCCTCTGTCTCGGGCGCGCGGAGAGGCGGATGGTTGACCTGTTCGTAGAGATAATTGCCCAGGGCGTGATTGCCGCCAACGGCTCCCGCCACAGCCGCGGCCAGGCCCACCAGCCCGTACATGGCGCTCTTTTTCATGGCGATCCTCCTCGGCGCCGCCCGCGGGCGGCGCTTTTTTTCTGCCTCCATTTTACCCCCCGGCGGAGGGACAGGTCAACCCCGAGACTGTAAATCATTTGTAAACAGCGGGCCCGGGTGGGGCGGCGTGCAACAGGAGGGGAGGGGCTGTCCGGTTTTTGGGGCGGTTTCCAAAAGTTTGAGTGGAAAAATCGGGGAGAAAGGGTTGACGAACGTTTGTTCGAGTGGTATGGTATGGGAGTAAACAGAACAAGCGTTCTAGTTTGCGGAGGGGAAAGTAAGGAAAACCCTCAGTCACGGCTTCGCCGTGCCAGCTCCCTTTGCGAAGGGAGCTTGGTACGTACCCTGCGACGGGTGCGAATTCCGTACCAGCCCCCTTTCACAAAAGGGGGTGCCGAGCGTAGCGAGGCGGGGGATTTTCTCCGTCCTAAAAAAACGCCGTCGCGAACGATAAGCAGTCCGCGACGACGTGGTGGAGGAGGGTGGATTCGAACCACCGAAAGCGAAGCTAACAGATTTACAGTCTGCCCCCTTTGGCCACTTGGGTACTCCTCCGTATTCAGTTGGGGTGAAGAGGTGGAGCTGGTGGACGGATTCGAACCCCCGACCTGCTGATTACAAATCAGCTGCTCTACCGGCTGAGCTACACCAGCATGGTGCCTTCACGCTTGCTCACAACATCAGGTATTATACCAACGGAGGTGGGGCTTGTCAACAGTTTTTTTCTTGGGATGGAATGAAAAATGGAGGGAGAAAAACGGCGAAACATTGGAACATCAGACAGGCGCGGGGGCTGACCTGCGCTATGTGCCGGGGGGAGCTCTATCCGGGGGACTCCTACTTTGAGCTGGACGGCAGGACGGTCTGCGAGGACTGTCTGGGCCGCTATGCCCGGATCTATTTTGCCTGCCGGCGCCGCCGGGTGAAGCGGAGGCCGGGAGGCGGAAACGAGGAACCATGACATTGTATGAACTGTCCATCGAATACGCCCGGTCAGCGGATCTGCTGTGGGGCCGCATCTCCGCCCTGGAGCGGGAGAAGAGGGAGGAGCCCGACGAGGGCCGCCGGAATCTGCTGGAGGGCCGCATCCGCCCTCTGCGGGCCATGTACCGGGAGACCCGGGCGGTGGCCCGGCATCTGGAGCGCTACTATGTGAAATTTACCCCCCGCCGGGACAGGGCCCCGGTGCCGGGGATCAGATCTCTGTACCCCATGGATCACAGAAGGAGGAAATGACCGATGCGCACCATATCCTATGACAACACCTTCGGCATGGTGGACCTGGCCGTCTACACCCAGCTGATGGCCGACGACAATCGGGACACCATCAACCGGCTGAAGCGCAACCTGACCCACGCCCTGCGCCACGACATCACCGAAAAGCAGCGGGAGTACATGATGCTCTACTATGGCAAGCAGATGACCATGGAGGCCATCGCCAACGAAAAGGGTGTGAACAAGTCCACCGTGTCCAGGACGCTGAAGCGGGGGCGGAAGCGGCTGTACCGCTGTCTGCGCTACGGGGCCGCCAACCTGCTGGAGCAGGCCAACAGCTGAGGCCCTACGGCTCGTGGTCTGTGGGCAGTACGCGCAGCTCCGGCTCCGGCGCGGAGAGGTACAGCTCCTCGCACGCCCGCTGGGCGGCGATCAGCTCCGAGGAGGCCGCCTCCATCTGCCGAAGGGCCTTTTCCGAGGCCCGCATCATTTTCAGGTATATCTCTTTGTAGTCGGGCATGATAGTTTCCTCCAAAAAATCGGATACCATATGGTACCACAATTCGCGCTGAAATGCAACCAAATAGTAGCATCATATCAGAAGGTGATGCACTATGAAGTTTCAGCGTTTGGAAGACCTACGGGTGGACGCAGACAAGTCCCAGGCCCAGATTGCCGAGTTTCTGAACATGAACAGGAACGTCTACGGGAGGTATGAGAGGGGAGACCGGGAGATCCCCGTCTGGGCATTGCTCAAGCTGGCGGAATATTACGGCACCAGCACCGACTATCTGCTGGGCCGAACCAACGTGCGGAAGCCCTATCCGAAGAAGTAAAGCAAAGCCCCACGGCGAGAGCCGTGGGGCTTTGAACATATCTCAGCGGATCAATACATCCCGCCCATGTCGGGGGCGGCGGGGGCGGCGGGAGCCGGGGGCTCGGGCTTGTCGGCCACCAGGGACTCGGTGGTCAGCAGCACGGCGGCCACGGAGGCGGCGTTCTCCAGGGCGGAGCGGGTCACCTTGGTGGGATCCACGATGCCGGCGGAGATCATGTCCACGTACTCCTCCTTGTAGGCGTCGAAGCCGTAGCCGGCCTTGCCGGACTCCACCACCTTGGACAGCACCACGGAGCCGTCGATGCCGGCGTTGGCGGCGATCTGCTTCATGGGCTCGGCCAGGGCCTTGGCGATGATGGCCACGCCGGTCTTCTCGTCGCCCTCGGTGTTGGCCAGCAGGGCCTCCACGGCGGGGATGGCGTTGACGTAGGCGGTGCCGCCGCCGGGCACGATGCCCTCCTCCACGGCGGCGCGGGTGGCGTTCAGGGCGTCCTCGATGCGGAGCTTCTTCTCCTTCATCTCGGCTTCGGTGGCGGCGCCCACGCGGATGATGGCCACGCCGCCGGCCAGCTTGGCCAGCCGCTCCTGGAGCTTCTCCTTATCGTAGTCGGAGGTGGTGGTCTCGATGGCCTTGCGGATCTGGCCCACCCGGGCGGCGATGGCGTCGGCAGCGCCGGCCCCGTCCACGATGATGGTGTTCTCCTTGGAGACCTTCACCTGGCGGGCGTTGCCCAGCATATCCACGGTGGCGTCCTTCACGTCCATGCCCAGGTCAGAGGAGATCACGGTGCCGCCGGTGAGGACGGCGATGTCCTCCAGCATCTCCTTGCGGCGGTCGCCGAAGCCGGGGGCCTTGATGCAGCACACGTTCAGGGTGCCGCGGAGCTTGTTCACCAGCAGGGTAGAGAGCGCGTCGCCCTCCACGTCCTCGGCGATGATGAGCAGGCGGCGGCCGCCCTGGGCGATCTGCTCCAGAATGGGCAGCAGGTCCTGGATGGAGCTGATCTTCTTATCGGTGATGAGGATGAGGGCGTCGTCCAGAACGGCCTCCATCTTCTCGGTGTCGGTGACCATATAGGGGGTGATATAGCCCCGGTCCAGCTGCATGCCCTCCACCACCTCGGAGTAGGTCTCGGCGGTCTTGGACTCCTCCACGGTGATGACCCCGTCGTGGCTGACCTTCTCCATGGCTTCGGCGATGAGGGTGCCGATGGCGTCGTCGCTGGAGGAGATGGCGCCCACGCGGGCGATGTCGGAGGTGCCGGACACCGGCTTGGAGCTGGCCTTGATGGCCTCCACGGCGGCGTCGGTGGCCTTGGCGATGCCCTTCTTCATGACCATGGGGTTGGCGCCGGCGGCCAGGTTCTTCAGGCCCTCGCGGATGATGGCCTGGGCCAGCAGGGTGGCGGTGGTGGTGCCGTCGCCGGCCACGTCGTTGGTCTTGGTGGAGACCTCCTTGACGATTTGGGCGCCCATGTTCTCAAAGGGGTCGTCCAGCTCGATCTCCTTGGCGATGGTCACGCCGTCGTTGGTGATGAGGGGAGTGCCGTACTTCTTATCCAGCACCACGTTGCGGCCCTTGGGGCCCATGGTGATCTTCACGGTGTCGGCCAGCTGGTTGACGCCCCGCTCCAGGGCGTGGCGGGCCTCCTCGCCGTAGCAGATGATCTTAGACATATCGCATTACCTCCAATTCAATTACTCGACGATGGCCAAGATGTCGCCCTGGCGCACGATGGTGTACTCCTGGCCGTCCAGCTTGACCTCGGTGCCGGAATACTTGCTGGTGAGCACCTTGTCGCCCACCTTCACGGTCATCACGACCTCCTTGCCGTCCACCAGGCCGCCGGGGCCCACGGCGATGACCTCGGCCATCTCGGGCTTCTCCTTGGAAGCGGAGGTGAGGATGATGCCGCCCTTGGTGGTCTCCTCCGGCTCCACGGCCTTGAGGATGACGCGGTCAGACAGGGGCTTGAGATTCATAACGGGTTCCTCCTTATATAGAATATAGTTTGTAAACAGACTTGTGGGTTAGCACTCTTTTTCTCTGAGTGCTAACCACGATTTAGATAATACCCCCATCGCAGGAAAAAATCAACCCCTATTTTTAAAAAACAGGGGCCGATCTCAAAAAATTCATTTTCCGTTCACAATCAGGTCGGGGGAGTGCTAAAATTCGTCATTCCTCACAGGACGGAAGGAGGTCTCAATAGTGTACGTTCGCCGGATAGAAGAAATTCACCTTTTTTTCCGACAGGCGGATGGAGAACTCTTTGCCGCGCATGGTCTCCCCGTCTACCACGGCGGTGAGCTCCTGTTCCGAGCGGATGGTCACATCCGCCCCCTGCCGGTAGAGGATCTTGTCCGGGTAGTCCCGGTAGCGGCCCTTGGCGTATTTGCCCACCAGCCGGGCAAAGGTGGCGAAGCTGACTTTGGGGATGACAAGCGTCTCCAGCAGGCCGTCGTCGGGCATATTGTCCCCCACGGGCATGAAGCCGCCGCCGTAGTACCGGCCGCTGCACACGCACACCAGGACGGTCTTCCCCTCATGGCGCAGGTCTCCCGCCTCTACCGTCATGGGCTGGCTGAGTCCCTGGAACACGTTGGCCCCCAAAGACAGGATGTAGGCCCCGATGCCCCCCACCATGGGCAGGGACTTGTACTTGTGGACCCCGGCGGCCACCCGGGCGTCCAGCCCCACACAGACGATGTCCACCCCCAGCCGGCCGTTGCAGTCGATGAGATCCATGGCGGTCTGGGGGCCGGCGGCCAGAGCGGCCAGGTCGTTGAACCGGGCGATGTTTTCCTTCCCGAAGATCTTCAAAAAGTCGTTGCCGGTGCCCAGGGGCACGTTGGTGACGGCGGCGTTGGGGTATCCCGCCGCGCCGTTCACCGCCTCGTTGAGGGTGCCGTCCCCGCCGCAGGCGTAGACACGGACCGGCTCCCCGGTCCCCGCCGCTTCCTGGGTCAGCCGCTCGCAGTCCCCGGCCCTCTGGGTGTAGACCATCTCCGCCGGAAAGGGGAGGGCCTTGACGGCGGCCACAAGATCTACCTGCCGGCTGCCCTTGCCGGCGGTGGGGTTGATGATGAATAGATGTCTCATGTGTTCTCACACTCCGTACATGAAGTAGTCGCACTTGAGCATGCCGTTGTAGAGCTTCCGCTTTTTGTCCGCCTGCCTGCCGAAGGTCCGCTCAAACTCGGTGTGGGAGGACAGTACCCCCACCTGCCAGCCCGCCGGCAGCTTTTTCACCGCTTTGCCGAAGGCGCGGTACAGCGCCTCCGCCTCTTTCTTCTCCATGAGCCGCTCTCCATAGGGGGGATTGGTCACCACCCGGCCCTTGGGCTCGTCCCGGTGGAACTTTGCGGCGTCGGCGACTTCAAAGCGGACGGTGTCCTCCACCCCGGCCAGCCTGGCGTTGTGCCGGGACAGCTCCACCGCCGCCGAGTCGATGTCCCCGCCCCAGATGTCGTAGGTCCCGTGGAACTCCTTGTCACGGGCCTCATCGGCGGCCTCCTGCCACAGTTTCCCGGGGATGAGCCGCCACTTCTGGGCGGCGAAGGTCCGGTTGAGGCCGGGGGCCCGGTTCTTTGCGATCAGCGCCGCCTCGATGGGGATGGTGCCCGAGCCGCAGAAAGGGTCGCAGAAGGGGTCCTTGCCCTTATAGCGGGACAGGGACACCAGGGCCGCTGCCAGGGTCTCCCGGAGTGGGGCCAGCACCCCCTGGGCCCGGTAGCCCCGCTTGTAGAGGCTGTCCCCGGAGGTGTCCAGCATCAGGGTGGCCTGGTCCTTCAGGATGGAGAACTGCACCTGGTACAGCGCCCCTGTCTCCGGCAGGGTGTTCAGGCCGTAGGCCTCACCCAGCCGCCTGGCCAGCGCCTTTTTTAAGATGGACTGGCAGGCGGGAACCGAGTGGAGCTGAGAGGTGATGGAATACCCCTTCACCGGGAAGCGGCCCTCCCGTGGGATGTAGTCCTCCCAGGGCAGGGCGGCGGCCCCCTCAAACAGCTCCTCGAAGGAGCGGGCGGGGAAGGAGCCCAGAGCGATGAGCAGCCGGGCCCCGGTGCGCAGGTTCAGATCGATCCGGGGCACGTCGGCCAGGGAGCCGGCGCACAGCACCCGGCCATTCTCGGCTTTTACATCGGCAAGGCCCAGCTTTTTCAGCTCATAGGCCACGCAGCTCTCGGTGCCCATGAGGGCGGGGATCACAAAATCAAGGGTTTGGTTCATAAACTGCACCGTCCGGGGAAAAATAGTGGAGATATTTTGCCTGTCAACAGTATAATGGAAGCTGGCAGGATTTGCAATAAAATTTTACAAAAAAAGTATTCCAATTTGCGGGCCTTTGTGCTATAATGCACATAGTCATAGAAAGGAGCGTGATCGTATGCTGCCCGGTTTGGACGCTGTATTGGTCCAGAGGATCGTCTGGCTGGTCCTGCTGCTGCTGTTCGCCGCGGGGGAGGCGGTGTCCGTGGGGCTGACCTCCATCTGGTTCGCCGCCGGCGCGCTGGCCGCGCTGATCGCCGCCATGCTGGGCGGGGGGCTGATCCTCCAGATCGTGCTGTTTCTGGCGGTGAGCATCCTGTGCCTGCTGGCGGTGCGGCCGCTGGCGGCCAGATATCTGAACAATAAGACCGAACCCACCAACGCCGACCGGGTCATCGGATCGGAGGCCCTGGTCACCGAGACCATCGACAACGTGAAGGGGATCGGCGCTGTTATCATCGGCGGCATCGCCTGGACCGCCCGCAGCAGCGGGGACGTGGTCATCCCCAAGGGGTCCATGGTCAAGGTCCAGCGGATCGAGGGCGTCAAGGTCTACGTGGAAGAGGCAAAGGAGGCTGCGAAATGCTGAATCTGGCGCTGTATCTTGGGGCGGGTCAAATTTTGACCTTTGCCATCCCCCTGGTCATCATCGTGCTGGTCCTGGTCATCCTGGCCGCCAACATCAAGGTGGTCCAGCAGTCCAAGGCGGTGGTGGTGGAGCGGCTGGGCGCCTTCCACGCCGTGTGGGGGGTGGGCCTCCACTTCAAGGTGCCCATCATCGAGCGCATCGCCAAGACGGTGTCGTTGAAGGAGCAGGTGGTGGACTTCGCCCCCCAGCCCGTCATCACCAAGGACAACGTGACCATGCAGATCGACACGGTGGTCTACTTCCAGATCACCGACCCCAAGCTCTATACCTACGGGGTGGAGCACCCCATGTCCGCCATCGAGAACCTGACCGCCACCACGCTCCGGAACATCATCGGCGATCTGGAGCTGGACCAGTCCCTCACCAGCCGGGACCACATCAACACCCAGATGCGCTCCATCCTGGACGAGGCCACCGACCCCTGGGGCATCAAGGTGAACCGGGTGGAGCTGAAGAACATCATGCCGCCCAGGGACATCCAGGACTCCATGGAGAAGCAGATGCGGGCCGAGCGGGAGCGCCGTGAGGCCATCCTCCAGGCCGAGGGCCAGAAGCAGTCCCAGATCCTGGTGGCCGAGGGCGAGAAGCAGTCCGCCATCCTGCGGGCCGACGCCGAGAAACAGGCCGCCGTCCTCCGGGCGGAGGGCGCCAAGCAGGCCCGCATTTTGGAGGCGGAGGCGGAGGCCGAGGCCATCCTCAAAGTGCAGCAGGCCACGGCGGACGCCATCAAGCTCATCAACGAGGCCGACCCCGGCGACGGAGTCATCAAGATCAAGGCGCTGGAGGCCATGCAGAAGGTGGCCGACGGCCGCGCCACCAAGATCATCATCCCCAGCGAGCTCCAGGGGCTGGCGGGCCTGGCCGCCGGCGCCAAGGCCGTGTTCGACACGGTGGAGCCCGACCCGCCCGCCGGCAAAAAATAGACGGCCGGATAATCCGCGGCGGAGGTCCCATAGGGGCCTCCGCCGTTTTTATGCGTTCAGATATTTGTCCTGATAGTAGGCCAGCCACCGGCGGAACTCCGGGTGGTCGTCCCGGCGGATGCCCTTGGTGTAGTTGTGGGGCTGGAGGGCAGCGCTGTTGCTGACCTCCAGCACCGCCAGGGCGATGTTGGAACAGTGGGCGGAGACACGCTCCAGGTTGTTGATATAGTCGTTGAAGATGAAGCCCACCTCCAGGGTGCACTCCCCGCTCTGGAGCCGCCGGATATGGCCCAGCTTCACCTGCTCCAGCAGGGTGGAGATCACGTCCTCCAGGGGCTCTACCTTTACGGCGGTGTCAGCGTCGTTGTCGGCCAGGGCGGTCTGGGCAAGGGAGAGGATCTCCCGCACGGCGCCGGCGCAGCGGGACATGTCCTCATGGCCCTCGGGAGAGAAGGAGATCTCCTTCTCATGGGCCTCCTTGGCCAGCATGGACAGGTTCACCGCCCGGTCGGAGATGCGCTCCAGGTTGGTGAGGCAGTGGAGATACTCGGAGGACAGCACGGATTCCCGCTCTGAAAGCTGCGCGCCGCTGCTGCCCAGCCGCACCAGGTAGTTGCCCAGCCGGTCCTCGTACCGGTCCACTACGCCCTCCCGGCTCTGGATCTTGTCGAATTTCTCCTGGTTGAAGGTCCCGAACAGCTCCAGGGAGCGATTCAGGTTTTTCACGGCGGCGGAGGCCATCAGCCGGACGGTCCTCCCGCTCTGCTCCAGGGCCAGGGGGGGATAGGCCAGAAAGCGCTCGTCCAGCAGGTTCTCCTCATACTCCTCATCCTCCCCGTCGGAGGGGGTATCCCGCACGGTGGCCTTGGCCACCCGGACCATAGCGCCTGTAAAGGGCAGCTGGATGACGGTGGCGGCCAGCTTGTACACCGTGTTGGCCACGGCGATGCCAAAGGCGGTGGCGGGGGCGGACAGGGCGGAGACGCCTATGGCGCAGGCCACGGCGTAGGGGATCAGCATGATCACCGAGCCGAAGATGTTGAAATAAAGATAGATGAGAGCGGTGCGCTTGCCGTCTTTATTGGCTCCCATGGCGGAGAGGAGCACAGGGGCGCAGGCGCCGATGCCCATGCCCAGGATCATGGGGATGGCGGCGCCGTAGCTCACCGCTCCGGTGACGGCCAGGGCCTGCAGGATACCGACGGCGGCGGAGTTGCTCTGGATGACGGCGGTGAACACCGCCCCGAAGAGCAGCGCCAGCGCCGGATTGGAGACCGCGCCGATGAAGTCCAGGAAGGCGGAGCTCTCCTTCAGCGGGTCCATGGCGGCGCTCATGGCCTGCATCCCGCTCATGAGCACGGCGAAGGCCAGCAGGATGAGCCCTACGTTTTTCTGCGTCTGCTTTTTGCAGAAGAAGAACAGGATGATGCCCACAAAGGCGATCAGCGCGAACACGGTTGCGGAGGAGAAGCCGCCCTCTCCCTCCACGCCGGCCAGGGTCAGGATCCAGCCGGTGGCGGTGGTGCCGATGTTGGCGCCCATGATGATCCCCACCGCGTTGGACAGCTGCATGATGCCCGAGTTGACAAAGCCCACTACCATGACGGTGGTGGCGGAGGAGGACTGGATGGCCGCCGTCACCACGGCGCCCAGCAACACCCCGCTGATGGGGTTGGAGGTCAGCCTGCCCAGAATGGTCTCCATCCGGCCGCCGGCCACCCGCTTCAGCCCGTCCCCCAGCAGGGACATGCCGAACAGGAAGAAGGCCAGCCCGCCCAACAGGGAGATAATGTCCGCGATTCCCATATGAGAATGTATCATCCTTTCTGGATGTGGTGCCCGCCGCCCGGCGGGCCGTTTCCGCCAAATCCTTTTCGAGGCGATTATAACACAGATCATCACGCTTTTGCGGACTTTTTTCATTTTCTCGGAAACAGACGGTTTCCGTCGGGGCGCGGAGGCCGTTTTTGGGAAAAACGGCAAAAAGGGAGGGCGAGGTCACCTCGCCCTCCCTGTGATATGCGATCAGGGGGATCAGTGCCGGCCGCCGCGGAAGCCCCCGCCTCCGCTCCTGCCGCCGCCGAAGCCGCCGGAGGACCGTCCGCCTCCAAAACCACCGGAGGAACGCCCGCCGCCGAACCCGCCGGAGGGGCGTCCACCGCCGAACCCGCCGCCGGAGGGGCGGGTGGGGCCGCTGCCGTACCGCCCGCCGCCCACGCTGGTGCCCCGACCGCCGTTGAAGCCGCCGGAGGGCTGCCTGGGCCTGGCGGCGCCGGGCCGGCTGTTATTGGGCCGGGGCGGGGGAGGGACAGGACGGCCGGACGGCCGGGGCCCGGGGGGCGGGGGAGCCACAGGGGGCCTGGGCCGGCCGAAGCCGAAGGGCCGGTAGTAGTAGTTGGGCCCGTAGTAGCCGCCCCGGTAGCGGCGGTAGCGGGCGCCCTCGCTCAGGGCCAGCAGAAGAAGGATGAGGACGATGATCCCAATGGCGATGATAAGACCCTGCATGATCCGGCCTCCTTTTAGTAGTTGTAGGCGATCCAGTCCGCCAACGCCTTGGAGAGGCTCAGGGCGGCGTCGCCGTAGTCCCCCCGGGCGAAGTCCCGCTCCATATAGTCCCGGGCGTAGTCCACGCAGTCCTGGTCGGAGAACCAGTCCACCAGGTCGGCGCCCTGGATCAGATAGTAGTTTTCGCCGGAGATGTCCAGTACCACGATGAAGTCGGTGCCGCCCAGGTCGATGTCCTCGGCGTAGTCCATGGCGTAGTCGTACAGGTCGCTCCCGCCATAGTTGCAGGTGACCACCGCCACGGCGCAGTTGTAGTTGTCCAGCAGCTTGTCGTTGATCCGGCCCAGCTCCCGCTCGGTGGAGTTGGACAGCACGTTGGCGTCGTCATAGACCAGGGTGTAGGAGCTGCCGCCGGGCGCGGGCGCGGGCGCGGGGTCCGCCGTCCTGCCCTTGAACAGGCCGATGGCCACGGCGATGATGATGACCACGATGACGATGGACCACGCCACCGCGGTTTTTTTCAGTGTGTTCATGTCGGATCAGCCCCGGAGCTCCAGCAGCTTCTGCTTCAACTCGCCCTCGATGCGGCCCAGCTCCTGTTCGGCGGCGGCCCGCTTCTGGGCGCCGTCCTTCTGGATCTGCATGACCTCGTCCAGGGTGGAGATGAGCTGCTGGTTGGTGTGCTGCAGGGTCTCGATATCCACGATGGACCGCTCCGCCTCCTTGGCGGTCTCGATGGTGCCCATCTTGAGCATGTCCGCGTTCTTCTGGAGCAGCTCGTTGGTCATGTTGGTGACGGCGGTCTGGGCGGCGGTGGCCTCCCGGGAGTGCTCCAGGCCCAGGGCCAGCACCATCTGGCTCTTCCACAGGGGGATGGTGTTCACCAGGGAGGACTGGATCTTCTCCAGCATGAGGGTGTCGTTGTTCTGGATGAGCCGGGTCTGGGGGCCCATCTGGACGGAGATCATCCGGGTCAGCTCCAGGTCGTGGAGCTTCTTCTCAAAGCGGTTGCAGAGGTTGGCGTAGTCGTTATACGCCTGAGCGTCCTCCTGGGCGCCGGTCTGCTGGGCCTTCTGCCGGAGCTGCTCCAGGGTCTCGGCGCGGGCCTTGTTCAGGGCCTTCTTGCCGGCCAGGATGTACATGGTCAGCTCCTTGTAGTACTTGGTGTTCAGCTCATACATCTGGTCCAGCATGGCGATGTCCTTCATCAGTGTGACCTGATGATCCTCCAGCATGGAGGCGATCTTGTCCACATTGACGCTGGCCTTGTCGTAGCTGGCCTTGAGGGCGATGGCGTCGTGCTTCTTCTTCTGGAAGAAACCGAAGATGCCGGTCTTCTCCGGCTCGTCGAAGGTCTTCAGCTCCACCACCAGGGAGGACAGGGCCTGGCCCACCTCGCCCAGGTCCTTGGTGCGGACGCTGCCTAGGGCCTTCTCGGAGAAGGAGGCCACGTTCTTCTGGGCGGCGGCGCCGTACTGGAGGACCACGGTGGAGTCGGTGATGTCGATCTTCTCGGCGAAGTCGTTGACCATCTTCTTCTCCGGCTCGGACAGCATGGAGTCGTCCAGCTGGACGGCGTTGGCGTCCCGGGCGGCCTGGGCGGCCGCGGCGTCGTTGGCGGCGCTGTCAGCGGGGGAGTCCAGGGTCAGGGAGATGTCAGGGGCGGCCGGGGCCTGGGCGGCGGCAGCCGCGCCGGGGCCGGCGGGAGCGCTGTCCGGCTCCAGGGTCAGCTCAGGGGTCATGTTCAGATCGTCCATGTCAGTTTCCTCCGTTCAATATGTTGAGTTTGTTCAGACAGTCAAAAGTGGAGCTGGATGTCGTCGCTCCGGGCGGCGGCGGAGGCCGCGCCGGACGAGGGGGCGGCCTTCGTATCGTTGATGTCCAGCCCGGCCAGGCCCTCCTGGGCCAGCAGGTTTTCCATCACGGTGATATCGGTGGAGACGTCCAGCGCCTCCGCCCCGTAGAGGGAGTCCAGCTGCTTGTCGAAAGCGGTGCACACCGTCTCCAGCATATCCTCGATCCTGCCTTTGGTGCCGTCGATGTTCACGCCGGAGGCCCCGGTGGCGTCCATCCGGTCATAGGCGTTGAGCAGCTTCATGGTGGTGGGCAGATAGTAGCTCATGAACTTCTTGATCTGGGGTAGCTTGGCGGGGGTGTCCACCACCGCGTCGATGATCTTGCCGGTGGTGACCTCCATCCGGTCGATCTGGGAGGACACCTTCGCGTCGGCGATGGAGTCGTTCAGCCGTTTGAACTCGGAGATGGCCCGGGCGCGCTCGTCCACGATCTCCTGGATCTCCGGGGGATACTTTTTGGCGGGCTCGGCCTTTTTGGGCTGCGCCTTGGCCTGGGCCTGAGCGGCCTGAGGGGCGTCCTGGGGCTGGTTTACCTGATTTACCGTGTATCCCCGATCCGGGAAGATGATCTTGCCGGCGAAGTAGGCCACGGCGGAGACCAGCGCCGCCAGCACGAAGTGGATGGGCCGGTACAGCGGGAAGAGCAGGGCCCAGATCAGCCAGACCGCTCCCACAAAATAGATGGGCAGGACTGACTTTACCTTCACATAGTTCACAGCCGTCCCTCCTTTCGGACAGATTAAAACTACCTCAGTCTGTATTTTACTCCCAGCCGCCCAAACTGTCAAGGGAAAGGCGCTCTTGCCATTGACTTTCTCCCGCGGAGTACAGTATAATGTCTCCGGATACTGTGCCCGCCGGGAGGGGACCGCGCGCCTGCGGCGGGGAAGGAGACTCTTTTACCATGATGACCTTAGACGATTTCAAGGCCGCCCGGAGAGTGCTGGACGGCGTGCTCCACCGCACCGACCTGATCTACAGCCCCTTTTTCTCCAAAGCTACCGGAAACCAGGTCTACATCAAGCCGGAGAACATGCAGGTGACCGGGGCCTACAAGATCAGAGGCGCGTACTATAAATGCTCCACTCTCACGGAGGAGGAGAAGGCCAGGGGGCTGGTCACCGCCTCCGCCGGCAACCACGCCCAGGGGGTGGCCTACGCCGCCCAGGCCGCCGGCATCCACGCCACCATCGTCATGCCCACCACCACCCCGCTGGTGAAGGTGAACAACACCAAGGACTACGGCGCGGAGGTCATCCTCCAGGGAGAGACCTTTGACGACGCTGCCGCCCTGGCCGCCCGGCTCAGCCAGGAGAAGGGCTACACCTACGTCCATCCCTTCGACGACCTGACCGTCTCCACCGGCCAGGGGACCATCGCCTACGAGATCTTCAAGGACCTGCCCGACGTGGACGCCGTTCTGGTGCCCATCGGGGGCGGCGGTCTGGCCGCCGGGGTGTCCACTCTGGTCAAGCTGCTGAACCCCTCGGTGCGGGTCATCGGCGTGGAGCCCTCCGGGGCGGCCTCCATGAAGGCCAGCCTGGAGGCGGGCCATGTGGTGACGGTGGACCCCATCTCCACCATCGCCGACGGCGTGGCCGTCAAGACGCCGGGGGAGAAGGTGTTCCCCTATATCCAGAAAAACGTGGACGAGATCATCACCATCGACGACGACGAGCTGGTGGACGCCTTCCTGGACGTGATGGAGAAGCACAAGATGATCGTGGAGAACGCCGGCCTGCTGACCATCGCGGCGCTGAACCACCTGGAGCCGAAAGGGGAGAACGTGGTGCCGGTGCTCTCCGGCGGCAACATGGATGTGATCACCATCTCCTCTCTTGTACAGCACGGGCTCATCAACCGGGGGCGCATCTTCACCTTCTCGGTGCAGCTGCCCGACCGCCCCGGCGAACTGCTGCGCATCGCGGAGCTCATCGCCGGGCACAGCGGCAACATCATCAAGCTGGAGCACAACCAGTTCGTCAACATCAACCGCCAGGCGGGGGTGGAGCTGAAAGTGACACTGGAGGCCTTCGGCCACGCCCACAAGAAGGAGATCATGGACGCCCTTCTGAACGCCGGATACGCGGTGGTGGAGGTGGCCTTCTCCGGGGCCAACTGAGGGCCTGTCCCGGATGGAGGGATTCCACTGCCGCCCGGCGGGGCCTATGCCCCGCCGGACGGCTATAAAGGTGCGGCGCGCCGTGGCCTTGCGCGGCGGGCGCGAGCGGGGGGCTGGGGAGCCGCCCGCCGGGGCGTCCGGCGAACATCCGCGTGCTTTATCCTATGCCCGGACGGGCCCCCCGGTGTGGGGAAAAAGCCGCCGGACAGCCCGTGAGCGCCTGTAAATCTCAGAGAAATGAGGGAAACGGCATGGTCAAGATCGCGCCTTCCATCCTTTCGGCGGATTTTTGCAATCTGGAGCGGGACATCGGTCGGGTGTCCTCCGCGGACATGCTCCACGTGGACGTGATGGACGGCGCCTTTGTGCCCAACATCACCGTGGGCGTGCCGGTGGTGAAGTCCATCCGCAAGTGTACGGATATGTTCCTGGACGTCCACCTGATGGTCGACAAGCCGGTCCGGTTCATCGACGCCTTCTGTGAGGCCGGGGCCGACCTGCTGTCCGTCCATCTGGAGGCCGACCACCCCACCGGCATCCAGGCCGCGCTGGACCGCATGGAGGCCCACGGGATCAAAAAGGCGGTGGCCCTGCGGCCCATCACCGACCCCAGGGCGGTGCTGCCCTATCTGGAGCGGCTGGACATGGTGCTGGTGATGACGGTGGAGCCGGGGTTCGGCGGCCAGAAGTTCATGGACAGCCAACTGGACACCGTGCGGCGGGTGCGGGAGTACATCGAGAAATACAATCCCGCCTGCGACCTGGAGGTGGACGGCGGGGTGGATCCCGTCACCGCCCCGCGGGTGACGGCGGCCGGGGCCAACGTGCTGGTGGCCGGCTCGGCGGTATATAAAGCCCCCGGCCCGGCGGCGGCCATCGCGGCGCTGCGGGCGGCGGCCCGATAACGGAGGACGATTATGGACTATTTTCCTGCGGCGCTGGAAAACTTAGTGGAGCACTTCGCAAAGCTGCCCGGCGTGGGCCGAAAGAGCGCTCAGCGCTTCGCTTTTTTCGTGCTGGATCAGCCGGAGCAGGAGGCCAAAGCCTTTGCCGAAGCCATTCTGGACGCCAAGACCTCCATCGGCTGCTGCCCGGTGTGCCAGAACCTCACCGAGGGGGAGGGGGAGTGTCCCATCTGCGCCTCGGCCAAGCGGGACCACTCCGTCATCTGCGTGGTGTCCGACCCCAGGGACGTGGTGGCCATGGAGCGGGCGAGGGAGTACCAGGGGGTGTACCACGTGCTCCACGGGGTCATCTCCCCCATGAACCACGTGGGGCCGGACGACCTGAAGATCCATCAGCTGGTCGAGCGGGTGTCCGCCGGCGGGGTGGAGGAGGTGGTGATGGCCACAAACCCGGACACTGAGGGGGAGACCACCGCCCTGTACCTGTCCCGGCTGCTGAAGCCCTTCGGGGTCAAGACTACCCGGCTGGCCTATGGCATCCCGGTGGGCAGCCACCTGGAATTTGCCGACGACGCCACTCTCATGCGGGCCATGGAGGGCCGGCGGGAGATATAACAGACAATAACAGAACGGAGCGTATACCATGGACTATGCACAGGAATCGTTGAAGCTGCACTATCAGTGGCGGGGCAAGCTGGACACCGTGCCCAAGATGGAGGTCAAGGACAAGGAGGCCCTCTCCCTGGCCTATACCCCCGGCGTGGCCCAGCCCTGCCTGGAGATCCAGAAGGACATCGACAAGAGCTATGAGCTCACCGGCCGCTGGAACACGGTGGCGGTGGTCACCGACGGCACCGCCGTGCTGGGCCTGGGGGACATCGGCCCCGAGGCCGGTATGCCGGTCATGGAGGGCAAGTGCGTGCTGTTCAAGGCATTCGGCAACGTGAATGCCGTCCCCCTCTGCGTCCGGAGCAAGGACGTGGACGAGATCGTCAACACCGTGGCCCTGCTGGCGGGGTCCTTCGGCGGGGTCAACCTGGAGGACATCTCCGCCCCCCGGTGCTTCGAGATCGAGCGGAAATTGAAAGAGCGGTGCGACATCCCCATCTTCCACGACGACCAGCACGGCACCGCCATCATCGTGGCGGGGGCGCTGATCAACGCGCTGAAGATCGTGGGCAAGCGGATCGAGGACGTGACCGCCGTGTTCTCCGGGGCGGGGGCGGCCGGCACCGCCATCTTCAAGCTGCTCAAGTCCATGGGCTTGAAGGACGCCGTCATCTGCGACCGCAAGGGGGCCATCTCCTCCGCCCGGACCGATCTGAACGCCGCCAAAAAGGAACTGCTTGCCCTGTCCAACAAAGCGGATAAGTCCGGCTCCCTGGCCGACGTCATCAAGGGCGCCGACCTGTTCATCGGCGTGTCCTCCCCCGGCGTGGTGACCCCCGAGATGGTGAAGACCATGGCCAAGGACCCCATCCTGTTCCCCATGGCCAACCCGGTGCCTGAGATCATGCCCGACCTGGCCCGCGCCGCCGGGGCCGCCGTGGTGGGCACCGGCCGCAGCGACTTCCCCAACCAGATCAACAACGTGCTGGCCTTCCCCGGCGTGTTCCGGGGCGCCTTCGACGTGCGCGCCTCCGACATCAACGAGGAGATGAAGGTGGCAGCCGCCCACGCCCTGGCCTCCCTGGTCAGCGACGAGGAGCTGTCCCCCGACTACATCATCCCCGCCCCCTTCGACCCCCGGGTGTGCCCGGCGGTGTCGGCGGCGGTGGCAAAGGCCGCCCGGGACACCGGCGTGGCGCGGATCTGAGAGCAGGGAGCAAAGGATCAGCGGTCAGTCTCAAACATAGAAAAAGGGATTGCTCCGCAATCCCTTTTTTGCGGCCCCCCTATTGACAACCCATATTATACGATGTATAATATTGCACAAGAGAAGGGAGGGGCTGATATGGCATTCGCGATGGGGACGCCTCTGCTGGACGCCTGCGTGCTGGCGGTGCTGTCCGGCGGGGACGCCTACGGCTACTCGCTGACCCAGCGGGTGAAGGAGCGGCTGGACATCTCCGAGTCCACCCTGTACCCGGTGCTCCGCCGGCTGGAGCGGGACGGATATCTCCGGGTGTATGACCGGCCCTTCCAGGGCCGCAACCGGCGGTACTACGCCATCACCCAGGTGGGGAGGACCTACCTGGGCGTGCGGCGGGGCGAGTGGATCGGCTTCCGGGACGGCGTGGACGAGCTGCTGAAGGAGGAGAAAGAACATGGATAAGAGAGCCTATCTGAGCCGCCTGTCCGACAACTTGGAGCGGTACGTGCCCGACCAGGAGCGGTGGGACATCCTGCGGTGGTATGAGGAATACTTCAAAGACGCCGGCGAGGAGAACGAGCAGGCGGTGATCCGGGAGCTGGGCGACCCGGCCACCCTGGCCCGCCGCCTGGCGGAGGAGCGGGGCTACGGCGAGAAGCGCAGGGGCCCCCGGATGTGGCAGATTTTGGTGGGAGTGGTCGTCGTGGTCATCATCGCCATCCCGCTGATGGCCCTGAGCCCCCTGGCACAGTTCATGGGCTTCCATCGGGTGACCCATGACCCGGTGGAGGTTGTGACCTCCGTGCCGGTGGAGCAGGATCCGGCGCCGTGGTATTCCGAGCAGGTGACCGTGGAAGAGGGCGGCGTCGACATCTACATCAGCGCGGACGGGGTCAATGTGGACCTCCACCCGGAGGACATCAGCTCCCCCTCGGTGCGCACCAATGGCATGAGCACCGACGGCGACAACCTGGACTGGGATTTCGACGGCCAGTATCTGTATGTGGACTGGTACGGCAACGGGGAGTCCGACCAGAAGGCAGCCGGCACCCTCACCGTGGCCATCCCCGCTTCCTGGGAGCTGAACAGCGTCAGCGTGTATGTGGACGGCGCGGGGGACGCGGCGGTGAGCGATCTGCCGCCCTGTCATGAGCTGTATGTGGATACCGAGGTGGGGAACGTGACCGCCAAGCGGATCATGGACGTCAGCGACTATCTCTCCCTCCACGCCAGCGTGGGGGACGTATCCTTTGACGGCCTGCCGGCCTCCGGCGGATACAGCTATCTGAGCGTGGAGACGGGAGACATCAGCGCCACCCTGTACTGTGGTGACAGGGATGTCCCCTACAGCTTGGACACCGGCGTGGGCACGGTGACGGTGAACGGCGTGGAATGCGGATCCAGCGTCTCCTACAGCGTCAGCAACTTCGCCTCGGACTTCAACGCCTGGACCGACGTGGGGGACGTGTCCCTGACCTTCGACCCGGAGGGCGTGGTGGACGTCATCCAGGGGGAGGACAACAGCGGGATCTACACCATCGTTCCCACTTCTCCGCCCGTCACCGTGACCGACTGAATGCGACAAGGCCCGTCCGGGTGACCGGACGGGCCTCGTTTTTGAATGGGGAAAATCCCCCGCCTCGCTGCGCTCGGCACCTCCCTACCCCCTCTGTCCCTTCGGAACATCTCCCCCTGACAGGGGGAGTCGGCCTTTTGCGAAAGGGGGCTTGGTGCGTTGTACGCACCTGTTGCGGCAGAAGTACCAAGGCTCCCTTCGCAAAGGGAGCTGTCGCCGCCGCAAGGCGGTGACTGAGGGTTTTCTCTGCCCTTAATTCGCTTTTCCTAGAAATGCCAGCAGCTTCTCCTTCGTATTGTCCTCCGGGTGCCGGATGATGTGCTGGGCCAGCTTCCGCCGGGTGGGGCCGATGGACCGCCGGGTGTACCCCAGCTCGAACAGCTCGTTCCCGGACAGGGCCAGCGTTCTCAGGGCCTCCCGCTCGGGGTAGAGGATGGCGTTTTTCACCTGCCGGCCCACGGGCATGGTCTGGATGGGCAGGCCGGTGAGCCGCACCAGCGCCCGCCAGCGGGGGACAGGCTCGGCGGGGACTTTGCGGAGGGACTTCCAGTCCGCGTCCCGGGGCACCGGGGCGAACCGGTCCAGCAGGCCCAGCCGGGCGAACTCCCCCACCCCCTCCGGATTGCGGGAGAGGAGGGCTTTTTTCAGCTCCATCACCAGCCGCTCGTCCGAGATCTGCTCCACCAGGGGGGCGCACTTCTCCATGGCGGCCAGGGCCGGCGGATCGATGGCGAACCCCAGCTGGGCCGCCTGCCGCAGCCCCCGGAGGATGCGCAGGGCGTCCTCGGTGAACCGGGTCTCCGGGTCGCCCACCACCCGCAGAAGTTTGGCGCGGAGGTCGGCCTGGCCGCCGGTGGGGTCGATGATGGTGTAGTCCAGGTCCATGGCCATGGCGTTGACGGTGTAGTCCCGCCGGAACAGATCCTGCTCCAGGTCGCTGACGAAGGTGACGCCGTCCGGGTGGCGGCCGTCGGAATATTCCCCGTCGGTGCGGAAGGTGGTGACCTCCACCGCGCTGCCCTTGGTGAGGACGGTGACAGTGCCGTGCTTCACCCCGGACAGCACCACCCGTGGAAACAGCTCGGCGGTCTGCTCCGGCAGGGCGGAGGTGCACACGTCCCAGTCCTCCGGGTCCCGGCCCAGCATCAGGTCCCGGACGCAGCCCCCCACCGGATAGGCCTGGAAGCCCTCCCGGCGGAGGACCTTGCAGACATGGTACGCGTGGGGCGGCAGGAGGGAACGTCTCATAAAGGGGCCTTCTTTCGTGTAAAATGGGGTATCCGGGGCAGAATGACGGGGCGAGGGATAAAAACCGGATTTTCCTGTTGCCATTTCCCCGGTGATGTAGTATAATACCACCGTTTGAGTCGTTGAGGCGGGTTTTGCGGCAGGATTCCGCCTACCCGCATAGAATATACCATCTCAGGCGCGGGCGCAAGTGTTTTCCGCGCGTTCCATGACAGAGGGAATGAATATGTCAGCTTCAATAAGCAGTATCCGCGAGTATCTCCGCCCCGGCAGGCGGGCCCACCTGGTGGGCATCGGCGGGGTGTCCATGGCCTCCCTGGCCGAGGTGCTCCACGGCGCCGGGGTAGAGGTGTCCGGCTCCGACCAGCGGGAGAGCAACACCGTGCGCCATCTGCGCGCCATCGGCATCCCCGTGGTCATCGGCCACCTGCCCGAGAGCGTTCAGGGGGCCGACTGCGTGGTGCGCACCGCCGCCGTCCACGACTCCAACCCCGAGATCGCCGCCGCCCGCGCCGCCGGCATCCCCGTGTTCGAGCGGGCCCAGGCATGGGGGGCCATCATGCGGGACTACAGGAACGCCCTGTGCATCTCCGGCACCCACGGCAAGACCACCACCACCTCCATGTGCACCCACATCTTCATGGCGGCGGAGAAGGACCCCACCGTGATGATCGGCGGCACCCTGCCCCTGCTGGAGGCGGGCCACCGGGTGGGCCATGGGGACACCATCATCCTGGAGTCCTGCGAGTACTGCGACTCCTTCCTGTCCTTTTACCCCACCGTGGCGGTGATCCTCAACGTGGAGGCCGACCACCTGGATTACTTCAAGGATCTGGACGCCATCAAGCGCTCCTTCCGGGCCTTCGCCGACAAGGTGCCCGAGGACGGCGTCATCGTCGCCAACTGCGAGGACCCCAACACCATGGAGGCCCTGGCGGGGGAGACCAAACGGGTGCTCACCTTCGGCATAGAGAGGGGAGACGTCCACACCGCCCACCTGAACATGCACAAGGGCTTCGGCTCCTTCGACGTGGTCCACGGCGGCAAAGTCTACGCCCATCTGGACCTGTCCGTTCCCGGCGTCCACAATGTGAAGAACGCCGTGGCGGCCTCCGCCTCCGCCATCGCCCTGGGCCTGCCCGGGAAGGCGGTGGAGGACGGGATGCGGACCTTCCGTCTCCCCGGCCGGCGGTTCGAGTACAAGGGGGACTACCATGGGGCCGAGGTGTGTGATGACTACGCCCACCACCCCGACGAGCTCAACGCCCTGCTGGATATGGCGGCCACCCTGGACTACAAGCGGATCGTGTGCGCCTTCCAGCCCCACACCTACTCCCGGACCCACGCCCTGTTCGGGGACTTCGTCAAGGCCCTGAAAAAGCCCGACGTGACCGTCTTGGCGGAGATCTACGCCGCCCGGGAGGACAATGACATCGGCATCTCCTCCGCCGACCTGGCAAGGGAGATCCCCGGCGCGGTGTACTGTCCCACCCTGGAGGCCGTGACCGCGAAGCTGCGGGAGATCGCCCAACCCGGCGACCTGATCCTGACGGTGGGCGCGGGAGATATCTATCTGGCCGGCGAGGCGCTGGTCAAAGAGGACAGCTGAAAAGGGAAAGGCCGTCCGGCGAAAAGCCGGACGGCCTTTTGCGTATCACCGCCGCCTGCCCCGGTAGGAGGAGCGTCTTCCCCCGCCCCCGCCGGCGTAGGCCCGGCGGCGCCTCCTGGGCCGCAGGAAGATCAACCAGAGGATCAGCAGCAGCAGGACCACGGCCCCGCCGATGACCAGCACCTTCACCCAGGTCTTGGCCCACAGATTTTCCAGCCGCTGGAGGTTGTAGAGGAACTCGGAGCGCTCCACGGAGTCCACGGCCACCAGGTCCAGGGAGCCGTACTCCTTTCCGTCGTATGTAAAGGTGACGGTGCCCAGCTTGTCCCCGGCGGAGACGGGCGCCTCCACCGATTTGGGCAGGTCGAAGTGCAGCTCCGCCCTGGCCGGGTCGTAGTCGGATGGCATCACCGCCTGGATGGAGCCGGTGGCCTGGACCAGCACGTGGTCCACCTCGTCGGACAGGGTCACCTCCACCGAGCGGATGGTGTCGGCGCTCTCGGCATCCAGCAGGGTGGTCATGTGGAAGTTTTCAAAGGCCCAGTCCAGCAGGCGGATGGTCTCAGAGAAGGAATAGGCGCTGAGAGAGCCGTCCTCCTCCCGGACATACTTGGAGCCCAGGATGACGCAGTAGTAGGTGCGGCCCTCCTCGTCGGTGGCGGCGGAGGCCAGGCAGCGGCCGGCCTCGTCGGTATTGCCGGTCTTGATGCCGATGGCCTTGGAGTACCGGTAGCCCGCCACATAGTAGCTGCCGATGAGACCGTTGGTGGTGTAGAGGGTGCGCTCTCCGGTCATATTGGTGGCCGGGATGGTGTGGGACGCGGAGCCCACGATGGTGCGGAAGGTCTCGTTTTTCATGGCCTCCCTAGCCATCAGGTAGATGTCATAGGCGGTGGTATAGTGGTTGTCGTCATGAAGGCCGTGGGGGTTGGTGAAGTGGGAGTCCTTCATGCCCAGCGCGGCGGCCTTCTCGTTCATCCGCTGGGCGAAGGCCACGGTGGCCTGGTCCCCGGTAAGGCCGGTGACCGCCTCGGCCAGGATGTTGCAGGCCTCGCAGGCGGAGGGCAGCAGGTCGCACCACAGCAGGTTCTCGATGGTCATGACCTCCCCGGCCTGGATGGGGGGATCGGCGGTGGAGCTGCCAAAGGGCACGTCCACCGCGGCGGCGGAGGCGGTGACCTCTGTGTCCAGGGACAGCTCCCCGCTTTCGATGGCGTCCAGCACCACCAGCGAGGTCATGATCTTGGTGACCGAGGCGGGATAGCGCTTTTCCCGGGCGTTGTACTCATAGAGCACTACATCGTTGTCCCCGTCCACCACCAGGGCGGCGGTGGCGATGGGCTCGCCCTCCGGTTCCAGGGCGGCGGCGGGCGGGACGACGGAGATCAGCAGGATCAGCGCGAGAAGAATCGCGGCAAAACGATATTTTTTCATATCAATCTCCCAAAAAGTGTGATATACTATTTTTAACTATAGCCGTGCGCGGGTATGCTCGAATTATAGCAGAGATTTTTCCGCCGCGCAACAGGTTTACAGAATATTTACGAGGGGGGCGGTCCCGTGGGTCTGAGCGGAGGGGAAAAGAGCGCGCTGGCCGCCGTCCTGCTGGCGCTGGCCGTGATGCTGGGGGTCTTCGGGCTGCGCTCCCTGCGGGCGGAGCCGCTGGCGGCCATTCCCCCGGCTGCCGCCTCCGCGCCCGCCGAGGCGGCCCCGGAGGGCGGCCTGATCGACATCAACACCGCAGACGCGGAGACGTTGATGGATCTCCCCGGCATCGGGGAGGTCAAGGCGGCGGCCATCATCGCCTACCGGGAGGAGAACGGCCCCTTCCGGTATCCGGAGGAGCTGCTGAACGTGAAGGGCATCGGCGAGGGCATCTTAGAGGGCCTGCTGGACTATGTGACGACGGGAGGATAGGCAAATGCCGAAAATATTAGTGGTGGACGACGAGCGCGTCCTGGTGAAAGGAATCAAATTCAACCTGGAGAATGAGGGCTATCAGGTGGACACGGGATACGACGGCGAGGAGGCTGTGGAAAAGGCCAGGGCCGGGGAGTACGACCTGATCATCCTGGACCTGATGATGCCCCGGATCGACGGGCTCCAGGCCTGCATGAAGATCAGGGAGTTCTCCAACGTGCCTGTCATCATGCTCACCGCCAAGAGCGAGGACGCCGATAAGATCATCGGATTCGAGTGCGGGGCGGACGACTATATCACCAAGCCCTTCAACATCCTGGAGTTGAAGGCCCGCATCCGGGCGCTGCTGCGCCGGGCCGGCACCGCCGCCCAGCAGAAAAAGGACGCCGACCGCCTCACCCGGGGCAGCATCACCCTGGATCTGGCGGAGCGGTCCGCCTACCGGGACGGGGCGCGGGTGGAGCTCACCGCCAAGGAGTTCGACCTGATGGCCCTGCTCATGCGCAATCCGGGCCGGGTGTACAGCCGGGAGAACCTGCTGAATCTGGTGTGGGGGTACGAGTACATCGGCGAGTTCCGCACGGTGGACGTCCACATCCGGCGGCTGCGGGAGAAGCTGGAGCCCGACCCCGCCAACCCCGGGTATATCATGACCAGATGGGGCGTGGGCTACTACTTTGCCAGCGGCCAATAAATGGAGGCCGGCTGTTTCATGTGAAATGATCGTGGGATCGGACAGGAGAGGAGGGAGACCATGGCGGAGACAGCGGCGCGGCAGCTGGAGACCCAGGCAAAGCGGGAGCGTTCCAGCCGGGTCCCCTTCTGGCGGTCCATCCGGGTCAAATACGCCCTCACCTATCTGCTGGTGGTGGCGGCCATCATCATCGTGATGAACACCTATCCCCTTATCATGGTGGAGGATATGGTCTTTTCCTCCAAGGCCGCTGCCCTGCGCCGGCAGGCCCTGGTCATCGGCTCGGCCCTGTCCGTGTCCGAGACGCTCACCGCCGAGGGAGCGGGACAGACCATGGCCCTGCTGGAGGATGTGCAGGCCACCCGGGTGCTGGTCACAGACGGGGAGGGCCGCATCCTCTACGACAACTCCACGCTGGATGACCGCGCCGGCGATTTCGCCCTGATGGGAGAGGTGGTGGCGGCCCTGGACGGGCAGGATGTGTGGCGGCTGGAGTACCGGGACGGCGCCTTCCGCGGCCGCGCGGCCGCGCCGGTGGTCTACCGGGGCGAGGTGCTGGGCTGCGTGTACCTCTATGAGTATGACAGCGAACAGGCCGATATCCTTCTCTCTATCCAGAACAACCTGCGGAGCATCTCCGTCGTCATCTGCCTTGTGGCGGCGGTGCTGGCGCTGCTGTTCTCCCAGGCGCTGACCCGTTCCGCCGGCCGGCTGCTTGCGGCCATCCGCCGGCTGCAGGGGGGCGAGTACGGTCACCGGGCGGTCATCCGGGGCGGGGACGAGATGGCCCAGCTGGCTGACGAGTTCAACCAGATGGCGGAACGCCTCCAGACCACCGAGGAGGCCCGCCGCCGCTTCGTGTCCGATGCGTCCCATGAGCTCAAGACCCCCCTGGCCTCCATCCGTCTGCTCACCGACTCCATTTTGCAGAACGACAGCGTGGACATGGGCACCGTGCGGGAGTTCGTGTCCGACATCGGGGACGAGTCCGAACGGCTCACCCGTATCAGCGAGCGGCTGCTGACCCTCACCCGGCTGGACGCGGCGGTGGAGCGTGAGCGGGAGCCGGTGGAGCTGGGGGCGGTGACCGCCCGGGTGGCCGATATGCTCCTGCCCCTGGCCGAGGCCAGCGGCATCACCCTCACCAGGGAGCTGGAGCCCGCCTGTACTCTTCTGGCCAACGAGGACGACCTGTACCAGGTGGCATTCAACCTCATCGAGAACGCCATCAAATACAATGTGCCGGGGGGGCGGGTGGACGTGTCCGTCTTCCGGCAGGAGGACAAAGTGGTCCTGGCGGTGGCCGACACCGGCGTGGGCGTTCCCCCCGAGGACATGCCAAAGATCTTCGACCGGTTCTACCGGGTGGACAAGGCCCGGTCCCGGGAACGGGGAGGCACCGGCCTGGGGCTGTCCATCGCCCGGGACACCGCCCGCCTCCACAACGGGGACATCACCGCGGAGCCCAACCCGGCGGGACGGGGCACTGTCTTTTACGCGGAGTTCCCCGCCCTCACGGAGGAAGGGGGCGGCAGGAAATGAGAAACAGGTTTGCCGCCCTGCTGCTGGCGGCGCTGCTGCTGATGCTGTCCGCCTGCGGACAGGGACAGACTGAGACGGAGGAGGGCCTGTCCCTGTGGTTCCCCTCCGGCCGGAACGATCTGAGCTCGGCGCTGGCCGAGACGGAGTGCGGGGGAGAGGAGACCGTCCCCGACCTGATGGCCGCTCTGCTGGCCGGTCCCCCCGCCGACGCGGGGCTGCTCCCCTTCGCGCCCGCGGGCACCGCCCTGCTGGACTGGTCGGTGGAGAACCGGGTGGCAAGGGTGGAACTGTCCGCCCCTTACGCCGCCCTGGAGGGAATGGAGCGGACGCTGGCCGACTACTGTGTGGCCCTGACCCTCACTCAGATCAGCGGGATCGACGGGGTGCGCATCACGGTGGAGGGCCAGCCCCAGGGCCGGGTGCTCCGCGCGGGGGACGTGGTGTTCTCCGGGGCGGAGGAGGAGCCGGTGGAGGTGCCCGCCACCCTCTATTTCCGCATGGTGAGCGGCGGCCTGGGCTATGAGGTGCGCACCTTCCGCCTCACCGAGGACGAGGCCCCCGCCAAGGCGGTGCTGGAGGCCCTGGTCGCCGGGCCGGAGAACGAAAACGCGCTGGCCGCGCTCCTGCCCGCCGACCTGACGGTGTACGCCGCCTGGATGGACGGCGGGGTGTGCTCTGTCAATGTCTCCTCCGCCCTGCTGGATGAGATGCCGGAGACGGCGGGGGAGAGAGAACTGGTCATCGAGTCCCTGGTGAACACCCTGTGCAGCCTGGACGCGGTGGAGCAGGTGCAGATCCTGGTGGAGGGCGAGAGCGTCAGCCGCTACGGAGAGATCGACCTGTCCGGCCCCCTGCTGCCGGAGGCCCGCGATGTTTGATGACTGCGGGGCCGGGACGTTTTTCCCGGCCCCGTAAAATTTTTTTGAGAAATTTTCAAAAACCCCTTGACCTTCCACTTGGTGGAAGGTATACGCTGACGTTGAACGGGGGCCCCGGCCCCAAAAAACGGAGAGGGAGTGAGAGCGATGCAGATCGCGGCCATCGTGTTCACCGGACTTTTGACGCCGGCCCTGCCCCTGGGCCTGATGCTGTGGTACCACAGGAAGGGAGGAAGGTGGTCCGCCTTCTGGGTGGGCGCGGGGACCTTCGCTGTCTCCGTATTGGTGCTGGAGCAGATACTCCACGCTCTGGTGCTGGGCGGCCCCCTGGGCGGGGCGATCCAGGGGAATATCTGGCTTTACGGCCTCTACGGCGGCCTGGCGGCGGGGCTCTTTGAGGAGACGGGGCGGCTCATTGCCTTCCGGTCCCTGCTGAAAAAACACACGGCGCCCGCCACGGCCCTGGCCTATGGCGCGGGCCACGGCGGCGCCGAGGCGGTGCTGGTCGTGGGCGCCGCCATGCTGAACAACCTGCTTGTGCTGCTGCTGGCGGGGAGCGGCGCCGTCACCGACCCGGCGGTGCTGTCCGCGGCGGAGACCGTGGCGGCTGTCCCGGTGTGGACGTTCCTCTGGACGGCGCTGGAGCGGGTGCTGGCGGTGGCCCTCCACGTCAGCAACTCCGTGCTGGTGTTCGCCGCCGCGCGGCGGCCGGGGAAGGGCTGGCTGTATCTCGCCGCCGTGCTGCTCCACACGGGGGCCAACTTCCTGGCGGTGACGCTGAACGCCAAAGCGGGCATCGCGGCGGCGGAGGCGGCCACGGCGGCCGTTGCGGTGCTGGCGGCCTGCCTGGCGGGGATCGTCTATCAAAATTTGAAAAAAGCGCAAAAAACCTCTTGACCTTCCACTTGGTGGAAGGTGTACCGTGGGTTCAGAAGGGAGGCGCGGGCCGTGAAGATCAACGAGGTGGAGCGGCTGGCGGGCATCACCAAGGGCAACATCCGTTTTTATGAAAAGGAGGGGCTGCTCACCCCCGGCCGCAACAGCGACAACGGCTACCGGGACTACGGCGAGGCCGACGTGGAGTGGCTGAAGAAGATCCGGCTGCTGCGGATGCTGGACGTGCCCATCGAGGAGATCAAGCGGCTGAGATCCGGGGAGCTCACCCTGGAGGACGCCATGGACCGGCATGTGATCCAGCTGGAGCGGCGGAAGGCCAGTCTGGACGAGATGGCGGCCCTGTGCGCCTCCCTGAAAGAGGACCACGCCCGGCTGGACACCCTGGACGCCGACGGGGTGCTGGCGCGCATGGCCCAAAAAGAACAGGAGGGGACCAAGTTTGTGAACGTGAAAAAGACCGACAAGATCAGGCGCTATGTGGCGCCCACCGTCATCGCCCTGGCGATCATGGCGATGATGGCGGCGCCCATCGGGGTGCTGGTGTGGGCCTGGACCACCTTCCCGGAGGGCGCGCCGCCCGTCTGGGTGCCCATCTTCATCGGGGCCGTGCCGGTGGTGGTGATCCTGGGGGTGCTGTACGCCCTGATCCAGCGCATCCGGGAGATCGGAAAGGGGGAGGAAGATGAGGCAAGAAAGTATTGAGGCGGCCCACCGCCGGAAGAAGCGGGCCGCCGCCCTGGGGGTGACCTTCTACGGGCTGATCATGCTGGGCTCGGCGGCGGTGATGGCGGGCCTGTGCTTCATCCCGGATATGCCCCTGGCGGCCCAGATCGTTCTGGGGATATGCGCCGCCGGGTTTGTCCTCATGTTCCTGCCCGCCCTGTGGGTGCTGCGGGCGCGTTTCAAAGAAATCGAAGGAGGAGAATCAGATGCTGCTGCTCAATATTGACTATATCCCGGGCTCCGATAAGGAGTTCGAGGCCCTTGGCGTGGTGAAGGGCACCATCGTCCAGTGCAAGCACTTCGGCAAGGACTTTATGGCGGGCATGAAGACCCTGGTGGGCGGCGAGATCGTGGGCTACACCGAGATGCTCACCGAGGCCCGGCAGATCGCCACCAAACGCATGGTGGACGAGGCCGAGGCCCTGGGGGCCGACGCCATTCTGAACATCCGGTACGGTTCGTCGTCGGTGATGCAGGGGGCCGCCGAGGTGGTGGCCTACGGCACCGCCGTCAAGTACAAGTGACCCGGTGGGGATGTGACCGGACATGAAACGGTATCGAGCAAAAGGCCCCCTGGCCTTCATCCTGGCGGGGGTCCTGGTGGCCGCGGTAATCATCGTGTCGGTGGTCTTTGGCACCGGGCGGTCCTCCGTCCGAATAGGCTATGTGGGCCATGCCGGCCGGCAGAGCTGGTCGGCCAGCTACGCCATGCTCACCGGCAGGGGGCGGCACACCCTCCACCCGAAGGGGGACGCCCTCCACGTAGAGGTGGAGACCCGGTCCGGCGACCTCTCCATGGAGATGGAGGACGGGGCGGGAAACGTGATCTTCTCCGAGAGCGATATCCAGACGTCGTCCTTCAACGTGGAGGTATCCGGCAAGACCGTGATCACCGTCCGGGCGGAGGGCCACAGGGGCGGGTTCAAGATCACCGGCTGAGTTCCATCACAGCGAAGGCCCCGGCCTCTCCCTTGACAGGGGAGGGGCCGGGGCCTTATAATTTGGGCGAAACACTGACGAGAGGGGGAGGCGAGATGGCGGAGAAGGTCCTGGTGGCCATGAGCGGCGGGGTGGACTCCAGCGCGGCGGCCCTGCTGCTGACGCGGCAGGGGTATCAGTGCATCGGCGCCACCATGCGGCTGTTCGGCAACGAGGACATCGGCCTGGACAAGGGCCACCCCTGCTGCACCCTGGACGACGTGGAGGACGCCAAGGCGGTGTGCTACCGGATGGGCATCCCCCACTACACCTTCAACTTCATGGATGACTTCGAGGAGAAGGTCATCCGGAAATTCATCGGCAGCTACCGGGCGGGGGAGACCCCTAACCCCTGCATCGACTGCAACCGGTATCTGAAATTCGAGCGGCTGTACCGCCGGGCGCAGGAGCTGGGGTGCGCCTACATCGCCACGGGGCACTACGCCCGGATCATTCAGGAAAACGGAAGGTATCTGCTCCAAAAGGCCGCCGACCTCAGCCGGGACCAGAGCTATGTGCTGTACGCCATGACCCAGGATCAGCTGACCCACACCCTGTTCCCCCTGGGGGGGATGACCAAGACTGAGGTCCGGGACCTGGCGGAGCGGGAGGGCTTCGTCAACGCCCGCAAGCACGATAGCCAGGACATCTGCTTCGTGCCCGACGGGGACTATCTCTCCTTCATCGAGCGGCACACGGGGGAAAAAAGCGTCCCCGGGGACCTCATCGACCGGGAGGGCAACGTGCTGGGGACCCACCGGGGGGCCGCCGGGTACACCATCGGCCAGCGGCGGGGCCTGGGGGTGCCCGCCGGGGAGCGGGTGTACGTCTGCGCCAAGGACATGGCGGCCAACACCGTGACCCTGGGGCCGGAGAGCGCCCTGTACAGCTCCGGCTGCGTGGCGGACGACTGGAACTGGATGGCCCTGCCGCCGTCGGAGCCCTTCGAGGCGGAGGCCAAGACCCGATATCGGATGAAAGAGCAGCCGGTGACCGTCACCGCAGACGGCGAGCGGGTGATCCTCCGCTTCCACGAGCCCCAGCGGGCGGTGACCCCCGGCCAGGCGGCGGTCCTCTACCGGGACGGGACGGTCCTGGGGGGCGGCACCATCCGGGAGACGCTGGAGTGACAGAGCATAAAATAAAACGATCCCCGTCCTCTCGGACGGGGATCGCCGTATTTTCTGGGTTTATTCCTCCTGCATGGCCTTCGCGGCGGCGATGGCCTTCTCCTGGGCGGCGGGGGGGCAGTCCTCATACCGCACGAAGTGGAAGGTGAAGGAGCCGCGGGACTGGGTCATGGCCCGCAGGTCGATGGCGTAGGAGGTCATCTCGGCCATGGGCACCTCGGCCTCCAGCACCTGCTCGCCGTCGCCGGTGGGGTTCATGCCCATCACGCGGCCCCGGCGCTTGGTGATGTCGCCCATGACGTCGCCCATGTAGCTGTCGGGGATGGTGACCTTCAGCTCGCCGATGGGCTCCAGCAGCACGGGGTTGGCCTCGGGCATGGCGGCCTTGTAGGCCAGCTGGGCGGCGGTCTTGAAGGCGATTTCGGAGGAGTCCACCGGGTGATAGGAGCCGTCGTACAGCACGGTCTTCAGGTTCACCACGGGGTAGCCGGCCAGAGGCCCGTGGACGCAGGCCTCGCGCAGGCCCTTTTCCACGGCGGGGAAGAAGTTCTTGGGCACGGAGCCGCCGAAGACCTCCTCGGCGAAGACCATCTCTTCCTCCTCAGGGTTGGGCTCGAAGCGGACCCACACGTCGCCGAACTGGCCGCTGCCGCCGGTCTGCTTCTTGTGACGGCCCTGCTTGGACACGGTCTTGCGGATCTTCTCCCGGTAGGCCACCCGGGTCTCGCCCAGCTCGGCCTCCACGTTGAACCGGCTCTTGAGCTTGGATACCAGCACGTCGGTCTGGATGTCGCCGGTGCCGGTAAGGACCATCTGGTGGGTCTCGGCGTTGTTGACCAGGGTGAAGGAGGGATCCTCGTCGTTGAGGCGGTAGAGGCCCTGGGCCACCTTGTCCTCCTGGCCCCGGGTCTTGGGGGAGATGGCCACGGAGTAGTTGGGCTCGGCGAAGGGGACACCCTTCAGCTCCACGCCGCTGCCGGCGGCGCACAGGGTATCGCTGGTCTTGACCTTGTCCATCTTGCCGATGGCGCCGATGTCGCCGCAGGGGATCTCCTTGATCTCCTCGGTCTTCTTGCCCCGCATGGTGTAGAGACGGCCCAGCTTCTCGTTGGAGTTGGTCCGGGGATTATACAGGGTCAGATCGGAGGTGATGGTGCCCGACACGGCCTTGATGAGGGTGTACTTGCCGTACTGGTCGGCCACGGTCTTGAACACGAAGGCCACGGGAGCGCCGGCGGGGTCCACCTTGACGGCCTCGCCGTCCACGGTCTCCATGGGCTTGCCCTCGGCGGGGTTGGGGGCCAGGGCGATGACGTTGTCCAGCAGCATGGCGCTGCCCAGGCCCGTGATGGCGGAGCCGCACAGCACGGGGGTCAGGCTGCAGTCCCGCACGCCGATGGCCACGCCCTTGGCGGTGTCGGCGGAGGAGAGCTCCATGGCGTCGAAGAACTTCTCCATCAGCTCCTCGTCGGTGCCGGCGGCGGACTCCATCAGCTCGGCCCGGAGGGTCTCCACCTCGTCGGCCATATCGGCGGGGACGGGCTTCTCCACCCGCTTGCCCTTGCCCATCTCATAGGCTTTATTGGCCACCAGGTCCACCACGGTCTTGCCGTCGGGGGCGGGGGCGGCCACGGGGGCGATGGAGTTGCCGAACCGGGCCCGGAGGGCCTCCAGGGTGCCGGCGAAGTCGGCGTTGTCCTCGTCGGTCTTGGACACGTAGATCAGCCGGGGCAGCTTGCGCTCCTCGCAGTACTTCCACGCCTTCTCCAGGCCCACGGACACGCCGTCCTTGGCGGAGCAGACCAGGATGGCCGCGTCGGCGGCGCACAGGGCCTCGGCCACCTCGCCGGCGAAGTCGAAGGCGCCGGGGGCGTCCAGCACATTGATCTTGCAGCCGTTATATTCCACGGGGGCCACGGCCAGGGAGATGGAGATCTGGCGCTTGACCTCCTCAGGGTCGTAGTCGCAGGTGGTATTGCCGTCGGGGGTCTTGCCCATGCGGTCGATGGCCCCGGTGACGAACAAAAGACTCTCGGCCAGGGTGGTCTTGCCGCTGCCGCTGTGGCCCAGCAGAGCGACGTTGCGGATCTTGTCGACAGAATAGCTCATAATTCATTCCACTCCTTACGAATTGGTCAGCGCCAGAGGACGTCCCTCCCGGCGCGAAACACCGCTACCCGCAATTATACAATAAAATCCGCCGCTTGGCAACGGTTATTTGAGGATTTTGACGAGGAATTTTCGGCGGACAAAAAAGAGGCGGCCGCAGGCCGCCTCTCAGTCTGTCGAAAAAGTCTGCCTAGAGGCAGACTTTTTTGCATAGATGAGGTAAAATGGGAATGAGGTGAGAG